>CAWFSD010000015.1:0-57803 GCA_963818245.1 uncultured Planctomycetota bacterium
GTTGTAGCCGGCGATGTTGGCCATGTCAGGCCACCTTGATCGTGGGGGAGTTGGAGTCTGGGAAGCGCGGAGTGCGGAGTGCGGGGTGCGGAGTGGCCGTGGTTCGGAGGTCGCGAACGCCCGCGGACGCGGTCTGCCGCCCCGGCGCGCCGCGCACTCCGCACTCCGCGCTCCGCACTCCGCACGCGTCGTTCATCGGCTAAAGCCCCGCATTCGAGAGCACGAGGTTGATCTCGCTCATCCTGGTCAGGAACAGCTGCAGCGAGCAGCCGGTCTGCGACTCGATCTCGTGCAGCACGTCCTCGGTCAGCGAGCCGGCGATGGCGATGACCAGCACCGAGCCGATGGAGTCCATCGGCACGAACTGGAAGCGCCGCATCATCGCCGGGTCGAAGATCTCGAGCAGGTCCTTGGCGATGGTGTACTGGGTCGGGCGGATGTAGGGGATGCCGAACTGGCCGACCAGCACCGAGACGATCTTGTCCTCGGTGATCAGCTTCTGCTGCACCAGGGTCTCGCCGAACAGCAGCCCCGACTGGTGCTGCAGGCGCAGCGCGTCCTGCACCTGCTCCTGGCTGAGCAGGCCCTGGTCGACGAGGATCTCGCCGAGCTTCTTGCGCACCATGCGGTTGAGGGCGACCATGTCAGGCGGTCTCGCGCTGGGCGGTGCGCTTGAGGTCCTCGGGGTCGCCGCTGCGCGCCATGGCGTCGTCCCAGGTGATCTGGTTGGCCTTGTAGAGCTCGAACAGGCTCTGGTTCATGGTGCGCATGCCGACCCTCGATCCGGTCTGGATGTGCGACATGATCTGGTGGCACTTGTCGTCGCGGATCAGCGCGCGGATGGCGCTGTTGGGGATCATGATCTCGCAGGCCAGGGCGCGCCCGCGGCTGTTCATCTTGGGCAGCAGCTGCTGGCAGAACACGCCCTCGAGCACGAAGGCGAGCTGGGTGCGGATCTGGTTCTGCTGGTAGGCCGGGAAGACGTCGACGATGCGGTTGATGGTCTGCACCGCGTCGGAGGTGTGCAGCGTGGCGAAGGTCAGGTGGCCGGTCTCGGCCAGGGTCAGCCCGGCCTCGATGGTCTCCTTGTCGCGCATCTCGCCGATCAGCACCACGTCGGGGTCCTGGCGCAGCACGCGGCGCAGCGCCGCGTTGAAGCCCTGGGTGTCGGTGCCGACCTCGCGCTGGTTGACCAGGCACGACTTGTTGCGGTGCACGAACTCGATGGGGTCCTCGATGGTGATGATGTGGTCCTGCATCGAGGTGTTGATGTAGTCGATCATCGACGCCAGCGAGGTCGACTTGCCCGAGCCGGTGGCGCCGGTGACCAGCACCAGGCCCTTGTTGAGCTCGCAGAGGTGGGTGCAGACCTCCTTGGGCAGGCCGAGCTGGTCGAAGGTGAAGATCTCGTAGGGGATGGTGCGCATCACCGAGCCGACCGCGCCGCGCTGCAGGAAGACGTTGACGCGGAAGCGCCCGACCCCGGCCAGGCCGAAGCTCATGTCGAGCTCCCAGTCCTGCTCGAAGCGCGCGATCTGCATGCTGTCGAGCACCGAGTAGACCAGCTTCTTGGTCTGCTCCGGCCCCATCACGTCGACGCCGGCGAGCTCGGCGAGCTTGCCGTCGAGGCGCACGCGCGGCGCCGAGCCGGCGGAGATGTGCAGGTCCGACCCGCCGCGCTCGACCATCGTGCGCAGCAGCTCCTCCATGGTGATCATGCGCGACCCTCCGTGGCCCGGCGCGGCTGCATGCCGGGCGCTGGCTCGCCCAGAGCATACCCCGGGAACTGGCGCGGGGCGAGACTGGGCCGGTCGGCCCGTCAGCCCAGCCGGTCCGCCCGACCGCGGTCAGAGCTGCCGTCATCCCACGGGCTTGCGAGCGGCCGCTCGCTGGCTCGGGCGGTACCAGGGGCTGGGCGATGTCGACGCCAAGGCGCCAAGCCGCCAAGGGACGGCCGAGGGGATCGGTCAGACCGGGCGCCTTGGGGCGTGCACCGCCGGGATCGTGCGGGGGAGATGGACCGTCCCGCCCCTTGCGCGAGCTTGGCGCCTGGCGCCTTGGCCGTAAAGATCGCCAGTGCCCTCCAAGGCCCTCAGGGCAGGACGAACACCGGCACCACCCAGGCCTTGGCCGAGGCGGCCAGGATCAGCAGGCGCCGGCGCGTGGCGACGTCGACCGTGCGCTCGCTGGCCGGGTCGACGCGCACCGCCACGGCGCGCTGGGCCGGGGTGGCGGCGGCGCCATAGCGCTCCGTGAGGAGGGCCTCGAGGTCGGCGTCGCCCAGGGTCCTGCCGCCGGCGCTGAGGGCGCCGTCGGCGCCCTGGGTCAGGGTCAGGGGCAGCTCGACCGGGGTGAAGACCAGGCGCACCGGGGTCTGCGCCGGCGGGCAGATGCCGCTGTTGACCTCGAAGTGCTTGTCGGTGCCGGAATCCGGGAAGGGGGCGGCGAGCAGCGCGTCGGCCTCGTCGAAGATCACCACGATCGACTTGGTGCTGTCGAGCATGAAGCGCTCGTGGCGCACCGGCTTGCCGTCCAGCCCGGTCTCGTCGAGGGTCAGGAAGCGGCTGCCGGTGTAGATGAAGGGCAGCGCCGGGAAGGAGCGGTCGAGGCTGCGGTCGCGCACCAGGCTGCTGGCCGCCACCGCCAGGGTCGCTCCGGGGTGGTCGGGATCGGCCCACTCCATGGTCACCGCCAGGGGCCAGCCGCGCGCCGGCAGGCCGCTCGATTCGGGAGCGGGCACGCCCTCCTTCTCGAGTCCGAGGGCGGCGGTGAAGGCCGCGCGGGCGGTGTGGCCGTCCGGCGCCGCCAGGCGCACGATCGCTTCGTGGGTCTTGCCGCTCGCCAGGCAGGCGAGGACCTCGAGGCCGTCGACCGGCCCCTGGTCCATGATCACCGAACCGGTCAGGATCACGCGCTTGCCCAGCACCACCTGGACGCCGGGCGCGAAGTCGCGCACGGTGTCGCCCGGAGCCGCGGCGGCGGCGGCGGCCGGCAGCGGCTTGGGCAGGGCGGGCAGGGCGAGCAGCGGATCGGCGGCCTCGCCAGCGGCCACGCGCAGGGCGGCACCGGCGAGCACGAGGACCAGGGCGAGGTGGCGCACGGCCATGGGGCGGTCTCCGGGGTCCATGGTGGCGGCGGGGCGCGGCAGGGGAACAGGTCTGCCGAGGGGGCGGCGCGACGCGTGGGGTGTGCTCAGGCCTTCCGTTTCGCCGCTTTCGCGCCGGCCTTGCCATGCGCGGCCTGGGCCTTGGCCTTGGCGGGACGCCGGCCGGCCGCAGGGGCGGCGGCGTGGTGGTGCGCGCCATGCGCCGGCAGCCGGCCCTTGGCGGCGGCGAGCACCGCGGCGGCGAGCACCTCGATCCCGCCATCCAAGTTGCGCACCGGGTCGACGGTCGGCAGGCCGGTCTGCGCGCGCGCGTCCACCAGCGCCTTGCGCGCCTCGGCCTCGTCCAGGCCCATGGTGTTCAGGCTGATCGCCACCACCTTGCCGGGGTGCAGGGGGGCGAGCATCGCCTCGTAGAGCTGGCGGTACTGCTGCAGCGGCGGGATGGGCACGTCGGTGTGGCGGTGCAGGGTGCGGCTGGGCGCGTGGCACAGCACCATGGCGTCCGGGCAGCTGCCGTGCAGCAGCGCCAGGGCCACGCCCGAGTACGGCGGCGACAGGATCGAGTCCTGGCCCTCGATGACCAGCAGGTCGGCGCTGCGCGCCTCGTGGCAGACCAGGCGCTCGACCGCGCCGCTGGCGAAGTTGCTGATCACGCGGTCGATGCACACGCCGCGGCCGGTGATGAGCTTGCCGTCCTGGCCGGTCGGCACGAAGCGCGCCGCGATGCCCTGGGCGCGCAGCTGGCGCTCCAGTTCGAGGGCGGTGGTGGTCTTGCCGATGTTGGCGTCGGTGCCCACGGTCAGCAGGCGGAAGGCCTTGGTGTCGCGCGCGCGCGCCGTGCTGACGTGGTTCTCGTCGTCGGGCAGGCGGCGCAGGTTGACCAGCTCGACGGCGTAGCGCGCCGACAGCGCCACCAGGTTGGGATCGCCGTTGACGCTCTCGTGCAGCCCGGAGATCACGCCGATGCGGTTCTTGATGGCTTCATAGACCTGCGGGCGCAGGTTGGCCGGAAGGTAGCCGCCCGGCGTGGCCACCCCGATCACCAGCCAGTCGATGCCCAGGCGCACCGCGTCCATGATGGTCGCGACGATGGGGATGCCGGCGCCGACCCCGGTGAGCTGCCGGAGGTCCTGCCCGGCGTGCTTGGCGTCGATCACGCACACCACGTCCTCGGGCCGGAAGCGCAGCATGCCCATCGCCGTCTTGTTGCGGTAGATGTCCAGTCCGCCCTGGGTGAGCAGGGCGAGCCGGCGGTAGAGGATGGGCGGGGGGGTGGACATGGGGGATTGGTTCGGCGTGTGGAGTTGGTTGAAGATGGAGACCCTGGAGACTCTGGACCCTGGACCCTGGACCCTGGACCGTGATACGAGGTACGAGGAGCGACGCGAGAGTCGGAAGTGGGAGGTGGGGAATGCCTGATCGGAGGGCGGGTTCTGTTGATTCCATGCTAGCATACCCCGGCTCGGGTCCACGGGTCAAAATCGTGCTGATTGCAATGCGACCGAGTCATGGATCGGACCGCTGGACGGATTCCCGTTGCCGCTGGATCAGGGAACCGCACCAGCTCCGCGCCATCCGCCGAGGATGCCAGGCGTCCCTGGGTTCGCACGGATGCGCTCGCTCCACGCGAAGGCGTGTCCACGGGGTCCAGCGTCCAGGGTCCAGGGTCTCCCCTTCCCCCCCTGCAAAACAACCCATGCTCCCGGCCCATGCGACGCCTGGTGGTCTTCTTCGCGCGGGTCGGCGACCTGGTGATGCTCACGCCGATCCTGCGGCAACTCGCCCGCGATGGCGAGGTCGAACTGCTCGCGCGGCCGTGGGCGCGGCCGCTGCTGGGCGACCAGCCGTGGCTGGCGGGGGTGCACACCCTGGCGCACCCGTCGGCCGGCGACCGCGGATTGGATGGCTGGCTGCGCGGAGGGGAGCGGCGGCGGCTGGGGCCGGTGCTGGGCGCGCGCGGTTACGACGAGATCGTGGTGTTCCAGGGCGAGACCGCGCTCATCCGGGGCTGGATCGATGGTTGGCGCGGGCCGGCGGTGATGCGCAGCATCACGCGCGCCGGCAGCGCGCACCGCCACGTCGTCGACGCCAACCGCGATGCGCTGGTCGGCGGCGGGTTTTCCGTCGACGGGTTCGATGCGCAGCCGCGCCTGGTGGTGCCCCCGGCCGCGCTCGCCGCGGCGCGCGCGCGCCTGGCGCCGCTCGGCCGGCGCGTGCTCGCCATCCAGGCGGGCTCGTCGCTGACCCACGCGTGGTGGCGCAAGCGGCGCAACCTCAAGGGCCTCGCGCCCGGGCAGTGGGCCGAGCTGCTGACCCGGCTGTTCGCAGCGGGTCGCTGCGACGGCGCGGTGCTGCACGGCTCCGCGCCCGAGGGCCGCGAGGCGCGGGCCATCCGCGCGCGCCTGCCGGCGGAGCTGCGCGCGCGCGTCCAGGACTGGACCGGCGCGGTGCCGCTCGGCGAGCTGCGCGCGGTGCTCGCCGCCTCGCACGCCGTGCTCTCGGTCGACACCGGGCCGGCGCACATCGCCGCGGCGGTCGGCACGCCGCTGCTGGTGGTCTTCGGCCCGACCGATCCCGCGGTGTTCCAGCCGCGCGGGCCGGGCGCGGTCGAGCTCATGCTGGGCAAGGCACCGTGCCAGTTCTGCCACGAGACGCCGGTGTTCAAGACGTGTAAGGCGAATGTGTGCCTGACCACGATGAACGTGGAGCAGCTGGTGGACGCGTATGGGCGGTTGACGGCGCGCGCGGAGGAAGCCGAGGTTCGTCCGATCGAGAGCGCCAACGGCGCGGCCCCAATCCTCAGCCCAGGGCAACGCCCTGGGATGTCGCCATAAAACGGCTCGTGAGCCCTGGAGGGGCGGCTCCAATCCATACCGCGTCATTCCTGATCGGGGCCGCCCCTCCAGGGCTCCCTCCCGAATCTTCGGCAAGGATCCAGGGCGTTGCCCTGGGCTGAGAGTCGGGTCGCGCCGTTGGCGCTCGCGATGCCGTGCCCTGGGGTTGCGCCATTTTCCGCTGAACGAACCACTCCTGGGGGACAGTGCCGACCTACAGGTCCCTCCCCACCGCCTCGCCGATGGTCCGCAATCCCAGCCTCTCCACCCGCTCCGCCAGGCCCTGGTTGATCCGCCCCACCAGCGCCGGCCCCTGGTAGACCAGCGCGCTGTACACCTGCACCAGGCTGGCCCCGTGGGTGATCTTCTCCCATGCCGCGTCGGCGGAGTCGATCCCGCCCACGCCGATCACCGGCGCGCGGCCGGCGACGCGCCGCGCGACGCGCGCCAGCACCGCGGTGGCGCGCGCGCGCAGCGGCGCGCCCGACAGGCCGCCGGCGCCGCACGCCTCGACGCGCCGCGCCGGGGTGGCGAGGCCGGCGCGCGTGATGGTGGTGTTGGTGGCGATCAGGCCGTCGCAGCCGGTCTCGAGCGCGACGTCGACGGCGGCGTCGATGCCCGCCTCGCTGAGGTCGGGCGCGATCTTCAGCAGCAACGGACGGCGCACGCCGGCGAGCGGCGGCGCTACCCCGTCGAGGGCGGCGCGCACCCCGGCGAGCAGCGGGCGCAGGTGCGCCTCGCCCTGCAGGTCGCGCAGGCCCGGGGTGTTGGGGCTGGAGACGTTGACCACCACGTAGTCGGCGAACGCGCCGAGCGCGCGCACCGAGACCTCGTAGTCCGCGAGCGCGTCGCCGAGGTCGACGACCTTGGACTTGCCGAGGTTGATGCCGAGCACGCAGCCCGGGCGGCGCGCGCCGCCGGCCGCGTCATAGCGGGCGGCGAGCGCCGCCGCGGACCGCCGCCGCGCCGCGGTTGTTGAAACCCATGCGGTTGATCACCGCCTGGTCCTCGACCAGGCGGAACAGGCGCGGGCGCGGGTTGCCGGCCTGGCCCTGCCCGGTGACGGTGCCGATCTCGACGTGGCTGAAGCCGCAGGCCGCCAGCCCGGCGATGGCCACGCCGTTCTTGTCCAGCCCGGCGGCCAGGCCGACCGGCGCCGCGAAGCGCAGGCCCCACAGCGTCTGGGCGAGCGCCGGCGCGGCGGGCGCGTCGCCGGCGACCAGGCGCGTGGCGGCGCCTGCCAGGCGCATGCCGGCGATGGTCAGGTTGTGCGCGACCTCGGGATCGAGGTGGAAGAGCGCGGGCTTGAGCAGGATCTGGTACGGGTCCATGGCGCGGCGCAGGGTAGAGGTCCCGGCGGGGCGCGCCACCGGCGGAGCCGTGTGGGGCCAGCCCTGCTTTTTCCGTCTTCCGCGGCGGTGGATTCGTCAGGCCGCCACATGGAGCGCGATGGTCGAGCTGGCGCTCGACCCCCCAGGCGTGATGCAGGACCTCGCGACATGGCGGTGCGGTGTGCGCCCGATGGCGCCACACAGCGGAGGCTAGCGCACCTTGATGGTGCGCGTGGTGCGGGCGAAGCCCGCGGTGGCGGGCTCGAGCGCGCCACCCTGGATCTCGTCGCTGGCGGCCTGGCCGCCGCGCAGCAGGCCGACGGCGACGAGGGTGGCGAGCAGGCACAGGCCGACCCAGGCGAGCAGGATCCACAGGATCGTGATGACCATCGGTGATTCCTCAGCGGGTTCCTACCAGAAGATACTCCGCAACCGACCATCCGTGGCAAGCTGATAACAAAGGGTGCACAGGGGGGCACGGGGAGCGAAGGAGCGAAGGAGCGAGGGAGCAGGAAGCAGGAAGCAGGAAGCAGGAAGCAGGAAGCAGGAAGAGATGTGTGCAACTCGGTATTCCCCTCTCCCTCGTTCCCTCGCTTCCTTGTTTCCTTCCTCCCTCTGCAACGTCCGCACCATTTTGCGCGTTTCCGCGCGGTGCAGCCGTTGCATGGCTTCCCGACGGCGTGCGCGCCTCGCATTGGCACGCCCGACGCCCAGGAGACCACCAGCGCCGTTCCCGACGGCTTCCCTGTCGCGAGTGCCGACAGGGGTGTCGCCGCCGACAACGCCTGCGCTGGAGCCCCTGTGGCCGTCGAAGCCCCCAACATCCTGCTGACCACCGCCGACAAGCTCAGCCGGCGCACCGAGCTGCTCTTCGCCATCGGCGTGGTCGGCATCCTGGCGGTGCTGGTGCTGCCGGTGCCGGCGGCGCTGCTCTCGACCCTGCTCGCCTTCAACCTCTCGCTGTCGCTGCTCGATCCTGCTGGTGTGCATCTACGCCAAGGAGCCGCTCGAGTTCAACGCCTTCCCCAGCCTGCTGCTGATCACCACCCTGCTGCGCCTCGGCCTCAACGTCGCCTCGACCCGCCTGATCCTGCTCACCGGCACCGGCGGCAGCGTCATCGAGACCTTCGGGCAGTTCGTGGTCGGCGGCAACTTCGTGGTCGGCGTGGTGGTGTTCCTGATCCTGCTGGTCATCCAGCTGGTGGTGGTCACCAAGGGCGCCGGGCGCATCAGCGAGGTCGCGGCGCGCTTCGTGCTCGACGCCATGCCCGGCAAGCAGATGGCCATCGACGCCGACCTCAACGCCGGCCTGATCAGCGAGAAGGACGCGCGCGAGCGCCGCGCCAAGATCGCCAGCGAGGCGGAGTTCTACGGCGCCATGGACGGCGCCAGCAAGTTCGTCAAGGGCGACGCCATCGCCGGGCTGATCATCACCGCCATCAACATCGCCGCCGGCTTCATCATCGGCATGACGATGATGAACATGAGCGCCGGCCAGTCCCTCACCACCTTCTCGATCCTGACCATCGGCGACGGCCTGGTCAGCCAGATCCCGTCGCTGCTGATCACCATCGGCTCCGGCCTGCTGGTCACCAAGTCGAAGAGCGAGGACACCGTCGGCACCGAGCTGGCGCGCGAGTTCTTCCTCAAGCCCAAGGCGCTGCTGGTCGCCTCCGGCATGATCATGTTCCTGGGGCTGATCCCGGGCATGCCGGTGGTGCCCTTCGCCGATCCTCTCGATCGGCCTGTTCGTGCTCTACCGCCAGGTGCGCAACGTCGACCAGGAGAAGTCCGCGCACGCCGCCAAGGCCAAGCAGGAGGCCGACAAGAAGCCCGAGGAGAAGGTCGAGGACCTGCTCACCAACGACCGCCTGGGCGTGGAGATCGGCTACCGCCTGATCCCGCTCGTCGACAAGGACCGCGGCGGCACGCTGCTCGAGCGCATCACCGCGCTGCGCAAGCAGCTCGCCCGCGACAGCGGCACGCTGATCCCGCCGATCCGCATCAAGGACAACATCCAGCTGCCGCCCGCGACCTACCGCGTGCTGGTGCACGGCCACACCGTCGCCACCGGCGAGCTGCAGCCCGAGCGCCTGCTCGCCATCGACGGCGGCGGCGTGGCCGCGCCCATCCAGGGCATCGCCACCAAGGAGCCCGCCTTCGGCCTCGACGCGGTGTGGATCGAGAGCGGGCGGCGCGCCGAGGCCGAGGCCGCCGGCTACACCGTCACCGACCCCGCGTCGGTGTTCATCACCCACCTCACCCAGGTGCTGAAGCAGAGCAGCGCCAGCCTGCTCAACCGCGAGGACGTGCAGACCATGCTCACCAGCCTCAAGCGCGAGTCGCCGGTGCTGGTCAAGGACATCGAGACCAACGCCAAGCTCGGCACCGTGCAGAAGGTGCTCGGCGCGCTGCTCGAGGAGAAGGTGCCCATCGCCAACCTCGAGAAGATCCTGGAGGCGATCGCCGACACCCCGACCGCCGACCCGGCCACGATCGCCGAGACGGTGCGCGCGCGCATCGGGCGCTCGATCATCGCGCCCTACCTCAACGCCGCCGGCCAGCTGATGGCGGTGATCCTCGACCCGGCCAGCGAGCAGCGCCTGTCGCAGGCCCTGCTCAGCGCCAACCAGGGCGGCGGCCTGGGCATCAACCCCAACGAGGCCAGCGCGCTGGTCGACCAGCTCGGCAAGGTGACGCGCGCCGCCGCCGCCGCCGGCCACGACCCGGTGCTGCTGACCACCGCCGCGCTGCGCCGCAGCCTGCGCCAGATCACCAGCCGCTTCTACGCGGAACTGCCGGTGATCTCGTACTCGGAGCTCGCGCCGGGGATCCCGGTCGAGGTGGTCGGGACCATCGAGCTCGGGGCCAAGCCGTCATGACCTGCCAGCCGCATCGTGAAACCCAAGGCGCCGCGAACCCATGATCGTCAAGACCTACTCCGGCCGCACCGTCGCCGAGGCCCTTGGAAAAGTCCGCACCGCCCTGGGCGAGGACGCCCTGATCATCGAGACGCGCCCGGTGCGCGAGCCCGGGCTGCTCGGCCGGCGCAGCGGGTACGAGGTGGTCGCGGCCAGCGCGCCCGCAGCGGTGGACGCGCCCGCGCCCGCGGCCGCCGAACCCGAGGTGCGCGCCTGGGAGCCGGTCGAGTTCGGCGCCAGCGCCGGCTCCGGCCGCCGCGAACAGCGGCATCGCCAGCGGCCAGGCCAAGGCGCTGGCGCGCGAGACCGGCCGCTACACCCGCACCGCGCGCGCCGCGTCCCCCGCCGCGAATGCCGGCGTCGAGGACGAGCTCGCCGGCATCCGCGCCCAGCTCGCGCGCCTGGCGCAGAGCCAGGGCGCCGCCACGCCCCACCTCGGCGCCGAGCTGCGCGCGCGCTGCGAGGACCAGGAGCTGCCCGCCGAGCTGGTCGCCGAGCTCGACGCCGCCCTGGAGAAGGCCGGCGAGCGCCTCGACCCGGCGCGGCGCGGCGAGTTCCTGGTGCGCCTGCTCGCGCGCCAGCTGCCCTGCGCCGGCGCCATCGACTGGGCGGCGTGCCGGCGGTTGATGGTGGTCGGCCCCACCGGCGTGGGCAAGACCACCACCCTGGCCAAGCTCGCCGGCGACCTGGTGCTGAAGCAGCGCCGCTCGGTGGCGCTGGTGACCATCGACACCTACCGCGTCGGCGCCACCGACCAGCTGCGCGCCTACGCCGACCTGCTCGACGTGCCGCTCGAGGTGGCGACCTCGCCCGCCCAGCTCGGCGCCATCCTGCGCCGCTTCGAGCACGTCGACAACGTGCTCATCGACACCGCCGGGCGCAGCCCGGCCGACAGCGCGCGCGTCCAGGAGCTGAAGGGCTTCGCGCGCGCCGCGCCCGGCGTCGCGGTGATGCTCGCCGCCGCCGCGACCAGCGGCCGCGCCGAGTTCGCCGCGGTGGTCGAGCGCTTCTCGGTGCTGCCGCTGGCGCACACCGTGATCACCAAGCTCGACGAGTGCGCCGCCGCCGGCCGCCTCTACGGCTGCCTGCGCCGCCACCGCCTGCCGCTCAACTACGTCACCGCCGGCCAGGAGGTCCCCGAGGACATCGCGCCCGCGGTCGCGGCGATGGTGCCCGAGCTGCTCTTCCCCGCCGTCGTGGCCGTCGCCTGACCGACCCGTGACCGACCAGGCCCGATCCCTGCGCGCCGCCGTCGCCCAACGCCCGGGAACCAGCCGCACGCGCCGCGCCGCCGAGCCGCCGCCGCTCGCCGCGATCGCGGTGACGGGCGGGAAGGGCGGCGTCGGCAAGACCTCGGTGGCGGTCAACCTCGCGCTGCTGCTGGCCAAGCAGTCGCTGCGCCCGCTGCTGGTCGACTTCGACCTCAGCCTCGGCAACGCGGACGTCCTGCTCGGCATCAGCGCGCAGACCACGCTGTTCGACGTGGTGAGCGGCGCGTCGACCCTCGCCGAGGCGGTGGTGCAGGCGCCGGCCGGACTGGCCTTCCTGCCGGCGGCGAGCGGTCGCGACGAATTGACGCGGCTGAGCGCCACCCAGCTCGGCGCGCTCTTCACGGGCTTGGCGAAGGCGGCTGCGGCCTACGACCTGCTGGTCATCGACACCGCCGCGGGCATCGGGCGCGAGGTCGTCGCCGCGCTGCGCGCCAGCCGCGTGGTGATGGTGGTGGTCACCCCCGACCCGACCTCGGTGGTCGATGCCTACGCCCTGATCAAGGTGCTCGAGGCCGCGCAGCCCGGCAAGGACATCCGCGTGCTGGTCAACCTCGCGAGCAGCCAGAACGAGGCCATGGAGACCTACGGCCGCCTGCGCCGCGTGGTCGAGCGCTACTTGAGCCGGGACGTCGTCCTGGCCGGCATCCTGCCGCGCGACCGCGCCGTCGCCGACGCGGTGCGGCAGCGGCGGCCCTTCGCCCTGGGGCCGGACTGCGTTCCCGCCCAGGCGCTGCGCTCGCTCGCGGTGCGCCTCAAGAGTGAGAAGTGGACGGGCTAGCCATGTCCGACACCCGCCCCGACCTGAGCCAGATCGAAGCCGCGCTGCGGCTGTTCGACGACACCACCGCGGCGCTGTCCGACCGGGTGCGGCGCCTCGAGGACGTGCTCGTCCTGAAGCAGCAGGAGCTGGTGGAGAGCAACCGGCGCCTGGCGGAGAACGTCACCGCGCTCGACCGCACCACCGCGTGGTTGAACCTGGTGATGGAGTCGGTGGCGTCCGGCGTGCTCGCCATCGACCGCGACGGCGTGGTCACCACCTGCAACCGCGCGGCCGAGAGCGCGCTCGCCGGCGCGCTGGTCGACCCGGTCGGCGCCGACTACCGCGCGGCCTTCCCCGACAGCCCGCTGCTCGGCGTGCTCGCGCAGGGGGAACCGGCCAGCTACGAGCGCAGCGTGCGCGGCGCGGATGGCGCCGTGCGCATCTTCGCCGCCAAGGGCGCCGCCCTGACCGGCCCGGACGGCGTGCGCATCGGCGCGGTCGAGGTCTTCGAGGACGTCACCGAGATGCGCCGCCTGCGCGAGTCGGTGGAGCGCGCCGACCGCCTGAAGCAGCTCGGCGAGATGGCCGCCGGCGTGGCGCACGAGATCCGCAACCCGCTCAACGGCATCGAGGGCTTCGCCAGCCTGCTCGCCCGCGACCTGCCCGCGGGCGACAAGGGCCAGCGCTACGCGGCGCACATCGTCGAGGGCGTGCGCAACCTCAACCGCACGGTCACGGCGCTGCTCGAGTTCACCAGCCCGCGCCGCCTCGAGCGCCGCCCGGTGGCGCCGGCCGCGCTCGCCCAGGACTGCCTCGAGCTGGTGCGCGCCGGCCTCGCGCTGCCGCGCCAGGAGGAGGTGCCGGCCGTCGAGCTGGTGCTGCACGACCGCTGGCCGGGCGGCGAGCCCGCGCTCGACGGCGGCCAGCTCAAGCAGGTGCTGCTCAACCTGGTGCAGAACGCGGTGCACGCCGTGCAGGACCAGGGCCGCGCCGGCCGCGTCGAGCTGACCGTCGCCGCCAGCGGTGACGGCGTGGCGTTCATCGTCGACGACGACGGCCCCGGCGTGCCCGCCGAGGCGCGCCAGCGCATCTTCACGCCGTTCTTCACCACCAAGGACCACGGCACCGGCCTCGGCCTGGCCGTCGCCCACACCATCGTCGGCCTGCACGGCGGCGCGCTGACGGTCGATGACGCGCCGCTCGGAGGGGCGCGGTTCACGGTGATGGTGCCGGGGTAGAGTGGGAGTCGCGAGTCGCGAGAGGCGGGTCGAGAGTTGAGAGACGCGAGAGGCGAGGGCGAGAGCGAAGAGGTGACCAGACCTTCTGCAGTGGGTCGCGCCGCAGGTCGTGCGCGTTCACGGCGAAAGCCGGTTTCACAGGGTCACGAGCGCCAATGGCAACGGCCTCTTTGTGCAGCCCAGGGCCACGCCCCTGGGACTTCGGCCGGGGTCGCTGCGCCTGGCTCGCGCGGTTCCCGGTCAAAAACCGCTTTCACGAGGTCGCGAGCGCCAACGGCGCGACCCATTGCGCAGCCCAGGGCAACGCCCTGGGAACCCTGGAAAACGAAGGACCGCGCCCTGTAAGGGGCGGCCCCAATCAGGAATGCGTGGTCCGGATCGGGCCGCCCTTACCCGGCTCGGTTTTCAGGAATCTTCCCGTGACCCTGCGCGTTGCCCTGGGCTGGAGATGGGTGTCGCGCCGTTGGCGCTCGCGATCCTGCTCACTGCGGTGTCCCGCTCCGCGATGCGCATCCGCTCCGGACCGATCCCGAGCCCAGACCTCGACCCGACGGTCAGAACGGATCGTGCCGCAGGTAATACGGCGATTCCGTGTTCGCCCGCGTGTTCGGGCTGGGATCGCTCAGCGACGGGCTGCGCACGGTGTCGATGGCGGTGGCCGGGGGTGAGCGCTCGAAGCAGCCGCACAGGCCGATCAGCACCAGGGCGGCGAAGGCCGCCAGGGCGAGGGCGGTCGGCAGCGTGCGCGCGGGCGAGGCGGCGCAGCGGCTGGCGGCGGCGAGGCGGGTGGCGGTGCGCGGCATCGGCGGTCCTCGGCGGCAGCATAGGGCGGCGGTGGCGACGGCCAGGGCCGGGAGTGGCGCGAGTGGTCACCTCATTCACCCACTCTCGCCGTACCGGCCCCATCCAGCAGCGCTCACCTCGGCAGCCCACGCCAGCATGCTCACCCATCGACTCCGGCTGGAGCCTCGGGGACCAGTGCGCCGATGTCGATGACGCTGCCGCTGGCCAGGGCGCGGCGGTCCGTCGGGCCGGCGATCAGCAGACGGCCCTCCTCGTCGAGGCCCGCGCCGGTGCCGGTGTGCCGGCCGCTGGCATCCTGGACCACCAGGGCGCGCCCACGCAGGTGGTCGCGGGCGCGCAGCGCCGGCAGCAGCCGTGGCCAGCCGCCGGCGGTGAGCAGCCCGCAGGCCTCGAGCAGGTAGCGGCGCAGCGCGCCGAGCATGGCTCGGCATGTCCGGCGGCGTGGCGACCTCGGCGACGCTCGCCGGGACGAGTCCGGGCGGGAGCTCCACCCAACGCGGGTCGAGGTTCAGGCCGATGCCCACCACCACCCGGCCGGGGGTGGCGTGGGCGCGCTCGCACAGCACGCCGGCGAGCTTGCGCCCCGCCAGCAGGCAGTCGTTGGGCCACTTGATGGTCAGCGGCGCCCCGGGGGCGAGGTCCTCGACGGCGTGGGCGATGGCCAGCCCGGCGGCCAGCGCCAGGCGCGTCGCCGGCACCGCCGTAGGCAGGTCGAGGGCGAAGCTGGCGGTCAGCACGCCCGCTGGCGCCAGCCAGGTCTTGCCATGCTGACCACGGCCGGCGGTCTGCCGGGTGGTCCAGACGCAGGCGCCGTGGGCGAGCGCCTCGAGGTGCTCGAGCGCCCAGGTGTTGGTCGACGGGCAGCTCTCCAGGGCGATCAGCCAGCCCGGCGGCGGGGTGGGCGGTGGCGCGGGCGGGTCCTCGGGCATGGCCGCATGCTTGCCCGGGGGTCGAAAGCACAACCCCCGCTCGCTGGGCGAACGGGGGTCGTTTGATGGAACCTGGAGCCGGGGCCGGAGCACCGGGAGGGGACGTCAGCGGGCGCGATTGCTCGCGGCGGCGCTGGCTTCCATCTTCTCCTGGAGCAAGCGCTTCTCGAGCTTGCGCGACTCGCGGCGACGGCGCTCGCTCGGCTTGTCGTAGTACAGGTTCTTCTTGATGTCCTTGGTCAGACCTTCCTTCTCGCAACGCTTCTTGAAGCGGCGGAGGGTCTTCTCGAGGGGTTCACCGCTGCGGGCTTCGACGCGAATCATAGGGACCGAGGCTCCTCTTCGTGGGGAGGGAACCATAGCACCGGGATTTGGGGAGCAAGAGGAGAGTGTACAAGAGCGGCGGACAGCGGGTGAGGGGCGAATTCCGGCTTCGGGCTTCGAGAAGCGCGCTGCGCAGGCGCCGCGGACCTCCCTAACGGGTCCATGTGGCGGCGTCGGGATCCGCATCCCATCTCCTGCCTGCCATCGATGAGCCCGTGGCCGTTGGGAATGTGCGACAAGTCCTGGCGGTGGTGTGGGCACCTCGCACCCCGCACCCCGCACCCCGCACCTCACTCCAACTCGGCCACCAGCGCCGCATGGTCCGACAGCTTCCGCCACGGCTGCCCCGACAAGCAGGCGGCGCTGCGCGGCGTCAGCCCCCGGCAGTAGAGCCGGTCGAGCGCCAGGAACGGGAACCACACCGGGAAGGAGCGCGCGTGGCCGCCGTGCACGGCGCTGTGCACCTCGACCAGGCCGAGGCGCTGGGCGAGCACGGCGCTGACGCGCTGGCGCCAGTCGTTGAAGTCGCCGGCGACCAGCAGCGGCGCGCCCGCGGGGACGTGCGCGGCGATGCGCTCGACCAGGCGCTCGATCTGCAGGCAGCGGCCGTGCTCGAAGAGGTCGAGGTGGCAGCAGATCAGGTGCAGGCCGCCCGGCGCGGATGGGTGGCGCGACGGTGGCGTGCAGCAGGCCGCGGCGCTCGAAGCGGTTGTTCGAGACGTCGATGTTCTCCCACGCGGTGAACGGGTGCTTGCTGAGGATGGCGTTGCCGTGGTGGGCCACCGCCGAGACGAAGTTGCGGCCGTAGGCGTGGTGCGTCCACACGCCCTCGGCGAGGAACTCGCCCTGCCCGGTGGCGGGCCACTCCGCGTGGCGGCGCGCGCGCTGGTGGTGCTCGCCCTGGACCTCCTGCAGGAACACCAGTTCCGGGTCGAGGGCGCGGATCGCCTCGCGCATGCGCGCCAGCACGAAGCGCCGGCTGCCGGCGGTGAAGCCCTTGTGGATGTTGTAGGACAGGACGCGGATGGGGGTCATGGCGGTCAGATCACGGCGCGCAGGATGAGCACGGTGTTGCCGACCAGGCGCGTCAGCAGGCCCGGCCGGTGGGTGCGCGCGGTCAGCTCGACGGACTTCGCCAGACCCTCCGTGAAGTGCTCCTCCAGCACGGTGCGCGAAGCGGGCTCGGCCAGCACCACGTCGGCCTCCAGGTCGTGGTTCAGGCTGCGGCTGTTGAGGTTGGTCGAGCCGACCGTCACCCAGTCGTCGATGATCGCGACCTTGGCGTGGAGCATGGCCGGCTGGTACTGGTGGAGGTGCACGCCGAGCCGCGCCAGGCGGTCGGCGAACACCGCGGCGACCAGCGGCATGAACCACAGGTCGGAGCGGCCCGGGGTCAGCACGCGCACGTCGGCGCCGTTCGCGGCCGCCACGCCCAACGCGCGGATGAGGTCGCCGCGCGGCACGAAGTAGGCGTTGGCCAGCCACACCCGCCCGCGCGCCGCGGCGATGCGCGCCAGCAGCTCGCGCCAGTAGCGCTGGCGCAGGCGGAACCCGTGGTTCAGGCGCACCGCCGCGCCCGGTGGCGCGTGCACGTGCAGGGGCCGCCAGGTGAAGGCCGGCCGCAGGCGGCGCCCGTGCACGCGCCAGGCGCGCCGCCAGGCGGCGGAGAAGGCGGCTTCGAGCAGGTGCAACGGCCCGCCCTTGACGCGCGCCACGGCATCGCGCCAGGCGTCCTCGCCGCAGCACGCCCGCGAGTGCCGGCGCTCGATGTTCATCGAACCGACCCACGCGACCTCGCCGTCGATGACGCACACCTTGCGGTGGTTGCGGCGGTTCAGGCGGCGCAGCCCGGACAGCACCCGCCACCAGGCGCCGGGGTGCAGCGGCCCGGTGGTCAGCCACGGCAGCGGGTGGTAGATGCGCAGGTCGAGGCCGGCGCTGGCCCTGGCGGCGCAGTGCCGGATCCAGGTGAGGCTGCCGGCGCCGTCGACCATCAGGCGGACCTGCACGCCGCGGGCCGCGGCCGCGGTCAGCGCGGCGACCACGCGCCCGCCCGGCTCATCGTCGCCGAAGATGTAGACCTCCATCAGGATCGCGGTGCGCGCCGCGGCGAGGTCGGCCTCGAGCTGGGTCATGTAGTCGTCGAACTCGGTGACCACGCGCTCGCTGCGCCACGGGTGGGCGGGACCAGCCGCGGGCGTCGTGGCGGGGCCGCGCCGCCCGCGCAGGAAGCGGAGGATGCGCCTCATCGGCGCGCGGCCGGACCGTTACCGGGGTCGCGGCGCGCGACCGTCGCTGAGGCGGGGGACGTCACAGGCATGGCGCCAGCCTGCGCCGCAGCGGTCGGGGACGCAAGGCGCAGGACGGCCTTCTGTCGGCGCGTCAGTCGGCGAGTTCGACCGTGGTCGGGCTGCGGTCGGGGTTGGCCAGGGTCTGGAACAGCTCCTGCGCCTGCGGGGTGTCGAGGCGGATGCAGCCGTTCGAGACCTGCGCCTGCATCTTCGGGTTGGGGCCGGTGTAGCCGTGGATGCCCAGCCCGTTCTTGTCGATGCCGTCGGGCGAGAAGGCCATCCACACCTTGCCGAGGATGTTCTCGGGGTCGTCCGGACCGTAGACCTTGCCGTTCTTGGGGTTGGTCCAGCTCGGGTTGAGCTCGCGCCCGGTCAGGTGGGTCTTGCCGGTCGGCGTGGGCGTCTCGGGGGCGCCGTGCGAGATCGGGTAGCGCCGCGCGAAGGCCCCGCCGACGTAGCAGTCGAGGTAGTAGTCGCTCTTGTCGACGTGCAGCAGGAAGCCGCCCTTCTCCTTGATCTTGACCACCTTCAGGCGGTCGCCGGCGCCCAGGCGGCTGTCGTTGGGGTCGCGGCCGCGCAGGCGGTTGAGCAGTTCGCGGCTCATGCCGTACTTGCGCGCGATGGCGTCGGGGTTCTCGCCGGGCTGGACCTCGTGGCTCTCGAACAGCCCGCTCTCGTCGTCGGGGAAGGGGGTCTTGGAGAAGAACAGGCTGTCGCCCAGCGGGGTCAGCCGCTCGGCGATGAGCTTGAGCTCGAAGGTCTTCTGCCCGGGCTTGTTGTAGACGCCCTGCAGGACGTCGCTGTAGAGGTGGTCGAGGAGCGGGGCCTTGGCGGTGCCGACGGGGTTGGCGCCACTGGCGACGACCTGCTGCCAAATGCCCTCGGCGCGGTCGTACTCGGCCTTGAGCTCGGGTGGGATCGGCGCGTCGGCCGGGATGGTGCCGGTCGCGGGCTGCTGGGCGGTCGGGGCGGGGCCGGGTGCGGGGCCGGGCGGGACCTCGGCGGCGTGCTGGGCGGCCGCGGCCTGGTCGGCGGCGAGCTTGGCCGCGGCCTGGCGGTCGGCGTACCAGCGCCAACCGAACCAGCCGCCGGCCGCGAGGATGAGCAGGATCACGAACGAACGCATGGCCGTCCCCCGGAGGATGGTGGCGCACGATGCGCCTGGCGCGAGGCGATGCAAACCCCTTCGCGCGCGCCCTGGCCGGCGCGTTGCCACACGCAGGCGGCCGAGCGTCCGGGCGTCCCAGCGGTCAGGCGGGGTTTATCGCCGCAGCGGGCGCAGAGGGGAGGGGGAGAGGGCCGCAGAGGACAGCCAGGGAGTGTCGATGCCCACCGCGACGAGGCCCGAGTCCGGGCCACCAGACCGAGGCCCCGACATTCCTTCGAAGGTAGTCCTCTGCGGCCCTCCTGCCTCCCGCTCTGGTCTCTGCGGCGAAAACCCATGTGCGAGCCCCGTGAGCCCGAGACCTGGTCGATCCGGGCGGTCCCTGACGACGACGGCCGCGGCCAGTGCTTGCCGGCCGGCCAGGGGCCCCAATGGATTGCGCCCTCCCGCTCGGCGGTTAACGTCCGCGCCCACCCCGGCCCCGCGGCCCCGGAGATCCCATGGCACCCCGCTCCCTCGTCCTGGTCTCCAGCCTGGTCATCCTCAGCGGCGCGGCGGCGGCCGAGGACGTCACCCGCTCGCCGATGCTGGGTTCCGGCGGGGGCGTGGTCGAGGTCAAGCCCGGCGGCATGCAGGGCAGTGGCCGCCAGGTCTTCATCCAGGGCCTCATCGACCTCGACTTCCTGAACACCTCCAACACCTCCGACGGCAACAGCGGCAACAGCGACCACCGCAGCGAGGGCTGGATCCGCGCCGACCTCGGCACGCGCGTCAGCATCGACGAGCGCGTCGAGGTCGCGGTCACCCTCGGTTACCAGGGCGTCGCCGGCGACGGCCGCTCGGTCGACCCCGCCGCCAGCAACGCGGTGCCGAACGGCAGCAGCGGCAACGCGGTGGTCAACGACGCCTACGTCAAGCTCAAGGACTTCCTCGGCTACCGCGAGGCCGGCCTGTGGCTGGGCCGCCAGCCGATCTCGTGGAGCCTGCGCAAGGACCACTCGGCGTTCCTCTACGACAGCCACGCCGACAACCGCACCATCACCGGCTGGGACGTGGCGCGCGGCCAGTTCAACCTCGACACCCTCGACTTCAGCCCGTGGGTCGGCAAGCTGCCCGACAACAGCACGATCTTCTCGATCGTCGTCGACTGGAAGCCCGAGAACGTCGGCGACAACCGCGTGTTCGTCACCGCGTCGTACAACATCGAGCGCGACATCCTGCTGAAGAACCCGGCCAACCCGGGCTCGGGCGACCCCGACGACCTCGGCGGGCCGCGCGGCAAGAACCTGCGCACCGTCTACGCCGGCCTCGACCTCGACGTCGGCGACTTCGAGCTCTTCGGCGAGGGCGCGGTGCAGCGCGGCGACGAGGGCGACGGCGTCTCCTTCGCCGGCTTCGGCGTCAGCGGCGGCCTGGACTGGCACGCGCCCGGCGACGTGGTGCTGGGCATCCAGGCCGACTACCTGAGCGGCGACGACAACCCCAACGACTCGACCAACCACGCCTTCATCAACAAGTGGGAGGGCACCAGCGACACCTTCATCGTCGAGAGCGAGAAGTACGGCGAGATCAGCCGCCTGCTGGACGGCAACATCGAGGCGCTCAAGGCCAAGCTGGAGTACGCCCTCGACGACCGCAAGCGCGTGCGCCTGAAGTCGGTCTACGGCAACTACCGCATCACGGCCCCGGGCCCCGGGGCGAGCAACAAGCTCGGCCAGGAGTTCGACATGGCGTTGAGCTGGGACTACACCACCAGCCCGACCACCTTCACCCTGTTCGGCGGCCTGTTCTTCCCGGACGAGGGCTACCGCGCCATCCCCGTGCCCGCGGGCAGCGGGATCGTGCGCAGCACGGACATGATCTACATCCTGGGCCTGAACCTGAAGGTGAAGTTCTAGCGCCAACCGCGCCCCGGTCCGCTCCGCCTGCGGCGGGCACGCTGCGCGTGCGGCGCGGGGCGCGCCAGCGGCCCGGGGCGACGGCGGCTGCGCCGCCGTGTCTCGCTACGCTCGACCGGTTCCCGTCCCCGCTCGCGCGCCCGCGCGCTCGGGGGATTGCTGTTCGCGGGGCTCTGCCCCGCTACGCCCCGCCAGGGGCTCGGCCCCTGGACCCCCGCCGCCACGGGTGCAGGGTGGTGTCCACGAAGCGTCCGCTTTCAGGCGATCCTCTCCCACGCTCCATCTCGGACTTTCGGCGAAACCGATTCCGTGGGCCGCAGGCCCCCCATGATGGTCACGGTCTCGCGTCTCGCGTCTCGCGCCTCGCGCCTCGCGCCTCGTCCCCCGGGTGCACGTTCCCATGGCCGATTTCACCCACCTCCACCTGCACAGCCACTTCACGTTGCTCGAGTCCACCACCACCATCGCCAAGCTGGTGAAGGCGGTGAAGGAGCAGGGCATGGACGCGGTGGCGCTGACCGACCGCGGCAACCTCTTCGGGGCGTACGAGTTCTACAGCGCGGCCAAGGACGCGGGCCTCAAGGCGATCATCGGCTGCCAGCTCAACGTCGCGCCGCTGGGCATGAAGGAGCGCGTGCGCGACTGGCACCAGCTGGTGCTGCTCGCGCAGAACGAGGAGGGCTACCGCAACCTCGCCAAGCTGGTCAGCCTGGGCTGGCTGGAGGGCTTCTACTTCGAGCCGCGCGTCGACCTCGAGGCCATCGCGGCGCACAGCGCCGGGCTGGTGTGCCTGACCGGCGCGGGGCGCGACGGCTTCCTCAACCGCCACCTGGGCTCGGGCGCCGAGGACGAGGCGGCGCGCCAGCTCGCGCTGCTGGTCGGCATCTTCGGCACCGAGCGGCTGTTCGTCGAGCTCACCGACCACGGCGCCGACGGGCCGCTCGACGTGCGCGCGGCCTGCGTGCGCCTGGCGCGCGCGGCCGGGGTCGGCGTGGTCGCGACCAACTGGACGCACTACCTGGGCGCGTCCGACCACGCCATCCACGACGTGCAGCTCGCCATCCAGAAGGTCACCACCGTCGACGATCAGCGCCGCAAGCGCATGCCGAGCCAGGAATTCTACCTCAAGACCGCCGACCGAGATGGTCGAGCTGTTCAAGGACCTGCCCGAGGCGATCAGCAACACGCGGCGCATCGTCGAGCTGTGCGCCGGCTCGAAGATCCCCACCGGCGCCTACCACCTGCCGCGCTTCCAGTGCCCGGAGGGCGAGACCGAGGAGACCTGGCTGCGCGCGCTGTGCGAGCGCGGCGTGGCGCGGCGCTACGGGCCGGCGCCCGGGCCGGAGGTCGCCCCGCGCCTGGCCTTCGAGCTCGAGACCATCCTGAAGATGGGCTTCGCGGCCTACTTCCTGATCGTCGCCGACTTCATCAACTGGGCCAAGGACCGCGGCATCCCGGTCGGGCCCGGGCGCGGCTCGGCGGCGGGCTCGATCGTCGCGTACAGCATGGGCATCACCGACATGTGCCCGCTGAAGTACGGGCTGCTCTTCGAGCGCTTCCTGAACCCCGGCCGCAAATCGATGCCGGACATCGACATCGACTTCTGCAAGGACCGCCGCGGCGAGGTCATCGAGTACGTGGCCGGCAAGTACGGCCACGACGCGGTGACGCAGATCATGACGCTCGGCACGATGAAGGCGCGCATGGCGATCAAGGACGTCGCGCGCGCCTACCACTGGACGCCGGAGGAGTCGCAGGAGCTGGCGAACCTGGTGCCCGAGGACCCCACCGGCAAGCACGACCTGCAGGTGTGCCTGGGTCGCAAGCCGCTCGACAAGGACAAGAACGAGTTCGGCGCGGTCGAGGCGATGGTGCGCCGCTACGACGGCGACGAGCGCACGCGCCAGGTGCTCGACGCGGCGCTGCAGCTCGAGAAGCTCGGCCGCTCGCTGGGCGTGCACGCCTGCGGCGTGATCATCGCGCCGGCCGCGGTCAGCGACTACGTGCCGATCTGCGTGGTGAAGGGCAAGCCCGCCACCCAGTACAACATGAACCAGGTCGAGAAGTGCGGCCTGCTCAAGATGGACTTCCTCGGCCTGAAGACCATGTCGATCCTGAAGAAGGCGGCCGACGTGGTGCGCGCCAGCGGGGGCGGCGAGCTCGACTACGGCACGGTGCCGCTCGACGACCCGGCGACCTTCGCGATGCTCGGGCGCGGCGAGACGCTGGGCGTGTTCCAGTGCGAGTCGTCCGGCTTCCAGGAGCTCATCAAGCTGCTCAAGCCCGACCGCTTCGAGGACCTGATCGCGCTGGTCGCGCTCTACCGCCCCGGCCCGCTGATGGCGAACATGCACATCGACTACTGCGACCGCAAGCACGGCCGGCAGAAGGTCGACTACCCGCACCCGGTGCTGGAGGGCGTGCTCAAGGAGACCTACGGCCTCTACATCTACCAGGAGCAGGTGATGTCGATCAGCCGCGAGCTGTGCGGCTTCACCCCGGCGGAAGCCGACGACCTGCGCAAGGCGATGGGCAAGAAGGACATCAACGTCCTCAAGAAGCTCGAGGAGAAGTTCATCGAGGGCGCCTGGACCAACCACCAGTTCGACCGCAAGAAGTGCAAGGAGATGTGGGAGAAGATCCTCGGCTTCGCCTCGTACTGCTTCAACAAGTCCCACTCCGCGTGCTATGGCCTGATCGCGTACTGGACCGCGTACGTCAAGGCCAACCACTACGCCGCGTTCATGACCGCGAACCTGATCTACGAAATGGACAACAAGGACAAGATGACGAAGTTCGTCGAGGAGCTGCGCTCCTCGGGCATCCCGGTGCTGCCGCCGGACGTCAACGAGTCGGGCTGGGAGTTCACCCTGGTGCGCAAGGTCGCCGGCGCGGCGGCGCTGGCGCCGCACGCC
Organism: uncultured Planctomycetota bacterium; assembly: GCA_963818245.1. GTDB lineage: Bacteria > Planctomycetota > UBA11346 > UBA11346 > UBA11346 > BOG-1363. Next base: position 23,728 of record CAWFSD010000015.1, read on the forward strand.
GCGGCCGGTTCGGCGGTGGCCCTGGCGCGCAGCGCGGTCGGCGACGCCATCCGCTTCGGCTTCGGCGGTGTGAAGGCGGTCGGCGAGGGCGCGGCGGCGCACCTCATCGAGGAGCGGTCCAGGCGCGGCGCCTTCGCCAGCCTCTACGACATCTGCGAGCGCATCGACACCCGCCAGGTCAACAAGCGCGTGATCGAGTCGCTGATCAAGGTCGGCGCCCTGGACAGCCTGCACGCCAACCGCCGCGCGCTGTTCGAGACCCAGGACCGCGCCTTCGACCGCGGCAACCGCCTGACGCGCACGCGGGCGCAGAACCAGCAGACGCTGTTCGACACCTTCGAGAGCGACGCCGGCTTCAAGGAGCAGACCCAGGGCTACGGCGACGCCGCGGACTGGACGGTCTCGGAGCGCCTCGCCTTCGAGAAGGCCCTGACCGGCTACTGGATCAGCAGCCACCCGGTGGCGGAGCACCACGCCATCCTCGCGCCGGTGGCGCGCCACAGCACGCGCGACCTGGCGGGGTTGGCCACCGGCTCGCCCGCGGCCATCGCCGCGGTGGTGCTCGCCAAGCGCGTGATCCGCACCAAGACCGGCAAGACCATGGCGGTGCTGACCCTGGAGGACCAGTACGGGCGCTTCGAGGGCGTGCTCTTCCCCGGCGGCGCCAACCGCCGCGGCGAGACCCAGGCCGGCGCCTACGAGCGCTTCGGCGCGGACTGCGAACCCGACCTGGTGGCGCTCTTCTCCGGCACCGTCGAGCGCCGCGAGCGCCGCGCGCAGCGGCCCGCGCCGGGTGGCGGCGAGGAGGGCGAGCTGCCCGGCGACGAGCCCGGCGACGCGGGCCTGGACGCCGGCGGCGCGGACGAACCCAAGGTCGAGGAGCTGCCCAGCCTGAAGATCAGCGACGTGGTGCCCGCGCACCTGGTCGCCGAGCGCCTGACGCGCGAGATCGTGGTCGCCGTGGACGCCAGCGAGCTGACGGGCGACGCCGCGCAGGCGCGCGTGGCCGGCACCGAGACCCTGCTCAAGGAGAACCAGGGGCGCTGCCCGGTGGTCTTCCAGGTGCACACCGGCAACGACGTGCTGCTGACGGTCACGCCGGCCGCCGAATGGGGCCTCCATCCGAACGCCGGTGCGTTGGCGCGGCTGCGCGAGATCTGGGGGGCGGGACGGGTGCGGACCATCGCTTCCGACCGGCTGGAGGCGATGGAGGCGGAGCGGTTCCAGGGGTTCCGGGGGCAGGCGGGTTGAGAGTTGCGAGTTGCGAGTTGCGAGGCGCGAGGCGCGAGAAAAATGGCATCTCTGCGGGCGGCGAGGGGAGCATGCGGGCATTGGCGAAACGGCGAGCGGCCAGCGGGCCGCGGTCCCGGGGGAGAGGCACTCCGCTAAAAGGTGTCCTCGCGGTGGCGGATGGCTGTCCCACCCGGGACCGCGGCCCGCTGGGCAATGCTATCAAGCTGAGCGTACAAGGCCGTTTCTACGATAGCCAGGAGTCGTCTTTCTCGCGGCTCTGGTCTCTCTGGTGCTCTGTGTTCTCTCACGCTGTCTGATCTTCCGTTCGGCCGAGCCGGAATGATGGTGGGTGGTACCGACCGCCGATCGAACACAGAGCACCAGAGAGACCAGAGAAGAGCTTGGCTTGATGGCATTGCCCGCTGGGCCGCTCTCGTGAGCACAACTGGAACCATGAGTCGCAGGGAACGCACCCTCGCAGCTCGCAGCTCGCAGCCGCGTCGCGCGGGACGGGTGTTCCGCAGGAGGGCCGGGAACGTTGTCGGCCGGATAATCGGCGGTTGAGTCCGGGCGCGCGGTCGCACGATCAGCCGCGCTCGCAACGCGGCGAACAGCGCATGGTTGCGACGCCTGGAGAGTCTCATGCGTCATCCTGCTCCCGTCTTCCGCGCGGTGCTGCTCCTCGCGATCGCCGTCGCGTTGCGCGCCACCGACGAACCCTTCCCCACCATCGGCCACCTGGCGGTGCCGGACACCGCGCCGTTCACGGTCAAGGGCGGCACGGTGTCCGCCGACCTGCCGCTGACGGCGAGCTGGTACGCGGACTGGATGGCCGGGCGCTGGCCGCACGACAAGCTCGAGGCGGAGCCGGCGGTGATCCAGAAGCTGCTCGAAGGGCAATCGGTGCCGGTGAAGATCTACTTCCCCGCGACGCTCGAGCCCGGGCGGCGGTACGCGCTGTTCATCGGCAACATCACCGAGTTCAAGGACAGCCGCGACGGCGCGGGCGGCTACGCGAGAGAGGGCAACGCGGCGGGCTACATCGTCGCCGGCTTCGGCCTCAGCGACGCGCTCCACGACGCCAAGGTCGGCGACACCTGGAAGGTGCACGCCGCGGTCAGCGTGTACGTCGCGTCGGTGATCGCGCGCTGGGCGCCGGTCGATCCCAACCGCGTCTACATCGGCGGGCACTCCGGCGGCGCGAAGATCTCCACCGGCCTGTACACCCTGTTCCCGCTCGACTACGCCGGGTTGATGACGCTGGGCTGCAACCAGTTCGTCATGCTCGACCAGGGCAAGGTGGTGCAGACCGCGGCGCCGACGCGCGGCGCGGCGGAGTTCTGCGGCACCGGCATGAAGGACGACATCGCTCCGGTGGCCAGCTCGAAGGGCGTCTTCGAGCAGATGAAGGCGGTGCTCAAGTTCCCCTACCTGCTCAGCGTGGACCACCCCGGCGGCCACGCCACGGTCGACAGCCAGAACAGGACCGCCTTCGAGTTCTTCAACACCTCGTACGCCGACTGGTACGGCAAGACCGAGAGCGGCTTCCTCAAGCAGGGTCTGGCCGCCGCCAAGGCCAAGCGCTTCGGCGAGGCGCTGCTGCCGCTGCTGCGCATCGCGTCGTTCAAGCCGGAGTCGGAGCCGGCGAAGCAGGCGCAGGCGCAGCTCGATCTGCTGGAGGCGGATCGCACGGCGGCTTTCGCCAAGGCGGAGGAGCTGGTCGCGGCGGGGAAGAAGAGCGACGCCAAGCGCGCACTGCTCGATGCGGCGAAGCGCTTCGCCGGGTCGTGGTACCAGTCGGAATTCGTGGCGAAGGCGCAGGCCATCGGGAAGTGACCTGCTCGTCATCCACATCTGCCAGATGGTGCGCGCTTCGAGCGCGATGAAGATGCTGAGCATGGCATCGAGAGCGCCAACGGCGCGACCCAATCCCAGCCCAGGGCAACGCCCTGGGAATTGATGTCTATTAAAAATCTAGAGCCCTGCAGATGCCAGGTTGAAATCAAGTCCTCAATCGGCCCCTGTCCCTGCGGCCGGCCTGGCCGTGCCCCGCTGGGCGGCGGCACCGCTCCGGCCCTGAGATGGGCCTCCGCTCGCGGCCTTGGTCGGGCGGATCGCGCCCGCGTGCCGCCGCCCAGCGGGGCGCGGCCCTGCCTGGTCGATGGCCTTCCGGTCATCGACGCCTAGGTTGCCGATGCGGTTGGCCTCGGTGGCCTCTTGGGACTTTGATCCCGTGCAGGGGGCTTCCGGGGCCGCCGCATTCAGATGCTGTGCCCTGGCACGTCGACGGCCGGCTTCACGGCGGCTAATCGGGGCGGTCAAATCTTCGGCTACGGTTTGCGCGCTGGCTGGCTGGGCGGCTTCACTGGCGGCGCCCTGGCGAGAGTGAAGGTTCCGTTGCGCGCGCTGCGTTTCGTAGTCAGGGTCAAAGGCTTTCCCGGTGACCAGGACGCCATAGGCGATGCGCAGGATCTTGGCCATGGCCGCGGTGAGGGCCTTCTGGTTGGACTTGCCGCGCCCGATCAACCGTTGGTAGAACGTTCGGATGACGGGATTGCTGACCGTGGCAGAGCAGGTGGGCATGTAGAGCAGGGCGCGCACATAGGCATTGCCACGTTTGCTGATGCCGCGGCGGACTACGCCATCGCCACTGTGGTCGTCGTGGGGATCGAGACCCGCCCAGGCGATGAGTTGGCGACAGGAGTCGAAGCGGGCGACATCGCCAAGCTCCAAGAGCAGGCAGGTGGCGGTCCAGGCACCGATGCCAGTGATGCTGTCAAGCAGAGCGACGCGCGGATCGTCGGCGAGCGCTGCGATGAGGGCGGCAGAGCAGCGTTCGCAGACGGCATCGTTCGTGCGGATGCGTTCGAGCAGGAGGGAGACGCTCAGTTCGGCTGCGGGTCCGCTCAGGCTGGCGACGCTGACCGTGGCGTTAGCGATGAGGGTCTTGGCGCGTTCCATGCCAACGTGAGGGATGCGGGCCAGCCGCGGGAGGTTGGCGCGCGCGAGCTTGGCGGGGGTGGGATACAGGGTCAGCACGGCGAGCAGCCACTGAGGCAGGCTCGAACGACACCAGCAGACCAGTTCCGGATGGACCTGACCGAGCAGGAGCTGGAGCTGCTGCTGCAGCACTCCGCCATCGGTACGTGCCGAGCGTACGAGTCGGTAGAGCGTCTGATGCGGAGTCGGTTCCGGATCGCTGACCTGGGGACGACGCGCCAGCAGGAAGGCGGCGATACCGCGTGCCGCGCCGCAGTCGGTGACGGCGCGATGCAGGTCGCTGTCCAGCCATCTCTTCACGGCCAAGGGGTTGAGCCGCCAGAAATCGATGCGCTTGCCACGCTGCCGCTCATCGCGGAACAGCTTCAGCCAGTTGCGCTCGTAGCCACCGGTGGACTCCACCCCGACCCGGATCTCGGCATCGGGATGAGCGGCCTCCAGCGCGCGGATGTGGTCGCGCAAGCGGACATGACCGGCATGGGTGTCGTCATAGGAACCGCTGCCGGACAGCTCCGTGAGCGATTGGTTGAAGATGACGACATCGAGACGACCCTTGCTGACATCGCCACCAACGGCGAATATGAGGGGCATAATGGCACTCCAAGAGCAGGCGGTTTGCGGACAGTGCCACCGGAGCTCCTGCAGATGTGGGGTGAGTCTCAGCCTGGTGAATGCGGGCTCGATGGCCAAAGATGCCGAGTCGGACATGACCCCACACAGCAGGAGGCACGATCTACAGGACGGGGTCAGAGCCCCTGGGGCGGCGCGTGCTCTCCGACAGCGGGGTCGAGCATCCGGTCCACATCACGCAGAGCGATGAAGATCGGCGCTCGACGGATTCGGACATACCAGGGGCGGCCCAATCCGTCGTACCGCCACCGATGATTGGGCCGCCCCTGCAGGGCTCGTTTCCTATTTTGACCTGGTACCCAGGGCGTTGCCCTGGGCTGGGATTGGGCCGTGCCTGCGGCGCTCTCGAGGGTGGGAAAGGCGCACTTTCAGTGCGCGTGCCAGCACCCGCCCTGGCGCGGCACCATCACCCGCGGCGCATCCGCGAGGTCGTCGGCGCGGGCCGTGACGATCGCGAGTTCAGCCTCCCTGAGTTCCGGCGGCAACTCGGCAACCCCGACCAGCACCGCCCCATAGCACCCCGCCTGCGCCGCCGCGCGCAGCGCGTCCGGTGTGGGCGAGACCAGCCACGTCGTCGCCAGATCCACCCCATGCGCTCGCGCCGCCGCCAGCACCAGCCCCGGGCGCGGTAGGCGCCACGACGCAGGCGCGTCGGCGGCCGGACGCACCCAACCTGCGAGCGGGGCGCGCGCCGCCGCGAGCAGCGCCACCACTCCGTCCTGCGGATCCGGCTGCGCTCCGCTGAAATCCAGCGCCACGACCGGAACCCCAGCAACCTGCATGCGCGCCAGCACCGCCGCGGCACCGGGCAGCAATCGCAGCGCTCCCGCGCCATCACGTCCGGCCACGGCGGCGACATCGACGAACAACGCGGTGCGATCAGCCATGCCGAGCAGCCTGCCGCCGCCCCGGCGCCATGAAAGCGCGGAGCCGACCGGGCTTCCCGATCGGCTCCTGCGCCAACCTGGGTGTCCAGCCCGCCTCAGGCCGTCTTGAACACCTTCGGGATCGCCTGGATGCCTTTATCGCTCAGGAACGGCTTCTTGTAGCCCCAGAACTGCTGGGCGATGGTCGCGTACATGCTGCGGAAGTCGGTGGTGTAGACCAGGTCGCCGTTGTCGAGCTGGGTCAGGCTGGGCTGCTTGCCGTAGAAGCCGCCGGTGACCTGGCCGCCCATGACCAGGTGCGGCGCGGCGGTGCCGTGGTCGGTGCCGCCGCTGTCGTTCTCGACCGCGCGCCGGCCGAACTCGCTGTAGGTCATCACCGTGGTGCGCTCCCACGCGCCCGGGCACCGACTTCAGCGCCAGGCGGAAGGCGGCCAGGGCGTTGGCGATCTCGCCGACCATGCCCGGGTGGGCGGCGTTCTCGTTCGAGTGGTGGTCGAAGCCGTAGATGCCGGTCTTGTAGACCGGGCAGGTGACGCCCGCGGTGATGAGCTTGGCCGCGATCTGCAGGTGCTCGCCCAGGCCGGTGCGGGGGAAGTCCGGCAGCTTGGGCGCCTTGCGGTAGGCCTCCTCGAGGCGGTCCGCGGTGCGGTTGATGTCGCTCTGGATGTGCATGATGTGCGACATCGCGGAGTTCGGGATCTTGTCGCCGGGCTTGGGGATGCGCTTGGCGCGGCGCACGAAGTCCTCGGGGCGCTCCATGGTCAGCCGGTTGAGCTGGTGGCCGTACAGCGCGCCGCCGCCGCCGTAGGCGCCGTTGCCGCCCAGGGTGATGCTGTGCGCGAGGAGGTCGGACGGCGCACCGTTGTTCGCACCGTCGAGGATGCGCGCCAGCCAGCCATCGGGCGGCATCTCGTCGTGCTTGGACGCGCCGTTCCAGATGTCGATGCCGCGGAAGTGCGAGCGGTTGAGGTTGGGGTAGCCGAGCCCCAGGAAGAAGCTGAGGTCGCCCTCCTTCCACGACGCCTCGAGCGCCTTCATGGTGCCGTTCAGGCCCAGGCCCTTGTCGAGCTTGAAGACGTCGGCCTCGGGCACGCCGATGCGCTTGCGCAGCTTGTAGTACTCCGGGTCGGCGTAGGGCACCACGGTGTTGAGGCCGTCGTTGCCGCCGCCCAGCTCGATGAGCACCAGCGAGCGGTCCCAGGCGAGGGTGCCGGGGGTCTTGTCGGCCGCCGGATCGGCGGCGCGCGCCAGGCCCGGGGCCAGCACGCCGATGGCGGCGGCGCTTCCCATCTTCAGCAGATCGCGGCGTAGCATGGCGGTTCTCCGGGTCACTTGAGGTTGAACGAGGGGTCGTGGACGATCTGGCGCAGCGCCTGGTCGAAGCCGGCGTCCTTGGCGATCTCGTCGATGGGCGGCAGCGGCAGCAGCAGCATGATGGCCTGGGCCACGCCGTCGGCGCCCTTGGCGCGCGCGTCGGCGACCCACGGCTTGGGCAGCAGGCTCAGGGTCGGCTCGTCGGCCTTCTTGCCGCCGGCCGGCTCCTCCTTCTTCGCGGTCACCGGCTCCTTCTTGCCGTCCTTGCCGTCCGCCGGCTTGGCCGGGTCGGCCGCCATCGCGCCGGCCATCATGCTGCCGACGTCGGGGCCGGAGCCGACCTTGCCGCCGATCATCTGGTCGGCGACCTCCCAGCGGCTGAGCAGCGTCTCGGTGCTGATCCAGTTGGTGCTGCCGGGGTAGCCCTTCACGTTCGGCGGGTCGAGGATGCTGTAGCCGATGTGGTCGGCGAGCTGCGCGTAGCCGTAGGGGTCGTCGATCGGCAGCTGCAGCAGGCGCGCGGTGCCGACCACGTACTCCGCGGGCGACTTGAACAGCGTGCCGCGGTTGTCGGCGTCCCAGAACTGCTTGGTCAGCAGGGTCGCGCGCAGCAGCTTGCGGATGTCGTACTTGCCGCGGTAGAAGGTGCCCGCGAGCTTGTAGACCTCCTTGGCTGTCGAGGGTGTCGGAGACGAACTCCCTCCAGAACTTCTCGGCGACGTTGATCGCCACGCGCTCCTCGCTCAGCAGCAGCATCTTGATGACGTCGTCGCCGTCGAAGGTGCCCTTCTTGCCGAAGATGGTCTTCCAGCCGTTGTCGTGCGCGCCCTGGTTGAGCGCGGCGCGGCCGGTCGCGGGGTCGAGCTTGTAGCCGGTGAAGGCGCGCGCCGCCTCGCGGATGTCGCCCTCGGTGTACTTCTGGCCCTCGCCCAGGGTGAACAGCTCCATCACCTCGCGCGCGTAGTTCTCGTTGGGCCGGCCCGAGACGTTGGAGTCCGAGTCGAGGTAGCGGAACATCGCCGGGTCGGTGTTGATGTCCTTGAGGAAGAACGCGAAGTTGTCGAGCGCGTCGTGGCGGATCAGCGCGTCCTGCTCGAACATCACGCGCGGTTCCTCGATGGTGCGCAGCGCGGAGGTGAAGTGGTTGGACCAGAACAGCACCATGCGCTCGGTGAGCGGCGAGTCGGTGGTGATCATCTCCTGGTAGAGCCAGCCCTTGAGCTCGCGGCCGCGGCGGTCGCGGTCGCCGCGCAGCTCGTTCTCCTTCTTCTCGCGCGCGCTGCGGTCGGCGATGCCGCGCGCGGCGTCCCAGTCCGCGGCGCGGGCGCGCATGTAGGCGGCGTAGTCGCCGGTGCACCACTCCAGCGGCTTGGTGCGGGTGGTGGCGTGGGTGCCGGCGATCAGCGCGTCGACCGCCTGCTCGCGGGTCAGCGGCAGCAGCTGGTCGATCTCCGCCGGGGTGCCGCCGAAGCCGGTGCGCGCCAGCAGGTGGCGGGCCTCGTCCTTCTCCAGGGCGTGGGCCGCGGGCGCCCACACCGCCAGGCCGAGGACGGCCCCGGTGGCGAGGCGGCGGATGGTCGTGGTCAGGGTGCGCATGGCGGTCGCTCCTCCGGGGGCCTCATCATTGGAATGCACCCGGGGTCCGGCACATGTGCTCCTGCCGCATGCAGCGCCCTGCCGCGTATCATACGCACGCGCAAGGGGTTCCCGGTTCACGCGTTCGTGCGCGCGAAGAACGGACATCCGCCTGGTGGCGAGGTCGCGAGTGCGCTAGTGCGGGCGCTAGTCGCTAGTCGCAAGGCGCGAGTCGCGAGTCGCGGTACGCCGGCGATGAGGTGCGTCGTTACGGGCGCGGGCGGAGTCGCAGCCGCTAGTGCGAGGCGCTAGTCGCGATCACGTCGGAGTCTCGTCCTCTCCCGCCATCGCCAGGCCCAGGGCGCTGTCGACGGCCACCGAGAGGGCGACCACCACGCCGGCGACGCCGTCGCGGAAGCCGAGCTTGAACACGAAGCTGCGCAGGAAGCCCCAGCCGGCGCGGAAGACCAGCGCGGCGGCCCACGGGCGGCGGCGGCCGTGGGCGCGGTACTTGGCGGCCTTGATGCGCGCGTAGCCGGCGAGGCGGGCGAAGACGTCGGCGTGGTCGCGGAAGCTGAAGTGGTGCAGCGAGCCGGGCAGGGTCAGCACCGCGCCGGCGGGACGCACGGCCTCGTGCACCGCGTCGGCGCTGAAATTGGCGCAGGTGCGGTTGAACAGGCGCAGGCTGAGGTCGGGCCGCCACTGGCCGTAGCGCACTTCGCGCGCGCCGATGTAGGTGCGCCGGCGCAGCTGCCAGGCGCGCGTCGGGTCGGCCAGGTCGAGCACCTGGATGGTCGCCGCCGCCTCGTAGTCGAGGACTTCATCATCGTCGATGGCCAGGACCCAGTCGTGGCGCGCCAGTTCGACCGCCTTGCGCTTCTGCGCGCCGTAGCCGAGGAAGTCCTGGTGCACGACGCGCGCGCCGTGGCGGGTGGCGATGGCGATGGTGCCGTCGGTGGAGCCGGAGTCGACGATCAGGATCTCGGCGCAGAACGACAGCGCGGCGAGCACGCGGTCGAGGTGGCGCTCCCCGTTCAGCACGATCAGCACCGCCGAGACCCTGATGGTCCCCGACATGGTGGCGCGGCGGTGCACGGTGACGCTGCCGTCGTCGTGGCGGCCGCGGCGGGCGCTGGCGGGTTCCGGTTCGGCCATGCCCGCCACGGTCAGCCCAGGAGCCCGCGGTACAAGTCCCGGTAGGCGGCGACCATGGTCGCCGCCCCGAAGCGCGCCGGCGGCGCGGCTGCCGCGCGGCCGCGCCCAGGCGCGCGCGCAGGGCGGCGTCGCCGGTCAGGCGCAGCAGCGCCGCGGCCAGCGCTCGCGGGGTCGCGCACCGGCACCAGCAGGCCGTCGACGCCGTCGTCGATCAGCTCGGGGATGCCGCCGGCGCGCGTCGCCACCACCGCCAGGCCGCAGTGCATGGCGTCCATCAGCGACGAGCCCAGGCCCTCGAGATGGCTGCTCAGCACAAACGCGTGGACGCTGCGCAGGATCCCCGGCACGTCGTCGCGGAAGCCGGTGAAGACCGTGCGCCGCAAGCCGAGCTGGCGGGCGAGCGCCTGCAGCTCGCCGTCCAGTTCGCCACCGCCGACCACCAGCAGCCACGCGTGCGGGTCCGCCGCCTCGACGCGCGCGAAGGCGGTCAGCAGGGTGCGGTGGTCCTTGTGGTCGGTCAGCGCCGCGGTGATGGCGACCACCACGGCGTCCGCGGGGACGCCGTGCGCGGCGCGCACCGGCGCGGTCGCGTCCGCCGGGAAGCGCGCGAAGTCGATGCCGTCGTGGATCACCACGACGCGCTCCGCCGCCACCCCGCCGGCGACCAGGGCGGCGCGCACCCCGGCCGAGACCGCGGCGAAGCGCGCCACGCGGCCGTACTTCCAGCGCCCGAAGGCGCTGCGCCCGACCGCGAAGTCGACGCGGCGCGTGACGATCAGCGGCACGCCGGTGCCCAGGCAGGCGAGCACGCCCAGGCCGTGCGCGTGCGAGGTGTGCGCGTGCAGCGCGCGCGCGCCGTGCGCGCGCAGCAGGCGGCGCAGGCCGCGCACCGCGCCGAGGTGCAGGGGGCCGCGCATGGCCAGCTCGGCCACCGGCCGGCCGGCCGCGCGCAGGGCGCGGGCGAGGGCCGAGCCGGGCTGGCACACGGTCAGCGCCGGCCACTGCGCGCCGAGCCCCTGCACCAGCAGCGCCACCTGGTTCTCGCCACCGCGCCAGCCGTGCTCGGTGTTGACGTGCAGGATGGGCGCCGGCGCGGTCATCGCCGGCCCGGGCGCGGTGGTGGGACGGCGCCGATGCGGCCGGAATCGATGACCGCCCACTCGCCGTCCGCGTCCTCCTGGTAGGCGCTCCAGGTGCAGGCCAAGCCTTGCGCCAGGGCCCACAGGCGGAAGCCCTCGACCGACGGCCAGCGCTCCTCGCGCTCCTCGCCGTCGGCGCTGGTGAAGCTGATCTGCACGGGGCCGGGCATGGCGGCAGCGGATCGCCGCCAGGCGCGGGCGCAAGGCGTTTGCCGCGCGGCACGCACGCCGGGGAAGCCCGTGCGCGGGTTCCTGCTGACGCGGGCGCGCCATCCTGGACACTGCGGCCATGTCGGGGCCGCAGGAGAGCAGCAGCGCGAGCGCCGGGCCGGAAGCGCCTCCTGGCGCGGACGTGGCCGCAGCGCTTCCGGATGTGGGCGCCGTGGCGGGTGCTGGGGGGGCGGCCGACCAGCACGCGGCCATGGCCCAGCCGGAGGCGGATGCAGGTGCCGCTCCAGGCGGAGCGCCGGTGACCGCGGCGGCGCAGACGCCCGCCCCGCCTGCGGGACCGGCCGCGATCCGCCCACGGGCGTCCTCGTCGCGGCGCCTGCTCGCGGGGGTGGGATTCCGTGGCCTCCCCGCGCTGACCGCGCGCCAGCGCTGGCGCCTCGCCGCCGGGCTGGCCGTGGCCACGGTCACGATCCTCACCGCGGTCACCTCGGCCTTCCCGTGGGGCGGGGCGCTGCGCCAGCTCGCCGACCAGCCGGCGCTGCGCCGCATCGCCGGCGGCGAGCCCTGGCCGGTCATGGTCGCGGGCACCGCCCTGCTGCTGCTGCTCGCCGGCTGGCTGGTGCCGCGGCCGGCGCCGGGGCTGGTGCGGCGCCGCGACAACACCGCGCTCGCGGTCGGCCTGCTGCTGCTGCTCGAGCCGCTCGTCCACCTGCTGGTGCTGTGGTGGAGCGCCGGCCACCCGACCAGCATCAGCGCGGCGGTACTGCCGGCGGCGCACGCCGCGCACGGCGCCGCCGGCAAGGTCCTGACCGTGGTCTGCGTGTCGCTGCTGGCGCCGATGGGCGAGGAGCTGTTCTTCCGCGGCCGCCTGCTGCCCTGGCTGCAGGCCTTCTGGGGCGGCTCGCGCGCGGCCACCGTGCTGGCGGTGGTGGTCACCACCCTGGCGTTCGCCGCCAGCCACGGCAGCCCGGCGCAGGCGCTGTTCGCCATCCCGCTCGGCCTGCTGCTGGCGTTCATCCGCCTGCGCGCCGGCGACCTCGCCGGCTGCGTGCTGGCGCACGCCGTGCACAACAGCCTGTTCGTGTTCGGCGGGCCGACCCTGGTCGGCAACCCCTTCGTCGCGCCCGGCCTGGCGGTCGGCGGGGCGCTGCTGGTCGGCCTGGCCTGGGTCCACCACCGCCAGCAGCCGCCGCGGCGCGCGGTGGCGCTGGTCGCGGGCATGCTGGCGGTGATCGCGCTCGGCTACCCGCCGTTCAGGTCGCTGCAGGGCGCCCTGTGGGTGCGCGCGACCCACGAGCTGGTGGTGCAGTGGCGCATCCCCACCGGCGAGCTGGTCGCGCGCCTGGAACAGCAGGTCCACCACGGCCGCTTCGGCCAGGAGCGGCGCAGCGCGCTCTACGACCTGCTGGTCGCCCAACCCTGCCAGCGCTTCGATACCGGCTCGAACCCGCGCCAGGCCTGCGTGCTGGCGGTGCTCGATGGCCCGCGCCTGGTGCGCGAGCTGCGCGAGGACGCCGCCTTCGCCTGCCTCTGCGACCTCGCCGAGGTGCGCTCCGCGGCGTGCGCCAGCGCGGCGCGCGAGGTCGCTCGCGCCTACCCGCGCGACCTCGCGGCGGTGGCGCTGCAGGACCCGGAGGCGGTCGCGCGCTGGCTGCCCCTCCCGGAGCGCGATGAGGACTGCCTGGTCCAGATCGAAGCCACCACCAACCAGCAGCAGCGCCGCGTCCTATTGAGCCTGCTGGAGCGCGCCTTCCCCGGCCGCGTCGCCGACGTCCTGCTGCGTCTGCCCGCCGACCAGGTCACGGCCATCGACCGGCGGCATCTGTTCGGGAACTACCCGGACGCGAGGCGCATGGTGGCGTCGCTGGGACTGCGTGATCCGGTGCGGGCGCGGGCGTACGGGGATGGGGTGGAGTGAGGATGGCGCCAAGTCGGGTGGGGATGGGCGTCAATTCATGTGCCCATCGACGAAATGGCGATTGATGGGGTTCATCGTGGCGAAAACGGGTCCCTTGGCGCGGTGGGTGGGTTGGACCGCGTCGCTGGTTGGTTCCAGCGCAATGGTCGAGCTGGCGCTGCCCTCTAACAGCTCGCAACTCGTTGTGCCACAAGCGCGAGTTTTCTGCTGTTAGCTCAGCCTCGATCGGGAAATCACCCCCGGAAAAGCTCGACCCTCCCGGCGGCCGGTCGCGAGTTCATGAGGACGCACCTGAGCACCGTTTGACCCGCCGGGAGGGTCGAGCGCCAGCTTGACCACTCGGCACGCGAAGCACCGTCGCTCGGTGAATGCCCTCACGCAGGACGACTAACCGGGGAAAGTGGGGTATTCTCGGTGGTGGCGACTCCCCATGGTTGATGACGCGGATACGGACGCATCTCGCAGTGCGAGGCCGGCTGCCAAGCACGGGTTCTGCATCCTCGCCGTCATCCTCCTCGTAGCCGTAGTGATCGTCACACTTCCGTACTATGGCTACAGGGACGATGAGCCCATCTGGGCCATCATCATCATCGCCGCCACAATGGTCTCAATCATGCACATCCGCAGGTGCGCCAGCGGCAGCTGGAACATGCTGGCCTATGTGCTCATTCCGGCCCTGCTCGGCCTCTTCGCCTTGGGGGTCTACCTAGATTATGTGATCGCCGGGTACCGGATGATGTGAATCCCCCAGTGCGATCTGGCGCCACCGGACGTGCACGCGGATCGATTGCCGGGCTGCTCCCTTCAAGCTGCCAATTGGCGGCCCGGTTCAGGGCAAGCGGGATCCGCGAGTCGCTGCCTCACGCCGCCCACAACGGAATCCCCAGCCTGTTCAGGCACGACAACCAGGTCTCCCGCTCCTTCGCCTTGCAGGTCTTCAGCAGGCAGCGCAGCTTCTCCTCCTCGTTGAGGGCGCGCGCCTTGCGGTTCAGCGGCATGCCAGCCTCCTCGGGGGTGCGGTTGCTCTTGCGGTGGTTGCAGTCGCGGCAGGCGGTGACGACGTTGGACAGGGTGTCGGGGCCCCCGCGGCTGAGCGGAATGACGTGGTCGCGGGTGCCGGTGCTCATGCTGACCTTCACCCCGCAGTACTGGCACAGGAAGGCGTCGCGGATGAACACCGCCTTGCGGCTGGGCGTGTCGAACATCCGTCGTCGCCGGTGGGTGCGGATGTGGTTGCGCATCACCACCACCGCGGGCAGCTGGAAGGTGCAGTGCTGGCTGCGCACCACGTCAGGGTAGTGCTCGAGGGGCAGGGCCTTGCCGAGCAGGACGAGGAGCAGCGAGTCCATCCAGCGCTCCTGGATGGAGAGGAACTCGAAGCTGGCGTTCAGGACCATGCAGCGGGACATGGGATTTTCCCTCGCTGGAGGCGATGATGCGCCGGCGCGTCGCTTTGCCAGGGCGAGATGGACGTTGCGGCGTGCAGCTGCCGAGGGTCCTCTTCATCGCCTCCTCTCCGTCTCGCTGTGTCTCCATGTCGTTTCCTCTCGTGCGGCCCCTCGGAGAGGATCGACATGGAGACGCAGAGGGACGGAGGGGGAGAAGAGGAGGTGCAGCCCACCAGCGCGCTGAAGTGCCGATAAAAACAGCGCGGGACGGCCAGGGGCCGTCCCGCGCGAGAGACTCGGATCGCAGCGGCGGTCAGGCCGCCGGGGGAATCACTTGGCCCAGGGGGCGCCGAGCGGTGATCCACTTCTCGAAGTCGGCGACCTGCTCGGCGCTGAGCTTCTTCTCGTCCTTGGGGGGCATCTTGGTGTCGTCGTCGCCGCGCTTGATGGCGGCGATGATCTTGCTGTCGGCGGGCTTGCCGGCGACGAAGATGACGCCTTCCTTGCCGCCCTTCTTGAAGGCCTCTTCCGAGTCGAGGCGCAGCTTGCCCTTCTGCTTCTTGTCGCCGTGGCAGCCGATGCAGCTCGACTCGAGCACGGGCCAGATCTTCGCCTTGAACAGCGCCTTGCCGTCCTCCTCGGCGCTGGCCGAAGTGGTCGCACCGAGCGCGCCGACCAGCAGGGTGGCGGCCGCGAGGCTCAGGAGGTGGGGGAGTTTGGACAGGCTGGACATGGCTGGAACCTTGTGAGGTGCTTGGCTTCGGAGTGAGAAGGTCGCGCGCGCCCCGCATGTGTCAATGTGGGCGGAAACCCCATATGGCGCGTGTGATGGACTGGGCTCAGTGCGTATTTACGTCGTGGATGCGGTGCGCGTTGGATGTTGCATGGGCGGACAGTCGATCGCTGGGGCGGGAGCAGGCCTGAGGAAAATCATAAATTTCAATACGGCAATGCGTTACGATTCGAGCAGTGATGAGGCGGTTCGTGCCTTGCCACTCGCCACTCGCATGCTACTCGCTCCTCGCCACTTCACACCTGCTGCCACCAGCTCCAGGCCCCCGCCCTCAGCGCAGGCTCGCCAGCGCCGTGCGCAGCAGCGCCTCCGCCGACAACCCCGGCTGCACCACCTTGGCGAGCGCGTCGCCAGCCGACTTGCCGTCGAAGCCGAGCACGATGAGCGCGCGGTGGGCTTCGGCGATGGCCTGGGCGGTGCTGGCGCCGGCGCCGCTGCCGGCGGGCTGGGTGGGCGCGGGGATGCGCTCGACCTTGTCGGCCAGCTCCATGATGATGCGCTCGGCGCTCTTGGGGCCGACGCCCTTGACCGCGCGCAGCGCGGCGAGGTCGCGGGTGAGCAGCGCCTGGCGCAGCTGGACGACGCCGAGCGCGGACAGCACCGCCAGCGCCACCGCCGGTCCGACCATCTGCACCGAGGTCAGCAGGTCGAAGGCCGCGCGCTCGGCCGCGTCGCTGAAGCCGAACAGCACCAGGTCGTCCTCCTTCACCAGCAGGCGCACGTGCACGGTCACCACGGTGCCGTCGAGCGGGATGTGCCGCCTGGTCTGCTCGCTGATGCGCAGCGAGTAGCCGACCCCACCCACATCCAGGCTGAGCCGGTTGGCGGCATCGAGGTTGGCGACGGTGCCGCGGAGGAAGTCGTACATGGTGGCCGCATCCTGTGCTATGGTGCGGTGCCAGGAAGTCCGATCCCGGCGGGGGCGGAACTTGGACCCATGGGCTATGGACGAGAGACCCTGGACCCTGGACCTTGGACCCTAGACCTTAGACCCTAGACCCTAGACCCTAGACCCTAGATCGTGGGTATGGAGTCGCAGCGTCAGTATCGAGTCTCGTGAGCCGCAATACGCTTTCGAGCAAACGCGGCGACCACAGGCTGCTATCTAGGGTCTAGGGTCTAGGGTCTAGGGTCTGGGCCTAGGGTCTAGGGTCTAGGGCCTAGGGCCTAGGCCTAAAATTTGAGGCCTAAGGTCCACCGGCTTTCCATCTTCCCGCTTCACGACGTCCCCCCACCATCCCCCAAATGCCCGACTCCACCCCGCTCCCGGAACGGCTGCGTCCGGCGACCCTCGACGAGGTGGTCGGGCAGCCGCAGCTGCTCGGGCCTGGTGGGGTGCTCAGCAAGCTGCTGGCGGCGGGGCACCTGCCCAGCCTGCTGCTGTGGGGGCCGCCCGGGTGCGGCAAGACCACGCTGGCGCGGCTGCTGGCGGGGCGGGCGGGACTGCGCTTCGCGCCGTTCAGCGCGGTGCTGGGTGGCGTGGCGGAGCTGCGCGCGCTGATCGAGGAGGCGCGCGCGGCGGCGGCGCTCGGCCAGCGCACCCTGCTGTTCATCGACGAGATCCATCGCTTCAACAAGGCGCAGCAGGACGCGCTGCTGCCGCACGTCGAGGCCGGCACCGTGCTGCTGGTCGGCGCGACCACCGAGAACCCCAGCTTCTCGGTCAACCGCGCGCTGCTCTCGCGCTGCCGCGTGTTCCAGCTCCAGGGCCTGGACGAGGCGGCGCTCGACGCGCTGGTCGAGCGCGCGCGCAGCCACCCGGAAGGGCTGCCGGGGCTGGAGATCGCGGAGAGCGCGCGCAGCGCGCTGCTGCGCCTGTGCGCGGGCGACGGGCGGCGGCTGCTCATGCTGCTGGAGAGCGCCTGGGCGCTGACCCGGCCGGCGCCGGTCGACGCGGCGGCGGTGGCGCAGGTGGCGGCGGGCGCGGTCAGCGACCACGACCGCGCCGGCGACAACCACTACGATGTCGCCAGCGCCTTCATCAAGAGCATGCGCGCCAGCGACGTGCAGGCGGCGCTCTACTACCTGGCGCGCCAGCTCGAGGCCGGCGAGGACCCGCGCTTCGTCGCGCGGCGCGTGGTGATCTTCGCCTGCGAGGACGTCGGCCTGGCCGATCCGCAGGCGCTGGTGGTGGCCGCGGCGGCGCTCACCGCGAGCGAGAACATCGGCATGCCCGAGGCGGTCTACCCGCTCAGCCAGGCGGTGATCTACTGCGCCACCGCGCCCAAGTCGAACACCACCAAGGCCTACTTCGCCGCCGCCGAGGCGGTGCGCCGCCACCCGGGCGCGAGCGTGCCGATGTTCCTGCGCAACGCGCCGACCGCGCTGATGGCGACGCTCGGCTACAAGCAGGGCTACCAGTACGACCACGACGCGCCCGACCACTTCGCCGGCCAGCAGTGCCTGCCCGACGAGCTGCTCGGCAGCCGCTTCTACGCGCCCGGCGCCTTCGGCTTCGAGAAGGACATCGCCAAGCGCCTGGAGTGGTGGGAAGCGCGCCGGAAGCCGCGCGCGTGAGGCGCGCACCGGGCGGCCGGCTGCTCGCGCTGCTGCTGCTGGCGGCGCCTCTGGGCGGCGGTGCGGAGGAGCCGGCGCTGCGCGCGCAGCACGGCGCCGCGGCCACGGTGTTCGCCGTCGAGGAGGTCGCGCTGACCTTCGCCGGCGCCGCCGCGCCCTTCGCGGCGCTGCCGGACGACCAGGTGCACGACGCCTACGACGCCGACCGCGACGGCGTGTTCCTGCGCATCACCGCCCGCTTCGCGCACGCGGACGGCGCGCTGCTGGAGGTGCCCGCCTTCGCCCTGCGCGACGCGCCGGGCGGGCCGTGGCGCTGGGCGGTGCGCTGGGCGCCGGACCGCGCGGGCGCGTGGAGCATGCGCCTGCTGCTCGACGGCTGCGCGCGGCCCGCGGGCGCGCCCGTGCACCTCGAGGCCGACGGCGGGACGTGGACGGCCGTGGCCGACGCGCGCCTCGACGGCCCGCTGGTGATGCCGGGCCCGCACCAGGCGCAGGGCTGGCTGCGCGCGCGCCGCGCCGACGGCGGCAGCACCGCGACCTGGCTGTTCGGCGCCTGCCGCGCGTGGGTGGTGGACAGCGATCCGCGCGGCCCCGGCTGGGCGCCGTTCGAGGGCCTCGACCGCGAGCGCGAGCTCTTCCCGCAGCTGCGCGCGGCGGGCTACGACCTGCTCAACCAATGGCTGGCGCCGTGGGAGTTCCTGCTCGTGCACCAGGACCGCGCCGAGCACTGGCGCGTCGCCGGGCGCTGGCAGCGCACGCCGTTGCCGGCGCAGGCGGCGTGGCGCCCGTGGGCCTGCTACGACCAGGGCCGCGCCGCGGCCTTCGACCGCGTGGTCGAGGCCTGCGCCGGCGCGCCGGGCGAGCGCACCATCCGCCTGCTGCTGACGCCGCTGCCGCACGGCTGCATGACCGCGGCGGGGCAGCCGTGGGGGGCGCAGGCGCCGGCGGACGCGCCGGGTTTCCGCGCGCCCGGACAGCGCTGCGGGCTCAGCGCGCTGCCGGGCCTGGAGGAGTGCTGGGACTACTTCGCCGCCGACCCGCGCGCGCCGGCCGAGGACTGGCGCGCGCAGCTCTTCGACTGGCAGGCCGCGCACCTGCGCTACGTGGTGGCGCGCTGGGGCGCCTCGCGCGCCATCGGGCTGTGGGTGCTCGCGGACGAGATCGACGCGGTCGGCGACGAGCTGGGCGTGATGCGCGCGCGGCGCGGCTGGTGGGGCCACCCGGACTGCGCGCGCTGGCTCGCCGACCAGGTGGCGCTGCTGCGCGGCACGCTGCTGCGGCCCGATGGCCTGCGCTACGGCGGCGACCCCTGGCGCCACCCGCTGCACGCCAGCACCACCAGCAGCGGCACCGGCGCCGATGCGGACGGCAACCTCGCCTGGGACGGCGGTCCGCCCGGCGGGCGCGTCGACGTGGTCGGCTGGCACTGGTACCCGTCGTGGTCGCGCGGCGCCGGCATCGACGAGGCGTGGGGGCTGACCATCGACGGCATCGCGGCGTTCGCGCAGGCGCCGGGCGCGGGCCCGCGCCTGATCAGCGAGTTCGGCGCGGTCGAGCGCGCCACGCCCGAGGCGGCGCCCTCGCCGCTCTACCCGACGCTCTACCACCACGGCATCTGGGCGGCGGTGTTCAGCGGCCTGGCCGGCACGGTCATGGACTGGGACGACGGCAAGGAGTTCGGCGAGCTGCGCTGGCGTGCGGGCGGCGGCCCGTTCGGCGCCGAGCAGTACCCGCTGGACAACGGCGCGCAGCTCACCGCGCTGCGCGCCGTCCTGGCCGGGATCGCGCCGGACGCCCTGGTGCCGTGCAGCGCGCCGCTCGGGCGGATCCGCTGCCAGGGCGGCGCGGGCGTGCGCGCGCTGGCCCTGGCGCACGCGGGCGTCGGCGCCGACGGCGACGCGCTGCACGGCTGGGCCTTCGCGCCGCAGCGGCGCGGCGAGGCGGTGCTGTCCGGACTGCGGCCCGGTGCCTACCTGCTGACCTGGTTCGATCCGTGGCGCGGCACCGCGCTGGGCCCGGCGCAGCCGCTCAGCGTGCCGGCGAGCGGGACGGTGCGCCTGCAACTGCTGCCGATCCTGCGCCTGCTGGGCGAGGCGGCGGTCTTCCCGCAGGGCACGCGGTCGGACCGCGGCAAGGATGTGGCGTTCAGGCTGGTGGCGGTGCCTTGAAGAGGGTTGGCCGGCGCGCCGCCGTGGCGATGCTGGCGGGCGTGCCCTGGTCCACCCTCCTCCGCGCGCTGCGCCGTGCCGGCGCCCTCGTCGTGGTCGCGGCGCTGGCTGCGCTGGTCAGCACGCCGCTCGTCGCGGGCGAGCCCACGGCGACCCCCGCGCCAGCGACCACCGTGACCGCCGCTCCGGCGGTGGCGCCGCCGGCCGCCGCTGCGCCGCTGCCCAGCCCTCCCGAGGTGTGGCAGTGGCTGAACGCCCAGCCCGCGTGGCTCGGCCCGGTGCTGGTGCTGGTCGGCATGGTCCCGCTGTTCGCCGGCTGGCGGCTGATCCGGTGGACCACCGCGGTGCTCACCGCCGGGGTGGTGGGTGGCGCGGTGATGGCGAAGTGCGACGGCCTGCTCGAGCCGGGCGTGGCGTGGACCGCGGCGGTCAGCGCCGCGCTGCTCGCCGGCGTGCTCGGCGCCTGGCTCTACCAGGCGGTGGTGGCGGCGCAGGGCGGTCTGCTCGGCTTCGTGCTGTTCGCCGCGCTCGCCGGCGCCGCGCTCGGCGCGGTGCCGCACCCCGGCACCACCGGCGGCGCGATCGCCTTCGTGCTGGGAGTGCTCGGCTTCGTGCTGGGCGTCGGCCTGGGCTGGAAGGCCGCGCCGGCGCTGGGCATCCTCCAGACCGTGCTCTACGGCGCGCTGCTCTGCCAGGCGGGGATCATCGTCCTCACGCGTCCCGAGAGCGCGCAGGTTCCGCTGATCCTGGGGATCACCGCGCTGGTGACGGTGGTGCCGGGGGTGATCGTGCAGTGGCGTGATCTGCGGCGGGATTGAAGGGGGGCGCCTTGCGCCAGTGGCGGGTGGCGGGTGGCGAGGTGCGAGGCGCGAGAGAAGCGGCCGTCGCCTCGGCGGCGATACCGGGGCTGCGAGGCTGACCGCGCCTCGCGGAGCAGGCAGCAGCTGCTGAATCAGCGCCGGCGCTGCGAAGCGGTGGAATCAGGAGAAGCCGCCGGCTGGGCCGCAGCCATGGCGAATCAGGAACCACGGGCCGGTTGGACCAGCCGACTGATGATCCGAGGACGATGGGATCCCGATGCGGTGGCGCGAACGCCGCACGCGTTCCAACCGGTGCGCTTGACCTCGCGCATCTGTCCCTGAAGCGCAGAACGCCCTGATTTCCTGAGGATTTCTTTGGAAAACGCACCCCCTGAAGCGAACAGGGATGGGCAAGAAATCCTTCACTCCCGGATCCGCCGACCTACGGTCAGCCGATTGCCTCCCTGCATTCGGGGCAAAAGCAGGAAGTTCAGCGGTTCCACGGGAAGTTACGCACAGTCGGCAAAGGAGCGGGCCATGGGCAGGCACAGGCAGCAGGACGGTGGACGGTGGACGTGGGCGCGCCCGCGGCCGCGCGGCGCCGGCGGGTCCGGCGGTCGTGGGACCCTGGTCGCAGGCGTGGCGGCGCTGCTCGGTGCGCTGCTCGGCGGCCAGGCGCGGGGCCGAGGACGCGCGCATCGCGGTCGGCGCCACCGCGGTGCAGGAAGGCGACAGCGGCACCACCACCCTGGATTTCCCCATCACGCGCAGCGGCGACACCGGCGCGGAGGTGGTGGTGGCCTTCACCACCGCCGACGGCACCGCGACGGCCGGCAGCGACTACACCGCCACCAGCGGCACCGTCACCATCCCCGCCGGCGCGACCGCGGCGGTGGTGCGCGTGCCGGTGCTGGGCGACCGCACCTGGGAGCGCGACGAGACCGTGCAAGTGCGCCTGACCGGCATCAGCGCGGTGAACGGGCCGGGCATGAACTTCGCCACCCGCCAGAACCTGCGCTGCGGCAGCAGCCCGCACGCGGTGCTCGCCCTCGACGTCAGCGGCGACGGGCGCTGCGACCTGGTCAGCGTCAACAGCGACGACAGCACCGTCGCGGTGCTGCTGAACACCACCGCGCCCGGCGCGGCGGCCGCGACCTTCGCGCCCGCGGTGGCCTTCGCCACCGGCGCGGCGCCGGTGGCGGTGGTCGCGGGCGACTTCAACGGCGACGGCCGGCCCGATCTCGCGGTGATCAGCCAGGACCTGGGCGCGGGGACGCAGGCGACGCTCACCGTGCTGTTCAACGCCACGCCGGCGGGGGCGGCGGCGCCGGTCTTCACCGCTGCGCCGTACGACCTGCACGGTCTGCCGCTGGCGCTGGCCGCGGGCGACTTCGACCACGACGGCCTCACCGACCTGGCGGTGGTGGTGGCGGGCCAGGTGCAGGTGCTGCAGAACCGCACCGCGCGCGGCAGCACCGCGCTGGCGCTGGTGGCGAGCGCCATCCCCGTCGGCACCAGCCCGTGCGCGCTGGTCTGCGCCGACCTCACCGGCGACGGCCTGCCCGACCTGGCGGTGCTCGGCGCCGGCACCCCCGGCACCCCGAACTCCGGGACGGTGGTGGTGCTCGCCAACGTCACCCCGCCAGGTGGCGCGCCGGTGTTCAACGTCGCGGGCGGCGCCGCCCTGGAAGGCGGCGGTGTGGACCTGGTGGCGCTGGACCTGAGCGGCGACGGCCTGGCCGATGTGGCCGTGCTGGTGCCCGGGACCAGCCACGCCCTGGTGCTGCGCAACCTCACCCCGCCGGGCGCGGCGACCGCGGTGTTCGCCGCGGCCCTGACCGTGCCGGTGCGCGCCGGCGCGGCGGCGATCGCCGCCGCCGACCTCGACGGCGACGGGCGTGCGGAGCTGATCACCGTCAATCAGACCAGCAACACCGTCTCGGTGCTGCGCAACACCGGCGTCGCGGGTGGCGATCCCGCCTTCGCCGCGCGCAGCGACTGCGCGGTCGGCGCCGGCCCGGTGGCGGTGGCGGCGGGCCTGCTCACCGGGGACGCGCGCACCGACCTCGCGGTGGCCAACTTCGGCGGCACCACCCTGACCGTGCTGCCGAACGTGCCGGCGACCATCGCCACGGCGTCGGCCCTGGGCACGATCCGCAACGACGATGCGCTGCCGGCGGTGACGCTGTCGCTGCCGCAGGGCGGCGTGCTGGCGGAGCACGGCGGCCAGCTCGCCGTGCAGGCGTCCCTGGCCGACCCGTCCAGCGCCGCGGTGACCGTGACGCTGGCCTTCAGCGGCGCGCCGGCCGGGCGCTACAGCGTGCCGGGCGCCACCATCGTGATCCCGGCCGGCGCGCTGAGCGGCAGCCTGGTGGTCAGCGCGGTCGACAACGCCGTCCACGATGGTGACGCGGTGCTGGCGGTGGGCATCAGCGCGGTCAGCGGCGGTGCGGCGGTCGGCGGGGGCGTCACGGTGACCATCGTGGACGACGATCCCGCCCCACCTCCCGCGCTGGTGGCGCTCAGCGCGCAGGGCGCGCCGTTCAGCGAGCGGGGTGGCGTCGCCACCGTCACCGCCACGCTGTCCACCGCGGCGGCGAAGGATGTCGTCGTGGCGCTCGCGGCCAGCGGCGTGGACCAGGCCCGTTGGCGCCTGGCGCCGACGACCCTGACCATCCCCGCCGGAGCGCTCGCGGCCAGCGCGACCGTCACCGGAGTGGACGATGCCATTTACGAGGGTGATCAGGCGCTGGTCGTCACCATCGCCGATGTCACCGGCGCGCTGGCCGCGCCCGGGGCGGCGGACGTCGCGCTGGTCGAGGGCGATGATGAACCGGTGCCGGTCGTGAGCCTGGCGGCGGACGTCGCCAGCGTGGCCGAGCAGGGTGGCGTGGCGACGCTGACCGCCCGCCTGTCGCTCGCGACCACGGTGCCGGTGCAGGTGGCGCTGAGCGTCGGCGGCGGGGCGGCCCCCGGGCGGTACCGGCTGTCGGGCACCGCCCTGACCATCCCGGCGGGGGCGCTGGCCGCGAGCGTGACGCTGACCGCGGTCGATGATGCCATCCACCAGGGCGACCAGGAGGTGACGGTGGGCATCGGCGCGGTCTCCGGCCCCGTGGCGGGTACGGCCACCGCCGTCTCCATCACCATCGTCGATGACGAAGCGGTGCCGGGCATCACCCTCGCCAGCGACGTGGCGGCCATCGCCGAGGCCGGTGGCGTGGCGGACCTCACCGTGACGCTCTCCGGACCCACCGCCGTGCCCGTGCGCGTCCCGCTGCTCCTGGGCGCCGGCGTCGCGCCGGAACGGTACCTGCTCGCGGACGCGGAGCTGACCATTCCGGCCGGCGCCCTCGCCGCCACCACGACCCTGACCGGGGTCGATGACGCGATCTACGAAGGCGACCGCGTCCTGGGCGTTGCGCTGGGCGCGGTGGATGGAGCGGTGGTGGCGCCGGACGCCGTTCCGCTCGCCATCACCGTCATCGATGACGAGGTCGTGCCGGTCGTGACGCTCGCCGCGGGCGCGTCCGCGATCGCGGAGCACGGCGGCGCCACCACCATCGCCGCCACGCTCTCGGGCCCAGCGGCCGAGGCGGTGGCCATCACCCTCGGCTTCGCCGGGGCGGAGGGCCGCTACGACGCCAGCGCGGCGCAGATCGTCATCCCGTCCGGGGGACTGGTCGGCGGCATCACGCTCAGCGGGCACGACGATGCGCTGTTCGCAGGGGACCAGGCCGTGACGGTCACCGCGCTGGACGCCAGCGGTGCGCTCGTCGCCGCGGACGCGCCGACCATCCTGATCAGCGACGACGAGGCGCGGCCGACGGTGACCCTGGCGCTGGACGCCACCGTCCTGGCCGAGGCCGGCGGCACGGCCACGCTGACCGCGACCCTGTCTGGACCGGCCGCGTACGAAGTGACCGTGATGATCGGCGCGCAGGGCGTGAGCGTGCCGGCGAGCGCGCCCGGTGATCCTGCGGCGGGACCGGATGCGGTCGCCGCCCGCCGATCCGCTGGTGGCCGGCGCGGAGCCGGCCAGCGCGGACGACTGGAGCCTGTCCGCGCCGATGATCGTCATCCCTGCTGGTGCGCTGAGCGCCAGCGTCACGCTCGCGGCCGTCGACGACCCGCTCTTCGAGGGCACCGAGGCCCTGGCCCTGTCGATCACCGCGGTGGATGGCGCCGGCGACGCGATGGTCGAGCCGCTGGTGGCGCTGATCGCCGACGACGAGGCGCCGCCACAGGTGGCCCTCGCCGTCGACCAGCGGACCATCGCGGAGGCGGGCGGCGTGGCGACCATCACCGCGACGCTCGCTGCCGCGTGCGGCCGCGACGTCACCGTCGCCCTCGACGCGGGCGCTGCCCAGGGGCTGCTGAGCCGCACCCGTCATCGTCATTCCCGCGGGCCTGCTGAGCGGCAGCGTGCAGCTGAACGCGCAGGACGATGGTCTGGCCGATGGCGACCAGGAGGTGGCCATCGCCATCGCCAGCGTCCAGCACGCGGTGCCGGGCGACGCGGCAGCGGTCGGACTGGTCATCGCGGACGCCGGCATGCCGGCGCTGTCCCTGACCGCGGCCGACGCCTTCGTCACTGCCGGCGCCGGCACCACGCTGACCGCCCTGCTCGACCGTCCGGCGGTCCGCGAGGTCACCGTGACCCTGGCGTGCGCCGGCAGCGCCGATCCGGCGGACTATGCGCTCGATTCCGTGACCCTGGTGATCCCGGCCGGCGCGAGGACGGCGACCGTCGCGCTCGCCACCGTCGCCGATGCGGCGCTGCTGGAGGACGAGCTGGTGACCGTCACCGCCGAGGCCGACGTCGCGCTGGTCGATCCGGACGCGGTGGTCCTGGTCGTCATCGAGCCGGTCGAGGTGCCGGTGCTGGAGGGGGATAGCTGAAAGCTTCGAGTTGCGTGTTACGCTGCTCGCGTCGCGCGTCTCGCAACTGCGCGCAAGCGCCCTCAGCGCACCAGCAGCCAGATCACCGTCGCCCCGAGCAGCACCACCAGCACGGCGAGGGCGGGCACCAGCCAAGCGGGCAGCGGACGTGCGCGGGCGGTCGACGCGGGCGGCCGCCCCGCGCTTGGTGCTGAGGTTGCGCGGGCCCGGGGTCGCCGGCTGCTCGCCGCGCAGCACGCGTTCGACGTCGGCCTTGGCGGCGAACGCGGATGGCGGGCGCAGGCCGCGGTCCTTGGCCATGAAGGTGCGGATCAGGCGGCTGCACGCCGCGCTGATCTCGGGGTTGATCGATTCCGGCGGCGGCGCCTCCTGGGTGACCTGGGCCTGCATCTGGCCGTGCGCGGAGGAGGCGCTGAACGGCGGCCGTCCGGTGACGGCGTGGTAGAGGGTCGCGCCGAGCGCGTAGAGGTCGGCGCGGCCGTCGACCTCCTGGCCCTTGGCCTGCTCGGGGGCCATGTAGTGCGGCGTGCCCACCGTGCCGCCGTGCTCGAGCATGAAGGTCGGGTCGGGCGCGGAGGCCTTGGTCAGGCCGAAGTCGCTGAGCTTGGCCACGCCCTGCAGGTCGAAGAGGATGTTCGACGGCTTGACGTCGCGGTGGACCAGGCCGCGGCGGTGCGCGTACTCGAGGGCGTCGAGCAGGTCGCGCGCGATGCCGAGGGCGCTGCGCTCGCTGAGCGCGCCGAGGTCGTCCAGGCGCTGGTCGAGGGTGCCGCCCTCGACGATCTCCATGGCCAGGTAGTACGTGCCCTTGTGCTCGCCGAAGTCCACGCAGCGCACGATGTGCGGGTGGACCATGCCGACGCCGATCTGCGCCTCGCGGCGGAAGCGCGAGAGGTAGTTGGGGTCGCCGGCGAGGTGCTTGGGCAGCAGCTTGAGCGCCACGCGCGTGCTGGTGTTCGGCACCTGGGCGCGGTAGACCGTGCCCATGCCGCCCTGGCCGAGGCGGTCGACCAGCAGGTACGGGCCGATGGTGGTCATACCCAAGCGCCGCCGCTGCTCGGAGAGCGTCGCCTCGAGCTGCTCGCGGTCGATCAGGCCCAGTTCCATGAGCAGGTCGCCGAGCGTGCGCCGCGGCTCGCCGGCGTCGGTCTGGGCGGCCTGCAGACGGAGGCACTGGTCCAGCTGCTCGGCGCTGATCAGGCGCTTCTCGAGCAGCAATTTGCCGAACAGCAGGTGGTCGGAGGGCGAGGTCATCGGCGCGGCGGTGGCTGGAGAGGGCGTTCCCGGCTATGGTTGTACTCGCGATTCCGCCCGGCGTCGACCGGCACTCCCCCCTGGCGGCGGGCGGGCGGGCCCCAGGATCCACCCAGCCGCGGCCCGTCCGCCCGGCGAGGACCCCCATCGTGCTCGCGCGTCTGTTCGGCTCGGCCTTCTGGATCCCCGCCTACGTCGCCCTGATCGCCGGCTTCGTCGTGCCGGGCGACCTCACCGCCCTCAAGCCGCTGGTGCCGGTGCTGCTCGGCGGGATCCTGTTCTGCTCCAGCCTGAAGTTCGGCCTGGGCGAGGTGCGCGCGGCGTTCGTCGAGCCCGGGGCGCTGCCCCGGCTGGGCGCGCTGATCGCGCTCAAGCTGCTGGTGCTGCCGCTCATCCCCTACGCCGCGACCCTGGCCATCGCCCCGGAGTGGGCGCCGGGGGTGCTGCTGGTCGGCATGATGCCGGGCGGGCTGTCGAGCCTGGCCTTCGCCGACCTCTACGGCGGCGATCGCGGCGTCGCCCTGCTGCTGCTGCTCGGCGCCAGCCTGCTCTGCCCGCTGACCGCGCCGGCCATGCTCCACCTCTTCGGCATCGGCCAGCACGGCCCCGGCCAGCCCAGCGAGGTCGCGCTGTTCGCGAAGCAGGCGCTCTACATCGTGCTGCTGCTCGGCACGCCGTTCACCCTCGCGCAGGTGGTCCGCGGCGCGGCCCCGCGCTTCGTCGAGCGCAACCTGCACCGCCTGTCGCCGGCGGCGATCGCCTGCCTGTGCCTGCTGATCACCGTGTCGATCGCCGGCAACCGCCAGGCGTGGGCCGGTTGGACCGCGCAGCGGATGCTGGCGCCGCTGCTGCTGGTGTGCGCGGCGAGCTGCTACTTCATCCTCGCCAGCCGGCTGATGCGCGTCTGGCTGGGGCGCGAGCGCGGGGTGAGCATGGCCTGCTCGACCGTCTACATGAACAACGGCCTGTCGCTGGCCGTCGCCATCCAGTTCTTCCCCGGCGACGCGCACCTGCTGCTGCCGTCGGTGCTGATGCAGGTGCCGATGGTGATCGGCGTGATGCTGGCGGCGCGCTGGGTGGGGATGAGGGGGAGGGTCGGGGAAGTCGGAGGCAACTCGGGGGAGGGGGCGGCGTAAGGATTGTTGAGCGAGCCCCGAGCCGCGAGACTGGTGTCGACGGTTTCCGCCCCGTTGGTTCTGACCCGGCTTCGAGCTCCATCACCCTCCTGAGGACTCCGCCATGGCCACGCCTGACAGTGCAGCTGCCCGAAGGATGCCATCTTCGACGAGCGCGAAGGCTGGGTGTTCTACGTCTCGAACTGGCAGGCGCGGCGTACCGCCGGGGGGCGGGCGGTGCTGGTGCGGCTGAGCCCGCGGCACTTCGCGCGCTACCAGCAGCTGAAGGAGAAGGGGCGCAGCCAGAAGACCATCTGCTACCTGCTGTTCCGGAAGAAGCCGGCGGCACTCGGGAAGCGCGGCGGCGGGGCCTCGCCGGCGGCGCCGGCGGAGGGCCGGATCGAGATCGACATCGCCATCCTCACCGTCGATCAGCTCGTCACTCTCGCGGGCGCGAACCTCGGCGCGCGCATCGGCGGGCTGCGCGCACTGCCGCTCGCGGACCTGCGCAAGCTGGTCCTGGCGCTGCAGGAGCAGCACCGGCGCCGCTGAGCGGCGGCATCAGCTGCGCTCGAAGCGTCCAGTGCCCGGCTGGTGGCGCAGCAGCCTGCCCGAGTGGAAGAACACCGCCTCCTCGCCGATGCACACGCAGAGGTCCGCGGCCTGCTCGAAGTGGTAGACCGCGCGCAGCACCTGGGTGTATTCGCGGACCTCGTTCGACCTCAACGCCATCGCCACCTGGATGGCGGCGGCGGCGGACTTGGCGAGGGTGTCGGAGCGCTTCTCGTCCGCGACCACCTCTTCGACCGGCGCCAAGTCGCCGCTCTCGAACGCGGTCATCGCCGCGGTGAGCATGCGCGCCGGCATGCGGGAGAGCGTGACCAGCTCCGCTGGCACTTCGACCACGTGGGTGAGCGCGACCGAGGAGAAGCGCTTCGCCACGCCCTCGGCCAGGTCGCCGAGCAGCTCGAGGTCGGTGCTGATGCGCATCGCCGAGATCAGCAGGCGCAGATCGCTGGCCAGCGGCGCCTCGAGCAGCATCAGCTCGTGGCAGCGGTTCTCGATGGTCATCTCCAGGCCGTCGATGGTGCGCTCCGGCTCGCGCACGCGCGCGCGCGCCTCGGTATCGGGGGCGAGCACCACCTGCTCGGCGATGGCCAGGCTGGCGAGCACCAGGGTGGCCATGCGGCGCAGGTCGTCGCGGGTGGCGGCCATGCCGGAGTCGAAGCGTTGACGCAGGCTCATGTCAGCTCCTCAGCCGAAGCGGCCGGTGATGTAGTCTTCGGTCTGCTTCTTCGCCGGCTTGGTGAAGATCTGCAGTGTCGGGCCGTGCTCGATCAGCTCGCCGAGGTAGAAGAAAGCGGTGAAGTCGGAGCACGCGCGCCGCCTGCTGCATGTTGTGGGTGACGATGACGATGGTGTAGTTCTGTCTTCAGCTCGTCGCATCAGCTCCTCGACCTTCGCCGTGGCGATCGGGTCGAGCGCCGAGGCCGGCTCGTCCATCAGCAGCACCTCGGGCTCGACGGCGATGCGCGCGCGCGATGCACAGGCGCTGCTGCTGGCCGCCGGAGAGGCCGAGCGCGCTGGCGCTGCAGGCGGTCCTTGACCTCGTCCCACAGCGCGGCGCTGCGCAGGCTGTGCTCGACGCGCTCGTCGAGCTCGCTGTCGGCGCGGCGCGCTCGTCGAGGCGCAGGCCGAAGGCGACGTTCTCGCAGATCGACATCGGGAACGGGTTCGGGCTTCTGGAAGACCATGCCGACGCGCGCGCGCAGGTCGATGCAGGTCGAGCTGCGGGTCGTAGATGTCCTCGCCGTCGAGCAAGATGCGCCCTTCGGCGCGCGCGCCGGGGATCAGCGTCGTTCATGCGGTTGATGCAGCGCAGCAGCGTCGACTTGCCGCAGCCCGACGGCCCGATGAAGGCGGAGATGCAGCTGCGTCGGGATCGTCCAGCGACGATGCCCTTGAGCGCGTGCGCTCTGGCCGTAGAAGAAGCGTGCAGGTCCTGCAGCTCGATCTTGGCGTCGTCGGCGCGGCCGGGGCGAGCCGGCGACGGCTGTCGGTCGCGGTCATCGATGCTCCCGCCGACGCGTCATGCGGGCTTGCGCGAGGCGAGGGTGTCGATCAGCAGGATGGTGAGCAGGACGAGGACGCAGACGCGCCGGCCCATGCCAGGCGCCTGCCAGTCCTCGTAGGGGCTCATCGCGTAGACTGGAAGATCTCGCACCGTCAGATGTTGGCCATCGGCCGCAGACGGGTCGACGCTCCAGAACTGGTTGTTGAGCGCGGTGAACAGCAGCGGCGCGGTCTCGCCGCTGATGCGCGCGATGCGCGAGCAGCACGCCGGTGAGGATGCCGGCGCGCGCCGCGCGCCAGCACGATGGCGAGATGGTCGCGCCCCGCCGGCGCGCCGAGCGGCGAGCGACGCCTCGCGCACGCCGGCGGCACCAGGCGCAGCATCTCGTCGGTGGTCCGCGCCAACACGGGCACATGATGCAGCGCCAGCGCCAGCGCGCCGGCGAGCCCGAGAAGTGGCCCGTCGGCACGCACCACCAGCGCGTAGGCGAACAGCCCGACGACGATCGAGGGCACGCCGGCGAGCACGTCGTCCATGAAGCGCACCACGCTCGCCGAGCGGCTGGCCGGGCGTTGTCGGCCAGCCAGATCCCGGCCAGGATGCCGAGGGCGTGCCGATGAGCGTGGCCAGGCCACCATGATGCCGCTGCCGACGAAGGCGTTGCGCAGGCCGCCTGGGCTGCCCGGCGGGCCGGGGTGCTCATGGTGAAGAGGTTCAGGCCGAAGCGCCGAGGCGCCCTTCCACACCGTAGCCAGAGGATCCACACCAGCGCAGAAGATGCCGAACGCGGCCGAGGCCGCCGCCATGGCACTTGGCGATGGCGGCCGATGCGCTGGCGGCGCGCGGGCCAGCGGGTGCTGCATTTGGCGCTCCGCGCGGACCTGCGCCGGCGCGAGCATGCCGCGCGCCAGCGACAGGACGATCAGCGAGATCACGCACAGCAGGAAGCCCAGCGCGAGCAGCACCGAGCGGTAGATGTCGGTCTCGGCCTCGGCGAATTCGTTGGCGATGGTCGCCGAGATCGAGTTGCCGGGCGCGAGCAGCGACAAGCTGAGGTTGTTGGCGTTGCCGATCACGAACGTCACCGCCATGGTCTCGCCCAGCGCCCGCGCCAGCCCGAGGAAGATGCCGCCGACCACCGCGATGCGGGTGTGGGGGATCACCACGTTGCGCACCACCTCCCAGGTCGTGGCGCCGAGGCCGTAGGCGGACTCGCGCAGCACCGTCGGCGTGGTGCGGAAGACATCGCGCATCACCGCGGCGATGAACGGCAGGATCATGATCGCGAGGATGAAGCTCGCCGGCAGCATGCCGATACCCATCGGCGGGCCGCGGAACAGCGCACCCAGCCAGGGGATCGCGCCGATGTGGCTGTCGATCCACGGTTCGAGACCGGCGAACAGCGGACAGAAGATGAACAGCCCCCACATCCCGTAGATGATGCTCGGGACCGCGGCGAGCAGCTCGACGGCGTTGCCGACCGGGTTTGCGATCCACGGCGGCGCCAGTTCGGTGACGAACAGCGCCACGCCGAAAGCGATCGGCACCGCGATCACCACGGCGATCAGCGAGGAGACCAGGGTGCCGATCACCGGCACCAGCGCCCCGAACTGCTCCTGCACCGGATCCCACGAGGCGCTGGTCAGGAACCCCCAGCCGAAGGTGTGGAAGGCCTGCCAGCCACCGGCGAAGAGCATCACCACCACCGCCACCAGCACGATCAGCAGGCCGATCGCGCAGGCCCAGGTCATCCAGGCGAACCACGGATCGAGGGCCAGCAGCCGGCGGAGGTGGTCGGGGATCGCGGGTGGGCGCGTGGTCATGGTGCTGGCGCCCTGCCGCGCGGCGGGGCGCCCCTCTGGAGGGGGCGGGGTGGGAGCGGGGACCCCCGGCTCAGAGCTTGATCTCGGCCTTCCAGTACGCGTCGATGGCCGTGGCGGTGGACGCCGGCAGGGCGACGTAATTCAGGTCGCTGGCGATCTGCGCGGCCTTGGGCGCGGTCAGGAACCAGCGCGCGAAGTCGAGCACGGTCTTGTTTCCCGCGGGATCGGCGTCGCTGCGCACCAGCAGCCAGGTCGCGCCGGTGATGGGCCAGCTGGTCTTGCCCGGCTGGTTGGTGAGGATGATGAAGAAGTCCTTGGTGTTGGCCCAGTCGGCGTTGGCGGCGGCGGCCTGGAAACCGTCGCGCGACGGCGCGACGTCGGCGCCGGCCGCGTTGCGCATCTGCGCCGACGACATCTTGTTCTCCGCGGCGTAGGCGAACTCGACGTAGCCGATCGAGCCCGGGATCTGCTGCACGAAGGCCGCGACGCCGGCGTTGCCCTTGCCGCCCACCCCGACCGGCCACTTGACCGCGGTGCCCTCGCCGATGGCGCTCTTCCAGTCGGCGTTGACCTTGCTCAGGTAGTTGGTGAAGTTGAAGGTCGTGCCCGAGCCGTCAGAGCGGTGCACGACGCTGATCTTGGTGTCGGGCATGGCCAGCCCGGGATTGAGCGCCTTGATCGCGGCGTCGTTCCACATGGTGATCTTGCCCAGGTAGATCCCGGCGAGCAGGTCGCCGTCCAGGAGCACCTTGGTGGCGTCCACGCCGGGCAGGTTGAGCACCGGGACGATGCCGATGATGATGGCGGGGAACTGGACGAGGTGGTCCTTCGCCAGCTCTTCGGAGGTCAGCGGCTTGTCGGTCGCACCGAACTGCACGGTCTTGGCCTTGATCTGCGTGATGCCGCCCCCCGAACCGATCGACTGGTAGTTGACACCGATGCCGTTGTCGGCCTTGTAGGTCTCGGCCCACTTCGACAGCACCGGGTAGATGGCGGTGCTGCCCGCGCCGGTGATGTCGGCGGCGGTGGCGCTCACGCACAGCGCCGTGGCGAGGAGCAGGGTCGAGGCGGAGCGCAGGGTCAGCATGGGTCTCTCCGATGAGGGTGAGACCCGGAACCTGCGGGGGACCGTGAAGCGCGGCCCGTCCCTACGATGAAGATCCCGTGAATGGCGGGGCGGCATCCGCGCCGTCGCAGCACCACGCCGCCTGGCCGCTCAGGCGCGCCCGGCCGGCGCCCGGTCACACCCCTTCGCGCATGTTGTACAGGCTGCCATCCAGGTGGCACCCGCTCAGCATCTGCATCACCGTCGGGTCCAGGGTGGGATCGTGCAGCAGCTCCTCGATCACCTGGTTGGGGTCGGCGCCGGGGTCGGCGGCGGTGCGCTCCTCGAAGACCACGGCGGCGGCGAGGATGCGCGCCTCGATGTCGAGGTCGTCCTCCTTCAGGCCCTGGGGGCCGCTGCCGTCGAGGCGCTCGTGGGCGAGGCGCACCAGCGGCAGCAGGCTCTCCAGGTCCTCGACGCTCTCGAGCAGGTTCAGCGCCTTCGCGCGGCTCGCCGCGTCGTCGCCGCACAGCCGGTCGAAGTGGTGCAGCATGCCGGCCTGGCGCAGGCGCTCGCGGCTCGACGCGCCGAGGTGGGTGGCGTCGGCCAGGGCCACGCACGAGCGCGCGCAGCGCTCGCCGCAGCCCAGGACGCCGGCGCGCGTCTCGAGGGCGCGCACCATGGTGCTCATCACCTGCCACAGCGCGGCGCGGTGGCGGCGCTGCTGCTCGGCGGCGTGCTGGGCGAGGCCGAGCTGGATGGCGCAGGCCGAGATCAGCTCGAGGTCGATCTGGTCGAAGGCGCGCGCGCCCACGCCGCGGCTCAGGTAGAGCACGCCGCGGGTATGCCCGGCGACCGCCAGCGGCACGCAGATCACCGAGCGGATGCCCTTCTGGACGATGCTGGAGTGGCGGTCGAAGCGCTCGTCCTCGCTGGCGTTGGCGCTGTGCAGCGCCTTGTTCTCGCTGAAGGTCTTCTTGATGATCGAGCGGCTGATCACCGGCTGGATCTGCGGCCCGGCGGTCCGCACCGTGGTCGGCACCAGCTTGCCGGTGGCGACCTCGCGGCGGAAGATCAGCGCGCTCTCGGCGGGCATCGCGCCGACGAGGCAGTCGAGGACCTTGGCCTCCTTTTCAGCGCCGTCGTTGGGCTCGCTGACGATGCGCCCGACCTGG
>CAWFSD010000016.1:0-37270 GCA_963818245.1 uncultured Planctomycetota bacterium
GGCGATGCCGACCGGGAGGTGGCGGCGCAGGTGGCCAAGGTCGTCAACGACCGGGTGGCGGCGGTCGCCGATATCCGCGAGATCGATTTCGCGGCCCTCCTCGACCGGGCTTGGCCGGCCGAGATGGCCGAGCTTGAAGCTCGGCTGGGGGGCCGGCGCTCCGCTGTCGCCTCCGGCGGCCGCCATGGCGAGCCGCCGAGGATGGCCGCGGCCACCACGACCCCGACGGCGACCAGGCCGGGGCCTCCCCGCTCCCCGGTTTGCCCGCCGGCCGAGGAGACTACGATGCCCAGTACCATGCCTCGGGCGCCTGGGGTTCATCGCTCATCTCGACCTTCCTGAAGAGCCCGAACCTCGCGCACCGGATGATCACCAGGCAGTACCGACCGCCGGAGACCGCAGCCATGCGCTTCGGCACCCGGTTCCATGCCCTCCTCGACCCCGGGGGCAGGTTTGCCGAACGGCACCAGCGTGGGCCGGATGTGGACCGCCGTACCAAGGCCTGGATCACCGCGGAGGCGGAGGCGCAGGCAGCAGGCATCGAGCTGGTGTCCGCTGACGACTGGGACACCTTGCACGCCATGGCCGCCAGCGTCAGGGCCAACCCCATTGCCGCATCGCTGCTCGAAGATGCCGAGCACGAGACCGGTTTCCGGATGCGTGCGCCGCAGGGCGACTTCCAGGTCCAGTGCCGGACGGACATCCTGCACCGCTGGTCGCATCTTGCGGATCTCAAGACCACCGCCGAGGTCGACGCGTTCGCCGGCAGTGTCGCCACCTACGGCTACCACCGCCAAGCGGCGCTCTACCGATGGATCGTGTCGCAGGCCTCCAACGGCGACCTACTGCCGTTCAGCTTCATCGTGGTCGAGAAAGACGCGCCGCTCCACCGCTGCCGCGTCATCGACCTGGCCGAGGACTACCTGAGCCTCGGCTGGCAGGAGGTCGCTGGCGCGCTGGCAGAGATCGGGCAGCGCACGGCCACAAACGACTGGTCCGATCACCGTGACGCAGAAGTGCTGACCCCACCACGGTGGATCACCGAGCGAGCGCGCTCGGAGGTGGCCTGATAGGCGCCGGTCGCGCCCACGGCAGCTCATTCAGTCGTCGTTGCCTCCTCGTGCTCGCGCCTTCGCTCCTCACTCCACCCAGACCCTGGCACCCGCCAGGGTCATGTCATTGAAAGGACTCGCCATGTCTCGTCGCCGCCTTCCCTGGCCTGCCAGCAAAATAGAGCGTGATGTCTTTCACTCCTTGCGCCTCCTCGCGAACCGCCAACGCAAGCCGGTCAGTGCTGTGATGGCGAATGCCGTCGCCGAGTACGTCACCAGTACTGAATCGGCAAACCTCGGACCACATGGTCAGGGACATGACGCTCAGCATAGCTGAGGGTCCGACCCCACTACCGCCAGGATCACCGCGTCTCCCCCAGACGCGCGGCAGATCCCAGCGCTTGGACATCGACCTGTCGACCATCGCCGATTCCGACCTGCTCAACCTCATCATGGGTAGTCAGGGTCGGCCGGCGCCAGAGGCCGTTACGGACCACCTCCGCCGCGATGGCTGGCTGGGCCTGGCGGCCTGGGACGCCGCCGGCCTCCAGACGGTCCTCGGTTTGTCAGGGCGCTCGGCCACGATGATGGCGGGCGTCATCGAGGTGTCCCGGCGGCTGGGCAGGTGCCGCCGGGGCACTCGCCCGATTCTCACGACTCCCGAACAGGTATCGGCGTTGCTCGGACATGAACTGGAGCTCCTCCCTCACGAGGAGTTCTGGTGCTTGCCGCTCGATGCCAGGTCCCGGCTCATCGGAGCGCCCCGCATCATCTCGCGCGGCGATGTCGACGGCACGGAGGCCGGTCCGCGCGCCTTCTTCCGGCAGGCGCTCACCGCGGGGGCCACTTCAGCAATCGCGGTCCACAACCATCCAACGGGCGATCCTTCCCCATCCCCGGCTGATCGGGCGCTCACCCTGCGTCTCGTCGCGGCAGGGCGCGTCATCGACCTTCCCGTGGTCGACCATGTCGTCATCGGCGACGGGGGACGCTACGTGTCCTTGCGTCGGGAGACCCCGGAGCTCTTCCGGAGTCCATCGTGCTTTCCCGCATCTTGACCAGCCAAATCCGCATCCGCTCCATCCACCCGACATGGAACCGACCATCATGCCCACCATCACCCTCGCCGCCGCCATCGTTGCCCGCCTCGCCAGGCTCAGCCTGGCCTGCGACACCTCGACGACAGCAGCACTCTCCCATATCTGCTTCCGCATTCGCGGCTCCATCGCCCGCTTCATCGCGACCGATGGCCGCCTGCTCGCAATCCTCCGCAGCGAGATCACCGACGAGGCCGAGGCCGAGGCTCAGCCTCTGGATCTCGATCTCGACCTGCTCCTCGACGGCACTCAGCTGACGGCTGCGGCGTCCGCCATCGCTAACCTGAAGTTGACCCGGCTCCCCGTGACCCTGACCATCGACCTGGCCGCCAAGGAGGCGCGCCTCTCCACCAGGCACGGTGCGCACCTGATCCGCATCCGCGACGGTACCTACCCGTCCGTGGATGGGCTCCTCGCTCGGTACAGCGGATACTCCTGGGTCCCGTCGATCGGCACCTACCAGACCAGTCTGCTGGCACGCGCCGAGAAGATCGCCCGCCTCAAGCCCACCATGCTGTTCTCGTCCCCGGTGCCGTCGGGAAGCCAGCTCCTTCAGGCCTGGAATGCGGGAGCCGCCCAGGGGACGGTCGACGCCGCCGCTCTTCGAATCGCCACGGCGTCGCCCGCCGTCTGGGCGGATCACGAACTCCTGATCCTGATCATGCCCATCACCCGGTCGGCAGACGCTCCTCAGCCGGAACTCCCCCTGTTCCAGGCGTCCGCATCGGTCCCGGTCTCGGCTCCCGTGGAGCAGACCGCCGTCTGATCGTCTCGTCCCCAACCCGCCCCCAAGGACCCTCCATGAAAATCGGCTCCACGCTCTCCGATATCGCCCAGCGCATCGACCGCGCGACCCGCACGGCCCGCGACTTCCTCGCCGGCCCGTCCCAGATCCGTCTCGCCATCACCGACCGCACTCCCGCCCTCGTGCTGGATGACGGTTCGGGGGCCCAGCGCTTCGCGATCAGCCCCGTGGCCCATCACCAGTTGGCGGACCATCTCGACATCCCAATGCCTTATTATAGGCGCATGATGGACGCCTCTCCCGAGCTCCTCGCCAGCAGTGCCAACACCTGGCTTGAGCGCAGCGCCGGCCGCCGGCTGGTGCGGACCGGCCTCTCCGACCAGCAACTGCCGACCGCACGTGCCTTCCTCTCGGACCGCTACCGGCCCCTCGACCATGCCGGCTTGCTCCAGGCCCTCGTGCCCCTCCTCGGATCCCATCAGGCCCGCATCGAGTCCTGCGAGCTGACGGAACGCCGGCTCTACTTGAAGGCCGTCAGCCCCCGCATCACCGGCACGGTCAGGGTCGGCGAGACGGTCATGGCCGGAATTGTCATCACCAACTCGGAGGTCGGCTTCGGATCGGTCAGCGTTCAGCCTCTCATTTACACTCTCCGCTGTACGAACGGCATGATCCTCGAGGACGCTTCCCTGCGCCAGAATCACCTCGGCCGCCGCCTGGGCGATCCGGAGAGCACGGACGTCCAGCATCTGTTGTCAGACGAAGCGCGTCAGGCCGATGACCGCGCGTTCTTCCTCATGGTGCGTGATGTCGCCACGGCCGCCCTCGATCCGGCGGTCTTCCAGCGCCATCTCGCCAGGATCCAGGAGTCTGCGGATCGGCCGATCACCTCGAACCGTCTCGACCAGGTGGTCGAGGTGACCGCCAAGCGCTTCTCCCTGGCCACCGAAGAGCGGGAAGGCGTCCTGGCCCACCTCATCCGCGGCGGCGACCTCTCCCAGTGGGGACTCAGCTCGGCCATCACCCGCTTCTCCCAGGATGTCGGCGACTACGAGCGCGCGACGGACCTGGAGCGGATCGGGGGACGTCTCCTCGACCTGGCGGGTCGCGACTGGCAGGCCCTGGCCTCGGTGAATTGAGGTGGGGCGTGCTCGAACTTCCTGGACGCCCGCTCGCCTCGGAGTCCTTGGCGTCGTCCTCGTCGGGTTCCTGCTCTGCGTCGGCTGTGGCGGATCAGACCCCGCCACCGTCGAACAGCACCTGCGTGAGCTCCTTGCCGCCGAGCACGATGCCACCACCTGGCGATGGATCGCCGCCGCAGCCGCCGTCGTCGCCTTCGTCGTCGGGGTCGGCGTGGGATCGTCGGCAAAGCGGGGACGGCGTCCGTCCCCACCATGACATCCAGGAAAGCGATCGGTCGCGGCTGGAGGACCTGCCCTGCACAGCGAGGATCATCACCGCATGCCTTCTCACGGCCGACCGGGTGGTCTGGCTTCTCGGGTCCGACAGCATCCCGGCAGCGCGGATCCGCTGGTGCATGCGGGTGGCGGTCCTCGCGGTCCTGTCGCTGGTAGTGCTCTCCGCCGTCGTCGAACTCGCCACCTTCGTGGCGAGCGGCCTCCTCCGCCTGGTGGTCACGGTATGCGACCTGGTCCTTCACCTGCTGCTTGTCGTGGTCGCTCTACGCATCCTCGTCGTCCTGGTGTCCTTGGGCCGTTGGTTCTGAAACCCTGTACAGGGCGGTGAGCCGGTTCGAATCGCGGTTGCCCGTCGAGCGTCCAGCGTCAAGATCCGGGCGTCCCCGTGATCGAAACGCCGCAACATGGCAATCCTGATCACACAATGAGAGCCTGCACGCGGGGAGTGGGTTCGGTTCGCCACCGACATGAACGGCGAGGACAGCATCCACCTCAGCACATGTAGATGCCCGCCTGCTCGCGAGGGGGCCGATTGAGCCAACGGCGATCTCTGGAGAGATGCCCGACGGCCCACTGAATATCCGCTGAGGCGCTGTCCTCGCGTGGTGCCTGCGATGCGCGGAGAAATCCCGGTCGCTGGCCCCGCGGGAACGGTCCCCGTGATCCCCCAAGCATGCGATCATGACCAGTTCCCTGGTCGAGACCCGGCTGTCGCGTCACCGGATTTCCGGTCGACGAGCCCCGATCGTTGTGCCGCGGCTCCCGCCGTCGGTCATCCCGCGACGTACTTGACCATCGACGAAGCGGCCGCCTGGTGTCGCTGCTCGGACAAGACCTTGCGACGCTGGGTGAAGCGCGGGCTGGTCATCGAGCGGCGTGTCGGAAGCGGCAAGCTGCTGTTCCTCGCCCATGAACTCGATGCCGTGCTGCGAACGTCGAGCGCGGCATCGACCCTCCCACCAACCGCGCCGTCGACAGCCATCCCCTCGTCCGATGACGACTGGATCAACCAGGCTGTCGGCATGCGCAATTCCCCGATGAAAGCAGGTTAGCATGACGCACCAGTTCAATGAAATCGTTGGCCCCATACCGATACCGGACGCCCCGGGTCAGGCCCCGTGGGACCTGAGCGCGGGCGAGACCAAGGTGTTGTACCGGTGCTGTACCCGGGCCATGCGCCGTCTGGCAAAGGGTGGCCGAACCCGCGAGCGCCGCATACTCAAAGCGTCCCAGTTCCGTTGGTTTGCCGACGATCGGGACGCTGCGTTGCGACCGCTGACGGCCGCAGGATTGGGCTTCGGCAGCGTGCCGATGAGCACGAGGTCCTCGTCCGATGGCGCTGAGATCCCAGGCGAGTTCAGCGAGCATCTGCCGCTTCCGAAGGCCGCTTAGCATGGCTCGGAAGCCGTATGCGGCCTTGGGCACGGTGATGACGCCGCACGGCGAGGTCATCGTGCGCAAGGTCTGGAAGGAGCTGCAGAAGACGTTCGTGTTCCAACTCAGCGGTCCGCATCCCGCACTCTGCTGGATGCTGCCCCAGTGGAAGTCGACAGGCCTGTCCACCAAGACGCAGTACACACCGCCCAGGCTCATCGCCACCGATGATGATGTGCGGACGGTGTTCGGCAGGATGGCTGATGCCTGGCACAAGAAGCTTCAGCCCATGGGAACCGTCCATGGAGACGGTGTCTCGAACCACGTCGCGCACCCATACCGGTTCCTCGGCCAGCTCCGGGACATCGTGGATGCCGAGATCCGGAGCACGCTGAGACCATCCAGCGTCGCCACGTACCGCTACCAGTGGCAGGGCGTCATCGCCCATCTCGGTGAGGACGCGGTCATCACCTCCATCGACCGCCAGCAGATCCAGGACCTCGTCGCCAAGATGTCTGCCACCGGTCTGTCCCCCGTGACCGTGCGCAAGAACATCGAGGCTCTGAACCGGTTGCTCGTGCGTGCGGTCGAGGACGGGGTGCTGGACAGGAACCCCATCGACAAGGTGAAGCTCCCCAAGAAGCCCAAGCAGGTCCCCCGCTTCCTGACGGCCGACCAGCGGGATGCGCTCCTGGCGACGGCGCGAGAGCGGGGGCGCAATGCCTCCCTGCTCATCGCGCTCGGCGTCTTCATGGGGCTGCGCAAGGCGGAGCTATGCGCTCTCCGCTGGGAGGCTTTGGATCTCGACCAGCGCGTCGGTCAGGTCCAGAACCAGGAACACTTCACCACCAAGAACGGGAAGAACCGAGCCGTCCCGCTCAGCGATGACCTCTGCGCGATCCTGCAGCCGCACCGTCGACCCAGTGGCTTCGTGCTGAAGCCGGGGCTTGGGTACGAACCGGGGAAGAAGTACCGGTGGGAATTCCGTGGCCTGTTCGCCAGTCTGGTTCGCGAAGCAGGTCTGGGTGACTGGGTGACGCCGCACGTCATGCGCCACACCTTCGCCAGCCTGGCCGCCCAGAAAGGGGTCAGCCTCTACAAGATCGGGTCGTGGATGGGCCACAGCTCGTCGGAGGTCACGGAGATCTACGCCCACCTGGCGGCGTACGACCCGGACATCAACCGGATGAACGCTTAGGCGGTCCCGGGGACGAGGTAGGGCGCAGGCGCGGTCGGGCCGGACATCAGCTCGCACCGGACAGACGATAGAGGGACCGAGGCACAGCCACGGTCCCTTTTTCGTGCTTTCTAAGTGCGACCTAAGTGCGACTTATGTGCGACCTAAGTGCGACCGGACTTAGCGCCAAAAACAAACCCCTGTAACCGGTTAGGATTACAGGGGTTTATGGTGCCCGGGACAGGACTCGAACCTGCACGCTTTTGAGGGCGCTAGGACCTGAACCTAGTGCGTCTGCCAATTCCGCCACCCGGGCGGGTTTTGGTTTGAGGGGCGGAACGTAGGGGGGCTTCGGCAAAGATCAAGGCGGGACCTGGGTTGCGGGCACGCAGAGCGGGCCGATCCATCCTGGTCGCTCGTCCGTGGTGCAGGCCGGGCGAAGCCACGCCACTGAGCGTGGTGGGCA
Organism: uncultured Planctomycetota bacterium; assembly: GCA_963818245.1. Classification (GTDB taxonomy): domain Bacteria; phylum Planctomycetota; class UBA11346; order UBA11346; family UBA11346; genus BOG-1363. Next base: position 7,330 of record CAWFSD010000016.1, read on the forward strand.
TTCGCATGCGCGCGGGAATGAGCGGGCGCGCGGGCAATCGTTTTGCTAGAAGACGTCTTCCTCGGGGCCGCTACGGTCGATGAGCGTGCGCGCTCGTGACCGCGGCCTGCCGCGAAGGTGGCCGGTGGAGGCCGCTCCGCATGCGCGCGGCCGCTCCCGACAACGGCGCCCCCGCCCACGACGTACGCCGTATGCCCGAACCGTGAAGGTACCATGACCACCGCCGCCCGCCTCGCCCGCAACCTCCTCCTGCTCGGCGGACTCGCCGCGGCGCTGCCGGCCGCCGAGCTGGCGCATGACGATCCGGTCGCGCGCGCGGCGTTGCCGGAGTTCCAGGTGATCCCGGCCGCGGCCACCGCCGAGCTGACGCCGGCGCAGGACTGGCCGACCACCGCGCAGCTGCGCGGCTGGAGCCGCTCGCTGGGCGGGCCGACCAGCGATCGCTACAGCGCGCTCACCCAGATCACCCGCGCCAACGTCGCGCAGCTGCAGGTGGCGTGGACCTGGCACGGCGGCGATGGCGGCGGCGACATGCAGTGCAACCCCATCGTCGTCGACGGGATCATGTACACGCCGACCTGCGGGCGCGCGGTGGTGGCGGTCGACGCGGCCACCGGCAAGGAGATCTGGCGCGCCGACCTGGGGCTGGGCAGGACCGGTGGCTTCGAGGTGCCGGCGCGGCGCGGCCTGCTCTATTGGCCGGGCGACGGGACGGTCGCGCCCCGCCTGTACCTGCCGGGCGGGCGCAAGCTGATCGCGCTCGATGCGCAGAGCGGCGCGCGCGTCGAGGCCTTCGGCGAGCACGGCGCGGTGGCGCTGCCCGCCGGCAGCACCGCCGGCGCGGCGGTGTGCGGGAAGGTCATCGTCGTGCCGGGCTTCGACCGCGACGTGTACGGCTTCGACATCGCCACCGGCAAGGCGCTGTGGACCTTCGACACCACGCCGACGGGGAGCGCGCCCGGCGCGGACACCTGGAAGACCGCGCCGCCCGGCAACGCCGCGAACTGCTGGGGCGGCATCGCCATGGACGAGCCGCGCGGCATCGTCTACGTCACCACGGGTTCGCCCAAGCCGAACTTCAACGGCAGCGGCCACCTCGGCGACAACCTGTACTGCAACTGCGTGCTGGCGCTCAAGGCCGAGTACCGGCGCCTACCTGTGGCACTTCCAGGAGATCCGCCACGACATCTGGGACCTCGACATGGCGGCGCCGCCGAACCTGGTGACGGTGACGCACGACGGCAAGCGCGTCGACGCGGTCGCGGCGGTCAGCAAGATGGGCAACACCCTGCTGCTGGACCGCGTCACCGGCAAGCCGCTGTTCCCGGTGCGCCTGCGCCGCGCGCCGGTGTCGACGCTGCCCGGCGAGGTGACGTCGCCCTACCAGCCGGACATCGAGCTGCCCGAGCCGTTCCTGAAGCTGCCGATCCGCCGCGAGGACCTGAGCGACCGCACGCCGGCGGCCAAGCTGTTCATCGAGCAGCTCACCGCGCGCGCCAACTTCGGCTGGTTCGAGCCCTTCGCCGAGGGCAGGCCGACGGTGTTCTCGGGCACCCACGGCGGCGCGGAGTGGACCGGCGCCGCGGTCGACATCCCGTCGGGCCGGCTGTACGTCAGCGTCAACCACCAGCCGCACATCATCACCGTGTTGCGCGACGACGACCCGCCGCCCGCCCGGCCGGCGACGCTCGGCGAGCAGACGTTCCTGATGTACTGCGCCGTCTGCCACGGCCCCGACCGCACCGGCCTGGGCGTCGCGCCGCCGCTGCGCGGGCTGCGCCACCGCCTGGACGACGCGGCGGTGCGGGCGCTGTGGAAGACCGGCCGCAACATCATGCCGCCGCTGCCGCCCACGGTCACCGCCGAGCAGAGCCAGGCGCTGCTCGACTTCCTGATGGGCCGCGACCGCGGGAAGGCGCCGGCGGCCGAGGACCCGGCCGCGCTGCCGCGCTACTCGTTCAACGGCTACCGCCGGCTCGTCGATCAGGAGGCCTACCCCGGCACCAAGCCGCCGTACGGTACTTTGGCGTGCATCGACCTGAACAGCGGGCGCAAGCTGTGGCAGGTGCCGCTCGGCGAGTTCGCGGAGCTCACCAAGGCGGGCGTGCCCAAGACCGGCACCGAGAACTTCGGCGGCCCGGCGGTGACCGCGGGCGGCCTGGTGTTCTGCTCCGGCACCAAGGACAACCGCATCCGCGCGTTCGACAGCGACTCGGGCGCGGAGCTGTGGTCGGCGGAGCTGCCGTTCCACGGCAGCACCATGCCGACCATCTATGAGGCGGGTGGGCGGGAGTTCGTGGTGATCCCCGCGACCGGGGGTGGGAAGATCGGGGGGGCCGAGGGGGACGCCTGGGTGGCGTTCGCGCTGCCGAAGTAGCCCGGCTCCCGCGCCTGCCCTGGCGACCGGAGGTGGAGGTCCACCAGTCAACCCCCAGCCCGGTCGACGCCCAGCCCGCGCGACAAAGCAGTTGCCCCTCCGCGCTTCCGGCGATCAATGGTGCCATGCCGCGCGCGTCCCACCTCGCCCACCCCCGGATGACGCCCGCGTCGCCGGCTCTGGCCGTCCCCGTCTTTTCTGCTCCCCTGCGGCCTGCTCCGCACCCTTTCGTCCCCCGATGAAGATCAAGCCGTCGCCGCAGCTGGTGCGCACCGTGGTCTTCGCGCTCACGAAGTCGCTGCGCTTCCACCTCTATGGGACGCAGCACCTGCGCCAGGCGGGGCGGGCCAGCCCGACCGGCACCTTCTTCGTGACGCACTGGCACCAGAGCCTGCTCACCATCCTCGGGCCGCACCACCACCTGCCGGTCGCGACGCTGTCCAGCCTCTCGCGCGATGGCAGCATCGTGGCGGCGTACCTCGAGACCATCGGCATCAAGGTGGTGCGCGGGTCGTCGTCGCGCGGCGGCGCGGCCGGGGCGAAGGACCTGATCCGCGCGCTGCAGGACGGCTACCACGCGGTGCTCAACGTCGACGGGCCGCGCGGGCCCTTCAAGGAGGTCAAGAGCGGTTCGATCGAGCTCGCGCGGCGCTGCGGCGTGCCGATCCTGCCGCTGGCGGCGCGCGCCACCCGCGAGCTGTCGTTCAAGCGCAGCTGGGACCGCTTCCGCGTGCCGCTGCCGGGCGCGCACGTCGCGGTGGTCTACGGCGAGCCGATCATCTTCCCGCCCGGCGAACCGAGCGCGGACGAGATCCTGGTGCGCCGGCGCATGCTCGCCACGCGCCTGCACGACCTCGAGGCCCAGGCCACGCGCCTGGTCGGGCGCGCCGACGCGTACCCGCCGCGCCGCTTCCTGGGTTGGCTGCGGCGCACGCCCGAGGCGGCGGTCGCCGCGCCGGCGGCCGCTCCACCGCCCGCGGCCGTCCAGCCGGCCGCACCTGCCACGCCTGCACCACCGGGAGCGAACCCATGAGCGAGACCTACGACCTGATCATCCGCGGCGGCACCGTGGTCAGCCATAGCGGCACCGCGGTCGGCGACGTCGGCGTGCGCGGTGGGCGCTTCGCCGCGGTCGGCGCGCTGCCCGGCGCGCGCGCCGCGAGCGAGATCGACGCGCGCGGCCTGCACGTGCTGCCCGGCGCGATCGACAGCCAGGTGCACCTGCGCGAGCCCGGCCTGGAGCACAAGGAGGACCTCGCCAGCGGCACCGCCGCCGCGGCCCTGGGCGGCATCACCGCGATCTTCGAGATGCCCAACACCAAGCCGTCGACCACCACCGCGGCCGAGCTCGCCGACAAGCTCGCGCGCGCCAAGGGCCGGGCCTGGGTCGACCACGCCTTCTACATCGGTGGCGCCAACGACAACGCCGACCAGGTGGCCGAGCTCGAGCGCCTGCCGGGCTGCAGCGGCATCAAGGTGTTCATGGGCAGCTCGACCGGCACCCTGCTGGTCGAGGACGACGCCACCCTGGGGCGCATCGTCGCCACCATCCGCCGGCGCATGGCGGTGCACTGCGAAGACGAGACGCGCCTGCGCAGCCGCCGCGCGCTGGTCCCCGACCAGGGCGCGACCGCGCACCTGCACCCGGTGTGGCGCGACGAGCAGACCGCGCTGCTCGCCACCACCCGCCTGATCGGGCACGCGCGCCGGCACCGCAAGCGCGTGCACGTGCTGCACGTCACCACCGCCGAGGAAATGGACTTCCTGCGCCAGCACAAGGACGTCGCCACCGTCGAGGTGCTGCCCCAGCACCTGACGCTGTGCGCGCCCGAGTGCTACGACCGGCTCGGCACCCTCGCGCAGAATGAACCCGCCGATCCGCGACGCGCGCCACCGCGACGCGCTGTGGGCCGCGGTGCGCGACGGCACCGTCGACGTGCTGGGCAGCGACCACGCGCCGCACACGCGCGCCGAGAAGGCCGTGCCCTACCCCGGCAGTCCCTCGGGCCTGCCCGGCGTGCAGACGCTGCTGCCGCTGATGCTCGACCACGTCAACGCCGGCCGCTTGACCCTGGAACGCCTCGTCGACCTGACCAGCACCAGCCAGCAGCGCGTCTTCGGCATCGCCGGCAAGGGCCGCCTGGCCAGCGGCTACGACGCCGACGTCACGCTGGTCGACCTCAAGCGCCAGCACACCTTCACCGACGCGGAGATGGCCAGCAAGTGCGGGTGGAGCCCGTTCACCGGGATGACGGTCACCGGCTGGCCGGTGGCGACCATCATCCGCGGGCGGGTGGTGATGCGGGATGGGCAGCTGCTCGGACCGGCGGCGGGGGAGCCGATACGGTTCTTGGAGTGCCTGCCGTAGAGCGAGGCGCGAGGAAGACGGACTCAGCACCTGGTGCAGGTCCGAGGCATGTGAGGGTCGGCATGTCTCGGCGGCCCAGCGGGCGATGCTATCACGCTGAGGTCCCCACGTCGTCCCAGGACCGGGCTGCAGCTGTCATTCTCGCTGCTCTGGGCTCTCTGGTGCTCTGTGTTCCATAGGGATGTCCTGCCTTCCGTTCGATGTGGGCCGGAGCTGTGGATGTGGAGCCGACAGCCGAGCTGTCATTCTCGCTGCTCTGGGCTCTCTGGTGCTCTGTGTTCCATAGGGATGTCCTGCCTTCCGTTCGACGTGGGTCGGAGCTGTGGATGTGGAGCCGACAGCCGATCGGACACAGAGGACCAGAGAAACCAGAGAACCCAGAGAAGCGCTCAGCTTGATAGCATTGCCCAGCGGGCCGCGGTCCCGGGTGCGGTCGGCCGTCCGACGCGGTGGTCGCGTCCGATCGGTGGCGCCTTCCCGGGACCGTGGCCCGCTGGGTCGCCTTCAGGTCAGACCGGAACCGCCACCCGACCCAGGTGACGCATGCACCGGGCCACCCCGGCACGACGCGCCCGACCTGGTTCCCCAGCTCCGCCCTCCCCGCCGCAGGCTCCCGCCGCCCCCCGCGGCTCTGGCGTGGGGGCACGGTCTTCAACGCCACACCCCGACGGCGTGCTCCTTCCCGTCATCGACCAGGGGGATCGCGTGGTCCGCGATGTCCTGCCCGTCCACCGTGGTCTTCTGCGCCCCGCGCGCGACGGCGATGACGTAGGTGGCGGCGCCGTGGCGCCAGGTGCAGCGGTAGCCGTCCATGTCCTTGGCCAGGCACGGCGCCACCAGGAGGCGGTCGCCCACCTTGCGCAGCCCGAACAGCTCCTCGATGATGAGGCGGTACATCCAGCCGGCCGAGCCGGTGTACCAGGTCCAGCCGCTGCGGCCGGTGTGCGGCGGCGCCCCGTAGACGTCGGCGGCCAGCACGTAGGGCTCGGCGCGGCTGACGGCGAGGCGCTCGGCGTCGCCGCCGCGGCGCACCGGGTCGAGCAGGCGGGTGACCTCCCAGGCGCGGTCGGCGTCGCCCAGGCGCGCGAAGGCCATCGCCACCCACACCGCGGCGTGGGTGTACTGCCCGCCATTCTCGCGCACCCCGGGCGGGTAGCCGCGGATGTAGCCGGGGTCGAGCGGGGTCTTGTCGAAGGGCGGGTCGAAGAGCTGCACCAGCCCGCGCCCGCGCCGCACCAGCTGCAGGTCGACCGCGTCCATCGCGGCGCGCGCCCGCCCGGGCTCGCCCGCGCCGCCCAGCACCGCCCAGCTCTGCGGCAGCGAGTCGATGCGGCACTCGGTGTTCTCGGCCGCGCCGATCGCCTGGCCCTCGTCGGTGTAGGCGCGCACGTACCAGCGGCCGTCCCAGGCGTGCGCCTCGGCGGCCTTCACCATGGCGGCGGCGTCGGCGCGCAGCTCGGCGGCGACCGCGAAGTCGTTGCGGCGCTGGGCGAGGTCGGCGAGGCGCACCAGCACGTCGTTCTGGAAGAAGGCCAGCCACACGCTCTCGCCGCGGCCCTTGGGCCCGATGCGGTCGAAGCCGTCGTTCCAGTCGCAGCCGCCGATCAGCGGCAGGCCATGGGGACCGCGGCCGCGGGCGTGGCGCACCGCGCGCAGGCAGTGCTCGTAGACCGACGCCGACTCGCCGGCGCCGGGCAGCTCGTAGATGTCGCCGTCCTCGAGGCGCGGGATGCGCCCGGTGAGGAAGGCCACCTGCTCGTCGAGCACGCCGTCGTCGCCGCTGCACTCGACGTAGCGCGCCACCGCCAGGGGCAGCCACAGCAGGTCGTCGCTGCAGTGCGTGCGCACGCCGCGCCCGGCCGGCGGGTGCCACCAGTGCTGCACGTCGCCCTCGGTGAACTGGCGGCCCGCGGCCCGCAGGATCTGCTCGCGCAGCAGGTGGGGGGCCTGCGGACCGACCGCCATCGCGTCCTGCAGCTGGTCGCGGAAGCCGTAGGCGCCGCCCGACTGGTAGAAGCCGCTGCGCCCCCACAGGCGGCTGGCGAGCACCTGGTAGAGCAGCCAGCCGTTGGCGAGCAGGTCGAGCGCCGGGTCGGCGCTGGCGATGCGCACGCCGCCGAGCAGGCGCCGCCAGTGCGCGCCGACCGCGTCCAGCTCGGCGCGCGCCGCGCCCGGGTCGCGCCAGCGCGTGGCCAGGGTGCGCGCCTCGGCCGCGTCGCCGCCGCAGCCGAGCACGAACACCACCTCGCGCTCCTGGTCGGGCGCGAGTTCGCACGGCACCTGCATGGCCAGGCACGGGTCGAGGCAGGCGCCGACGCGCCCGCCGAGCTGGGTGCGGGCCAGGGCGTCGGGGCTGCTCCACTGGCCGTTGCGGCCGAGGAACTCGCCGCGGTCGGCGGTGACGCTGCGCTGGCGCACGCTGGCGTCCAGGAAGGTCACCTTCCCCGAGAAGTCCGCGCTGTACGGGTTGCGCGCGGTCAGCGTGCCGGTGGCGCGGTCGATCGCGCTGACCACGTGCATGGCGCCGCGCTGGCGAAGCTCGCCCAACGCCAGCTCGCAGCAGGCGGTCAGCGCCAGGCGCCGCACGCGCGCGGAGCGGTTGACCAGGCGCACCACCAGGAAGCGCACCGGCGCCTCGACCGCGACGAAGGTGGTCAGCTCGCTCTCCACGCCGTCGAAGGCGGTGGCGAAGCGGCTGACGCCGAAGCCGTGGCGCACCACGTAGCGCGCGGGGGCGCGCGCTGGCCACGGGCACGGCGACCAGAAGCGGCCGCTGTCCTCGTCGCGCAGGTAGACGGCTTCGCCCGAGGCGTCGGTGGTGGCGTCCCCGTGCCACGGCGTCAGACGGAACTCGTGGCTGTTCTCCGCCCAGGTGTAGCCGGCGCCGCTCGCCGACACCACGGCGCCGAAGCGCGGGTTGGCGAGCACGTTGACCCACGGCAGCGGCGTGGTGCGGCCGGGTTCGAGCAGGATCGCGTACTCCTCGCCGCCCGGCAGGAAGCCGCCCAGGTCGTTGGCGAAGGCCAGCCCGGCCGGGGCCGGCACCGGCGCGGTCGGCTCCGGGCGCGAGCCGGCGCGCGCGGGGTCCAGGCGCTCGCCCGGGCGCTCCGGGCGCGGCCGGCGCTCGGCCACCGCCTGCAGCGAGCCGGCGCTGTCGTTGATGACCAGGCGCGCGGCGGCCTGCAGCAGCACGCGGTCCTCGTCCGGCATCAGTTCCGAGCGGCGCACGAACACGCCGCCCGGGCGGTCGACCAGGGCGGCGGCGGGGCCCGCGGCGACCAGGCCCATGAGCTGGTCCTGCAGCGCCGCGCGGTAGCCCGAGGCGTCCTCGTTCCAGATCACCAGGTCGACCTGCAGGCCCATGGCGCGCCACCACGAGTGCGCCGCCAGCACCTCGCGCACCAGGTCGAGGCGCGCGGCGTCGCTGATGCGCAGCAGGACGATCGGCAGGTCGCCGGAGATGCCGTGCGCCCACAGCCCGGGCTGCGAGCGGCGGCCGAGCGCGACCACGCCCGCTGGCGCGCGGCGCAGGGCGTTGGCCATGACCAGGGCGCCGGCGAGGCGCGCCGCCGCCTGCGCCTGCACCTCGGTCAGGCCGAGCTGGTGCAGCAGCAGGCGGCCCTGGCTCCACGCCAGGCTGAAGACGCGCTGCGCGAGGTGGCGGTCGCGGTAGCGCTCGGCGATGGCCGCGGCCCCGGCGGGGTCGCCAGCCATCCCCCACACCAGGTCGACGATCACGCTCTCGCCCGGGTCGATCTCCACGCGGCGGCGGATCGCCGCCACGGGGTCCAGCACGCAGCCGGTGGTGCCGGAGAGCGGCCCGGCCTGGTCGAGGGCGGCCGGCGCGGCCAGGCTGCGCTCGCGCCCGATGAAGCGCATGCGGTCGGTCTCGTAGGTCGGCGGCCCGGCCTGGCCGCCGTGCACCGTCATCAGGTGCACCAGCACCGGCATGGACTCCTCGGCGTGGCGCGGGCGGCGCCGGCAGAGCAGCGCCTCGCGCTGCGCGTCGATGGAGGTCTGCACGAACAGCCCCGAGAACGCCGCGTGCGCGGCGTCGCCGGCGGCGGAGCCGGCGACCACCTCGGCGCAGCTGGTCAGCTCGATGGTGCGGCGCGACCCCGAGCGGTTGATGAGCGTGACGCGGCGCAGCTCGACGTCGTCCTCGGGCGAGACCGCGATCTCGGTGATGGTCTCGATGTCGTGGTCGCGGCGGCGGAACTCGGCGCGCGCCGGGGTGAACACCGCCTCGTAGGAGCGGCTCGGGCGCAGCGTCGGCTGGTAGGTGTTCGACCAGGTGTGGCCGCGCTGCACGTCGTGGACGTAGCAGAACAGGCCGTCGGCCTCGCGCACCGGGTCCTCGCGCCAGCGGTTGACCGCGAACTCCTTCCAGCGGCTCGAGCCGCCGCCGGCGGCGGTGAGCATGACGTGGTAGCGGCCGTTGGAGAGCAGCGTGGCCTCCGGCTGCGGGCTGTTCGGGTTGCTGATCACGCGGATCGCCGGCGCCTGGTCGGGCTCGCCGGGGTGGGTGGCCGGCTCCTCGTCGGGCAGCTCGGCGCCGCCGGCCATCAGCGGCGCGCGCTCCTGCAGCAGCAGCGCCACCGCCTTCAGCGCGGGGTCGGCGGAGAAGCGCCGGCGCATCGGGCCGCCGGCGAGGACGTGCAGCATGGCGAGCAGCGCCATGCCCTGGTGGTGGACCATCCACGAGCGCACCACGCCGTGGCTGGCGCCCGGCGGCAGGCGCGCCGGCGTGTAGTCGATGGCCTCGTAGAAGCCGTAGCGGCCGGTGAAGCCCTCGCGCTCGAGGCGGCGCAGGTTGGCGACCGCGGCGGGCGCGTCGACGATCAGCGCCATGGCGCTGGCGTAGGGCGCGATGACCAGGTCCTGGCCGAGCCCGCGCTTCAGGCCCAGCCCGGGCACGCCGAAGCCGCGGTACTGCCACACCTGGGCGGCGTCGGTGAGGTGGTAGCCGGACTCCGAGACGCCCCACGGCACGCCGCGGCTGCGCCCGTAGGCGATCTGGCGCGCGACCACGGCGCGGTTGCTGCGCTCGAGCAGGGTGTCGGGGAAGACCGGCATCAGCAGGTCGGGCATCAGGTACTCGAACATCGAGCCCGACCACGACATCAGCGCCGGCTGGCCGCCGCTGGCCACCAGCGGCCGGCCGAGCGCGAACCAGTGCTGCAACGGCACCTGGCCGCGCGCCACCGCCCAGAAGCTGGTCAGGCGCGCCTCGGAGGCGAGCAGGTCGTAGCAGTTGCGGTCGAGGCGCTCGCCCTCGACCTGCATGCCGATGGCGAGCAGGCGGCGCTTGCGGTCGTACAGGCAGGCGAAGTCCATCGCCTCCGCCAGCAGGTTGGCGCGCGCGGCGAGCTGGTGGAGCTGCTCGCTGCGGCGCAGCGCGGCCGCGCCGGCGGCCTCGAGCGCGGTGGCGAGCGCTTCGAGGGCGGCGCCCGCCGTCGCGTCGGCCGCGGGCTGCCCGACGGCCCGCACCAGGCGCGCCGCGGCCGGCGCGTCGGCGCCGATGCGCGCGCAGCTCGGCTCGGTCTCGAGCTCGGCCAGGGCGCGGGCAGCGTCGGCGCGGGCGGGATCGGCGCCGTCCGCCGCGGGCAGGGCCTCGCGCCAGGACGACCACGGCGCGAGCAGCGCCAGCTCCTGGGCGTGGCCGCGCGCCTGGCGCGCGAGGGCGGCGAGCCACCACGCGGGCTCATCGCCCAGGGCCTGCGCGGCGCCCGCCGCGCCCTGGGCCCAGGTGGCGAAGCCGTCCAGCCAGCGCTGCAGCGCGAGCAGTCCCGCGGGCGGCGCCGCGAGGCGGCGGTCGAGCTCGGCGGCGAGCTCCTCCGCGGCCTTGGCCTTGCCGGGCGCGGCGGCGGCCGCGCGCAGGTTGGCGGCCGCCGCGCGCAGGCCGGCGTGGATCGCGGGGGCGCCGGCGCCCTGCGCCTCGGCCTCGATGAGGCCCTGCGCGAGCGTGCTGAGCGCGCCCGCGAGGTTGCCGCTGTCGACCGCCGAGATGTAGCGCGGAGGCAGCGGGGCGAGCGTGACGGTGTCGTACCAGTTGTAGAAGTGCCCGCGGTGGCGCTCGAGGCGCTCCATCGAGGTCAGGGTCGCGCCCGCCCGCTCCAGCCAGGGGCCGGCCGGCAGGTAGCCGAGGTCGTGCGCCGCCAGGTCGGCGAGCAGGGCGAAGCCGAGGTTGGTCGGCGAGGTGCGGTGCGCGGTCACCGCGACCGGCGCCTCCTGCACGTTGTCGGGCGGCAGCCAGTGGTCCTCCGGTCCGATGAAGGTCTCGAACCAGCGCCACGTGACGCGCGCCGCGGCGTGCAGCAGCGCGCGGTCGGACGCCGGCAGCGCCCGCTCGCGCGTGCCCAGCGGCAGGCTGAGCCACCACGCGAGCGTCGGCGCGCCGGCCCACAGCAGCGCGAGCGGCAGGCCGGTGGCGGCCGGCGTGGCGCCGGTGGCGACCAGGGCGACGAGCGCGCCGGCGGCCACCGGGCAGGCCCACAACGCGCGGTGCACGCCGACGAGGTCGGCGCGCGCGAGGCGCTCGGCGTCGCCCGAGGTCTGCCACGCGAGCAGGCGGCGGCGGGTGAGGTGCACGCGCAGCAGCGCCACGCCGCTGGCGTGCAGCGCCAGGAACGCCTCGAAGGGCAGGAAGAGCAGCCACGCGGCGATGCCGGCGAGCTCGCGCAGGACCATCTGCCCCCACACCGCGACGTGGGCGTGCCAGCGCACCTCGCCGGCGCGCTGCCCCAGGGCGAGCAGCGCGCCGATCGCCGGCGTGGCCAGCCACAGCGCCAGCAGCGCGCCCAGCACCCGCCCGCCCGAGCCGCCCGCCAGGTCCCACAGCACCAGCGCCAGCGACGCCGGCGCGACCAGCGCGCGGCGCAGGTTGTCGGTGATCTTCCAGCGCGCCAGGGCGTCGAGCGGGTTGCGCGCGCGGCCGCTGGCGGTGCGCGCCCAGGGCAGCGCCCAGCCGGCGATCTGCCAGTCGCCGCGCAGCCAGCGGTGGCGGCGCGCCGCGTCGGCGAGCAGGCGCGCGGGCTGGTCCTCGACCAGCGCCACGTCGCTGACCAGGCCGGCGCGCGCGTAGCAGCCCTCGATCAGGTCGTGGCTGAGGATGGCGTTGTCGGGAAAGCGCCCGTGCAGGGCGGCGTGGAAGGCGGCGACGTCGTAGATGCCCTTGCCCACGAACGAGCCCTGCCCGGCGAGGTCCTGCCACAGGTCGGCGCTGACGCCGGTGTAGCTGTCCAGGCCGGGCTCCGGCGCGCTGAGCTTGGCGAAGCGCGAGCGCGCCGCGCTGGCGGTGCTGATCACCACGCGCGGCTGCAGCAGGGCGTAGCCGTCGACGACGCGGCGCGTGCGCGGGTCGAGGCGCGGCCGGTTGAGCGGGTGCGCGGCGGTCGCCACCAGGGTGCGCGCCGCGCCGGGCGGCAGCTGGGTGTCGGTGTCGAGGGTGATGACGTAGCGCACCCCGGCCAGGGCCTGCTGGTCGCCGACGATGCGCGAGAAGGGCGCGGCGCGCTGGTTGAGGATCAGGTCGTTGAGGTCCTCCAGCTTGCCGCGCTTGCGCTCGCGCCCCATCCACGCGCCCTCGCGCGGGTTGTGCAGGCGCGGCCGGTGCAGCAGCAGGAAGGGCGCGACCGTCATGCCGGCGTGGCGGCGGTTGAGCGCGGTGATCGCCGCCGCGGCGGCCTCGAGCAGCGCGGCGTCGCCGGGCTGCTCCGCCGCGGGCGCGTCGCCGAAGTCGGTGAGCAGCGCGAAGCGCAGGTTGGGGTCGGGGTTGGCCAGCCAGCGCAGCTCCAGCCCCTCGGCCAGGGCGGCGGCGTCGCGCGCCTCGCGCAGCATGGTCGGCACCACCACCAGGGTGCGGTGCTCGGCGGTCACGCCGGCGCTGAGGTCGAGGCGCGGCAGCGCGGTGGTGCGCAGCCAGCGCGCCCACAGCCACGCCACCAGCGCGGTCGCCGGCTGGCTGGCGGCGAGCACCGCCAGGACCAGCAGCGGCGCCAGCCAGGCGCTGCGCGCCAGCGCGGGCAGCAGCGGCCACGCCACCGCCAGGGCGCCGGCCGCGGTGGCCAGGCCGAGCGCGGCGAGGAACGGCGCCAGCGGGTGGCGGCCCCCCCAGTCGGCGAGCGCGCGCAGCGGCCCGCGCCGCACGCCGAGCAGGGCGGCGGCGCGCGCGCGGCCGTTGCCGATCAGCCAGTGGCCGACGTGGCGCTCGCGCGCCTCGCCGGCCGCGCCGCCGGCCAGGGCGACCACGCTCTCGGCGACCGCGACCTCGCTGCGCCGCGCGGCGCGCGCCAGGCGCTCGACCGCGTGCCGGTAGCGGTCGCGGGTGCGCTCGTCCTGGCGCGGGTAGGTGCCGTCGGGGTCGGAGCGCAGGGTGCGCTCGACCAGGCTGCAGCCTTCGACGAACTCGCGCCAGTCGGTCTCGTCGAGGGTGCGCAGGCTGCCGATGGTGACGCCCGCGGAGAGCTGCTCGGCGGCCTGCGCCTGGGTCTCGGCCAGGATGGTGGCCTCGATGCCGGAGTGGTGCTCGGCGAGGCGGCTCTCGAGCCAGCCGACCACCACCGCCAGGCCGGTGTGCTGGCCCTGGATGCGCCGCACCAGCTCGGCGGTGAAGGTGCCGCCCGGGTTCGGGTGGGCGCGCGCCAGGTCGCCCAGCACCAGCACCAGGTCGGCGGTCGAGCGCTCGGCGGTGGCGATGAAGCGCGTCGCCCACACCTCGGCCGCGCGGCCCTGCTCGTAGCCGGCGCGCACGCGCTCGGCGATGCGCGCGAGGTTCTCGATCAGCGCCAGGCGCAGCATGATCGGCACGGCCCACAGCTCGCCGAGGGTCAGCGCCTCGACCGTCTGGTAGGCGTTGATGCTGCCGGCGAGGGTCTCGGGCTCGACGCGGCCGTCGGCGTGGCCGATGAAGTCGAGCACGATGGCGTGCACGCGCAGCAGCCCCTGGTCGCGGCCGCGCGCCAGGCGCGGCAGGTGGCGCAGGTAGGAGCGCGGCAGGTGGCGGCGGGTGGCGGCGACCTGGGCGCGCACCAGCGGCATGTTGTCGACCAGCCACTGCGCGGCGGGCGGGGTGCGCTGGCCGGCGGCCATGGCGGCGGACAGCACCGCGTAGCTGTCGGCGATGGTCGCGGCGTTGGCGCGCAGGCGCGCGATCAGGCGCTGGCGGCCGCCGAGGCGCGCGGGGCCGTGCAGCTGGGCCAGCTCGCGCGCGTGGCGCTCGAGCTGCTCGCGGGTGAAGACCTGGTGCCCGGCGCCGGCCCCCGCGCCGAGCGGGGCCGGCGCCGGCCGGCGCGTGAAGATCTCGGTGATGGGGCGCAGGACGGCGAAGGCGCTGGGCACGGCGGTTCCTGGTTGGGGCTTGAGGGGCGCTGGGGCGCAGGGTGGTGGTCCGGGTTCAGGCGCCGCCGGCGGCGCCCGCCGTCCCGGGGGGCACGCACAGCGCGCGCATGCGCGCCACGGTCTCCTCCTGCTCGGGCAGCAGCGAGCGCTCGACCAGCGCGCGGCTGTCCTCGTCGAGCGTGTCCAGGGCCTTGCGGTAGTCGGCCAGGCCGAGCTCCTCGCCCTCGTGCAGGGCGCGCAGGATGGTGGCGTGGCCGAGCACGGCTGCGACCGCCTCGGCGCCGCGCGCGAACACCCCCCACGCACCCGAGCCGGTCGCGACGATGCCGCCGAGCCCGTCGAGGCGGTCGCGCACCGCCTGGGCGCGGTGGCGGTGCGATGCGAGGCAGGTGCACAGTGGGTGGGGTGGGCGGGCGTCGAAGTAGGCGACCGCCTTCTCATAGGTCTCGAGCGCGGCCAGCTCTCCGCGCAGCAGGCGGTTGAGCGTGGCGATCGACAGCGCCACGGGGTCCTCGAGCGGGGCGGGGAAGGGCGCGGCGAAGGGCGTGTCGGTCGACATGGCTGGGCTCCCCGGGGTGATGGAGCGCCGGCCGGCGGCCGCGCCTCGAGCGGGTCTCTTAGCAAGCCGGGGACCAATCACGGCCACCAGGCGGACCCGGCCTGTCGGTACTGACGTCCCTGGCCGTAGCGGCTGCGAGTCAGCCGCACAGGAGCACTCCAGGCCAGCGGGCTCGGCCTGTGGCTGTCCTCAGCGGCGCGCCGCGGAGGGCGATGATGACCATGGTCGGGCGCTCGTGGCCGACCGCCTCGGCGACCTGGCCCCGGAGCACTGCAGGGCGCACGGGAGGAGGGGGGTGGTCAGGGCGAAGTGCAACCGCCCGGGACGCTCACGGTGCGATCAGCGAGGGGAACAAGCCGAGGCCGCGGATGCGCTCGCTGAAGATCTTGATCACCATCAGCAGCGGCACGGCGAGGATGGCGCCCACCATCCCCCACAGCCAGCCGAGCAGGAGCAGCCACACGAACACCACCAGCGGGTGGATCTCGAGCCGCTTGCCCAGCACCATCGGCGTCAGGACGTTGCCCTCGATCAGCACGATGCCCGCGTAGGAGAGCGGCGCGACCAGGGTCAGACCGCTGTCCTGCAGGGTGAGGTACGAGGCCAGGGTGACGATCATCACGCCGGCGAGCGGGCCGAGGTACGGCAGGTAGTTGAGCAGGAACGCCATCGCCCCCCACAGGATGGGGCTGCCCAGCCCCACCCCCCAGGCGATCAGCGCCACGGCCACGCCCACCAGCAGGTTGATCACCGTGATGGTGGCGAGGTAGGTGAAGACCATGTCCTCGATCTCCGCGACCACCGCGGCGGCGTTCTTGCTGTTGTAGGACCCCATGACCACGTCGGGCGGGGTGGCCCCGTAGCGCAGGCCGGGGAGCAGCGAGACGTAGCGCAGCAGCAGCCGGTCGCCGGACGAGAGCAGGAAGTAGAGCATCAGGACGACCTCGAGCACCGACAGCGCGGCGTTGCCCACGCCCAGCATCCACGAGGAGGCTTCCTGGCTGTGCACCTCGAGCGGCCTGGTCGGCGCGGCCCCGGTGGCCTGGGAGAGCGATTGCAGGGCCTGGGTGGCGGCGTCGACGCCCTTGAGCGAGCCGTGCGCCTCGTCGATGCGCTCGCGGATGTGGCGCACGGCGTCGGGCAGCTTGGTCATCCACTCGCTGAACGGGCCCTGCAGGCCGATGATCGCCGTGCCCAGCGCCGCGGTCAGGGCGAGGATCACCAGCAGCGAGCCGACGGGCAGGGGCAGGCCGCGGCGCGCCATCAGGCGCACCAGCGGGCGCAGCAGGAAGCTGAACAGCAGCGCCAGCACCAGGGGCAGGATCAGCTCCTTGGCGATGACCATGACCACCGTGACCGCGAGGAGCCCCAGCCACGGTCCGGGGCCGATGCGCAGGCGGCGCGTGCGCTCGCCGCGCTGGGTGTCGGCATCGTGATCGTGCGCGGCGGACCGGTCGGTGCGGGAACGGACGGCGCTGATGATGCGGTGCACGTGGGGTTCTCCGATCGGCCGGGGCCGGTGTCCGCTGTCCTGGGTCGGTGAGCGACCGCTCACGCTTGGCGCTAGCGCATTAGCACCTCCCGTTCCAAGCCCGGATTGGCACTCCGCGCGCTTTTCGCCTTCGCCCATGGAAGCCAGCGCCACGCCCGGTCAGGAAGTCGCCCAAGCCG
This sequence comes from uncultured Planctomycetota bacterium, assembly GCA_963818245.1. Classification (GTDB taxonomy): domain Bacteria; phylum Planctomycetota; class UBA11346; order UBA11346; family UBA11346; genus BOG-1363. The sequence goes on from CAWFSD010000016.1 coordinate 23,644, forward strand.
CTCCCCAGCCCGCTCCCCAGGCCGCGCGGCCCGGTTGGTGGGGGCTGCTGAAGGGGGTCGCCAGCGGCTGGCACGACGAGCGGATCAGCCGCCTCGCCGCCTCGCTGTCCTTCTACACGCTGCTGTCGCTGGTGCCGCTGCTGGTGATCGCCGACAGCCTGCTCGGACTGGCGATCGACCGCACCGCGGTGCGCCACGAGATCGACCTGCAGCTCACCACCATGATCGGCGCCGACCAGGCGCGCGCGGTGCGCGCCATGCTCGACCACGCGCAGGCGCCCGCGTTCTCGTCCTGGCAGACGGTGTTCAGCGCGGTGATGACGTTCATCGGCGCGGCCGGGGTGTTCCTCGAGCTCAAGGACTCGCTCAACAGCCTGTGGCACGTCAAGGCCAAGGACCACGTGCGCTTCGTCGACGTGCTGCGCTCCTACTTCGCGCCGCTCACGATGGTGCTGGGGTTCGGCTTCCTGCTGCTGGTGTCCTTCGCGTGCGAGGCGGCCCTGGCGGCCGGCGTGCACGCGCTCGCCAGCTGGAACCCGGGACTGGCCGCAGCGGTCGCGGCCGGCGACCAGGGCACCAGCTGGCTGATGGCCTTCCTGCTCTTCGCCGCCACCTACCGCTTCCTGCCCGACACCGCCATCGCCTGGCGCGAGGTGTGGCTGGGCGCCGCGGTCAGCGCGTTGCTCTTCGTCGTCGGCCGCTGGGGCATCGGGCTGTACCTGGGCACGTCCGACTTCGCCGGCCGCTACGGGCCCGCGGGCGCGGTGCTCGCGATCGTGCTGTGGGTCTACTACTCGGCGCAGATCTTCCTGACCGGCGCGCTGTTCACCCGCCTGCACGCCGAGTCGCGCGGGCGCAGGGGGGCGGCGCCGGAGCGTCCAGGGCACGGCGCCGCTCGTCAAGCGTCCACCGTCAGGGCCGGCGCCCGCGGCGCCCGCGGCGCTGCCCGCGTCGCTGCCCACCGGCACCGCCCCGGGCCGGCCCGCGCTTGGCACGGAACCTGCAGAGTACCTGCCCTCGGAACACCACCGCCGCGAGGTGACGCCATGATCTCCACCATCTTCTGCCTGGCCGATTCGGCGGCGCACGCCGAGCGCATCGTGGCGGGCCTGGAAGGCGCGGGCTTCGATCGCCGCGGGGTGTCGGTGCTGATGGCCGACACTGCCGACAGCAGGGCCCTGGCGCGCGAACTGCACGTCGCCACCGGCCACGGCACGGTCACCGGCGCCGCCGTCGGCGGCACCATCGGCTGGCTGGTCGGGGTGACGGCCCTGGCCATCCCCGGGGTCGGTCCCTTCATCGCGGTCGGCCCGCTGCTCGGGCTGCTCGGCGGGGCCGGGATCGGCGCCGCGGTCGGCGACCTCAAGGGCGGGCTGATGGAACTCGGCATCCCCCAGGCGCAGAGCGGCGAATACGCCGACGCCCTGCAGCGCAGCCAGGTGCTGGTGGCCGTCCACGCCGAGGGCACCGACCAGGAGCGCGCCGCCTTCGCGGTGTTCCAGGCGGCGCACGCCATGGGCATCGGCACGTCCTGCACCGCGTCCCAGGCGGCGGCGGAAGCGGCGCTGGAGGCGTCGCCCGCGTCGAGCGCGGCGGGCGCTCCGTCCTCAACGCCCCAGAACCACTGAACCGGACGCCGCAGCGCGCCGAGAGCCGAGACCGCCATGCTGAACCGCGAGATCATGAGCACCCACATCGTCGACTGCACCCCGGAGACCAGCCTGGAGGCGGCCGCCAAGCTGATGGCGGACAGCGGGTGCGGCGCGCTGCCGGTGGTCGACCACCTGCAGCAGCGGCGGCTGCTGGGCATCATCACCGACCGCGACATCATCACCCGCGGCCTCGCGAACGGGCTCGATCCGGTCACCGCCACCGTCGCCTCGTGCATGAGCGCACCGGTGATCGCCGTCGGCTGGCACGACGAGGTCGAGCAGGCCTGCCGCCTGCTCGAGGAGCACCAGATCCGCCGCATCCCCGTGGTCGACGACGCCGGCGTGTGCTGCGGCATGCTCGCCCAGGCCGACATCGCGCGCTACGCGCCGGCGGACCTCACCGCGCACCTGGTGAAGGAGGTCTCGACGCCGTCGTCGTTGGGGAGGTGAGGGCGGGGCGCGGAATGGTGCGCTTCGGCCGGTTCGAGGCGACTGAACCCATGGACGTGCCCACAGTGGTGACGTGAGGGCCTGTCCCTGGGACCGCGCGCCGCTGGCGCGCTTCCCTGGCGAGCGCGCCAGCGGCGCGCGGTCGTGCGCCCAACAGCGCGCGTCATTTGCAGGGTGGAAGTCCCTGTCGGGGTGAAGGCATCCAGCCCCGTATCCGACCCCAACTGCGTCGCCGTGAGGCGGGGTGGAGAGCAGGGGAAGGGGAACTGGTGGCCCGTAGGAGGACGAACGCGATGAGCGGTCTGATGATGAGGCGAGCCGACGACCGAAGGCGAAGCCGGGTGCCGAGGGGCGCTTGCGCGCATGACGAGTGGGAGCCTGTGAAGGCATGCGCGATGGTCATTGGGCGGTTGGCGACGGGACATCGGGACGGTGACGTGCGTGGACTGGGGATATCTGGGCGCAGCAGTGCCGGTGCAAGCCGGGCGTCCAGAAGACAGAGGCGTCGTACGAGCGATGAGTCCGGTGAAAGCCGGAGGAGCAAAGGACGCCAGGGAATCGGAAAGCCGTGAATCCGCAGGAGCCGAAGAACAACCCGGGACAAGTGCCCATGTTGGCTACGCCGACGGGAGAAGCCGATCCGTATGGATGGGTGGAACGGAGCGTGTGGACGGAACGGATGGTGGGGTGCCTCCGACGTGGAGGTCCCGACGGTGGGAAATGGTACAGCCTGCACGACAAGGTCTTCGCGACGAGGACGTTGGAGGCGGGCTTCGCCCGGGTATTGTCCAATCGAGGCGCCCCGGGCGTGGACGGCATGCGGGTGGAGGACTTTGGGAAGCGTCTGGGCGTGGAGATACCACTCCTGCAAGCGGCATGGGAGTCTGGGACGTACCAGCCCGATGCGGTGAAGCGGGTGTGGATTCCCAAGCCCGGGAGCAGCGAGAAGCGGCCGCTGGGCATCCCGACGGTGCGCGACCGGGTGGTGCAAGCCGCCCTGCTGCTGGTGCTGGAACCGATCTTCGAGAGCGACTTCCACGAGCACAGCTATGGCTTCCGGCCCGGGCGCAGCGCCCAGCAGGCGGCTGGAGCGGTGCTCGCCCAGCTGAAGGCAGGCCGCCTGAAGGTGGTGGACGCGGACCTGAAGTCGTACTTCGACAGCATCCCGCACGAGCGGTTGCTGGATGCGGTGCGTCGCCGGGTCACGGATGGACGTGTGCTGTCGCTGATCGAGCAGTTCCTGAAGGCGGGAGTGATGGAGGATCGCAGTCTGATCTCACCCGAGGCGGGCACTCCGCAAGGAGGCGTGATCAGTCCGCTGCTGGCAAACATCTATCTCGACGCACTGGACCATGAGATGGCCAAGGCGGGATGGATGATGGTGCGCTATGCGGACGACTTCGTGATCCTCTGTCAGACGTCCGAGGAGGCGGGGCAGGCCTTGGCCGCGGTGCAGCACTGGACGGCGGAAGCCGGCTTGGTTCTGCATCCGACCAAGACCCGGATCGTCGATCTGGGCGAGCCCGGTGCCTGGTTCGACTTCCTCGGGTACCGCTTCAAGCGCCACGATCTTCCCGATGGCACCCTGCGCATCCTGCGCCTGATCCGGGACAAGAGCCTGGCTCGGGCACGCGATGCGATCAGGAGCATCACCCCGCGCAATGCCAGCGATGCCATGGAGAAGATCATCCTCCGGGCAAATCGCTGGGCCCGAGGCTGGTTCGGATACTTCCGCAGCATCCATCGCAGCTGCCATGAACTCCTGGACGGCATGCTCCGCAGGCGACTGCGCAGCATCCTCTCCCGGCGGCAAGGCCGCGAACGCTGGGGCCGCGGACATGCCCATATCCTCTGGCCCAATTCCCACTTCGATCGGCTTGGGCTGTTCTCACTGGCATGTGCCCACACCGAGTATCTCCACTCTCACTGAGAAAGCCGATGACTGGAGAGCCGTATGCGGGAAATCCGCCTGTACGGTTCGGAAGGAGGGGCGGCCCGAAAGGGCCGTCCCTACCCTTATCCAGGACAGGCCCTGACAGGTCAGCCGCGACTGGGGCAGGGGGGCCACCGTCCTGGTCGGCGGTGGGGCTCGGCCCACCTGCGCTCACACCGCAGATTGCGGCGTCATCTCACCGGGCACCGGCACGATGGCAGCAGCCGCGTGTTGCCGCCGTCCGATCAGCACCGCGTACGTCGCGCCGCCCAGCACGGTGGCGAGCGAATCCAGGCGGTGCAGGCCCTGGATCCGGCCGGTCATGGCATCGCTCCAGGCGAGGTCCGGCCAAGCCTCGTCGCGCGGGAGCACCGTGCTGCTGAGCGACAGCGGATCGGCGACCGCGACCACCACCAGCGCCACCGCGTCCGCGCTCTCGCGCGTGAACGCCATCACCCCCTGCGGCAGGGGGCTGGCGGTCTCCAGCGCGCGCGCCCGGCCGTGGCACCACAGCGCCGGGTCGGCGCGGCGCAGCCGCAGGCAGCGCGCGAGCAGGTCGAGCTTGCCCGGCAGGGCCGGCGCCGGTCCGCCGGACTGCCCGGCCAGCACGCGCTGCGCCAGGGCGAAGTCCACCGGGCGGCGGTTGTCCGGATCGACCAGCGCGAAATCGCCGAGCTCGGTGCCCTGGTAGACGTCGGGCACCCCCGGCAGCGTGCACTTGAGCACCACCTGCGCGGCGCTGATCGCGTGCGCGCGCGGCGCCAGCGCGGCCACCAGCTTGCCGAGGTCGGCGTGGAAGGCCGCCGAGATGCCCGGGTCGAGCAGCGCCGCCACCCACTGGCGCAGCGCCTCCTCGTAGGCCGCGTCCGGCTCGCTCCAGCGCGTGCGCTGCCCGGCCTCGCGCGCCGACTTCAGCGCGCACGCCTGGATGCGCTCGCCGTAGGCCGCGTCCACCGCGCCGTCCTCCGGCCAGGTCCCGACCAGGGTCTGGTACAGCAGGTGGCGGTCCTCGCGCGCCGGCGCCGGTCCGCCGGCCAGGTGCACGGCCCAGCGCTCGTGGTCGGCCATCCACGCGCTGGCGAAGGCGTCCCAGCGCTCGGGCAGCCAGCTGAGCGCGGCGAGGCGCGCGCGCACGTCCTCGCCGCGCTTGGTGTCGTGCGTCGCCGAGGCGTTGATGGTGCCCGGCCAGCGCGCGCCGCGCGCCAGCGCGCCGGCGAGGAAGGCGGCCGAGGGCATGCCGAAGGCGAGCGGATCGCCGCCGACCTCGTTGAGCGCGAGCAGCCGCGTCCAGGCGTAGAAGAAGGTGTCCTCGCAGCCCTTGGCCATCACCGCCCCGCTCAGCTGCTGGACGCGCAGCAGCGCCGCGCGCACCACCGCCGGCGCGTCCGGCGCGATGCCGGTGGCGAGGACGTCGTGCAGGCCGGTGACGACCGCGGCGAGCGCGGGCTGCTCGCGGGCCGCGGCGTCGCGCGCCCCCGCCAGGGTGGCGCGCGCCACCTGCGGCGGGTCGTCGGGTCCGGTGTAGGTGCGGTAGACCGGCAGCCCGGCGAGCAGCGCGGCGAGCCCGCGGCGCAGGCTGCCGCGCCCGCAATCGCGCAGCGGCAGGGTGGCGCAGGCCGCCGCGCGCAGCTCGCGCACCACGCGGTCGAGGTCGCCGCCCAGGCCGAGCGCGTCGACGTCGCGGCGCAGGTCGCCGGCCAGGCGCGCGGGTTCGCGGTGCGAGCCGGTCAGGCGGTGGTGGAGGGCGTCGAAGCGCGCCTGCGCCGACGGCGCGCAGCAGGCCGCGGTCATGCGCGCGAGCAGCTCGTAGCCGGTGGTGCCGTCGATCGGCCACTGCGCCGGCAGCTCCTCGTCGCGGCCGAGGATCTTCTCGACCACCAGCCACGCGCCGGGCAGGCGCGCGCGCAGTCCGCGCAGGTAGGCGGTCGGGTCGACCAGGCCGTCGACGTGGTCGATGCGCAGGCCGTCGACCAGGCCGCTGTCGACGAGCTCGAAGGCCAGGGCGTGCATCAGCTCGAAGGTGCGCGGGTCCTCCATGCGCACGGCGATCAGCTCATCGACCGCGAAGAAGCGGCGGTAGCCGACCAGTTCGCGCCCCATGCGCCACCACGCGAGCTGCCAGGCCTGCTGGACGACCACCGCGTCGATGTCGAGCGGGTCGGTGACGCGCGCCAGGACCTGGTCGAGCCGCGCGCGCAGGGCCGGCTCCGCGGCCATCTCCAGCGCCTCGGCGCGCAGGCGCTCGCGCTCCTCGGCGGGGATCAGGCCGTCGCTCTCGGCCAGCGCCTGGCTGACCTCCGGCGCCAGGCCGGACGCGTCGAGCAGCGCCGCGACGCTCGCGCCGGCCAGCGGCAGCTCGAGGCCGCCGTAGACCAGCACCGGACCACGGTCCTGCCAGCGCAGCCGCAACCTGCCGGCGCGCAGGCTGTCGACGTAGGGCTCGCCGAGTTGCGGCAGCAGCACTTTGCCGCCTAGGTCGAGGTGCTCCCAGTCGATGTCGAAGAGGAAGCCCCAGCGCGAGCGCCGCCCGAAGGCGAGCACGTCCCACAGGAAGGGGTTCTGGGCGCTCACCGCGAGGTGGTTGGGCACCACGTCCTGCAGCCAGCCCAGGCCTTGGGCGCGCGCCGCGCGCAGCAGCTCCAGCAGTTCGGCGCGCGTGCCCAGCTCGGGGTTGACCGCGCGCGGATCGCACACGTCGTAGCCGTGCGTGCTGCCGGCGCGCGCCCGGGTGATCGGCGAGGCGTAGACGTGGCTGATGCCCAGCCCGCGCAGGTACGGCAGGACGGCCAGCGCCTCGCGGAAGCGGAACTGCGGCGTGAACTGCAGGCGGTAGGTGGCGATGCGCTCGGGCGCGGGGGCGCGGACGGCGGTCATGGAGCGCTCTCCAGGTCGACCAGCAGCAGGGCGCTGCGCCCCAGGCGCGTCAGGCCCTCGCCGGGCGCGGGCGGGTGCTCGCGCACGCCGTCGCGGCCCAGCCAGCGCGGCCGGCGCTGCTGTCGAGCGCGACCTGCCAGCGCCCGGGCGGGATGGCGAGCCCGCCCACGGCCTCCGCGGTGGGGTTCAGCAGCAGCCAGGTGCGGCAGCCGGGCGCGTGAGCGCGTGATCGCGATGGTCGCGGGGTGCGGCTGGTCGACCGCGACGCTGGCGCGCGGCCCGGGCTGCAGGGCCGGCAGCTCGCGGCGCAGGCGCAGGCACTCGCGGTAGAAGGCGCGCAGCGTGCGGCCGGGCTCGGCCTGCGCGGCGGCGCGGTCGAGCCGCGAGCCGCGCCAGGTCGCGGCGGCGAACGGGTCCGGCATGTCGCCGCCGCCGTGCAGCGCGGCGAACTCGCGCTGCCGGCCGGCGCGCACGGCGGCGACGAGCTCCGGATCGCCGTGGTCGACGAAGTACTGGAAGGGCGTGCGCTCGCCCCACTCCTCGCCCATGAACAGCAGCGGGATGTAGGGCGACAGCACCACCGCGGCCGCGGCGCACTTGAGGCCCTCGAGGTCCGTCAGCGCGGCGAGGCGTTCGCCGCGCAGGCGGTTCCCGACCTGGTCGTGGTTCTGGCTGAACACCACGAAACGCTGGGTCGGCAGGTCGCTGGCGTCGTCGCCGTGGGTCATGCGCCGCCCCTCGCTCCAGCGCCCGTCGTAGACGTGGCCCGCGGCGTAGGCGTCGCGCAGGTGCGCGACCTCGCCGTAATCGGCGTAGTAGGCGTGCGTCTCGCCGGTCAGCAGGGCGTGCAGGGCGTGGTGGAAGTCGTCGGTCCACTGCGCGTCCAGGCCGTAGCCGCCGACCGCGGGGGCGCGCACCAGGCGGCTGGCGTTGAGGTCGCTCTCGGCGATCAGGTGCAGGGGGCGCCCCACCTCCCGCGCCCAGCCGGCGACGTGCGCGGCGAGTTCGGCCAGGAAGTGGCGCGCGCTGCCGTCGACCATCGCGTGCACCGCGTCCAGCCGCAGCGCGTCGACGTGGAAGTCGACCAGCCACTGCCGCGCGTTGGCGATCAGGAAGTCGCGCACGCCGTCGCTGTCCGGGCCGTCCAGGTTGACCGCGCCGCCCCACGGCGTGCGGTAGCGGTCGGTGGTGATCGGCATGAAGGTGCCGAGGTAGTTGCCCTCGGGCCCGAGGTGGTTGTAGACCACGTCCAGCACCACGGCCAGCCCGCGCGCGTGGCAGGCGTCCACCAGGCGCTGGAAGGCCGCCGGGCCGCCGAGGCTGTCCTGCACGGCGAACGGGTAGACCCCGTCGTAGCCCCAGTTGCGCCCGCCCGGGCACTGCGCCACCGGCATGAACTCGACGGCGGTGACGCCGAGGTCGACCAGCTCGTCGAGGTGGGCGATGGCGGCGTCGCACGTGCCCGCGTCGCTGAAGGTGCCGATGTGCAGCTCGTACAGCACGTACTCCTCGAGCGGCAGACCGCGCCAGGCGCGGTCCGTCCAGGCGAAGCCATCGAGCGCGACCACGGCGGAAGCGCCGTGCACGCCGTCGGGCTGGTGGCGGCTGGCGGGGTCGGGGCGCGGCTCGCCGCCATCGACGCTGAAGCGGTAGCGGTCGCCGGGCACGACGTCGCGCACCTGCAGGCTCCACCAGCCGCGCTCGCCGCGCGCCAGGGGCCGCGGCGGCGCGTCCCGCGATGACCAGGTCGACGCGCCCGGCCTGCGGCGCCCACACGCGGACGTCGCAGGAACCATCGACGTGGGGGACCACGCCGGGCATCACCAGCGGGCGCTCCCGGCGCGCCGGCCGGTCGGGGGCGCTGGGCAGCGGGGAGGGGGCTGGAAGCGTATGGGCGGTCATGGGCGTGCTCACGTGCGCCCTCGCCCTGCGAGGACCATGCCAAGCCGCAACCGACGGTGGGATGTCGCCACGACGCCGGGGGCGCGTGCGGGAAGGAGTGGGCGCGGTGCGGAGTGATTGCAATCCGCAGGGAGAGGATTGCAGAACGTCGTGCCTCGCCTCCTCCACGCGGAAGAACCCCTGGGCGGCCCGCGCCGGCAGCGTTGGCGCGTCCCGTGCTCGGCTCCTGTCCAGTCCGCTGGCCAAGCCGCCCCTGGGAACCCGTGAAACACCTCTTCTCCGTCTATGCGCCGACCACCCCCGCCATCTCCTGCCGCTGCTCCGCCTGGGGCGATGAGCTCCGCCCGATGCAGCGCGGACCGGACGGCACCTGGACGCTGGAGGCCGATCTGCCCGACGGCACGCACACCTACACCTACCACCTGGTGTCCCTGAGCTGGTTCCAGGACGGGAAGGAGATCGATGTCCCCGACCCGCTCGGCCGCTTCGTGAGCGCCGATCGCCGGGCCTCGACCGTGACCATCCCGCCGAGCACGCTCGCCGAGCAGTACGCGTGGCAGCACGACGCGGTCCCGCACCCCGACCACGGGCGCCTCGCCATCTACGAGGTCTACGTCCAGGACTTCGACGGCCGCGACGGCACCTTCGCCGGCGTCGAGGAGCGCCTCGCGCACGTCGCCGACCTGGGCTTCACCGCGGTCGAACTGATGCCGCTGACCGCCAGCGACCAGAACCTGGGCTGGGGCTACACGCCGTGCTTCTTCTTCGCGGTCGAGCCGCGCTTCGGCAGCGAAGCGGCGCTCTGCCAGCTGGTCGACGCGGCGCACGGCCGCGGGCTGGTGGTGCTGTTCGATGGCGTCTACAACCACGCCAGCAAGGACTGCCCGCTCGCGCACCTCGACCACGACTGCTACTTCCACCACGCGCCGAAGGACCCGGCGGTGGCGTGGGGGCCGCAGTTCAACTACGCGCTGTGCCTGCCGGGCACGACGGAATACCCGGGGCGCCACTTCATCAAGCAGAAGGTCGCGCACTGGATCCACCTGTTCCACTTCGACGGCATCCGCTACGACGCGGTGTCGCAGATGCAGGACCGCGACTTCCTCGCCGAGCTGACGCCCTGGGCGCGCGACCTCGCCGGCGCCAAGCCCTTCTACGCCGTCGCCGAGTGCCTGCCCGTCGACCTCGCCCTGATCGGCCCGGGCAGCGCGATGGACGCGTGCTGGAACGATGCGTTCAGCGCGCGCATGCGCGCGCTGCTCGCGGGCGCCTGGGACGGCGACGCGCTCGAGCGCTGCTTCGACTGCCGCAAGGACGGCTACCCGAGCGGCCGGGACGCGGTCAACTACCTGGCCTCGCACGATACCGGCTACACCGTGCGCCACCTGCTGGACGAGGGCCTCGGCGAGGAGGCCGCGCTCTACCGCCACCGCCTCGGCCTGACCGTGCTGCTGACCGCCGTCGGCGTGCCCATGGTGTGGATGGGCGACGAGTTCGGCTGCCCCGCGCCGTCCGGCCAGGAACCGCACCCGCTCGACTGGAAGCTGCTCGACGACCCGCGCCGCCGCGGGCTGTGCGACCTGGTGCGCGGCCTGCTGGGCCTGCGCGCGCGCATGGGTGCGCTGCGCGCGGACGCCTGCGCCGTGCTGCACCGCGACGACGGCCGGCAGGTGCTCGTCGTGCACCGCTGGGACGAGGCCGGCGGGCGCGTGCTGATCGCCGTGCACGGCGGCGATGGTGACGTCGCGCTCACCGTGAAGGCGCCGGCGGCGGGGAGGTGGCACGAGCACACCGTGGACTTCGCGCTCGACACCGGGGCGGAGGACGCGCTGCTCATCGAGCTCGGCGGGTGGCAGGCGCAGGTGTTCGTGCACCAGCCGGGGTGATCTGGTCAAGCCCGCGGAGCGGGCGAAAGAAACCAGCCCAGGGCGTTAGCCCTGGGTCCACGTAACAGCGCGATGCAGAGCCCGCGGAGCGGGCGAAATAAAATAGCCCAGGGCGTGAGCCCTGCCCATTACACACATCTCATGGGATCACGCGCGGCCCTGGAAACGAAGAAACCGCCGGCCGGGAATCGCGAGCGCCAACGGCGCGCCCCAATCCCAGCCCAGGGCAACGCCCTGGGAACGAGATCCCCATAAAAACGTTCGCGAGCCCTGCAGGGGCGGCCCAAACTGCGTGCCGCCAGCGACGATTGGGCCGCCCCTGCAGGGCTCGGTTCCTATTGTACCGAGGTACCCAGGGCGTTGCCCTGGGCTGGGATTGGGCCGCGCCTCCGGCGCTCTGGACAGTGGGAGCGGGTCACGGGCGAGAGATGTGGGTAATGAGTAGGGCGTGAGCCCGGGGCACCATCACGCACGGGCGTCGATGGCGATCGTTCCGCTTGTCCCCGCTTCGCTGACGTGGAAGTCCTTTCGCCGGGCTTCCGCCCAGCGAACCCTCTTTCGCCCGCTCCGCGGGCTTTCTCATCATTGCCTCGGTTCCCAGGGCTTGCGCCCTGGGCTGGTTTCTTTCGCCCGCTCCGCGGGCTCGGATACCGCTGTGCTGATGGCCCGCCCTCCACCGGCGTTGTGCATTCCACTTCCTGTGCCAGTGGGAATTTCGTGACGCCTATCACACCTGCGTCTTCTCCGGGTCCCGCGTCTTGCATCCCGCATTCCGCCCAACATCACCACTCCGCGAGCGGCGTCACCCCGGCCGGCGCTCCACCGTCTCCCGGCACCAGCTGCACCGCGAGGCGCAGCGCCGCGCCGGCCTCGACCCTGGTCTCGAACCCGACCATCACCGTCCCGGGATTCGCCGCGTCATAGGCCGCTGGCGGCGGATCGCTCACCCACGTGCGCACCACCGCGCCCGCGGGTTCCAGGACGCGCAGCACCAAACGCTGCCCGTTCTGGGTCAGCACGCCCCGCCCCGGCGCCAGCTCGCCGACCGTCGCCCGCGTCATCATCGCCCAGCGCACGGTGCAGGCGCGCACCGCGACGATCTCGTCCTGCACCACCACCGAGCGGTCCGCGAGCAGGCTGACGCCGCGCCGCGCCGCGCGCAGCTGACCCTGGTAGACCGGCCCCGCGTCGATCACCGTGCGCTGGCCGTGCGTGGCGATGATGGTCGCGTGGCCCTGCACCACCTGTTCCTGCCCGTCGACGGTGAGGATGTTGTGGCTGAGGGGGCCGAGGCGGAAGACCTTCCAGCGCGCCGAGCCCTGCCGGCTGTTCCACAGGTCGATGCCCTGCGACTCCAGGGACTGGTAGCTCTGCATGCCCGGGTCCACCGCCCAGCGCTCGCCGTCCGCCTCCATGATGAACGAGCCGACGTCCATGTGCGCGTGGCTGGTCGAGGGCGAACCGCCCTTGAGCCCGACGAAGGTCGCGTCCGCGCGCCACGCGCTGCGGTGCATGGCCACCGGCGTGGCGCCACCACCGCTCCACGACAGGGCGGTGGGCGCGGTGGGCTCCGTGGGCAGCTCGCCGGCCCAGGCCATGGCCAGCGGCAGCAGGCGGTCATCGCCGCGCGGCGGACTGCCCGGCGCCGGCGCGACCAGGTCGCGGGCGCGGATCAGCTCGTTCCACAGCAGGCCCGGCTCCTTGCGCTGGCCCGCGAACCAGAACATGGCCGGCTGCACGCCGGAACCCGTGCCGGAGTCTGAGTAGTTGAAGAACTGCCCGCTCGGCGCGGTGACGTGCAGGTAGTAGTCGGCGGTGCGCAGGAAGGCCGGCGCGCCCGACATGCCGAAATCCGTGCCCAGCGCCGAATCCAGCGCGGAGATCAGCACCACGTTGAAGGCGGTGCCGTAGCCCCAGTAGCCCGGTCCCTCGGCGTAGGCGCCATCCGGCGCGTACTCCGCCATCACCGGGCGCACGTCCTCGACCGCGTGCACCAGCGCGTCGAGCGTCTGCGCATCGCCGGCCTCGTGCACCGCCAGCGCACCCACCGCCAGGCCGGCGTGGCAGACCTGGCTCCAGTTGTTGGTGCCGGTGTTCCAGGACTGCTTCAGCGTCAGTGCCGGGGTGATGCCCTTGGCGATGAGCGCGGCGCGGATGATGGCGCGGTCCTCCGCGCTGAGCCCGTTGTAGAGCCAGTCGTAGCCGATGCCGAGCGCGGTGGTGATCTCGGCGGTGTCGAGGAAGTGCTCGGGGTGCCAGTCGCTGAAGGCGGCGACCGCGAGCAGCTCCGCCCGCGCGCGCTCGAGGTAGCGCTGGTCGCCCGTCATGCGCCAGGCGTAGGCGAGGTGGGTCACGCGGTCCAGGCAGGTGCGCGACTTGTCGAGCAGGCGCTTGCCGATCAGCACGCGCTCGACCGGCCTGGTGGCGAGCTGGCGGTCGGCCGCGGCGATCAGGGCGCGGTGCAGGGCGGCGAGCGGTGCGTCGCTCACCAGGCGCGCGCGCAGGCCTGCCTCGCCGCGCGCGTCGAGGAACAGGCGCGGGTGCGTGGCCGGCAGCGCGGCGAGACGCGCCGCGACCTCGCCGCGCTCGACACCGGCGGCCCGGGACGCCGCCAGGCAGAGCAGCAGCGCGGCCGCGCCGCGCGCCAGGGCGGGGAGGAGCGGGTGCTGCGGCATGCGGGTCTCCTGCGGTGGGGTTCCGGCGACACCAGTGCCAATCCGGTGACATCCGGATCATATACGATCCGTTCGGGCGCGGCGTTGAGGGGGCCCATCCACCTGGAGCGTCCTCGCCATGTTCCTGAGCGGATCCCGCGCGCCGACGCGGAACGGGCCGCTCCCCGCGGCGCCTCCGCTGCGCAGGCTGCCGGCGCAGGCAACGCCGCACCGCGCACCGCGTAGGCGCTGGGTCACCATCGCGTTGCCAACCGT
>CAWFSD010000017.1:0-61587 GCA_963818245.1 uncultured Planctomycetota bacterium
TCTCGCAACCCCTTAGCATTTTGCCAGAGTTTGAGATTGCCAACAAGGGTGTAAAACGACTCATGGAGGGGTTTCCCATGTCGACTCATTCGAACGAGCCAAAGCGCACCCAGGCAATGCCAGGTACGACCATCCGTCCCGAGAAGGAACCCAGGCACGTACTGCCGCCAAGCACCTATGGGGGCTGGCGCGTCCCTGAGGGGGAAAACGGCTCGCTTGGCATGCCCACTCTGGATTCCCTTGGACAGGTGAATGCCGACAACAAAGCGAAAGCGATCAAATCCTTACAAGCACTTTTGCTAAAGGAAAATCAAGGGGATTGGAGTAAGTGCCGGGAGTTGCTGAACACTGCGATTGCCAGCCTCCAAGCGATCAAGAATAGGGATGGCGAGTACACATTTCCAGCAGTCATAACGGAATTGGAACGCATTCTTCAAAAAGATAGCTGGGATAGTGATGCGGAACCTAGGATTTGCAGTTCAATAAAGAGCATCGGCAAGGTGCTTTTTGTGATATAGCAAACCGTGGTTACGGACCCTTTCCAGGGAACAGGCTCAGACCAAGAATGAACAACCTATAAACAATACCGAACACAGGCAGCAAAAGAACAAGAATGGGTAAGATGTATTCGCTTGCGGCAGTAGTGTGCCATATCATCCACCTTCTCTTATTTTCAGTAACCGCGACCCAATCGGACTTATTCATAGTCTGGGTTTCTTGATTCATCGCTTCAGGCTTTCCCCCAATGTGCTGAATAACAGGTGTATACTTTATAAGCACATTTTGATTTGATACTATTTCATCAATGGAAACTCTGGATATGATGTTCTTATACTGGTGATTGACCCCAGTTTTTATAGCATTCAAAATTACTTTTTCCATTTCAGCTTGGCAACCAGAATCAAATAGCTTCTTATATGGTTGTGTAAGGGGCAATTCACGCATTACACCATACCACCTATAACACTGGTAAAGCCAAAGAAGGATCATGAACCAGCACAGTTCCAATTTGGTAATGGTGAATTCAATACCCGCAACGGTTTCCTTATCACTTGGGGAAATCTTACCAAGCAAAACAAGCAAGGTAATGATTCCGACCAGCATGGCATTGCGTCGGATTTTGGAAACGCTATCTTCTTCCATATTGAGCCCCCTTGGTCCGACACCATATGGAAAAACCTGATGACACAAGAACATTGTAAGGCAGGAAGAGTCAGTTTACTTCTAAATAAATGATATAATTACTTCTCCTGTCGGGGGTGGTTCCCTGGTTGTGAATGAAAGCGACGGCGGGTTAGTAGGCTGGCATTATTAGAATCATTGTGGTTTTCCTGGTAAGAATTTCCCCAATGTGAATAATGCCAACCTACTAACCCGCAATCGTTTTTGATAAATAGAATGATAAGGAGATTAGGAAATGCAAAAGATAATAGACAATGATAATTGGGTTTTATCCAAGCTTTCGTGGCATGAGATTGGTAAATTGAGGTTTGGACCAACACAACCTTATGTAATCCATCACAAGATATTAGGAAGCAAACTACCATTACAGGCTCCCACAATGGAAAAGGCGAAGTGGATTATGGAAAGTGTGGATTCCATATTGCTCGCAAACCCTGGAATGGTGTACTGGAATGTGTTGGATTCACTGGATCAGCTGGACAAGAATAGACAGGAAACCCATATTAGTTGGCTGAATACCGTTTATTGCTGGCTGGCACGCAAATGGAATAAGCTATTTTGGAAGGCGAATCCACAATTGGATAGGATAAGTACTAAATAAAAGTATAATAACATAGTATTGATTATTATATTTGATTATAGTTATTGAAATATGAAAAGCAGGATGGAGGAGTAGGGGATATGGGCATAAGTGTGGTGATTACAGGCAAATACACCCTGTGCGAATATCGGCATTGTCCTAAGCGCTTGATTGGCAATGGAATAGGTACTCACGACGAAAAGGTTAAAAGCACTGGGGGACCAATTGACGGCGACATTTTTTATAAATTATCGACCGTAAACCCATGAAAGACTATACTTTACCGCCGTTAGTCCCTGAACGGATCAGCAACCGCAGGGGAATGGCAGGACTCTTTGGGGTTTCTGGTTCTCCGCTGGAAGCTGCATTCAACGGTTCCACTTCCGCACCACAAAAGGACGCTGATGGATATTATTCCGTTCTGGAATGCGCAATATGGTTAGTGGAAGGCTCTACCCTGAGCGACAAATCCAAGAATAAGATCCGCAAGAAACTGGGATGGGAAGTTGAGGAAGAGGAAGACGAAGAGTCCGATGATGTAATGCCTGGTGATCCCGAGGACATCATTCATTGGAAAACGGTCAAGATGCGCGCACAGGCTCTATTGGCGGAAGACGTTCTCAAGGTGAAGCGCAAGGAACTCGTTCCGCTTGCTGATTACCTCGATGATGAAAAGCAGCGCTACAACATGACCAAGCAAGCGCTATTGCGTATCCCCCTCTCCTTCCCTGATGCTGACTTACAGGAACGTTTGACCCGTCAGATTTCGGACGCGTTAGAGCTATTGGTACGGGAATTCAGTAAACCCAAGGAAGTCTTGGAAGAGACAGAAAGCGATGATTTGGAAAGTTGAACCGGGCGATTGGTCATTCCTCTTACCTCCTCCCAAGCAAACCCCTGTAGAGTGGTGCGAAGCAAATATTTACCTACCCCAGGGAACCGGACCAAGACCCGGACGCATAAGGTTTGCCCCTTGGTGGAAGGAAATCATAAACAAGTTTACCTCTAATGAGATTGAGCAAATCTCTATCATGTCCGGGGGTAAGACCGGTAAGACAACAGCACTCATTTGCGCGTCCATATTCGCACTCTTCGCTAATGGGGATCCTTCCCTAATTGTCGCGGCGGACCTCAAGACAGCGGAGGACATCCTTGATAAGCGTATAAGGGGCATCATCCGCGCTTCCAAATCCCTTCGCCACCTGATGAAGGAAGGGAAGAAGTTCAACTCCCCTCAGCAGGTGTTTGGACCAGGGGAAAGCACCATCAAGGTTGCGACCGCGAATAGCGCAGCTTCCTTGGCAAGCGTCAGTGTCCGCTACGCGATATGCGATGAAGTGGCGAAGTATCCCCACATGGCAGGGGATGAAGCGGCGCCAACGGAGCTCGCAACCGTGCGCACAACCGCATATCGTGGCATGGGTGGGAAATCCCTATTCGCGTCTACTCCCATTGATGAAGACGACTTGTTCCACAAGAAATACTCTGATGGAATTATTAGTAAGTGGTTCTTCCCTTGTCCCTATTGCGGGGAATACATTACCCCTGATTTCGGGTTTCTGAAATACGATAGGTCCCTTTCCCCAAAGCGACTGCTCGTGTCCGCTCATCTAACCCGTTTTGATCCTCCCGGCCGGTCCCCGACGAAAATTCGTCCCCCTCCGCCGACGAATATTGGTTGTCAGCCGACCCGACGTCTGGTCGCGACATAGGATGTCGGTGTCAGCCTGAGCGGATCGGTGTCCCCGGCTATCAGCCGCGGCATGATGGCGGTCAGATAGCTGATGGGGTCGAGCTGCTGTAGCCGGCAGGACTGGAACACGCTGAGCAGGTCAGCCGCCCAGGTGCCGCCATCCTCGCTGGCGACGAAGAGCCAGTTCTTGCGTCCGACCGCGATCGGTCGTTGCTGCCGTTCCGCGGCGTTGTTGTCGAGCGGCAGTCGGCCGTCGGTTACGAAGCGGGTCAGCGCCTGCCAGTGGTTGCGCAGGTATCGCGCGCCCTCGGCGATCTCGGATTGTTCGGGTTCGTTCGCGATGATGCCGTCGGCTCGCTGGCGGATCGCGGCGAGCAGCGCCGGCGCTTCGGCCTCGCGCAGTCGCGTACGCTCAGCGACCGGATCGCGGTGCAGCGCCTGGGCGACGATGGCCGCGACCGTGTCGATGCGGTACAGGGCCTGGATCAGTTCCAGCTGACCGCGTGCACTCGGTGCGCGCTCGAGCAGTTCATGGAATGGGCGTCGCGCATGCGCCCAGCAGCCCACCTCGGTGGCCGTGCCGCCACTTCCCGCGAACAGCGCATCATGGCCGCCATACGCATCGGCGACGATGTGGCCGTGATAGCCGCGCAGCAGATCCCACGGCCAATGGCCGGCGCGCGTGTCGGTGAAGTCGAAGAAGACCTGGCCGGCCGCGGTGTAGCACCAGATGCGGGCGATCTGGCAGGATCCGCGCCGTTCACGCGTCCAACGCTTGATCGGCGTGTCGTCCAGGTGCAGCATCGGCTCGCTGAGGATCTGCTGGCGAATGGCGCCGATCAGAGGGGCGAGGCGGCGCGAGAGGTGTCCCATCCACGAACAAGCAGTCTGCGTGCTGAGGTCGACGCCGTGGCGGAGCCACTCGGTGCGCTGGCGGTAGAGCGGCAGGCCCAGGCCATACTTCTGGTGTGCGATATGCAGCACCAGGTTGTCCGCGGCCAAGCCGCGCGGCACGATCGCCGGCGGAATCGGTGCGGTCAGCACCGGCTCGCGTGTGTCCATGCGGCCATAGCGGGTGCGGATCGTGACCCTCCGGATGAATTCCCCGGGGACCCAGTCGAGCCGCGTGGAACGCTCGCAACCGACCGGGACCAGCGGCGTACCATCCGCGTCATGGCGTTCCTCCGCAGCGATGGTGATGCGCTCCTCGACGAGGCGCAGGTGATCGGGCAGCGTGGTCCAGCCGCGTCCGCGCGGCTTGGCAGGCTTGCGCACTCCAGCTGGCGCGTCGGGGACGGTCGCAGCGGCGACCAGCAGCTCGACGCCCGCGGCGGTGCCATCGGCCCGCAGGTGGTCGACTACCGCGACGATCTCGGCGATCGTCTGCTGGCCCGGATCGTGGATCAGCGTTTCCGAGGACGGGAAGGCAATGCGTCGAAGCAACCTCCGAAGCTGCTTTTCCATGGCCACCAGCTTCGCGCGCAGGTCCTGATTCTCGCGCTCCAGGGCGATTTCGCGCGGCGTCGGGGGCGGCGATGGCGGGGTCGGTGGCGCAGCGTCGTTCACGTCATCAAGTACGGGAAAGAGAGCGAGTTGTTAGCGGATTTCTCCGCGCGCATGCCGCAACATCCGCGGTACCACTTCCTCGAGAAGGGCCGTCACCTGCACGCTGCTCAGAGGCATCGTGGCAACGCCCGCTCCATCGGCGCCCGTCGCGCCAGGCAGACGGAAGCACGCGGTCTCGAGGCGTTTCGCGCACAGCCAGAATCCGCTCGTCTCCCAGATCAGCACCTTCGCCCGGCTGCGGTCCTTGCCTATGAAGATGAACACATCGCCCTGGAAGGGGTCCATCGCCAGGTCGATGCGCACCAAGTCGGACAGCGAGTCGAACGACTTGCGCATGTCGACGGGTTTGCGGCACAGGAAGACCCGGCGGCGCGCCAGGTTCAGCACGACCTTCCGCCTAGGCAGGCGACCACCTGCGCCAGAACCGCGGGCGAGAACCCGGCCGCGATGCCGATGCGCACGCCATTTGCCAGGCGCACTTCGATCGTCGGGATAGATGTCGGCACAGGTGGCGATGGCGCCGGGATGATCGCGGTCGCAGCGGGAGCCGTCTCGACAGCCGGCGGTTCGATGGCGCCGCTCGCGCTGAGCTCGGCGACCTGGATCAAATCCGGGGTCGTCGCTGCAGCCAAGAGACGGGCACGCTTCGTCCAGTACATGATCATGCGCACGGTCACACCGCGCTGGCGCGCGAATTCCCCTGCCGTCATCCGGCTGCGGGTGAACTCGTTGGCCAGTTGCACACCCTCGACGACCGAGCGGTAGCGCTGCGCGCCAGGGGAATCGGCAGGAGAAGGCTCGATGGTCATGATGGCTCCTGGCCGCCATCATGGGTTCAGGGCATCAGGGCGCTACACGGGTTGGATGAGCGGACACGGTGAGAGGCACTCCATTGAGGATGATGTGGCCGAGTCAGCGGCTGGCTGTCCCCCGGGACCGCGTCCCGCTGGGCCGCCTGCCTTCGCTGATCGGAATGAGGCCTGCTGACCCGGAGGTCGGCTCCCGATGCTACTTTGCGGCGGCGGTCTTTGCGGGAGCGTCGCTCGGCGTCTTGGCGACCGTGCCGGCATCGGTGCCCTTGTCTGCTCCGGGCACGCCGGCCTTGGCCTTGTCGAGATCGGCGTCGGCCTTGGTCAGGCGCTCCTTGGCGGCGGGCAGGTCGGCCTTCGCCTTGTCGAGCGTCTGCTGCAGGTTCGCCAGGCGGCGGGTGAGGGTGGTCACGTCGCGCGTGGCGGACTCGGCGTCGGAGCTGGCCTGCGCGTAGTCGCCGGCGGGATCGCCGGAGGTCTGGGCCTGCTGCTGCTGGCCGCCGCGACGGCCGTTGGTGCCGTAGCCATTTCCGTTGCCGTTGCCGTTCTGGCCCTTGTTGTTGGCGGCGCGCCTGGCCGCGGCCTCGGCCTGCGCCTGCGCGGACTTGGCGCGCGCCTGCGCCTCTGACTGCGTCGATTTTGCGGTGTCGAGCTTCTTCTGGGTGTCGGTGATGCGCTCGGCGTAGTGGTCGACGACGAACTGCAGGTCCTTGACCTGCTGCGCCGCGCTGACGTCCTCGGCGTTGGCGCGGTAGAGCGTCTTGCGCGCTTCGGCTTCGGCGGGGCTCATGATCTTGCCGCCCAGGTCGACCTGGCCGGTCTGCGCCAGGTACTCGTCCTCCTTCGCCCACTTGCCATCGGGGGTCTTCACGAAGCCGAGATCGGTGTAGAGCTTGGCAACCAGCGGGCTGTCCGGCGCGGCCTCGGCGGCCTTGCCGGTGTGGACCACGGCCTGGTCGACCAGCACGTGCTCGATGCACCAGCGCGCGAGCGCGCACTGCTCCTCCATGCTGTCGCCCACGCCGGCGGAGCGGGTCTTGTAGAGCTCGGGCGCGTCCGGCACCTTGGAACGGCTGGTGATCTGGTCCTTGGGGATGCTGGTGATCGAGACCTTGACCATGTGCTTGACCAGCAGCTTGCGGCGCAGGTCGACGGCGGTCGCGGTCTCCTTCACCAGCTCGCCGGTGACGATGTCACCGCTCGCCAGCTTGAGCTGCTCCTCCGCCGTCAGCCACGCGCTGGGCGCGCAGGCCAGGGCCGCCGCCAAGGCCAGCAGAGTGGGGACGCGCGGAAGGGTACGGATCATGGCGGCTCTCCTCGCCCTGGCCGGCAACCGCCGGGTGTCAGGACAACAGGTCAAGAATGCCGGGGCGGCATGCCCCGGCATGTGGGATTCTGCCACAGTTCCACGACCCGGGCCAGTCTGGCTTCAGGAGGGGAGGCGCCAGGCACGAGGCGGGAGGCGCGAGGGAAGGCGAGATCGCCAGGCTTAAAGGATCTGGTGACGAGGGAGATGGAGATGCGCATGCATCAACCGGCTCCCCGTCAGACCGACTCGTGCCTCGCGCCTCCCTCGATCCCTTGAGCCCGTCCTCCCCTTGCGACCTTCCGCCTTCAGACGTGCGTGATCAGTTCCCCGGCCGGAAAGCGGACCTTGGGCGCCTTCGCATACTTGTCGTCGGGGTGACGGTAACCGAGGGCGGCGCAGACCACCGAGCCGTAGCCTTGCGCGGCGAGGCCGAGGATCTCGTCGACCTTGGGCGGCTGGAAGCCTTCCATGGGGGTGGCGTCGATGCCCAGCAGGGCCGCGCTGGTCAGCAGGTCGCCGAGCGCGATGTAGGCCTGACGGGCGGCCCAGTGGTCGACCCAGTCGTGGCGCGGGCCCTTGACCAGGTCGCCGATGATGGTGTCGCGATAGCCCTTCAGGGTTTCCGCGGGTACGCCGCGGACTTCGGCCACGCGCGCGATGAAGTGCTCGACGTAGCTCTCGTCCAAGCCCTTCTTGGCGGCGAAGACCACCAGGTGCGAGGCCTCGACGAACGGCGTCTGGCCATAGGCGGCGGTCTGCAGGCGGGCGCGGACGGCGGGGTCGTCGACGATGTAGAAGCGGTAGGGCTGCAGGCCGTAGGAGGAGGCGCTGAGGACCAGGGTCTCCTCGAGCGCGGCCAGGCTCGCGGCCGGGATCTTGCGCGTGGCGTCGTATTTCTTGGTCGCGTAGCGCCAGGTCAGCGCGCTGTGCAGGTCGGCGAGGGGCAGGGGGGCGGGCTGGGCGGCAGGCATGGGCGGTTCCTGGGTGGTGGTTGGTGGCGGGCACCGGGCACGCTGCGCGCACGGCGCCTCTGTGCCACTGCGGCTTCGCCGGCCTTCGGCAGCGCCGCCCGGGCGTGCGCGGGGCAGCCTTGAGGCCAGCGGCGGCGGTGCTAGCCTGCCGCATGAAACTCGCTGCCTACGATGCGCTCATCATCCGTCTCGAGGGCCTCGCGGAACGGTCGCCGGGGTGGTACCGGACGCGCGTCGCGGTGCTCGCCGCCTTCGGCTTCGCGATGGTGGGCTTGGCGCTGCTGATCGGCCTGGTGCTGCTCGCGGCCGCGGCCGGGGTGCTGTTCCTCGCCGGCAAGGCGGGGCACGGCGCGGGGGTGTTCAAGATCGCCTTCGTCCTCGCCGCGCTGGGCGGTGCGCTCGCCTGGTCGGTGCTGCGCGGCGTGTGGGTGCGCTTCCCGCGCGTCGACGGCATCGCGCTCAGCCGCGCCGAGGCGCCCGACCTCTTCACCGAGGTCGAGAACCTGCGCCGCGCGGTCGGCTCGCCGCCGGTGCACCGCATCGTCATCACGCCGGAGTTCAACGCCGCGCTCGCGCAGCGCCCGCGCCTGGGGCTGTTCGGCTGGTACGAGAACCAGCTCGTGCTCGGCCTGCCGCTGCTGCGCCGCATGGACGTGCCGCAGGCGCGATCGGTGATCGCGCACGAGCTCGGCCACCTGCGCGGCGAGCACGGCCGCTTCGGCGCCTGGATCCACCGCCTGCGCGCCACCTGGTCGCACCTCGCCGCGCAGAACGCGGGCGGCGGCGTGCTGCGCGCCTTCCTGAACTGGTTCGCGCCGCTGTTCAACGCCTACTCGTTCGTGCTCGCGCGCCTGCAGGAGCGCGAGGCCGACCGCGTCGCGGCGCGCGCGGCGAGCGCCGCGGCCGCCGCCACGGCGCTGGTGCGCGGTGCGCTCATCGGCCGGCACAGCGCCGGCTTCTGGGAGGACCTCGGCCGCCAGGCGCTGCGCGACCAGCACCCGCCGGCCGACCTGCTCGACCGCCTCGACCGCTTCCTGGCGACGCCCCCGGCGCAGGGGGCGCGCTGGCTGGGGGAGGCGCTCAACCGCGGCAACGACCGCGACGACGTCCACCCGTGCCTGCGCGAGCGGCTCGAGATCATCGGCTGCCCCGCGGCCGGCCGCTCGCCGAACGCGCTCGCGGCCATCCCGGCCTCGGCCAGCGCCGCGCACGCCTGGCTGCGCGAGCGCGAGGCGGAGCTCGCCGGGCGCCTCAACCGCGCGTGGCTCGCCGAGAACGGTCGCGGCTGGGCCGCGCGCCACCGCCAGGGGGTGGAGCTGGCCGCGCGCCGCGCCGCCCTGAGCGCGAGCCGCGAGGCCGGCGCCATCACCGTCGACCAGCGCTGGGAGCTGGTCGACGTCCTCCACCAGCTCGATGGCCAGGCGGCCGCGCGGCCGGCGCTCGAGGAGCTGCTCACCGCGAAACCCGACCACGCGCCCGCGCTGTTCCTGCTCGGGCGCGAGCTGCTCGCGGACGGCGATGCGCGCGGCGTGCCGTTGATCGAGGGCGCGATCGCGCACGACGCCGATGCGGCCGGGCCCGGCTACGCGCTGCTGCGCGACTTCGCCGACGCCCAGGGCCGGCGCGACATCATCCCCGGCATCGAGGAGCGGGCCGAGCGGCGCAGCGAACTCGAGAGCCTCTCCGCGGCCGAGCGCGCCCAGCTGCCCTCCCCCAAGCGGCTCCAGGCGCACGGCCTGGGTCCTGCCGCGCTCGCGCCGCTGCGCGCGACGTTCGCCCGCCACCCCGAGATCGCCGCCGTCGACCTCGCCGGCGTCGCGGTCCAGCACCAGCCGGACAAGCCCTACTTCGTCGTGGTGGTGCGCATCCGGGTCGCGTGGTGGAAGTTCCGCGGCGCGGCCGCCGACCAGCAGCTGCTCGCGACCCTGGCCCAGGAGATCGTGCTGCCCGGGTCGTGGCAGCTCATCACCGGCAAGGAGGCGACCGCGGCGCTGGCGAAGCGCGCGGGCAAGCAGGCGGAGGCGCGGATCTATACGCGATGAGGGTGGCGGTGGCAGTCACCGAACGGAGCGGGCGCGATCGTCTGACGGGGATTCGAAGATCGGGGTGATGCGCCAGCCTGAGGGTCCTGAGGATCCTGGTCGAGCTGGCGCTCGACCCTCCCGGGGGTGGGAGCCCGCAGTGCTGGTGATGCGATGGACCCGGGGGAGCCCGGCGGACAGCCTCAATCCTCGGTGGTGCCGGCGCCGGGGGCGTCCGTCGGCGCGCGCAGGCCATCGAAGCGCTGGCGGCCGGCGCGGCCGCGTTCGAGCCAGCCCCACACCGCGTTGGCGTCGCGCTTGGCGAGCCCGTCCTCGAGGTCGCGCAGGCGCGTGATGGCCGCGCGCAGCTCGTCGAGCACGGCGCGGCGGTTGGCGAGCAGGATATCGCTCCACAGCCCGGCGTTGCCGGCGGCGACGCGGGTGGTGTCGCGGAAGCCCGAGGCGGCGACCGGGGCGGCGGCCGGGCTGAGCCCGGCGGCGGCGGCGGCGGCGAGGACGTGCGGCAGGTGCGAGGACTGGGCCACCGCCAGGTCGTGCGCCTCGGGGCTCAGCACCAGGGTGCGGCAGCCGACCGCCTGCCACAGGCGCTCGACCAGCGCCACGGGGGTGGGCGGAGTGTCGGCCAGCGGGGTGAGGATGGTGGTGGCGCCGCGGTAGAGGGAGGCGTCCGCGTGCTCCAGGCCCTGCTGGTGGCCGCCGCACATCGGGTGGCTGCCGACGAAGCGGCCGCTGCGCGCCAGGTCGGACAGCTCGTGGCAGATCGTGCCTTTGACACTGCCGACGTCGGTGAAGACGGCGCGCTGGCCGTAGGGCACCAGGGCGCGGATGTGCTCGGCGATGATGCTGACGGGCGTGCACACCACGACCACGTCGCACCCGGCGACGGCCGCGGGCAGGTCGGTGACCGGCGTGCCGAAGCCCAACTCGACCGCCCGGGTGACCACTTCCCGGCGGCGGTGGTGGAGGTGCACCGTCCACCCGGAACCGACCAGCGCCGCGGCCAGGCTGCCGCCCATCAGCCCGAGTCCGCTGATCAGCACGGTCGGCGCGGTCATGCCGGCACCTTGGAGGAGTGGTCCGGGGCCGCAACCGCCGATTATCAGCCTTCCACAGCCGGCGGCTTGGCGATTTGGCCGGCCACCCGCTCATACGGGAGCCGATTCCGGCCCTGGCATGGGGGAAACGCCGCTCCGCGGCGGCGAAGTGCCCATTCGCAAGGGTCCTGACCGGGCCGCTTCCGGGCCCGGGGAAGGAAACAGCCCTCCACGGCCCTGCTGTCAGGGTGGACAAAAGCCCAAGTGGTGCGTAAAAACACCGTTTTCGGGGATTGACCCGTCCCGGGCCCATCCTATCGTCCCGTCCCCGCGCCGAGCAGCGCGGCGCATCGCCCCCCGGGGCCCTTCCGGATGCCCCCGCAGCCACTGCCGTCGACCCTTGGAAAGCCACCATCCCCATGTCGCGCAAGCCGTTCATCGCCGGTAACTGGAAGCTCAATCTCACCGGCGACGAGGGCAGCGCCCTGATCGCCGGCCTGATCGCCGCGGCCACCGCCAGCCGCGCCGAGGTGGCGGTGTTCCCCACCGCCCTGGCCGTACCGGCCGCCGTCAAGGCCGCCGCCGGCAGCGTCATCGGCGTCGGCGTGCAGAACGTGCACTGGGAAGAGAAGGGCGCCTTCACCGGCGAGATCTCCGCCAGCCTCGCCAAGGCCGCCGGCGCGAAGTACGTGCTGCTCGGCCACAGCGAGCGCCGCCAGTACTTCGGCGAGACCGACCAGACCGTGAACAAGCGCCTCAAGGCCGTGCTCGCCCAGGGCCTGGTGCCCATCCTCGCGATCGGCGAGACCCTCGCCGAGCGCGATGGCGGCAAGCTCCAGGAGGTGCTCAGCCGCCAGGTGAAGGGCGCCCTCGAGGGCTTCACCGCCGCGCAGCTGGCGACCCTGGTCCTGGCCTACGAACCGGTGTGGGCGATCGGCACCGGCCGCACCGCCACCACCGCCCAGGCCCAGGAGGCCCACGCCTTCGTGCGCGGCGTGGTGCGCGGCATCGACGGCGGACTCGCCGAGCGCGTGCGCATCCAGTACGGCGGCTCGGTCAAGGCCGACAACGCCAAGGAGCTGCTCTCGCAGCCCGACGTCGACGGCGCCCTGGTGGGTGGAGCGTCGCTCAAGGCCGCCGACTTCGCCGCCATCCTCGCCGCGGCCTGAGCCCGCGCCCGCCCCTACGATACTCCCCAGAAGCACGAGAAGAGAGACGCCGCCGTGACGACGACAACCCTGATCCTGGTCATCCTGCTCTGGCCGCTGTGCCTGTTCATCATCGGCATGATCCTGCTGCAGGGCGGCGCGGGCGACCTGTCCAGCTCCTTCGGCGGCGGCGGCCAGCTCGACAGCACCCTGGGCGTCGGCGCCGGGCGCAAGATGAGCAAGATCACCGGCTGGCTCGGTGGCGCCTTCCTGCTCATCGTCACCATCCTCTCCATCCACCATGATGGGGACCTCGAGTCGGCCGCGGGCGGCAAGGGCGCGGCGGCGCCGGCCCTCCAGGC
The DNA here is from genome assembly GCA_963818245.1 of uncultured Planctomycetota bacterium. Taxonomy (GTDB): domain Bacteria; phylum Planctomycetota; class UBA11346; order UBA11346; family UBA11346; genus BOG-1363. The sequence goes on from CAWFSD010000017.1 coordinate 12,697, forward strand.
GCCGAGCACCTTCCCCCAGACCGGCACGACCACGCAGTCCGGCAAGGCCGCGGTGGCGGCTCCCGCGACCGACGCGGCCAAGCCGGGCGTCGCAACGCCGCCAGCGGCGACCAAGCAGGCGGACGGTTCGCCTGCGCCCGCTGCGCCCACCAGCGCCCCGGCCGCGCCCGTGGCCACTCCGGCGACCATCCCCGCCGCTGCGCCGAGCGCGTCCAGTGTCGCGCCGAACGCGCCTACTGCCGCGCCGGAAGCCCCCAAGGCTCCGAGCGCCCCGGCCCTGGTTCCGGAGGCGCCGGCCGCCGCTCCTGCCGCTGCCACGCCGGCCGCTCCTGCGCCCGCTCCGACTGCCGCGGCCCCCGCTGCGGTCCCCGCTGCCCCCGCGCCCGCCGCTCCTGCCCACTCGGGCGTGCAACTCGACCCCAAGTGACGCTGCGGGCGCAGCGCGCCCCGCTCTTTAGCCGCTGTTTCCGCACGTGAAGCCCGCTGACCGCCAGCCCGCCTGCATCGCGACGAGGACCCCATGAGCCCGACCGCCGCCAAGACGACCGCCATCGACACCGCCGCCGTGCGGGCGGAGATCGGCAAGGAACGCCTGCTGAAGATGTACCGGCAGATGCTGCTGATCCGCCGCTTCGAGGAGCGCGCCAGCCAGGCCTACGAGGCCAAGAAGATCGCCGGCTTCCTGCACGCGTACATCGGCCAGGAGGCGGTCCAGACCGGCTTCTACGACCACCTCGATCCGAGCAGGGACGCCACCGTCACCAGCTACCGCTGCCACGCGCTCGGCCTGCTCTGCGGCCTCGACCCCAAGGAGCTGATGGCCGAGCTCTTCGGCAAGGTCACCGGCAACGTGCGCGGCAAGGGCGGCTCGATGCACTTCTTCTCGAAGGAGAAGAACATGCTCGGCGGCCACGGCATCGTCGGCGGCCAGATCCCCGTCGGCACCGGCGCGGCCTTCAGCGCCAAGTACCGCAAGACCGGCGGCGTCAGCATCACCTACCTCGGCGACGGCGCCTCGCCCCAGGGCACCTTCCACGAGTCGCTGAACATGGCCTCGCTGTGGAACCTGCCGGCGATCTACGTGATCGAGAACAACATGTACGGCATGGGCACGGCCTGCACGCGCGCCTCGTCGGTGCAGGACATCGCCGCGGCCAAGGCGCCGGGCTACAACATGGCCTCGTTCACCTTCGACGGCCTCGACCTCTACGCCTCGTGGAAGACCGCGCAGCAGGCGATCGCCATCGCGCGCGGCGGCCAGCCCGGTGCTGATCGAGGCCAAGACCTACCGCTACCGCGGGCACTCGGTCTCGGACGCCGCGACCTACCGCACCAAGGAGGAGGTCGACCGCTACAAGGCGCTCGATCCGATCGAGCGCATCAAGGTCGACCTGCTCGCCGCGAACTGGTTGACCGCGGCCGGCGCCGACCAGCTCGAGGAGCAGGTCATGGCCCAGATCATGGAGGCGGTGAAGTTCTCCGACGAGAGCCCCGAGCCGCCGCTCACCGAGCTGACCCGCCACGTCTACGCCGAGTAGGCGCGCCTCCCGTCCCTCTCCGCCCGTCGTTCGCCGCCCCTCCCGAGGATCCCCCGATGTCCGTCCTGACGGCTCCCCCGCTGAAGGCCTCGCGCCCGATCAACACCAAGGCCAGCGAGCCGATCAACGGCCACAAGGGCATCCTGCTCTCCGACGGCACCCAGCTGGTCAACATGCGCATGGCGCTGTGCCAGGCGCTGTACGAGGAGATGAAGCGCGATCCCAGCATCTTCATCATGGGCGAGGAGGTCGCGCAGTACAACGGCGCCTACAAGGTGACCAAGGGCCTGCTCGACGAGTTCGGCCCGGAGCGCGTCATCGACACGCCGATCACCGAGTCGCGGCTTCGCCGGCCTGGCGGTGGGCGCGGCGATGACCGGCCTGCGCCCGGTGATCGAGTTCATGTCGTGGAACTTCAGCTTCCCCGCCTTCGACCAGATCATCTCCAACGCCTCGAAGATGTGCTACATGACCGGCGGCATGTTCCCCATCCCGCTGGTGATGCGCGGCCCCAACGGCGCGGGCCCGCGCGTCAGCTCGCAGCACAGCCACGCGGTCGAGGCGCTCTACAGCCACTTCCCCGGCCTCATCGTGGTCAGCCCGTCGACGCCCTACGACGCCAAGGGCCTGATGAAGACCGCGCTGCGCCAGCACGAACCCGGTGTGCTTCCTCGAGAACGAGATGCTCTACAACTACGAGCAGGACATCCCCACCGCGGACTACGCCATCCCCTTCGGCAAGGGCGTGGTGCGGCGCGAGGGCGGCGACTGCACGATCGTGGCGATCAACCGCTGCGTGCACTGGGCGCTGGAGGCCGCCGACGCGCTGGCCAAGGACGGCATCCAGTGCGAGGTCGTCGACCCGCGCACCATCAAGCCGCTCGACATCGAGCTGATCGCCGAGTCGGTGCGCAAGACCAGCCGCTGCGTGGTGGTCGAGGAGTGCTACAGGACCGGCGGCGTCGGCGCCGAGGTCGCCGCCCAGCTGATGGAGCGCGTGTTCGACGACCTCGACGCGCCCGTCGGCCGCGTCACCACCACCGAGAACCCGATGCCGTACGCGGCCAACCTCGAGCACGAGACCCTGCCCAAGCCGCACCGCATCATCGCGGCGGTGAAGCAGGCGTGCTACCGCTAGGGATCACCGCGCGGCCCGGCCGCCACCGCTCATTGAACGCCCGCCGACCGCTCACCGCATCGAACCACCCTGTGAGCCCCGCCGCCCGGATCCTTCCGGAGCAGGGCTCCCGGACTTCCGGACCCCCCCGCACATGATCATCGAACAGCTCGTCCCCGCCAAATCCCCGACCATGACCGAGGGCACGATCGTCGCGTGGCGCGTCAAGCCCGGCGACAAGGTCAAGAGCGGCGACGTGATCGCCGAGATCGCCACCGACAAGGCCACGGTCGAGTGGGAGGCGCTGGATGGCGGCACGGTCGCGGAGATCCTCATCCCCGCCGGTTCGCTCGCCCAGGTCAACCAGGTCGCGGCGATCTTCACCACCAAGCCCGACGACGACGTCAAGGCGGCGGTGGCCAAGGCCAAGGAGACCAACGCGAAGTTCGGCAGCTGGCGCGGCGCCCGCCGCCCCGGCGGCCGTTCCCGCCGCCGACTCCCGCTGCGATCCCGGCGTGCGCCAGCCGCGCCGTCAGCCGGCCAGCCCCCGGCTGGCCTCCCCAAGGGCATCCGCGTCTCGCCGGTCGCCGCCAAGATCGCCGCCGCCCTCGCCGTCGACCTGCGCGCGGTCAAGGGTTCCGGCCCGGACGGCCGCATCGTGCGGCGCGACGTCGAGGCCGCCGCCAAGTCCGGCTCCGCCAAGCTCGGCGCCGCCGGCGCGCCCGCCAAGGCGGAGAAACCGAAGCTGAAGGTCTTGCGCCCGGACGGCGCGGCCAGCGACGTGGCGATGTCGCCGATGCGCACCATCATCGGCAAGCGCCTGCTCGAGGCGAAGACCCAGATCCCGCACTTCTACGTCACCGAGACCGTCGACGCCGGCGCGCTCAGCGCGCTGCGCGAGCAGGCGAACCTGCTCGACGGCCTCAAGGTCACGGTCAACGACCTGATCGTGCGCGCCGCGGCGCTCGCGCTGCGCGTGCACCCGAAGCTGAACGCCACCTACCACGGCACCTCGATCCGCCAGCACGACAGCGCCGACATCTGCGTCGCGGTCGCCATCCCCGACGGCCTGATCACGCCGATCGTCGCCAAGGCGCACACCAAGAGCGTGCGCCAGATCGGCGACGAGGTGCGCGCGCTCGCCAAGAAGGCGGTCGAGGGCAAGCTCCAGCCCGCCGAGTTCCAGGGCGGCAGCTTCACCATCTCGAACCTCGGCATGTTCGGGATCAGCGAGTTCGTCGCGATCATCAACCCGCCCCAGGTCGCCATCCTCGCCGTCGCCGGCATCAAGGACGAGCCGGTGGTGCGCGGCGGGCAGGTGGTGCCCGGCAAGGTCATGCGCCTGACCATCAGCGCCGACCACCGCGCGGTCGACGGCGCCGACGCCGCGGCCTTCCTCAAGACCCTGCGCGAGCTGCTGGAAGCCCCGGCGACGCTGCTGATCTGAGGCCTTGGCGGGTCCCGGGCCCCATGGTCCGGGACTGCCGCCCGCGCCGCACCCCTCCATACGTCCAAGAAAGACTCCCATGGCTGACTACGACGTCCTCGTCATCGGCGCCGGTCCCGGCGGCTACGTCGCCGCGATCAAGGCGGCCCAGAACGGCAAGAAGACCGCGATCGTCGAGAAGGAGAGCCTCGGTGGCGTGTGCCTCAACTGGGGCTGCATCCCGACCAAGGCGCTGCTCAAGAGCGCGGAGATCTTCGAGGGGCTGAAGCACGCCAAGGACTACGGACTGGCGGCGGACAACGTGCGCGCGGACTTCGCCGCGGTGATCAAGCGCTCGCGCGACGTCGCCGGCGCGATGGCCAAGGGCGTCGAGTTCCTGATGAAGAAGAACAAGATCACCGTGCTGTCCGGCACGGCGACCTTCGTCGACGCGAAGACCGTGACCGTGACGAAGGCCGACGGCAGCGCCCAGAACGTCAGCGCCGACAACATCATCATCGCCACCGGCCACAAGCCGCGCACCTTCCCGCACCTGCCGGTCGACGGCAAGCGCGTGGTCAACTACCGCCACCTCCTCGGCGCGACCGAGCAGCCGAAGTCGCTGCTGTGCATCGGCGCCGGCGCCATCGGCATGGAGTTCGGCTACTTCTTCCAGACCCTGGGCACCAAGGTCACGGTCGTCGAGGTCCTCGACCAGGTGCTGCCGCTCGAGGACGCCGAGGTCGCCAAGGTCGTGGAGCGCTCCTTCACCAAGGCCGGCGTGGCGATCAAGCTCGCCACCAAGGTGGTCAAGCTCGAGGTCAAGGAGGGCGGCGTCGCCGTGCACCTCGAGAAGGACGGCAAGGCCGAGGTCGTCGAGGTCGACAAGGTCCTGGTCGCGGTCGGCTTCCTGGCCAACACCGAGGGCGTCGGCCTGGACAAGGCCGGCGTGAAGCTCGACGAGCGCGGCTTCATCGCGGTCGACGCGAACCATGCTCACCAACGTGCCCGGCGTCTACGCCATCGGCGACGTCGCCGGCAAGCAGCTGCTCGCGCACAAGGCGAGCTTCGAGGGCGAGGCCGCGGTCGGCCACATCGTCGGCCACCCGGCGCCGCTCAATTACGCGCAGATCCCCGGCTGCACCTACTGCCAGCCCCAGGTCGCCTCGGTCGGGCTGACCGAGAAGAAGGCGCTGGCCGAGGGCCGGAAGCTCAAGATCGGCCGCTTCCAGTTCATGGCCTCCGGCAAGGCCAAGGCCATCGGCCACCCCGAGGGCTTCGTGAAGCTGGTCTTCGACGCCGAGTTCGACCAGCTCATCGGCGCGCACCTGGTCGGCTACGACGCCACCGAGCTGCTCGCCGAGCTCAGCCTGGCGATGAAGCTGGAGTGCACCGCCAAGGAGATCATGGAGACCATCCACGCCCACCCGACCCTGTCGGAAGCGGTGATGGAGTCGGCGGCCGACGCGCTCGGCGTGTGCGTCCACCAGTGAGTCGCCGGTGAGCGGTTTCGTCGAACCGCACCCGGCCATCATCACGCCCAACCCGGGCGGGCCGGACGATCCGCTCGGAGAGTCGGTGCTCGATCCGCAGCAGCCGTGGCTGCGCGTGTTCCAGCCGGCGGACGTGCGCGTGGTGGTCGGGCGCCACCAGGACCCCGAGCGCGAGGTCCACGTCGACCACGCGCGGGCCGACGGGGTGCCCGTGCACCGGCGCGTCGCCGGCGGCGGGGCGGTGGTGCTGGCGCCGGGCATGGTGGTGGTCGCGGTGCGCCTGCGCCACGAGGTGTTCGGCGTCACGCCCTACGTCGACCTGGTCAGCGGCGCGCTGGTCGCCGCCGTGACGCTGGCGGCCTGCGGGACGCGCCCCGGTGATGCGCGGGCTGGGCGACCTGGCCATGGTCGGCGCCGACGGCGCGCTGCGCAAGGTCCTCGGCGCCTCGCTGCGCCAGACCTCGCGCATGGTCGTCTACCTGGGGGTGCTGCTGGTCGGCGACGCGGTGCCGCTGATGGAGCGCTACCTGCGCGCGCCCAGCCGCGAGCCGCACTACCGCGGCGGCCGGGACCACCGCGCCTTCTGCACCGGGCTGGGCGCGCACGGGGCGGACGTGGACGGCCTCATCGCCGCCGTGGCCGCCGCCTGCCGGCGCGACCTCGCCGGCCACGCCCTGGACGCGCCACGGGACAGCGGGCTGGGCGCTTGACGCGCCTGCCGCCCCGGGTGTGCTGAGGTGGTGACCGCCGCCCGCGGCGGTCCGCCGCACGTCCGCTTCCACCGTCCGCAGCTCCTCAGCCTTCCAGGATCGCCATGAACAACCTCGCCATCATCGGTTCCGGACCCGCGGGCTACACCGCGGCCATCTACGCGGCGCGCGCCAACCTCGCGCCGCTGCTGTTCACCGGCCGCCAGGCGGGCGGCCAGCTGACCACCACCACCGAGGTCGAGAACTACCCCGGCTTCCCCGAGGGCATCATGGGCCCCGAGCTGATGGTGCGCTTCGAGCAGCAGGCGGTGCGCTTCGGCACCGCGGTGAAGGCCGGCTGCGAGGTCACCGAGGTCAAGCGCGGCGCGCACGGCTTCACCGTGTCGTGGAGCGACCTCTACCAGGGCACCAACGAGAGCGCGGAGTTCGCCACGGTCATCATCGCCACCGGCGCCAGCGCGCGCTACCTGGGCCTGCCCGAGGAGAAGGACTTCCTGGTCGACGGCCCCGACCGCAAGCACGGCCTGACCGCCTGCGCGACCTGCGACGGCGCCTTCTACAAGAACGTCGAGGTCGCGGTGGTCGGCGGCGGCGACACCGCCTGCGAAGAGGCCAGCTTCCTCACCAAGTTCGCCTCCAAGGTCTACCTGATCCACCGCCGCGGCGAGCTGCGCGCGTCGAAGATCATGGCCGAGCGCGCCCTGCGGAACCCCAAGATCCAGCCGATCTGGAACAAGACCCTGGGTGGCTACCAGGTCGACGCCAAGCGCAAGCTGTCCGGCGTGACCCTGCTCGACACCGTCGATGGCTCGACCAGCCCGCTGGCGGTCAAGGGCGTGTTCATGGCCATCGGCCACACCCCCAACACCGGCTTCCTCAAGGGAGTCCGGCCTGATGTTCGACGCCAACGGCTACATCGAGGTCGAAGAGGGCTGCCGCACCAACGTGCCCGGCCTGTTCGCCGCCGGCGACGTGCGCGATCACCGCTACCGCCAGGCGATCACGGCGGCGGGGATGGGGTGCATGGCGGCGTTGGAGGCGGAGCACTACCTGCAGGCGCACTGACCGCAGGAGGGAGACGGGGACGGCGGAAGGGGGGCCGCGGCGTCCGTTGGTCGGAAGCCCGCGCTGATCGGATGAGGTCCCAAGCGCCCACCTGACGGTGCCAGAACGCCGACGGGCTTCCGCCCTTCTTCCCTACCGCCTTCCCCTCCGGCCCTCCAGGTTCTCCCTAAGCGCGTGTGCCCCAACCTCTACCGCTCCCTGGCCAGGGTGCTCACCGAGGCTTGTGCTCTGCCCGTGCCGGGACTAGACTTGAGATGGAAAGTCCACACCCCCATGGCCCTCGCTGACGACAGCAGACCATCCGACGCGCTGCCCCAGCTTCCCCACCTCCCGGGGATGGAGGGGCTGGACCAGCCGCAGGCCAAGGCCGAGGAGCCCGAACCGTTCGACGTCAAACCGGAATTCGTCGTCGGCACCGCGCGCACGTCGCGCGTCGAGGCCAAGCCGGTGACGCCCGGCGGCGAGACCGCCCACGTCGTCAGCGGGCAGGACCCCTACCTGGGCCGCCAGTTCGGCGGCTATGAACTGGTGCAGAAGGTCGGCCAGGGCGGCATGGGCCTGGTCTACAAGGGCCGCCAGCTGAGCCTCGACCGCGTGGTGGCGGTGAAGATCCTCAACAAGGCGCTGTGCGACAACGACGAGTTCATCAAGCGCTTCGCGCGTGAAGCCAAGTCGATCGCCCGCATCAACCACCCGAACATCATGTCGGTGCATGATTTCGGCCAGACCGACGGGGTCTGGTACATGGTCATCGAGTTCATCGAGGGCTCCAGCCTGTCGCGGCAGATCGCCGACCGGCTGATGCTGCCGGTCGAGGACCTGGCGCCGCTGCTGATGCAGTGCCTGGCCGGGCTCGCCCACGTCGGCGCGCAGGGCATCGTGCACCGCGACATCAAGCCCGACAACATCCTGATCACCAGCGAGGGCATCGCCAAGATCGCCGATTTCGGCCTCGCCAAGGACGTCTCGGCGAACAACGACGCCACCGACCTGACCGCGGTCGGGCTGGCCATGGGCACGCCCGCCTACATGAGCCCGGAACAGTGCATGGGGCGCAAGCTCGATGGGCGTTCCGACCTCTACTCGCTCGGCGTCACCGCCTACCTCGCCCTCACCGGCGAGAAGCCCTTCACCGGGCAGTCCTCGTTCGAGATCATGACCAAGCAGCGCGAGCAGCTGCCGGTACCGCCGTCCAAGCTCAACCCGCACATCCCGCGCGAGGTCTCCGAACTGGTCATGCGCATGCTCGCGAAGAGCCCGAGCGACCGCTTCAGCGACGCCGAGGCCTGCCGGGTGGCGTGGGCCGAGCTGGGCGCGCGCCTCGGCTTCCTCGGCAGCCCGCCGGCCGCGGCCGAGGTCCCCTCCGCGCCGATCGCGAAGAGCGGCCGCAGCGGGGTGCACGCCCCCATGCCGCCGGCGACTCCGCCGCTGGCGCCGATCCCGTCCATGCCGCCGCCGCCCGCCGAGCCGGTCAAGGCCACGTCGCCGCGGCGCAGCACCGACATGCACCCCACGCCGGAGGACCCGGGCAAGGGCCCGAGCAGCGAGCGGCGCGAGCGCTCCACCACCGAGCGCCGGTTGTCGGCGCGCGGCGCGGCGGTGACCGGCGAGGCCGCCACCTGCGCGCGCTGCGGCATGCTCAACCGCGGCGACGCCGCGGTGTGCTCGCGCTGCGGCCACGAGCTGCGGCCCACCGCCGACGATCCCCAGGCCGCGCGCGGCCAGGAGGCCGAGGCGCAGCGCCTGTTCACCGCCGGCCAGTTCAAGGAGGCCGCGACCATCTACGCGCGCCTCGCCGACCGCGAGACCGACCGCCGCGCGCGCACCGTGCTGCGCAGCCGCGAGCGCGAGGCGCGCACCGGCGAGCACGAGCAGGCCGTGCTCGAGCTGCAGAACCGCACGCAGGCGGTGGTCAAGCGCGGCGAGCTGAAGGCCGGCATCGAGATCCTGGAGAAGGGCCTGCGCGAGGTGCGCGAGGCCGGCAGCTCCTCGACCGGGGCCGAGACGCGCCTGCTCGAGGACATCACCAACCTGCGCACGCGCCTGCGCAACCGGCGGCGCACGCGCCTGATCCTGGCCGTGGCGGTGGCCGTGCTGCTGCTGATCGGGCTCGTCCTCTTCAAGCTCGCCCGGCCGGCGGGCGCGGCGCCGGGCCACGCGCTGCACGCTCCGCCCGCGGCCGCGGACCGGGCATGAGCGTCCTGGTCTGCCCCCGCTGCCAACAGGCCCAGCCTGGGCCGGCACCCGTCGCCGGTTCGTGGCTGGCGTGCGCGCAGTGCGGCCACCGCTGGCTGCCGGTCGTGCACGCCGCGGCGACCTCGCCGGACGCGCCGCCGCGGGCCGCCGCCTCCGCCCCGCTGCGCGCGGTGCCCGCCCCGCCGCTGCCGGCGGCACCGCTGCCGGTCGCGCCGGTGCAGGCCGAGATGCCGGAACCGCCGCCGAAGCCGCTCACCGTGGCGCTGCCCGCGGAAGGTGGCCGGGCGGTGGGCCGCCACCTGGGCAGCGACGAGTACAAGCCCGATGAGACCTCCGAACTCAAGCGCCGCACCAAGGCCCTGACCGAGCGCCGCGAGGGCACGCCGCCGTCCTACTCGCCCGGCCGGCTGCCGGCGCAACCCGGCGCGGCGCGGCCCGCGCCCACGCCGCGCCTGCCGTCCGGCGCGGCCGGCGCCGAGCCCGCCGACGCCGACCTCTTCGAGCGCATGGAGCAGCAGGCGGTGCAGGCGCGCAGCGTGCAGGACACCGTCGCCGAGCCCTCGCGCGCCGCACCGGTGGTCGCCTCCTCGCCGGCGCTGCCGCCACCGCCCGCCACCCCGCTGGCGCCGCAATCGACGGCCGTGCCCATCGCCCTGCCCGCGGCCGGGCCGGTGGTGGCGGCGCGCCAGGTCTCGTGCCCGGTGTGCGGCCACCGCTGGCAGTCGACGCGCGGCGACGGCGAGCAGCAGGGCTGCCCGCAGTGCCTGGTCGCCTTCAACATCGCGCGCGGCCAGGTGGTGGCCGGCGCGCCGCGCATCGCCGGCCACAGCGACCCGCTGCTCGGCCGCGCGCTGCGCGGCTGCCTGATCGACCGCAAGCTCGGCGAGGGCGGCATGGGCGCGGTCTACCACGCGCGCCAGCTCAGCCTCGACCGCAGCGTGGCGGTCAAGGTGCTGCCGCCCGAGCTGGCGCGGAACAAGAACTTCATCCAGCGCTTCGAGCGCGAGGCCAAGAGCCTGGCGCGCATCAACCACGCGAACATCCTGCACATCTACGACTTCGGCGAGGACCAGGCGCTCGGCATCTACTTCATGATCATCGAGTTCGTCGAGGGCCGCGACCTCGGCGAGATCCTCCACGAGCAGTACACGCTCGGCCAGATCGAGGTCCTCGACATCGTGCGCCAGGCCTCGCTCGGCCTCGAGCAGGCGGCGGAGAAGGGCGTCATCCACCGCGACATCAAGCCCGACAACCTGATGCTCACCGCGGACGGGCTCTGCAAGGTCTCGGACTTCGGCCTGGCCAAGGGCTACGGCGCCGAGAAGGACGTGACCAGCGTCGGGGTGCGCGTCGGCACGCCGGCGTTCATGAGCCCGGAGCAGTGCGATGGCGTGGACGTCGACTTCCGCTCCGACATCTACAACCTCGGGTGCACCGCCTTCCTGGCCCTGACCGGGCACCTGCCCTTCGACGCGGACACCCCGTTCGCGATCATGCTCAAGCACAAGAACGACCCGGTGCCGTCGCCGCTGCTGCACAACCCCAACCTGCACCCGCGCGTGGTGTCGCTGGTCATGCGCATGCTGGCCAAGCGCCCGGCCGACCGCTTCGCCACGCTCAAGGAGATGATCGACCTGGTCGAGGAGCTCGAAGTCAGCCTCGCCGGCACCACCGCCATCCTGCGCAAGGTGCGTGGGCCCTACCGGCCGATGGGCGAGTCGCCGGACCTGCAGCACGCCCGCCTCACCAGCCAGGGCGCGCGCGGCCCGGCGTCGCCGCCGCCGCTGCGCCGGCCGCCCACCCCGGTCAAGCCGCCGACCGCCGTGGCGCGGCCGGCGTCGCCGCCCGCCCCCGGCGGTTCGCCCGAGGACGTGCCCGACTGGCTGAAGCCGGTCGAGGTGGCGGCGGTGCGCACGCCGCTGCCGGCCGCGCGCCGCCCGCGGTGGTGGCCGAGAGCGCGTCGCCGGCGGCCTCCGGCCCGTCGGGCTTCCGCGACCTGCGCGCCAAGCTCGCCGAGGCGCGCTCGCGCACGCTCGTCGAGGAGGCCGGCGTGGTCGCCGAGCAGGCCGGCCGCCTGCTCGAGCAGGGCGACCACGAGGCCGCGGCGCAGGCCTACGAGCGCGCCGCGACCATCGCCCCGGCGGGTCTCGAGAGCAAGCGACTGGAGCAGCTCGCGCTGGGCGTGCGCCGGCGCAGCAGCCGGCGCCGCGCGCTGCGCCGCTGGCTGGTCACCGGCCTGGTGCTGGCCGTGGCCGGGGTCGGCACGTGGGGCCTGACGCCGCAGGTCCACGAGTACCTCGCCGCCAGCGAGCTGGCGCCGATCGAGGCGGTGGCCAACACCACCGCCCGCGCGCGCCAGCTCGAGCAGTTCGCGGCCGACTACGGCAAGCCCTGGGAGTGGTACGTCACGGTGTTCCAGCGCACGTACGCGGTGCCGTCGGCGGAACGCGCCCGCGGCGACGCCGCCGCGCTGCGCCGCACCCTGCAGCCGCCGCCCGCCCACCCGCCGGCCCCGCCGCCGCCACCGGCCGAGGATCCCGACTTCACCGCCCTGCAGCGCGCCGCCCAGGACGAGGCAGTGCCGTGGCGCGAGGTCGCCGACCGCGCCAAGGCGCTGGTCGAGCGTCCGGCGCTGGCCGAGCGCGCCACCGTGCAGGCGCTCCTCGATCAGGCCAACCGCGAACTCCTCGCCATGGGCGAGGACTTCAAGCCGATCGAGGCCGCCTGGGTCGCCGGCCACCAGGGCGAGGCCGCCGACCTGGCCATCGCCTTCCGCGCCAAGCACCCGCGCGCCGGGGCCAGCACGCCGACCCTGGTCCCGGGCCGCCTGGTGGTGACGGACGCCGACACCGGCGCGCTGCCCGCCGGCGTGCAGGTCGCCACCCAGGCGCAGGCGGTGCGCGGCCAGGCCACCGGGATGTTCACCAGCCCCGGCCGCCTCGCAGGGCGACGACCTGCGCTTCTGCCGCTCCACCGCCGTGGCGGTGCGCGTCGAGGTCAGCGCGCCCGGCTACCGCAGCGAGGTGCTGGTCGTGCCGGCCAACACCGGCGCGGGCGAGATCAGCTACCCGCTCGCCCTGCACCCCGGCATCGCCTGGCAGCACGCCCTGCCGGGCAGCCCCACCTGGGAGCGCCTCGAACTCCTGCCCGACGGTTCGCTGCTGGCCTGCGGCGCGGCAGCACTGCAGCACCTGAGCGCGGAGGACGGCGGCGCGCTCGCCACCCTGGCGCGCGAGCAGCTGCCGGTCGAGGTCCCGCCCGGCCTGGAGGGCCACTGGACCGACTGCTTCGACCTCGGCGCCGGCCACGTCATCGCCGGCACCACCGATGGCGTGGCCGTGCGCCTGAGCGTGCCCGACCTGAGCGATGGCGCGATCGTCCACCGCGGCCGCAACCCGGTGCTGGCCTACCGCGAGCGCGAGCTGGTCCTGCAGCCCGGGCGGATCGTCTCCTACCTGATCGAGTCGACGCCGCAGGGCCCGGCCCTGAGCGTGCGCACCGCCGACAAGGACCTGTGGACCAGGCCGGGGCTCAAGGGTTTCCGCGCCCCGACCCTGTGGTTCCGCGACGGCGCGGTGGCGCTGGTCGACGACCAGGCGCTGACCGTGCTCGACGAACTCACCGGCCAGGTCGCGGCCACCCTGCCGGTGGGCGGGCCGCTCACCGCGGCGCCCCTGCTGCTCGGCGATGGCGCCGCCGTGCTGGTGCCGACCGCGACCGGCGTGCAGCTGCTGGTGCTGCCGACCGCCGCGGGCGCGCCGATCGCCAGTCCCACCGACCCCGCCCTGGCCGAGAGCGCCGGTGCGGCGATCGCCGTGCAGGGCGATCACGTGCTGATCGCGCGGGCGGACCGCAGCGCGCGCCTGCTGCACTGGAACGGCGACCACCTCGAACAGGTGTGGTCCTCGACCCTGCCGGAAGGCCTCGGCGCGCGCGTGGTCGTGCGCCTCTGCGCGGAGCAGGCGGTGGTCGCGGACGAGGCGGGCGAGGTCGCCCTGCTGGCGCGCGGCGACGGCGGCGTGCAGCGCCGCATCGCCCACGGCAGCACGCCGCTCTGCGCCCCGGTGGTCGCGGGCCGCGTGCTGGTGATCGCGGACCGCGATGGGCGGTTGACGGGGTACGCGCTGCCGAAGGCGAGGTAGGCGAGGTAGGCGCTCGAGCGGGTCCGAGTGGAGCGCGATGCCGCAGGTCGCGCACGTCGCGTAGCGGACGCAGGGCACCCGCCGGGAGCCGATCGCTTCACGCCGGATTCGCCGCCGGATCCGCGCTTCCCCGCGCCGCGCTGCCGAGTTCCGCCGCGTTGACGTCCCGGCCCAGCAGCAGCGCCGGCAGCTGCGGCATCGCGGCCGGGCTGAACCCCAGGTCACCGGAAAAATCGCGCGGATTCCTGAACGTCCCCCAGAGCATGTCCCACAGCGGCACGTCCGCGTAGTTCCAGGCGTGGACGCCGCGGCGGTGGTGCTCGCAGTGGGCCTCGGGACGCTGGATGACGTAACCGAGCCAGGCCGGCGTGCGGACGTTGAAGTGCTGGAACATGCCGTAGAAGGCCGCGATCCAGGCGCAGAGCATCGAGGCCACCGGGTCGAGGTGGAGCACGAAGGCCGTCACCCCGACGAACAGCACGGCATCGGCGGCCATCTCCAGGGGATGCTGATACATCACCCCGGCGACATCGAGCCGCGGCGGCGCGTGGTGGAGCTGGTGCACGTGGCGCCACAGCCAGTCGTAGCGGTGGTAGGCGCGATGCATGAACGCATTGCCGATGGAGATGAGCCCGTAGCCGACCAGGGCGCCGGCGACGACGCCGAGCCGCGTCCCGTCGAACAGGTGGAGTCCGCCACCGAGCCTGACCAACAGGCCGGACACCGCGGCATTGATCACTCCGAGCAGGAGGAAGGAGGCGATGCCGATCAACTGCCAACCCCGCGTCGCCGGCCACCGCCTGCCGGTGCCGCAGCGCTCGATGCCGACCATCGCCAGGTAGGTGAGCGGGATCATCATACCCATCACGTGCTCGGGTCGGAGCGCGATCACGGAGCGCTCACGGGACGGCCGCCTCGACCGGCGGCTTGGCGATCCTGGGAAAGCGCTCCCAACCGTCGCGGTGCCTGAGACGCGCGTTGTATTCGCAGAACGACACGGGGTTGCCGTGGGTGTCGAGGATGTGGTGGCAGCAGCTGGACACGCGGTCCTGGTCGTAGTTGAAGCGGTCCATGAACGGCTTGATGGCGATGGTGAAGACATCCCGCGGGCGGATGAGCTTGCGGCCGAGGCGGGCGACCAGGCGCTGGAACGGCGAGCCGCGGCCGCCGACGATGCCCTGCAGCTCCTGCTTGGAGAGCAGCGTCTTGTAGGCGACCTCGTTCGATCACCGCATCGAGGTCGACGTTGCGGGCGATGTTGTGGACCATGCCGAAGCGCCGGGCGAACAGCGTCATCCAGCCGCAGTTGGGGTGGCTGCACGGGATGGGCAGGAAGTCCTCCGTCCTGGCCTTGCCGCCCATGCCGGCGACCACGCCCTTGCACGCAGTCGGAGAGCGTGAGCCGCTCGGCGGCCTGCGCGCCGAGCTGGTAGCGGCCGGAGAAGAAAGCCGGCTGCATCGCGACGAGGCGCACGTTGCGGGTGGCGCAGGCCTTGGGCGACGACCAGGCCGATGTCGGCCTCGTTGACCCCGTGCGAGAGCGTCATGGTCAGCTGCATGCAGATGCCGCGCCGGTCGAGGGCGCGGATGAGCTGCAGCCGGTTCCGCTCCGGCTTGACGCCCCGCAGCGAGGGGTCGGCGACCTCATCGCGGCCGTCGAACTGGAGCAGCACCAGCACGCGCTCGCGCAGCGGCGCCAGCCTCTCGATGAATCCGGGCCGATTGAACAGCAGGCCGTTGGTCGGCAGGTAGACCTTGCCCACCGCCTCCTGGGCGCACAGCCACTCCAGGATCTCCCAGAACTGCGGATGCAGGCTGGCTTCGCCCCCGGTGACCTGGACGGAATCGAGCCGCCCTTTTTGCCGCGCCATCTCGATCAGGTGCAGCTTGAAGTCCTCGACCGGCAGCACGCGGTCGCCCTTGGAATCGGAATAGCACACCCGGCAGGCCAGGTTGCAGGCGTTGGTGATCTCCACCAGCACGGTGCAGGTCTTGTTGCCGGTCTGGTCGGTGAACCCGCCCTGCGCTGGCGCCGTCGTCGACGCGGCCGGAGCGCAGCTCCGGCCGGGTCCGCAGCACGAGCCGGCGAACGCGGGGATGTCCTGACGGGCCATCTCCCCGTAGCACCGGCCCCAGCGATCCTTGCTCGAGACGCGGTAGAATGCGGCGTCGTTCTCCAGCACCGCCTCGCTGACGCCGTGGCTGGCGCAGGCCTTCCTGATCCACACCTGCCTCTGCCGGCGCACCACGGCCGCCGGAACGTGGCCGAGGCACTCGGGGCAGAGGCTGAGGGTGGTCTTTATGAGGACGTCGCCGGCATCGACCGCGAAGCGCTGACGCGCCTGGGTCTCGCTGAGGGTGCGCAGCGGCGCGGCGATCGCTTCGAGCAGGCGGTCGAACGGCGACGCGACCGCGGGCGCGGCGGCGATGGTGTGGTCAGGCACAGTTCAGCACTCCCCGCATGATGAATGAGCAGGCGCCGTAGAGCAGGCGGCGCGAGGGCGGCCAGCGCGAGCGCTCTTCGACGATCAGGCGGCGCAGCTGGCTGGCGGAGAAATCGACGTTCGCGCGGTGCTCCGCGCTGCGGTGCGCGGCGATGATGTCGCTGGCGCGCTGCCGTGGCACCAGGTCGAAGATCGCCTCGCGGGTGTAGCTGACGTGCCGGGTCTCGTCGGCGAGCACGGCGGCCACCGCCTTGCCGGCGAAATCCGTCGCCGCGTGGGCGCAGGCTTCGAGGTGGAACTCGAGCGAGCGCGCGATGCGCTTCTCCAGCCAATGGGCGTGGGCGAAGAAGTTCGCCACCCGGTCGAGCCGCGCATCGCGGTCCAGCCGGCGTCGACGCGCCAGGACGCGGCGGTGTGGGTGCGGATGACGTGGTTGAAGATGCACGTGTCCGGCAGCGATATCACCTCGGCGCCCAGGGCGTGGATCGCCCGCGTATAGAGCACGATGTGCTTGTCCTCGTCGCGCATGTGCGCCCGCATCAGCTTCGCCAGCTCTGGGCAGTCGACGTGCTCGACCGGGAAGTAGTCGTCCACGGCGTGCGGATAGGCCTCACCGCACAGGTACAGGTTCAGCACGCGGGCGTGCAGGATCGGATCGGCGACGATGTCGCGATGCAGCTGCCGCTTCAAGGAGGCGACGATGCCCACCCTCAATGGCCCCTGAAGTAGCAGGTTCCGAACAGCAGCGCGACGACCAGTATGGCGCCGCCCACCAGGATCAGGCAACCGACCATCATCTGGTCGCCACAGCCGGTCCGTCTTCCGGGGTACGGATCCCTGCCACGGTCGGGTTCGCGGTTCTGCCGCTCACGGTATCGTCTGGTCACCGCTCATGCCGGCTCCAGGGTCGGGGATCCCGTGGCCGAGGCGGGCCTCGCGGCGCTGGTACAGGGCGATCCCGCCGGCGACCACCATCACCAGGGACAGCCATGATAGGCGGACAGGCCGGCGAACGCCTTGGGCGTGACCCGCCGAATTCCGAGCCGAAGCGGAACGCCCCGTAGGCGACCAGGTACACGGCGAACAACCGCCGACCAGCTGCTTGCGGCGCAGCAGGATGAGCAGGGTGAGGCCGGCGCCGAGATGGAACAGCATCTCCACCAGCGGCGCCGGGAACCGCCGGACGCCATCGAGGCCGCACATCCCCGGGAAGCCGTCCATCTCGACGCCAGGCAGCAGCCGAGAGCCAGCAACCGATGCGACCGGTGGCGATGGAGAAGGGCAGGATGACGGCGAAGCGGTCGTTGGGCGGCAGGGTGTAGCCCAGCAGGGGCTTGCTCGCCTCGGCGACGACGAAGCCGAAGAGCAGGGCGCCGACGATCGAACGGCCTGAGATGAGCAGGTCCACCCACTCATGGAAGGGTTGCAAGGGCCACAGCCCATCGCCCACCAGTACCGCCAGCTTCGATCCGATCAGCGCGGCGACCAGGGTGATGCCCTGGATGCGAAGGTACTGCCGGCGCTGGCCGCGATCATAGCGCGCCGCCGGCCGCAGCACGAGCATCAGCGCCAGGCCGAGCAGGATCATCAACGCGTAGGCGAGGTGGAAGCTCACGCCCATCGCAGCGCCCCCATCGCCCAGGCCGCGATGACGAAGCCGGCGAAGCAGGCGTAGGCGAGATGGTGCAGCCGCCGTTCGCGCTGCTCGAGCACGGCGTGGAAGCCGAGTTCATCGGCGATCAGAGCGATGACGAAGACGGCCAACGAGGGCACCGCCGCACGCTCGGAGCCCGAGAACAGCGCCCACGCCAGGCCGGTGAACGAGAGCGCCATCACGGCGTGGAGGCAACGCTCGGTGAACGGGACGACCCGCGCCCTGGTGTGCAACCAACCATCATAGGCCGCCAGCGCGAGGTACGGTAGCAGACTGGCGAAAAGCAGCGTTTTCTGCGGGAGGTCGGGCATTTTCGTGAACAATCGACAGTCCCGGCGGAATCCGCCGTGCAAGCGTTTTCCAGGCACCTCGTCCAGGGCAGAGGCCGGTACCGGCGGCGCGACCTATCTGGCAGGGAAGGCCAGCACGATCAGCCGGTGCGTCGGCCAATAGACTCCGAGGATGGTGGCGCCGAGGATGATCGCCACCTCCCCCGGCGGCCGCAGCGGCCCGACCGTCGCGCCTGGCCAGTGGAAGACGTAGTCGATGTTCTCCGCAACCGGAGCGATCCACAACGCCGCCGCCATCGAGACGGCCGCCAGCGCTGATTGCAGCGCGAACCCGCGACGATCGTATCCGGCCTTGCGCAGGCAGTGGAACAGCAGGAACGGCCAGAACGCGTGGTAGAGGGACAGGACGCGCGCGGCCGTCGGCACGGACGCGTCCCACATGTAGGCCGCGCCGCCGTGCAGGTAGCGGCCGCTGACCAGCTTGCAGCAGACGTCGGCGATCCACAGCAGCGCGATGACCGGCGCGGCGACCGCCTGGCTCGATAGCAGCAGGCGATTTCCCAGCAGCAGTCCGAACGCCGTCGTCAGCACGCCGAGGTTGCAGAGGAACAGGAAATGCCAGGGGCCATAGGCCTGCGCGTACACCGGCACGTAGACTGCCAGCCAGGCCAAAGCGAGCCAGCGCAGGCGCGGGTAGGCGACGGCCGGCGATGGTGCGCCAAGCACGCCATCAGTCATGGCCGCGCAGCCCGGATTCCCGCTCGCACGTCGCGCTCCAAGGGCGTGGCGCTATCCGCCCATCAGCGTCACGAAGCGCGCGAACTTCGTCAGCGGCTGCGGCGTCACCGGGATGCCGAGCCCGCGGAGCTGCGCGCTCCAGCGGGCGATGCTGGCTGCGGGGTCGGGCGTCTCGATCTCCAGTTCGTGGTCGCAGCGACCAGCGCTGAACGTGGTGCGGTCCAGGCACAGCAGCTCGCCATCGCTGCTGCGGAATTCCTGGCGTTCGTTGGCGAAGCCGCCATAGCCGACGAGCATCGCGCCGGCCAGGGCGTCGGCCGCCGGTTCGGGCAGGTCGAGCGTGGCGGCG
Source organism: uncultured Planctomycetota bacterium (assembly GCA_963818245.1). Classification (GTDB taxonomy): domain Bacteria; phylum Planctomycetota; class UBA11346; order UBA11346; family UBA11346; genus BOG-1363. The sequence continues at coordinate 31,859 of CAWFSD010000017.1, forward strand.
ATGGTGGGATCGAGGGCCGCACCGGCCACCGGCAGCCGCGCCCACAGCGCGGGGTCGAGCCAGCGCTCCCATTCGTCGTGGCGGTGCAGTTGCGCGTCGCCACCGCCGGCGCGGCGCTTGCAGGTCAGCTGCAGCCGGTCGTTCTCGCGGCGCAGGCGCAGGTTCATGCGGGCGCGGCGCAGGCGCAGGTCGGTGCTGTCGAGGAAGCGGTTCTCCTGCGCCAGCACGCGCGCGACGCCGAGCAGTCCGGGCAGGGCGGCGGCCAAGCGGGCGTGGTCCTCGGGCGACAGCGCCCACTTGAGTTCGACCTCGAGGTGGTGGTCCATGGGTGGCAGGGTACTGCGCGGCATGGGTTGGAAAGGCCGATGGGTGACGGCTGCTGGATCAGGTTCCGGGTGGCGCGGCGGGGTAGGGGTGGTTTCCCCATCCAGGTCCCAGGAGCCACGATCATCAGCCATCCGCGCCGGGGCACGCCCGTCGGGAGGCTTCCCTTCCCGTCCACCGCCCTATGCTCCCAGCTTACCCACCGGTCGGAGCCTCCGTGAGCAATCCCTTCGATTTCCTCGAACCCCTGATCGACCTCGAGGCCAAGATCGTCGAACTCGAGCAGCTCGGCGAGAGCACCGGCCTGAACATGGCGGGCGAGCTCGCGTCGCTGCGCGAGAAGCTGGGGCGCGAGACCCGGCGGGTGTTCGCCGGGTTGACGCCGTGGCAGCGCGTGCAGCTCTCGCGCCACCCCCTGCGTCCGCAGTCCTCGGACTACGTCGACCACATGGTCGACGGCTTCGTGCCGCTCGCCGGCGACCGCATGTTCGGCGACGACGAGGCGATCATCTGCGGCATGGGCGAGGTCGGCGGCCACCGCTGCATGATCATCGGCCAGCAGAAGGGCAAGGACGTCCACGAGCGCCGGCGCTGCAACTTCGGCATGCCGCACCCGGAAGGGTACCGCAAGGCGATGCAGAAGATGCGCATCGCCGAGAAGTTCGGCCTGGCGGTGATCTGCCTGATCAACACCCCCGGCGCCTTCCCCGGCGTCGACGCCGAGGAGCGCGGCCAGTCGATCGCCATCGCCGAGAACATCCGCGACATGGCCCTGCTGCGCACGCCGGTGATCATCGTGGTGATCGGCGAGGGCGGCTCGGGCGGCGCGCTCGGCATCGGCGTGGGCGACCGCATGCTGATGCTCGAGAACAGCTACTTCTCGGTGATCTCGCCCGAGGGCTGCGCCGCCATCCTGTGGAAGGACGGCGCCAAGAAGGACCTCGCCGCGTCGCGCCTCGCGCTCACCGGCGAGCACCTCAAGCGCTTCGGCATCGTCGACGAGATCATCGAGGAGCCCGCCGGCGGCGCGCACCGCCAGCCGGTGGCGATGGCCCACACCCTGCGCGACGCCATCGTCCGCAACCTCGACGCGCTGCGCGGGCAGCCGGTCGAGGCCATGCTCGAGGGGCGCTACCGCAAGTACCGCGCCATCGGCATGGTGATGGAAGAGTCCGTCGCGGGCACCTGACGTGCTCAAGCTGGTCATGGTGGTGCGCCCGCAACGCGCCGAGGTGCTCTGCCAGCGCCTCGCCGCGAGCGGCTGGGTCGAGGAGCTGATCGCCGCCGAGTGCCGCGGCTACGGCCGGCAGAAGGGGCACCTCGACGAGTACAAGGGCGCCGAATACAGCATCGATTTCCTGCCCAAGGTGGTGGTCTCCGGCATCATTCCCGACGAGCGTGCGGACGAACTGGTCAACCTGGTGTGTTCGACCTGCCGCACCGGCCGCATCGGCGATGGCAAGATCTTCCTGCAGCGCATCTCCCAGGAACTCGTGTACTGAGCGGCATTTCCGAGGGCCCCCCGGTTTGGCACGGCATTTCGCGGGCTGCTGCGCAGGCCCCCAGGGTCCGGTACCTTGACCCGGGTCGCCGCTGGTCATGCTGGTGGGCTGGACGTGCGGGAAATCCCGCGCTGAGGTGCTCCCCATGCGTGGCTTCTCATCCGCGCTGCTGGTTTCCGGTCTCGTGCTGTGCATCGGTTTCGCCTCGGCGGCCGAGAGCGGCAAGCCCATCAACACCATTTGCCCGGTCACCGGGAAAGCGGTCGATCCCGCCATCCCGCCGGTGGTCGTCACCATCGGCAAGGGCGAACGCTCGCGGAAGATCCTGATCGGCGTGGCCGATGCCGCCTCCGCGCAGAAGGTGAAGGCGCGTCCCGATCTCTACGCGGACGCCGCCAAGGCGAACCATCAGGTCGACGCGCGCTAGCCAGCAGCCCGGGCCGTGTCGCGGGTCATGTGCATCCCAACGTCGTCGCCGCCCGCGGTCGTTGGTCATGGGCGATCTGCCGTTTCCCGCACATGCGCCGCGGATGACCCGCGTGGCAAGGGCCTGCGCGCTGCGTCACGCTTTTCCGTTCCGGGTCGCTCGCGCCGCCTACGGTGCGCGCAAGGAACCTGCCATGCGCACCGCCGCCCTGCTGCTGCTCATCGTCGCCACCATGTCCGCGCGTGGCGCTTTCGCCGCGGAAGGCACAGCCGAGAAGCCGAAGGCCGCCCACAACAGCGTCTGTCCGGTGAGCGGCGATGCCGTCGATGCCGATACCAAGCCGGTCGTGGTCAAGCTGAAGGACGGCAGCTTCGTCGCGGTCGGCCTGTGTTGTACCGACTGCAAGAAGGAGCTGAACGCCGACCCCGACAAATTCGCGGCCGCGGCCCTGACCAACAAGAAGGCGGCGAAGTAGTTCTCCGGCGGCGAATCTGCCTCTCCCCCGGGACCGCGGCCCGCTGGGCCGCATCGCGCGCCGCGCAAGGGTTCACGTCGATCTCCGGAGATCACGTCGCGTCGCTTGTGCTGACCACGAGCGGCCCAGCGGGCCGCGGTCGTGCGCCCAACAGCGCGCGTCATTTGCAGGGTGGAAGTCCCTGTCGGGGTGAAGGCATCCAGCCCCGTATCCGACCCCAACTGCGTCGCCGTGAGGCGGGGTGGAGAGCAGGGGAAGGGGAACTGGTGGCCCGTAGGAGGACGAACGCGATGAGCGGTCTGATGATGAGGCGAGCCGACGACCGAAGGCGAAGCCGGGTGCCGAGGGGCGCTTGCGCGCATGACGAGTGGGAGCCTGTGAAGGCATGCGCGATGGTCATTGGGCGGTTGGCGACGGGACATCGGGACGGTGACGTGCGTGGACTGGGGATATCTGGGCGCAGCAGTGCCGGTGGAAGCCGGGCGTCCAGAAGACAGAGGCGTCGTACGAGCGATGAGTCCGGTGAAAGCCGGAGGAGCAAAGGACGCCAGGGAATCGGAAAGCCGTGAATCCGCAGGAGCCGAAGAACAACCCGGGACAAGTGCCCATGTTGGCTACGCCGACGGGAGAAGCCGATCCGTATGGATGGGTGGAACGGAGCGTGTGGACGGAACGGATGGTGGGGTGCCTCCGACGTGGAGGTCCCGACGGTGGGAAATGGTACAGCCTGCACGACAAGGTCTTCGCGACGAGGACGTTGGAGGCGGGCTTCGCCCGGGTATTGTCCAATCGAGGCGCCCCGGGCGTGGACGGCATGCGGGTGGAGGACTTTGGGAAGCGTCTGGGCGTGGAGATACCACTCCTGCAAGCGGCATGGGAGTCTGGGACGTACCAGCCCGATGCGGTGAAGCGGGTGTGGATTCCCAAGCCCGGGAGCAGCGAGAAGCGGCCGCTGGGCATCCCGACGGTGCGCGACCGGGTGGTGCAAGCCGCCCTGCTGCTGGTGCTGGAACCGATCTTCGAGAGCGACTTCCACGAGCACAGCTATGGCTTCCGGCCCGGGCGCAGCGCCCAGCAGGCGGCTGGAGCGGTGCTCGCCCAGCTGAAGGCAGGCCGCCTGAAGGTGGTGGACGCGGACCTGAAGTCGTACTTCGACAGCATCCCGCACGAGCGGTTGCTGGATGCGGTGCGTCGCCGGGTCACGGATGGACGTGTGCTGTCGCTGATCGAGCAGTTCCTGAAGGCGGGAGTGATGGAGGATCGCAGTCTGATCTCACCCGAGGCGGGCACTCCGCAAGGAGGCGTGATCAGTCCGCTGCTGGCAAACATCTATCTCGACGCACTGGACCATGAGATGGCCAAGGCGGGATGGATGATGGTGCGCTATGCGGACGACTTCGTGATCCTCTGTCAGACGTCCGAGGAGGCGGGGCAGGCCTTGGCCGCGGTGCAGCACTGGACGGCGGAAGCCGGCTTGGTTCTGCATCCGACCAAGACCCGGATCGTCGATCTGGGCGAGCCCGGTGCCTGGTTCGACTTCCTCGGGTACCGCTTCAAGCGCCACGATCTTCCCGATGGCACCCTGCGCATCCTGCGCCTGATCCGGGACAAGAGCCTGGCTCGGGCACGCGATGCGATCAGGAGCATCACCCCGCGCAATGCCAGCGATGCCATGGAGAAGATCATCCTCCGGGCAAATCGCTGGGCCCGAGGCTGGTTCGGATACTTCCGCAGCATCCATCGCAGCTGCCATGAACTCCTGGACGGCATGCTCCGCAGGCGACTGCGCAGCATCCTCTCCCGGCGGCAAGGCCGCGAACGCTGGGGCCGCGGACATGCCCATATCCTCTGGCCCAATTCCCACTTCGATCGGCTTGGGCTGTTCTCACTGGCATGTGCCCACACCGAGTATCTCCACTCTCACTGAGAAAGCCGATGACTGGAGAGCCGTATGCGGGAAATCCGCCTGTACGGTTCGGAAGGAGGGGCGGCCCGAAAGGGCCGTCCCTACCCTTATCCGGGGGAGAAGGCATGGCAGCGCCCCGCGCGCCTCACCCGCCGATGAGGTGGGCGCCGAGTCGCGGCGCTACATCCAGCATGCTGTCGCACTCAGCTTCTGTTTTCCCTTTTCCGTTCTCACCTCCCGCTTCACATTCGGCGCGGCGGTCGCCAGCGGCTTCGTGACCTGCGCGCCGCCGCCACGCGGCATCCTGCGCCCGCGGCGCGGGCGCAGGATGCCGACGGTCATTTCGCTTCGCCGGCCTTGTCGGCGTCCTTGTGCGCCTTGCGCAGCGGCTTGCCGTCCTCGGTGAAGGTGATCTGGTGCTTCTTGCCGTCCTCGACGTAGCTCAGGCGGTAGACGGCCTTGTCGCCATGGGCGACCTTGTGGGCGCTCTTGAGTTCCTCGATGCGGTGGTCCTGGCTGAAGCCGGCGGTGACGGCGTGGGGAAGCTGGTCGATGCCGATCGCCTCGCCATCCGACTCGCTCTTGGCGTCGTCTTTCGCGTTGTCCTTGGCGGCGTCCTCGGCCCAGGCCGACGGGACGCCGAGGGCGGCGGTGAACAGGATGGCGGTGATGATGGAACGCATGGAGGAATCCTTTCCCGAGAGGGGGATGGGTGACAGGGGTCCGTTATAACCCATGTGCGACCCGGACAAGGTTGGCAGAAGCCGGCGTCCCTGGATCTGCGCACCCACGGGAACCGCCAGCGCACCGCTGCGCTTTCATATTGCGTCGATGGTTGGCTGGCGACCATCCCGGACCCACGGATCCACGCCCATGCACCAGTTCCTTTGGCCATCCCTCCTGCCGCGCGCGCGGCGGGCGCCTGCCGTGTCCGCGCTGGTGCTGGCGGTTGCGGCGTTCGCAGCGCCTGCGGAGGAACTGCCCCCAGCGCTGCGCCTCGCCAGCGCGCTGATCGCGCAGCGCGCGTCCGAGGCGCAGGCGGCCGGCCGGCCGGCCGTGGCGAACACCCTGCGCGAGCTCGCCGAGGCGGTCGCCGCCAGGCAGGTCGGGCTCGGCGAGGCCGCGCTGCTGGTCGAGATCGCCGGCGGCGCGCCCGCCGCGCCGCTGGTCGCCAGCGGCAGCGCGCGGCGCGCGGCGGCGGCCGAGCCCAAGCTCAGCCAGGCGCAGGCGGTCGACATCGTCGAGGGCGCCGGCCTCGCCGCGGTCGCGCCGCCCGTCGCGCCGCTGCTGACCGGTGCGGTGCTGGTGGTCGCGCGCGGCAAGGACGGCAAGAGCCAGCTCGTCGCCATCGGCCTGGGCAAGGACAAGGGCGTGAACGTCGGGCCAGCGCTTCCTGGTGCGCCGCGAGGGCAAGCGCCTCGCCGAACTGGTCATCGGCGACGTCAGCGATGCGACCATGTCGACCGGCTTCATCGTGCCCGGCACCGAGGTGGAGCCGAATGTCGAGATCCTCAAGGGCGATGAGGTGGTGTTCCCGGTTCCGCCCTGATCCGCTTCAACTCGGCTCCGCCATGAACGACCCCAGCACGCGATTGCGCACGCTATAGGTCACGTGGATGGGGCTGCAGCACACCCCGCAGTCCTGGACGTCGTCCTGGTCGCCGGCGCTCAGGTCGATGGCGATCTCGACCGCTTCGCCGCAGTACGGGCAGGCGATGCGCTGGGTGACCTGCAGGTCGGCGTGGTCATCGCCCGCGCCCGCGTCGGCGGGGTCCGCGGCGTCGGGATCGACCAGGCCGGGATTCTGCTCGTAGAGCGTGGCGATGAGCTCGGTCAGCGCCTCGCGGACCGCGCTGGTGACGCGGTAGCCCTTCCTGCGCAGCAGCGATTTCAGGCGTCTCGCGATCAGCATGCGGGCTCCGCGCGGTGGGTGGGCGCCCGGGGAAGGGCGCGCGGTTTCATCAGCGATCATGATGGGCGGGTGGGAGCGGTCGCAATCGCAGGCCCGTACGCACCCTGACCAGGCGTCGTTCTTGGTCCAGCTGGCGCTCGGGCCCCTCCCGGCGACGGCATCGCGGGTCCAAGGACGCGCACCCGCGCGTCGCCGTGGTCCCCGGGTGGGTCGAGCGCCAGCCCGGCCACTCAGCACGGTGGCGATCGCCATGGACGAGCTGGTTCCCGACCCCCTCGCGACGGCCTCGCGGGTCCATGGGGGCCTTGCATCGGTGCCTGGCGACGCTCCAATCCGAGGGCTTCTGCCGCGCGCGGCGGCCATGGCACGTACCTCGGGGATCCACGCATGGGCGATCTGAACTATCACCAACGCTCCGGCCGGATGGGGCCGCTGGCCGTCCCGCTGCTGCTCATCGCCGCGCTGGGCACCGGCCTGCTGCTCGGCGTCCCCTACGGCTACGCCGACCACTACTGCCCGCTCCTCTACTTCAGCTTCATCATCACCATCGTCTACGGCACCGCGGTGGGCCTCGCGGTCAACTACGCCGGGATCGCCGGCAAGGTGCGCAACCTGCCGGTGCTGCTGTTCGCCGCCACGCTCGCGGCGGCCATCGCCGACTACGTGGGCTGGGTGGGCTACATCCACGCGGTCAGCAGCGACGGCGCCTGGGCCTGGTCGCCGGACGAGGTGCTGTCCTGGATCCAGCAGATCGCCGAGAAGGGCCTCTGGTCGATCCACGGCTCGACGCCCACCGGCCTCGCGCTGTACGGCATTTGGGCGGCGGAGTTCGGGATCATCGCCGCGATGGCCATCTACATCGTGCGCACCGAGGTCGGCACCCTGCCCTTCAACGAGCGTACCGGCACGTGGGCCAAGACCAAGGCGACCTACGGCCCGTTCGCGCCGGGCCTGCCGCAGGCCGACCTGGTGGCGCGCCTGGAGCACGGCGACACCGCCCTGGTCTCCGGCCTGGTGTCCGCCTCCAGCGCCGACGCCGCCTACCACGAGTACGTCGTGCGCAGCTGCCCGGAGGACGAGGACTTCGCGACCCTCTCCGTCGCGCTGGTGACGAAGACGACCGGCAAGAACGGCAAGGTCGAGACCAAGAAGCGCGCGCTGATCAAGCACCTGCTCATCGGCCCGACCCTGCGCAAGGCCTTCGTCGAGCGCGACCAGCGCCGGCCGTCGCCGGCCGCGCCGCCCGCCGCGCCCACGCCGGCATGAGCCGCGTCCGCGCCGCCGCGCGCCCATGAGCGGCTACGAGGCCGAGTTCCACGACGAGGAGCGCCCGCTCGCAGCGCTCGCCGGGCAGGTGCTGCGCCTGACGCGCGCCACCTACGCCGACCGCCAGCGGCGGATGGGGGTGTTCCAGCGCCTCGTCCAGCGCCTGCGCCCCCCGGCGTGGATGCGCGCCACGCCCGACGACCAGCTGCGGCTGGTCTACCAGGACCAGTGGCCGCTGCGCAAGCGCGGGCGCGTGCACTGGGGCCACGTCATCCAGGCCAACACCCTGCTGTTCGCGCCGGGACCCCACGACCACCCCGCGGCCGTGCTGTGGAGCCCGGACGAGTGGTACGACGACCACCTCGACGAGCTCGCGCGCATCGCCGCCTCGCTCTACGAGGTGAAGGGCGAGCAGACCGGCGAACCCGAGCTGCAGCGCTTCGCCGACCTGCTCGCCGACGAGCGCACGCGCAAGATGCGCCTGGTCATCCCGCGCCCGCTCACCGGCGGCCGCGCGGTCTTCTACACCACCGTCATGGTGCACCGCCGCGAGCTGCCGGTGCCCTGGCTCAAGACCCCGTTCTTCCCGCTGCTGACTCCGCACGCCGACGGCGTCGCGACCATGCTGATGCCGGCGCGCGACTGGCCCGACGCACTGCGACGGTTGTGGGTGGCGGTGGGGGACTGAGCGATCGAGCGGGCACGAAGGCAGGATGGTCACGAAGGCATGATAAAACCGCAGAGGGCGCAGAGGGGGAAGACAGGAGGCCGCAGAGGCGAGCTTCAAAGCCAGCCGGGCGCTGGCAGCTGATCACCTTCTTCGGCCCACCTCCGCAGTCCGCCTCGATGGCCGTCCTCTGCGGCCCCTTGTCTTCCAGTTCTGCGCCCTCTGCGGTTCTATCCGAGCAACCCGGGCCGTTATTTCTTCTTCTTGTCCAGGTTCCGCTCGATCGCGCCCTCGGCCAGCGCGCACGGCGCGCCGGTCGCCGGCACCTCGACGTGCGCCGTCCACAGGATGGCGTTGACCACCAGGCGGCGGAAGTCGTCGTTGGCCCAGTTGGCGTGGGTGTGCGCGCCGGTGAAGCCGAAGGCGCGGCCGTCGTGGTCGCGCTCGTAGGCCCAGGCGGTGATCTCGGGGCGGCCGGGGTGGCTCTTCGCGTCGGGGGTGCCGCGCGTCGCGTCGGGCGGGGTGGCGGTGAGGATCGGGGTCAGGCCCTTGGTCGCCTCCGGGGTGCCGCCCTTCCAGCGCATGTTGTAGTACCACTCGTCGGCGATGGCGAAGGGCTTCACGCCGCGCGTGACCGGGTGCTCGGGCAGGGCGGTGAAATCGGCCTTCCAGTGCGGGTTGATCGAGATCTCCGCGTCGTAGAAGCCGCCCATCCAGTCGATGACGGTGGCGCCGTCCTGCTTGGTGTAGTCGACCGCGTAGTGCAGGTTGACCCAGCCCACGCCCTGGGCGAGCAGCGGCTTGAGGAAGTCCAGGTGCTGGCCGACCGGGTGCCCGTTCCGGCCATCCATGTAGAACACCACCGCCTTGGCGCCGGTGAAGATCTTCTCGTCCTTGGGCCAGCCGTCGCGGGCCATCACCGGGAACACCCCGGGGGTCTGCTTGAGCATGTCCATGAGCAGCGCGCTGCCGGCGAAGAACTCGTGCTCGCCCGGGCCGTGGCTGGCGTGGCCGGCGACCAGCACGATCTTGGTCAGGCTGGCGTCGTGGGTGTCGACCTCGAGCGGCACCTGCGACTGGTCGTAGGGATCGACCGCGCCGTGCGCCGCGGCGCAGGTGATGGCGACGAGGACGGCGGCGCGCAGCAGGGAGGTCATGGCGATTCCTTCGCGGGAGGGGGAAGCCGGTTCTACGCCGCGCCCCGCCGTGGCGTTGCCGGGCGGGTGGCGGCGCGGGACCGGCCGGAGCGGGTCAGGGGGCGGGCAGGTCGGCCGGAGCCTTGAGCAGGGCGGGACGGTGCAGCAGGGCGCCGCTCGGCAGGGGCTCGTCGACGAAGCCGCCCGTGGCCAGGTAGAAGCGCCCATCGACCACCCCGGCGGCGCGGTCGCGGCGGTCCGCTTCGCCGGTCTGGTCGTGGGAGAAGCGCGCGCCCAGCAGCTCGGTCCAGCCGCTGGCGGTGCGCAGCCACTGGTTGCCGAACTCCGCGCAGCGGCGCTGGTCGCCGTTGGCGCCGGTGAAGTTCTCGGCGAACGAGTAGAGCCCGCGCAGGCCGCCGCCATCGCGCGGCGCACGGAAGGTCGCGATCAGGCCCCACGCCTTGCGCTCCGGGAACCAGAACCAGCCGCTGTAGTCGGTGCGGGTGCCGTCGGGCTTGGCGGTGACCAGGAAGCGGTAGGTGGTGCCGGCGGTCCACGGGTAGACCAGGTGGCTGTGCGCGCCGGTGCCCTCGTTGCCGAAGTCGCCGGCGACCACGCCCTCGCCCTTGGCGACCAGGGTGACGCGGTCCGGCGCGTCGACCTTCGCGCGGTCGGTGGCCTCGCCACCGCTGTCCCACACCGAGAAGATCACCCGCCGCTCGGTGTCGCTGTTGACCTGGATGCCGAAGTAGCCCCGCTGGAAGCCGCAGGCCATGTAGTAGGTCCAGCGCGGCTCGGCGCGCACCGTCACCTCGTTGTAGAACGCGGTGCCCTGCGCGTCCTTGTCGGTCGGGTAGCTGAGGTGGACCGAGGCGGCGTTGCGGCGCGGCTTGAGGTTGAACTGCGCGCCCGCGGCCGCATCGCCGCCCAGGGTCAGCGCCGCGATGGCGCCGTAGTCCTGGCCGCTGCGCGCGGTGCCCTGCAGGACCAGCTCGTGGTAGCCGAGCGTCACCAGGTCGAACGGCGGGAAGGTGACGGTCACCGGGCGGTCGCCGGCGCCGGTGAACGACGCGCTGCGCTCCTGGCCGGCGAGGCGCAGCTGCAGCGTGGCGGTGCGCCCGGTGGCGAGCGTCGCCTCGACGCTGGCCTGGAGCTGGCCGCTGTTCGCGAACCAGCCGTGCCAGACCAGCTGCTCGCGGCCATCGCTCCAGGCTTCGGCGCCCTGCGGCGAACGGATGGCCAGGGCGTCGGGGTCGGGATGGGCGTAGGCGGTCCAACCCGGGACGCGCAGGCCGTCCTCGGCTGGCGCCGTCACGGGGGTGGCGACCTGGGAACAGGCGCAGAGCGCGAGGGCGAGCAGGTTGAGACGGACCATGGTGGAATTCCCGGGGTACCGGTGCCGCCTGTCCCGATGGCTGCAGGGGAGGAGGACCGTGCATCCACCTCATAGGCCCTGCGCGCGTTTCGGCAACGCCCCGCCACGGTGGCGCGTATCTGCAGGTGGGCCCCTCCTGACGCGGCCAGCGCTGGCATCCGCTGGAGGCCGCCGACCCTGGATGTCCCGCGCATCCCCTGGAGCCTGCCGTGAAGACCCTCGCCCTCCTCGCCCTCCTCGCCATCGGTCAGCCGTTCCTGGGGGCCGCCGAACCGGGCACCGCGGCCGCCGCGGGCGGTGCGAGCGCCGAGGCCGCCCGCCAGCCCACCGGCCCCGAGCGCTGGGAGAAGGACATCAAGGCCTTCGAGGCGGCCGACGCCAAGAGCTTCCCCGCGCCCGGTGGCAACGTCTTCGTCGGCAGTTCGAGCATCGTGAAGTGGCAGAGCCTGGTGCAGCGACTTCGCGCCCGCCGCCGGTCATCAAGCGCGGCTTCGGCGGCTCGCAGATCTCCGACTCGCTGTACTTCGCCGAGCGCATCATCCTCCCCTACAAGCCCAAGCGCGTGTTCGTCTACGCCGGCGACAACGACCTCGCCGCGAAGCGCACCCCCGCCCAGGTGGCCGCGGACTTCGCCGGCATCGTCGCCAAGGTGCACCAGGCGCTGCCGGCGACCCACGTCTCGTTCATCGCCATCAAGCCCAGCCCCGCGCGCGTGAAGCTGATGCCGGAGATCAGGGAGACCAACGAGCTGGTGAAGGCCTTCGCCGCCAGCCACCCGGAGGCGAGCCTGATCGACGTCTACACGCCGATGCTCAGCGCCGACGGGCAGCCGCGGCCGGAACTCTTCGGCGAGGACCACCTGCACATGAACGCGGCGGGCTACGCGATCTGGGTCGGCATCATCAAGCCGCTGCTCGCGGACTGAGCGCGGCGGAATCGCCGACATCGGCGCCGCCGCCGGCGCATCCGTTGGCACCACACCCCACTGGACTCCGCAATGCCCCCGCGCGCCCTGCTCGCCCTCGCCGTCCTCCTCGCGTCCGCCTCCGGCGCCGTCCAGGCCGCCGACGCGGTGCGCGACGACCACGCGGCCGAGCAGCTCGGCTGGCACCTGGCCACCAAGTGCTACACGTTCAACAAGCTGACCCTGGTCGAGACCCTGGCCATCACCAAGCGCCTCGGCCTGCGCTACATCGAGCTCAACCCCAGCCAGCGCTTCAGCGCCGAGCAGCCGGTGAACACCGACCAGAAGTCGACGCCGGAACTGCGCGCCGCGATCAAGCAGAAGCTCGCGGAATACGGCGTCACCGCGCTCGGCTACGGCGTGGCCCCGCTCGGCAAGGACGCCACGGCCGACCGCGCGATCTTCCAGTACGCGAAGGACCTGGGCATCGGCGTGATCGTCTCGGAGCCATCCGCGGAGGCCTTCCCGATCCTCGACAAGCTGACCGCGGAGTTCGGCATCAAGGTCGCCATCCACGACCACCCCAAGCCCTCGCCCTACTGGAACCCCGACAGCGTGCTGGCCGCGATCATGGGCCACAGCGCGGCGATCGGCTCCTGCGCCGACACCGGCCACTGGGCGCGCTCCGGCCTCGAGCCGGTGGCCTGCCTGAAGCAGCTCGAGGGCCACCTCGTCAGCGCCCACTTCAAGGACACCGACAAGATCGGCCAGGGCGCGCGCGACGTGCCCCTGGGCACCGGCAAGAGCGGGCTCGCCGCGATGCTCGCCGAGCTCAAGCGCCAGGACTTCAAGGGCCTGCTGTCGCTGGAGTACGAGTCCGGCGCCAGCGGCGACAAGCTGATCTCCGAGCTGCAGGAGTGCATCGCCAACTTCGACAAGGCGGCGGCCGACCTCGCGAAGTGAGGCTCAGGCCTCGGCCACCAGCGCGGGGGCGGGCGCGACGGTCGGGGCGGCGCTGCCGCCGGGCGCGTGCTGCATGCGGCGCACCAGGACCATCGCGAGCAGCGCGGCCGCGCACGACATCCAGCCGAGCGTGCCGTAGTTCTGCAGGGGCGCCTGCGCGCCGGTCTGCCCGATCACCACGCCGGCGAGCATCACCGCGACGCCGCTCGCGGCCGACTGGGTGGCGCTGTTCAGGCTCATGAAGGTGCCGCGCAGCGGCGGCGGCACGGCCGCGCTGATCAGCGCCATGGCCGGCACGAAGCGGCCGCTGCCGCACACGATGAAGGCGGTGGTCACCACCAGGATCGCCGGCAGCGCCAGCGGCGGCAGGTGGGTCAGCGCCAGCGTGGGGCCCATCGCGACGCACGCCATGAAGGTGAAGACGCGGTGCTTGCCGTAGCGGTCGGCGAGCCGCCCGATGAGCGGCGAAGTGACCAGCGCCAGCGCGCCGCCGCACAGGTAGACGAAGCCGAGCTGCGCGTCGCTCACCCCCAGGTTGCGCGCCAGGTAGATGGCGATGAACGGGATGACCAGGAAGCCGGCGCACACCAGCGCCGCGGTGAAGGCGAAGGCCAGCCAGGCGGACGGCGCGCGCAGCACCGCCACCACCGCCTGCGCCGGTCGGCGTCCGGCCACCAGGTGGCCGGTGAGCCGGCGCATGGTCAGCGCGACCGCGACCAGGGTCGCGGTCGCGACGGCGGCGATGGCGAAGAAGGTGGCGTGCCAGCCCATCCAGCCCGCGATCCACACGCCGAACGGCACGCCCACCACCGACGCCAGCGCGAACGCCGACATCACCACACCCATCGCCGCGCCGCGGCGCTCGTAGGGCACCACGTCGGCGACGATCGCCATCACCAGGGCGCCGAGCAGGCCGCCGAAGGCGCCCGCCGCGCAGCGCGCCAGCACCAGCACCGGGAAGTCCGGCGCCAGGGCGCAGGCGATGGTCGCGAGGATGAAGCCGACGTAAACGGCGAGCAGGGCGCGCTTGCGCTCGAAGCGGTCGATGAGGAAGGCCCCCAGCACCGCGGCCACCGCGGAGCTGAAGGTATAGGCCGAGACCGCCACCGCGAACTGGCTGGGTTCGATGGCGAAGGTCTTGGTCAGTTGCGGACCCAGCGGCATCATCACCACGAAGTCGCACATCTGCGTGAAGTTGATGGCGGTCAGCAGGGCGATCAGCAGGCGTTCGTTCATGGGCGCTTCGCGGGATCCCGGATGTCGTCCCGGGGTCCCGGGGGAGCGCGGATGATGGCCCGGCAGGCGATCCCGCCAGCGGAGAGGGGGCAAGGCGTCAACGGGCGGGACCTCGTATCCCTGGAATCGCTCTTGACAGGAGCCCATTAGTAATCTATTGATAACATATACAGGAGCACCCGATGACCCACGCCCTTCCCGCCGCGCTCGACCTGGCCCCGGCCGCCAGCACCGCCCCCCGCATCCCGCTGTGGCTCAAGCTCGCCTACTCCGCCTTCCTGGCGGTCCTGGTACCGGTCTACTGGTACAACTACGGCCCGACCAACTTCCTCTACTTCTGCGACATCGCCCTGCTCGTGACCCTGGTCGGCATCTGGCGCGAGTCGGCGCTGCTCGTCTCCATGGCAGCGGTGGGCATCCTGCTGCCCCAGCTGGTGTGGGTGGCGGACTTCCTCGCCGGCCTGGCCGGCGTCACCCTGACCGGCATGACCGCCTACATGTTCAACGCCGACAAGCCGCTGTTCCTGCGCGGGCTGTCGCTGTTCCACGGCTGGCTGCCGTTGCTGCTGATCGGCCTGGTCTGGCGCCTGGGCTACGACCGCCGCGCCTTCTGGCGCTGGACCATCCTGGCCTGGGCGCTGATGCTGGAGTGCCTGACCCTGATGCCGCCCCCGCGGGCGGACGCGGCCCACATCGCCACGCCGGTCAACATCAACTACATGCACGGCCTGAGCGACACCGCGGCGCAGACCTGGATGCCCGCGTGGGCGTGGGCGCTGGTCATGCTCGCGGGCATGCCACTGCTGATCTTCCTGCCCACGCACCTGGTGCTGCGCCGCGTCTGCCGCCAGGCGACGCGGGCCTGAGTCCGGCGGAATGCGGGCAGCGGGTACGACCGTACCTTGTATTCCCCTCGGCAGGGCGGACCTTCATCCGCTGACCCCGGGGCGGCACCGGCGTAGCCGGTGCCGCGCCAGGACCGGCCGCCAGCGATGCGCCCTGCTCGCACGACCGCCGCCCGGCCCACAAGGAACCTGCATGAGCATGCTCGAGGACCGCGACTTCTTCCCGTTCATCCAGCCCGGGGACTGGCGCCACCTGGACTCGTGCTACACCCGCCGCCTGCTGCCCGACAGCGACGAGCTGTACATCGCCTACGGCCAACCGGGCCCGGACAGCAACGATTTCCTGAACCGCGAAGCCCTGGAGCAGAGCGGCCTGGAAGCCGACGCGGTGCACGAGCGCGCCGTCACCAACCTGACCAAGCGCCATGGCAAGCGCACCTGGACCGAACTCGACATCGGCGGCGTGACCGTGCTGAGCCGCACCGGCGACGCGTACGTCTCGGCCGACGTGCTCAACACCAAGGGCCTGGGCAAGCTCCACCAGTTCCTGCGCAGCGGCGCGGTCTACGTCGCGATCCCGACCTGCTTCTCGTTCCTGGCGTGCGCGCACGCGCCGCTGCTGGACGGCATCGTCGCCGGCATGTACGCGGAGTCCGTCGCGAACCGCACCGGCCCGATCACCCCGCGCCTGCTCGCGGTCGCCAACGGCGGCATCACCGGCTTCCACGAGCCGACCCTGCCGGAGCCGGTGACCAGCGACCGCGACGAGGCCGCCCGCCACCTCGGCCACGGTCTGGCCGCGGTCTTCCAGATCATCACGAAGGCGCGCGGCGACGAACTGGTCGGCCCCGACACGTTCTGGGAGCACGTGCGCAAGCGCGCGAAGGTCGACGACGCCGATTTCTCAGCGACCCTCGACCAGGCGAAGGAGTCGTACAGCGCGCAGCTCGCCCCGCCCGCGGAGGGCGAGCCGCCGGTGGGCGGCAAGCCGCTGGTGCTGGCAGACCTGATGGTGGGTTCGGCGCGCGCCCTGCTCGACGCCGACGGGTATGACGCTTTCGCCCAGGGCGTGCTGCGCGCCGTGATCACCGTCGGCCAGGCCGGCACCGGCTTCTTCGGCCTCGGCCGCAAGCTGCCGGAAGGCGTGCAGCTGGTGGCGCGCGGCCTGGGCGGTGTGCTGGGGCAGGACACCACCGCGCTCAAGGCTTGAAGCCAAGGTACGAGCTACGAGACACGGGACTCGAAGCTCGCAGCTCACCAAGCAGTGATCGGAGCTCTGGTCTGCGCGTCGATCGGGTTGTCGCTGATGCTCTCCAGGCGCTGGATGTAGCTGATCGTGCCGACCGGGTTGGGGTTGTAGCGGTTGGTGCGGCCCCAGCCGGGGTATTGCGAGCTGTTGACCGGGTAGATGCGGTAGGCGAAGGAGTTCTGCAGCCAGCGCCACCAGGTCGGCTCCTCGTGGCGGAAGTCGAGCGGGCGCACCGCGCCGGACCAGCGCACCTCGTACCACAGGCGGCTCTCGCTGGCCTGCAGGGTGTCGAAGGTCGCCTGGTCGTTGGAGAACAGTTCGGCGCCGCCGGCGGCGCCGGCGATCCCGGTGTGGGCCAGGACCTCGCTCCAGTTCCTGAAGCCGAGCGTGCCGCCGGCCCCGCAGGTGACGATGAAGGTCGCGGCGCTGACGCGGTGGACGCGGAACCACGCGACTCCGGCGGAGCCGCCCACCGGGGTCGGGTCCCCGGCGACGAAGTCGCCCCAGTGCGCCGCCGTGACGGCCCCCGGCCAGCCGTTGGCGATGGCCGGCTGGGGATCCGGGTTCAGCAGCAGCGGCCGTCCCCAGCGCGGGTCGCCGTTGTCGCTGCGGCCGGTCATGATCGGGTTGTACGCGACGGTCTGGCTGATGGCCTCGGGCGGTCGCGCCCAGCGGTACATCGGGCAGATCACCGTGCCGCCGACGTCCGGCCACATGCCGCTGGCGCTCCACACCGCGCGGCCGGCCTGGTCGCGCGGACCGTAGTCGCTGGCACCCGCGCCCAGGGTGGTGCCCTCGCTGTCGCGCACGTCGATCCAGCCATGGCCCTCGCGCACCGCCAGCGCGCCGCTCCCGGTCTTGACGAAGCCCACCGTGGACTCGCCCGCCGCGACGGTCGCGGCGCCGCCGCCTGGACCGTAGCCCAGGCGCGAGGCCTCCAGGATGTAGGCGCAGGCCGCGTGCAGCATGATGCGCGCCTGCGCCTGGCGCATGAGCAGGTCCGAGGCCTCGGCGCCCTCGCGGATGCGCAGCATGAAGACCAGGCCCATGCTCGCCATCAGCGCGGAGATGCCGGCGACCACGATGAGCACGGTACCGCGGCGCGCGTGGTCTGTGGGCATGGGGCTCATGGCGCGGCCGCCGGCAGGTCGAGGTCGCGCATGCGCCGCGCGCCGCGCAGGGTCGTGCCCATGGCGGTGAAGCGCAGGTCGGCGCGCTCGCCGGTGAGCGGGTCGGCCCATGAGATCTTGAACTGGGTCGAGAAGCGCGTCAGGCGCAGGTAGCGCGCCACCGAGACCGAGACCTCGGGCCAGGCGCTGGGCTTGACGGTCATCAGCTTGCTCGAGGACGTGGTGCGCTGCACGTAGGAGTCGAACACCGTGGCGCCGTAGGCGTCCGCCGCGGAGGGGTAGGCGGGTTCCGCGAAGTCGGTGCTCTCGTTGCCGCCCCAGTCGCCCAGCGGCATGTCGTCGGACTCCATGCGCACGATGTTGCGGTTGAAGTAGGCGAGCTGCGCGGTGGTCAGCGTGGTGCCGGTGCCGGTCTCGTAGAGGTTGCCGCGCGGCGGGGTCAGGCCGAAGGCGGTGTAGGCGGTGAGGAAGTCCATGGCGTGGGGCAGCCAGTTGACGCTGTACGACTGCAGCACGAAGTAGGGCTTGTCGGCGAATTGCCAGGCCGCGTTGGAGCGCGCGAAGGTCTTGATCAGGTAGATCGGCCGGCCCGCGGCGTCGGTGCTGTCGGCGGGGCTGTCCTTCCAGGCGTCGCCGCTGGAGCGGACCATCGGCTGGTACCTGGTCGCGTAGCTGAGGATGGCGTTGGCCGGCAGGTAGTCCTGCATGCCGTACCAGCCCAGCGCGTTGGTCAGGCCGTGGAACTGGTTGTAGTACCAGCCGGGGGTGGCGTGGCGGTAGGCGCTGGTCGCGGCGCCGCGCGCGGGCGGCGCGCTCTCGCTGGGGAAGGTCAACGTCCCGTACAGGCCGCCGCCGTTGCGCGGCTGCCAGCCGCCGACCAGCGGGCTGGTGCCGCCGTCGATCGGCAGGGAGTTCTCGCCGGGCAGGTGGCTGAGGCCCAGGATGGAGTAGTGGCCGAAGCGGCAGTCGGTCTCCATGCTCTCGCAGATGATGCCCGGGAACCAGGTCAGTTCATTGTCGGCGCTGGTCGCCCACAGCCGCTCGTCGTCCTGCCAGCCGTAGCCCCAGCTCCTGCTGTCGCCGCTCGGCCAGACCGGCGCGTCGCCGCCGACCGGGCGGCTGAGCGGTGCGAAGGGCAGGCCGAGGGTGATGGTGCTGCCGTCGCGGTTGGGTACCGGCAGCGCGATCGAGCCGCGCAGGCGGCGGCCGCTGGCGTCGCCGTCGCGGTCGTCGTAGCTGTCCCAGAAGTCGGCCTCGTCGAAGGCGCTGAGCGCGGCGGTGGCGAGCAGGTCGTTGGTGCGCGCGGTGCGCTGCGTGACGGTCAGCGAGGTGACCAGCACGCGGAACCCCGAGACCGCGACGCCCATGATCACCAGGCCCAGGGCCAGGGCGATCATCATCTCGATGAGGGTGAAGGCGCCGCGGGCCAGCGCGCGTGGGCGGTTCATTTGATCTGGCATGGGACCCGCATGTCGTAGTAGTCGAAGCGCGCCACGGTCACGGCGCGCAGGCGCGCGGTGCGCGGCAGCGTGCCGCGGTCGAGGCGGTTGTTGCCATTGCGGTCGGCGCCGAACTGGCCGGTGAAGATCTGCGGCGCCTGCACCGCGCCGCCCAGGCCCGGCGGTCCGTAGTCCGGCGGGTTGTTCATCAGCAGCCGGTCGGTGAAGGGCCGGGCGCCGGGCGGGTTGTCGTGCACCTTGAACGCGGTGACGTCGGTGCCGGTGGCCTGGTCGTCGAGCGGCCTGGTGAAGACCAGGTTCTTCTCGGGGTTGCGGTAGGCGTGCAGGTAGCCGCCGATCAGCGCGCGGTGCAGCTGGATGTTGTCGCTGCCGGCGGCGTTGATCGCCTGCTCCAGGCCGGTGACGTCGCCCCAGCCGTCGGTGAAGCCCCACATCAGGTCGTCGAAGCCGGCGGTGGGCGCGACCGACGTGCTCCAGGCCCGGCCGTCGGCGCCGGCGTTGCCGGGCTTCAGTCCGCCGGGCGCGGCCTTGGGGTAGCGGCTGGCATCGACCGGTGCGCTGGCCGCGGTCTCGAAGTCCTCGTAGGACTGCCAGTCCACCACCCAGAACACCAGCTGCCGGCAGCGCTCGCTGGCCGTGAAGCGGTTGCACAAGGTGAAGTGCGAGACCTCGCCGCTGCGCGGGCCGTTCTCGGCGAGCGGCGCGTTGCTGTCGTTCTCGCCCGGGTACGTGGTCAGCGGGTAGGTCAGGCTCGGGCCGAAGGGCTGCGCGTTGCCGCCATCGACCGACGTGATGGGCGTCGGCGACAGGTACCTCCACTGCAGCGCCTGGCTGCCGGGGCGCAGGCGGTTGGTGATGCCGCTGGACAGGCCCCAGATGCTGCCGCTGGCCGGCTCGCGGAAGAGGTCCAGCTCCAGCAGCGGGTAGTCCATCATGCAGGCGTGCTCGATCGGCCGCGGCACCGCCCAGTCGTATGGGTGCTCGGCGCAGTAGCGGAAGTACCAGTAGCGCGTGTTGCGCACCAGGTTGGCCAGCCCGTTGTGGGTGATGCGCGGCATGGGCAGGGTCGCGGTGATGCCGTAGTCGGTCTGCAGGTCGACGCCGGTGTTCATGGGGCCGCGGTCGCCGGCGTCGGTGGGCGTGACGGCGTCGAACTTGTGCCAGCGCGTCAGGCACATCAGCGCGTTGGACAGGTAGGACAGCGCGAGCACCTTGCGGGCCGCCGTGCCCGGCACGGCAGTGGCGTAAGGGTAGGCGGTGAGCGCCGCCAGCGGCGCGGCGACGCCGGTGGTCGCGTCGGCGGCCATGGCGGTGGCGATGTCGCTGCCGCTCAGCCCGGCCGACTGCGCGTAGCCTATCGCAGAAAGGATGTACGCGCCGAGCTTCTTCCTGAACTCGAGGCTCTGCTTCTCGGGGAAGTGGCGGATCTGCAGGTAGTCCCAGAAGGCGTCGAACACCGCCTTGAGCTTGGGATCGGGATCGACGCACGCGGCCCAGCAGTAGGTCGACTTGCTGGCCTTCCAGACCGCCGGCATGGCCCCGTCGTCGTCGCGCCGGGTGTCGGGCGCGGCCGCCGCGTTCGGGTTGCCCGCGTCCCAGCCCGCATCGCGCACGTGGATGGCGTGCAGGGGCGGTCCGGGGACGGTGGCGTAATAGGGCCAGCGCTTCTGCGGGAACGCGTACGAGGCGTTGTGCTGCGCGGCGCCGACCACGCCGACGATCATCTTCTGCAGGTCGTTGGGCGGTTCGACCGGCAGCAGGTCCTCGCGCCACGAGTTCGCGACGTTGGGTTGCGAGTAGTAGACGCAGCCACCATCGTCGAGCAGGCGCTGGAGCTCGTCGCCGTCGCTGTCCAGGCGCCGCGCGATGTCGGTGGGCAGGGGCAGCAGCCCGTAGCGCGGGTTGGAGAGCTTGGCCTCGAGGTCGGGAGCGTTGACCTTGCGGTCGACGGAGACGTCCCACGGCCCGGGGCCCTCGTGGTCGACCATCACCGCGCTGCCGTCGGCGTTGGCGTACACGTCGATGAGCTGGTTGGCGGTGCAGGCCGCGTAGATGCGGAAGCGCTGCGCGGTGAGCTGTTTCAGGCCGACCGGGATCAGCGCCATGATGCTGAGCACGCCGAAGGCGACGATGCTCAGCGAGATCGCGACTTCGAAGAGCGTGAACGCGGAGCGGCGCGGTGCGGGCATGGGCAGGGGTCTTCCGGAAGGGACGCGCGGCGGGCGGCTGCGCGGACGGCGCAATGAGGCACAAGGAGATCGCCGGACGGGCCCGCACGTTAACATCGATACGCGGTATCACGGCCGGGGCGTAGCAGGAGCCCGCAGGCGGCCCGCGCGCGGCGGCATCCAGCAGGATGTCCATTCCAGCGGCAACCGGACACGCCGAGCCGTCGCGCGACGCGCGCTGTGCGAGGTTCAGGGGACGCGCGTTCCTATGGCGGAAAACAGGTCCGATCAGGCCACGAACATTCTGCCATGGAGTGATTCCGATCAGAAATATATCGATAATTCCGCCGATGCCCCGGTTCGGGACGGAGACCGCGGCGCAGGCAGGGCGTTCCACTCCTGGATCAGGCCCGCCGAATGGGCTCGAGCTGCGCCATGCGCCCACTGGATGGACCGCACGTCGCGGAATGATGCAGAGCGCAACCCATCGGTCCGTCCCCTACCCCTTCTGCGCAATCTGCGGACTCCCCCTGGAGAAGAATCCGCCGCTCGCGCAGTTCGCGCAGATGGACCGTCCGCCCACATGCCGGACGGCATCCTCGGAAGCGCCGGCCGGGCAGGGCAAGGGGTTTTACCCATGCGTGGGCCGGCAGCGTTGCATTTGCCGTCCTGGTGGAAAAGTGGGTGGCCATGATTCCCAACGGTACGCGCATCGGCGGATTGCTCATCGAGGGCCTGCTCGGCCGCGGCGCGATGGGCGAGGTCTACCTGGCGACCCAGGTCTCGCTGAAGCGGCCGGTGGCGGTCAAGCGCATCGCCGAGCACCTCGCCAACGACGTGGACAACGTGGCCCGCTTCGAGCGCGAGGCGCAGTGCATCGCCCGCATCCAGGCCCCCAACGTGGTCGGCGTCTACGAGTTCGGCCAGTACGCCGACGCCGGCGGCAACGCCCACTACCTGCTGGTGATGGAGCTGGTGGAGGGGGGCGCGAGCCTGAAGAAGTACATGACGGAGCCGCTCGACTGGCGACTGGCGTCGAGCGTGGCGCTGCAGGCGGCCGAGGGCCTGGCCGCGGCCGCCGAGCAGGGCGTGGTGCACCGCGACATCAAGCCCGACAACATCATGATGACCAGGAAGGGAGTCGCCAAGCTCACCGATTTCGGCTTGGCCAAGGCGGTCGATTCCACGTCGATGACCATGGGCGGCACGCTGCTCGGCACCCCGTCCTACATGCCGCCGGAGGCCTGCCGGGGCGAGCCCACCGACTTCCGCGGCGACCTCTACAGCCTGGGCGCGACCTGGTTCCACATGCTCGCCGGGCGCACGCCCTTCCAGGCCGAGAACACCATGGCGATGCTGCGCGCGCACCTGGACGAACCGGTGCCCGACATCGCGCTGCTCAACCCGGCCGTGCCCGAGCCGATCGCCGCGCTGGTGCGCCGCTGCCTGGCCAAGCGCCCCGACGACCGCCCCGCCTCGGCGCAGCAGCTCGCCAACGAGCTGATCGCCCTGGTGGGCCAGGGCCTGTACGTGCCGCACGCCGTGCCGGAGCTGGTCGGCCACGCGCACGGCACCGGCGCCGACCACACCACCATCGCCACGCTGGTGTCGACCGGCTCGCCGGCGGATCCGGGCGCCACCTCGGCGACGCGCCACGGCGTGGGCGAAGCGGTGACGGGCGTCGACCAGACCGCCAGGACGATGGTGCCGGCCGCGGCCACGGGGCAGGGGGTGCGCGCCCAGGCGGCGACCATCCATGAGCCGCCGCCCGCCGCGTCGCTGGCGGCGACCATGGTCGCCACCCCTGGCGCCACCGGCGCGCCGGCCGCCCGACCGCCGGCGAAGCGCGCGCCGGTCGGCCTGATCATGGTCATCCTGATCGGCGCCGTGATCGGGCTGCTGATGGTGGTGCTGGCGCGGGGCCACCGCGGTGCGGCCGTGGGCACGGTGGCGGCGGATCCCGCGCCTGCTGGCAATCCCGGGGGTGCCGCGCAGACGCCGGGTCCCGCGGCTGCGGCCGCCAGCGCGGCCGCAGCCACGACCGCGGCAGCGTCGGCGCCTGCGACCGCGGCTGGCGCGCCTGCGCATGCTCCGGACGCGGTGGCGACGGCACCCGGGACGGCGCCGGTCGTCGCCGTTGGTCCTGCGCCCGCTTCCGTGCACGGCGATGGCCCTGCGGCCACGGCGGCAAACCAAGCCGCTGCGGCAGTCACGCCGCGGCCCGTGGAGCCGGTCGCAGCGGCGCCGGTGACGCCGGTGCCTGCTGCGACGCCTCCCGTGACCCCGCCCGTCCCGCCGCCGATCGCCGCCGTCGTGCCGCCGGTGCCTGCCGTCGTCGCGCCGCCGGCGCCGCCGGTGGTCGCGGATCCGCCCACTCCTGCGCCGGTCGTGGCCGCACCCCCGACGCCCACCCCGCCGCCGGCCTCCCCGCCCACGCCGTCGCCCGCGGCGCCGGTGGTGGTCCTGCCCCGGGCGCCGGTGCTGGTCTCGGCGCCGCCGGTCGACAAGCCGCTCGGGCCCGCGCTCAAGCCGCTCGATGCGATCGCCGAGTTCCGCCAGGCGCTGCGCCGCAAGCAGCCCGGCCTGGCCGAGGCGGTGCTGTCGTCGATCCCCGCCGACACCGAGGGCTACAAGGACATGGTGCGCAACCTGGGCGCGCTGCGCAGCGCGCAGAATTCCGCCTGGGCGCGCCTGAAGGCCGCGGTCACCGACACGCGCTGCTCCGACCTGCTGCTGGCCGTCGACGCCGCCGCACCCTATCCCGACCTGGCCGTCCCGCTCGGCCAGGCGCGCACCTACCTGGCCGGCGTCGAGACCGCCTGGGGCAACGGCCTGGGCGTGGCCCGCGCCGCCATCGACGCCGGCGACCTCGCGCGCGCCAAGGCCGTCCTGGCCGAGATCCCCAGCGATCCCACGGTCATCACGCCCGACATCCAGAACGGGCGCGCCGACCTGGTGAAGCTGCTCGCCGCGAAATCAGCGACGAAATAGGGGCACCGCGAGTCGCAGCAGGGAACCCAGCACCGGGAGGTCCCTCCCGTGGGACCGCGGGCGGCCCGCCAATGCTATCAAGCTGAGGTCCCCACGTCGTCCGGGATCGGGCTGCAGCTGTCATTCTCGCTGCTCTGGGCTCTCTGGTACTCTGTGTTCTATCTGGATGTCCTGCCTTCTGTTCGATGCGGGTCGGAGCCGTGGATGTGGAGCCGACAGCCGATCGGACACAGAGGGCCAGAGAAACCAGAGAAGAGCTCAGCTTGATAGCATTGGCGGCCCGCCCGCGGTCCCGGGGGAGAGGATCGTTGGCGGGGGCGAGTTCCGCCTTCTGCTCGCAACGCGCAACTCCCACCCCTTGCGCCGGCACCGGCCCCCCAGACCGTACCGCCCCCATGACCACCCTGCCCGTCGTCACCCTCATCCGCACCGTCCCGCACCGCATCCTGCGCGGGCACCTGTGGATCTACGGCAGCGAGATCCACCGCGTGCACGGCGCGCCGGCGGACGGCGATGTGGTCGAGGTGCGCGATGAGGGCGGGGTGCCGCTGGCCTGGGGCTTCTACAACAGCCGCTCGAAGATCACCGTGCGCGTGCTCAGCCGCACGCCGGGGCCGATCGACGCGGACTTCTTCCGCGCGCGCCTGGCCACCGCCATCGCCTACCGCGACGCGGTGCTGCCCGGGCGCCCCGCGCGCCGTCTGGTCAGCAGCGAGGCCGACCTGCTGCCCGGCCTGATCGTCGACCAGTATGGCGACGTGCTCAGCGTGCAGACGACCAGCGCGGGCATGGACGCGCGCCTGCCGTTGCTGACCGACCTGCTCGCCGAGTTGGTGGGGCCGACGTCGATCCTCGAGCGCAACGACCTGGCGGTGCGCGCGCTGGAAGGCCTGCCGCAGCGCCGCGGCGTGCTGCGCGGGCCGCCGCCGGCCGCGGCGCGCGTGCGCGTCGGCGCGGTGGAGTTCCCGTGGAACCCGCTCGACGCGCACAAGACCGGGGTCTACCTCGACCAGCAGGAGAACTGGGCCGCCGTCGCGCGCTTCGTGCGCCCGGGCGACCGCGTGCTGGACGCCTTCTGCCACCTCGGTGGCTTCGGCCTGCACGCGCTGGCGGCGCGGCGCCGGCCGCGCCGTGGCCCTCGACAGCGCCGCGGACGGCATCGCCGGCGCCCAGCAGGCGGCGGAGTGGGCGGGCTGCGCCGACCGCCTCGAGACCCACGTCGCCAACGCCTTCGACTGGCTGCGCTCAGCGGACGAGGCCGGCGAGCGCTTCCAGGTGGTGGTGCTCGACCCGCCGTCGTTCACCCGCACCAAGGCCGCCGTGGCCGGGGCGATGCGCGGCTACAAGGAGATCCACCTGCGCGCCCTGCGCATGCTCGTCCCGGGCGGCGTGCTGGCGACCTTCAGCTGCTCGCACCACGTCTCCGGCCCGGCCTTCCTCGAGATGGTGGTCGACGCCGCCTGCGACGCCGGGCGCTGCCTGCGCCTCGAAGCCGTCCTGGGCGCCAGCCCCGACCACCCGGTGCTGCCGCAAATACCGGAGACTGAGTACCTCAAGGGGTTTGTGCTGCGCGTCTTGGAGTGACGTGGGGCGACGCGACCGACCGGTCGACGCGGAGGTTTTTGCCGCAGAGACGCAGAATTACGGAGAGGGCCGCAGAGGAGAGCCTGCTGGTGGTGTCGAGCTTATCCGCGATCTGCACAACCTCGGGGGCTGTCCTCTGCGGCCCCTGTCTGCAGCTCTGCAGCTCTGCAGCTCTGCATCTCTGCGGCGATGACCGTGGTCGCAGCGGGCAAAAAAATGCACAGCCAGAGTGCCTGGGACGCCGGTGCATGCCTTATGGCTGCTCCCGTCAAGGCCTGACCAGATTCGGCGGCACTCGACTCCCAAGTTCCGGCTGTGCGGGGGGGATCATGGGTGCGCTGCCGGGGGTGTCAACCGGACCGCCGGCGGAATGTGGTGGGTGCGCTCTAAAGCCGCCTGACACTGGTATCGTGGCGTAGTGGTCGGGACCGCCGGCTTAGGTTTCTGTTCCGGAAAGCCCAAGTTTCAGCTCCGAAAACTACGCCTGCAGCAACCGGCGCAGTCCCGACACCGGCCCGAAGCGGTCGAGATTGCCGATCGCGGCGATGAGCTCCTGCGCGCGGCCGTCGCCGAGCACCGGCGCCATCAGATCGAGCGCCTTGGCGTCGACCTCCTCTGGTCCATCGGGATTGCCCGGCGTGCCGCGCACCACCTAGGTGCGGTGGCTGAGCGTGCGGCCGTCGGCGGTGTCGATCCGCACGATCGCCTGGCGCGCCGGCACCGCGGTCACCAGCTCCTGGTTCGGCACCGCCTCGACCAGCTTGCGGACGGCAAGCACCTTCGGGTCGCTCATGCGGGCGAAGTCGTGCACGCTGTCGAAGCTGGCGCCGCCGTCGACGATCATCAGCGCGACCAGGTGCTGCAGGCAGATGTCCGGGATGGTGCTGTTGTCGACGATGTGCAGCCGGTCGGCCGGCATGTCGACCCCGATGCGCTTGATGTGGTCGGCGCGCACGGCGGGATCTCGAGCAGCGCCGCGACGCAATCGAGCACCGACTGCAGCGGCGAGCCGACGCACCATTTCTTGATCGTGGTGCTCGATGATCTCGTAGCGCTTGCCGAGCTCGGCGATGAGCTTCTCGGGCGCCGGCTTGTCGCCGCCGAGCGCCGTGAATATATTCTGCCTCGCCGCTGAACGGATCGTCGACGCCGGTGAAGCCGGACCGCCACCATGGTGGCCGCCATGACGCCGTTGCGCGCCCCCATGCCGCCGAAATCGAACGCCTTCTCGACATGCTCGCGGTCGCGCTCCCAAGAAGCCGACGCCGGACGCCTGCTGCGCCGCGAAGGAGAAGGTGTGGCGCACCTGGCGCGGGTCGAGCCGCAGCATCGCGGCCGCCGCCGCGGCGGCGCCGAAGGTGGTCGTCAGGCTGAGGGTGCTGTGCTGCTCGGTATAGAGCGCGCCGACGCCGAGCGCGTAGATCGAGCGGGCCCCGACGTCGTAGGCGAGCGTGACCGCGCGCAGCAGGTCGTGGCCGCTGCGGCCCGGCGGCTCGCCGGTGGCCAGCGCCGCCGGCACGACGCCGCAGCCGGGATGGAAGCGGCCCGATGGGATGGGTGTCGTCGGTCTCGTCGGCATGGGCCGCCATGCCGTTGGCGAGCGCCGCATTGACGGCCGAGGTCACGATGCCGGTGCCGATCACCGTCGCCTGCGGCTTGCCGCCGAGGCTGTCCACATAGCGGGCGGCGGAATCGCCGGGCTTGAGCCGCGAGCCGGACACCATCGCGGCCAGGGTGTCGAGCACATGCAGCTTGGTCCTCGCCACGACCTCGGCCGGCAGCTCGCGGTCGAGCGCGTCGAGACGTAGTCGGCAGCGCCGTGGTGACCGGCGAGATCGGCTCGTCCTTGCGCCTGTCCTCGCCGCTTTCCGGGTTTGCGGCTTGGCGGCCTTGACCGCGGGCGTGGCTCGCCTGCGCCTGCGCGAAGGCGGTCGCGACCGGAGCACTTCGACAACAGCGCCGCGCCGCCGGCATTGATGATCCACCGTCGGGTGTGATCGGGTTCATCGCGTATCGGTCCATCGCTTTCATGGTAAGCTCCTTGGTTATTGGCGGTGGTTGGCGGGCATGTATCCTTCATAGGAGTTGGCGCATCATACCTCCGTCACCAACGGTCCTGTCGCGGCCGTTGGCGTGGCCCGCGCAACGCGGGGTACAAGCAATGGCCTGCCCACACCATCACGGCTTGGCGTCGGCCTTCCGATACACCCCGCGCTCGAAGGTATCGTAGACGGCAAGCGCCTGCGGTCGGCAAACGGCAGAAACTGCATCATGATGACGCCGGTGATGCCACGCGCCGGGTCGAGCCAGAAAAGGTGTTGTTGATGCCGCCCCAGCTGAGGCTGCCGGCGGAGCGCTTGCCGCGCACCGGATCGGTCGTGATCAGGAATCCCAGGCCCCACTTGTCGCGGCCGTCGGCGATAAAGGAGAAATCCTCGCTGCGCTCCGCCATCGCGGCCTTCAGCGCCGGCACGCCGACCGCCCCGATATGGTTGCTGGCCCATCGGGCGACGCTCGGGCGACAGAACGCGGGCGCCATCGAGCTCGCCGCCGTTGAGCAACATGCGGGTGAAGCGGATGTAGTCGTCGGCGGTCGACGACAGGCCGCCGCCGCCGATGCGGCGTGAACCCCGGCGGCGGCTGCGTCGGCTCCTTCACCAGCGAGCCGTCCGGCCGGCGCCGGTGGACGTCACGAGACGCGCCTGCTTGTCCGCGGCACGAAGTAGAACGTGTCGGGCATGCCGAGCGGAGCGAAGATGTGCTGGCGGAAATAGTCCTCGAGCGACGGGCCTGAGACCTTCTCGACCAGACGGCCGAGCCAATCCGCGCTGGTGCCGTAGTGCCAGCGCTCGCCGGGCTCGAACAGCAGCGGTCCGACCGGAAACTTTCCCCGGCGCGCGGCTTGAAGTCGCGCAGGATCGCGCTGGTGAAGGGATAGCCAAGCCCGGACGTATGGGTCAAGAGATGGCGCACCGTGACGGCCTTGGACGGCCGGCCGCAACCGATAGGCGCCGGTGCGCCGTCGAAGGCGTCAGAACACGCAGTTGGGCAAAGGCCGGAAGATATTTTTCCACCGGATCATCGAGGCAAAGCGGCCTGCTTCGACCAGCTGCATGGCGGCGATCGAGGTGAGGGCCTTGGTCATCGATGCGATCCGAAACAGGGCATCGGCCGTCATGGGGCGCGCCGTCTCGCGTCGGCCAAGCCAAAAGCGCCGCGGTAGAACGCGCCCTCGCGATCGGTGGCCATCGCGACAACGCCCGGGATCGCCTTGTCCTCGACCGCCTTGCGCAACCGCGCGTCGATTGAGTGCGCGTAGGGCGCGGAGCTCGGCACCGCCGTCGCGCCGTCCAGGAGGCTCAAGAAAGCGCGCCGCTTCATGAGTACCGCGCTTCCGATATTCAATTCATGACAGGCGGACCGGTAGGGTGGGCAACGCGCCAGCACCGCAACGTCCAATATGCAGCACGGCGTACCGGCGCGTTGCCCACGCGCCCGGACTTCGCGGTGCACGCAAGTGGGCAAAATTGCGCGGCTCTGAGTAAATCATGCTCGCAGTGCCCGGCAATTTTGCCCACCCTGTCACAACCCTAGTTCCGCTTTTGCTTGAAATATCTCAGATCGGGCGGCGGCTGGTCCTTGCGGGTGGGCATCAGTTGCCGTCGCCGCCGCGGTAATAGGTCTCCTTGCCGATCTTGATCAGCTCCTGGTCGCCCGAGCAATAATACTCCTGCCAGACCGGATAGGGCGACGGGTCGCGACGGTAGGTCTTCAGCACCGTCCAGGGGCGCGTGAACGCATGGTCGATCAAGGTGATCTCGTCGTGCAGCAGCTTGGGATCGCTCTTGTCGAAGAAGATGCGCTCCTTGACGATGGACTGGTTGTCCGCGTGCGGTGGGCATGCCGGCCGGGATCGAAGGCGCGCGGGACCCTTGAAGGCCGCGGGTCTCGACCTCGAGCACGTCGAAGCGGCCGTCGCCGTTCGTCGTCGATCCACTTGCCGATCGAATAGCCCATGAATGTGGGCTCGATGTCCTCGGGCCAGTCGCGGCCGTCGGTATAGATGCGGCGATGGGAATCATGGGTGTGATCGATCCGCACATAGGTGGTCTCCGGCAGCACCACGATCTCCATGGCTGGAAGACCGTCATCATGGCCGGCATGCCGGGCGGCAGGCAATCGGCGCCGGTCGGCCAATTGCCCTGGCCG
>CAWFSD010000018.1:0-80620 GCA_963818245.1 uncultured Planctomycetota bacterium
GGGGAGGGGCACGGTTGCAGTGGCCAATGCCCATGGCCTCGCCACCTGCGACGTTCTCCTGCGTGATCCTCCTTACAGGCCTTGGCCCAGCGACTTGAGGCGGTTCCCCCGGCCGCTACATAGTACCGACGGAGTCCCGCATGCCTGTCGTCCGCTCCTGGTTCGCCCTTCCCGCCGCCCTCCTCGCGGCCGTGGCCCTGGCCGGTCTGCCGTCGTGCGGCGGCCCGCGCCAGGTCGCCGACCAGTGGCCGGCTGGTGGCCCCAAGCGCACCGGCACGCTGGTCGACGACAAGCAGGAGGGGGACTGGACGTACTGGTACGCCAACGGCCAGAAGCAGGCCGCCGGCGCCTGGCTGCACGACCTGCAGAGCGGCGCGTGGTCGTGGTGGTACGACAACGGCAAGCCCAAGCAGAGCGGCCAGTACGATCCCAGCATCGCCCTCGCCAAGCACTACAGCGCCGCGCACCGCACCGGTCACTGGCAGCACTGGTACGACAACGGCCAGCTCTACGCCGAAGGCGATTACGTGCAGGATCGCCAGGACGGCACGTGGTCGTACTTCGGCCGCACCGGCAAGCACTTCGCCGAGGGTCACTTCAGCGCCGGCGCCAAGGACCTGCTGTGGGCCTGGCACCACGAGGACGGCGCGCGCAAGGAATGCGGTGCGTTCCTCGATGGCTTCAAGGTCGGCCCATGGACGGCCTGGAACAGCCGACGGGTCCGTGAAGAGCGAAAACGTCTACGGGGCGCCTGCCGGCTACCGCGTGGTCGATGAGCGCGCTACCGCCAGTCCGCGCTGGGGCACCATGCGCGGCGGCCGGCGCGAAGGCGTGTGGATCGTCTGGCAGGACGGGCACCCGCGCGCGGTCGCCGGTTATGCGGCTGGCGTGGCCGGCACCTGGCAGTTGTGGAGCGACGACCTCACGCTCGCCGCGACCGGCACGTGGGACGGTGACACCCCGCGGATCGCCGCGGCGTGGGCCGCCAGCGCGCCCGCCGGCTGGTCGGAGACCGTGAAGCTGATCACGCCGCGCCCGCAGCGCCGGCCGTGGCGAAGGCCGACGCGCCCGCCGCCCGCGGCGCCGAAAGCGCCCGAGCCCGAACCGCTGCCCGCGCCGTCGGCGCCGGCGCTGTCGCCGATCCAGACCGCGCCGACCACCTTCACCATCAAGCAGGAGGCCGCGGCCCAGGGCCTGGTCCGGCGCTACACCGAGGGCACCTCGGTGGCGTTGCCGGGCTACGACACCAGCAGCTTCGGCGGCGAGGAGGTCAGCCGGCAGCGCCGCGACCTGATCGGCAAGCCGCTGCCGCAGACGCGCTTCCTGTCCTCGACCGGCGCCGTCCTCGAACTGCAGGACTACATCGGCAAGAAGCCGGTGCTGCTGGTCATCCTGCGCGGCTTCGCCGGCCAGGTGTGCCTGTACTGCGCGACCCAGACCGCTGCGCTGAGCAACAACATCCAGAAGTTCCGCGACCTCGGCACCGAGGTCATCGTCGTCTACCCCGGCCCGGTCGAGGCCATCCCGGCCTTCATCGACGCGGTGCAGAGCCTGCGCAAGGACCCGCCGCCGATGCCGCTCGGCCTGGACGTCAGCCTGGCCCTGGTGCGCGCGCTGGGCATCGAGGACAACCTCTCCAAGCCGACCTCGGTGATCATCGACAAGAAGGGGCTGGTGCGCTACGCGTACGTCGGGCTCAGCATCGCCGACCGTCCCGCCGTCAATGACCTGTTGCAAGAGATCGGTCGGTACGTGAAGTAGCACCATGGGCGACGATCCCGCCTCGAAACCGCCGCGCACGCACCACACCACGGTGGAGGGGGCGGCGACGCCGGCACCGCCCGCGTCATCCGGGTCGTCCGCCGCGCGGCCCGCCACGCCGAAACCGACCATCCCGGACGTCGACATCGAGGCCGAGATCGGCCGCGGCGGCATGGGCGTGGTGTTCCGCGGCCGCCAGCCCTACATCGACCGCCAGGTCGCGGTCAAGCTGCTGCTGGTCGACAGCGGCAACGCCGGCGCCGAGTACGTGCGCCGCTTCCAGCGCGAAGCCAAGATCCTGGCGGCGCTCTCGCACCCGCACATCGTCGCCTGCTACTCGGCCGGCATCACCGGGGAGGGCCAGCCCTACCTGATCATGGAGTTCATCGACGGGCCGACCCTGCGCGACTGGATCGAGGCGCACGGCGCGCTCGACCAGGAGCACGCGCTGCGCGTGGTGCGCGACCTCGCCCTGGCGCTCGGCCACGCCAACGGCCTGGGCATCATCCACCGCGACGTCAAGCCGGAGAACGTGCTGCTCACGCGCCGCGAGGACGTGGCCGCCGACGATCCCTTCCCGTTCATCGCCAAGCTCGTCGACCTCGGCCTGGCGCGTCCGGCCAAGCAGCACGCCGACATGAGCCTGACCCTGTCCGGCGTGGTCATGGGCACGCCCGCGACCATGGCGCCGGAGCAGTTCGACGATCCCGACAACGTCGACTTCCGCACCGACATCTACGGCCTGGGCTGCGTGCTCTTCCACGCGCTCACCGGCAAGTCCGCCTTCGGCGGCAAGACCCTGGCGCAGATCGTCACCACCAAGGTCTCGGGCGAGGTCCCCAAGGCGTCCAACCACAACGCCAAGCTCAGCCGCGGCGTCAACGAGCTGATCGCGCGCATGCTCGCGCGCGAGCGCGAGGGCCGCCCGGACAGCTACCGCGCGCTGGTCGCGGAGATCGATGACCTGCTCGCCGGGCGCGAGCCCGGCCACGGCGGCGGCGTGAAGGTGCCGCTGCTGATCGGTCTGGGCGTCATCGCGGCGGGGGCGATCATCGGGCTGCTGCTCAAGGGCCACGGCAAGCCGGTGGAGCCGACCCTCGCCACGCCCGTCGCCGCCGCGCCGCTGGCCAAGCCCGTGGCGGAGCCGGCGCCCACGCCGGTTCCGCCACCGGTGGCCGCACCGCCTGCACCCGCCGTCATCACGCCGGGGGTGGTGGCGCCGCCCGCTGTGCCCGTTTCCGCTCCAGCGCCTCCTCCCGTTCCGGCCGCGGGGCCATTCGAATTCGACGCCGCGACGCCGCTCACCCATCCCGACTTCAAGAGCACCCTCGATGACTGGACCAAGGAGGGCGACGCGGTGTGGGTGCCGTCCGAGGACAACGCCAACGCCATCAGCGGCCAGCGGGGGCGCATCAGCCGGACGCTGCCGCC
This sequence comes from uncultured Planctomycetota bacterium, assembly GCA_963818245.1. GTDB lineage: Bacteria > Planctomycetota > UBA11346 > UBA11346 > UBA11346 > BOG-1363. The sequence continues at coordinate 3,193 of CAWFSD010000018.1, forward strand.
ACCGCCGTGGCAGATCGAAGGCACCTTCCGCCTGACCACCGGTGGCGGGGACGCCACGCTGATGAGCATGCTCGGCCTCGAACTCGCCGACGGCTCGACCTGGGTGGTGGCGATCAAGAACCTCGGTGAGACCTTCCTGGTCACCACCGAGGAGCTCGCCGACGGCAAGACCATCAGCCTGATCGACCGCCGCGCCTTCCCGGCCAAGGACGTGCAGATGACCCTGACCGCCGGCGAGGACGCCGTGGTCATCCAGGTGAACAAGGGCAGGTTCTCGACGCTCAAGCTGCCGGCCGCGCCCAAGCGCCTGTTCCTGGCGGTCGACGGCAAGACCCCGGTGACGGTCAGCGACCTGGGGATCAGCCTGCCCAAGCCCGCGGGGCCGCCGGTCGCCGCACCCTGAGGGTCGCGGCGCTGGCGGCCGGAAGCGCGCCGCAAGCGGATATAAGCGGAGGAGCGCGCTGCGGTTGCGATCGGCTGGCGGATGCGGGAGGAGTTTCCGCTCAAGTCCGTTCGCACACCGCCGATCCTGGGTGTGCGGATCCTCCCATGATCATCTCCGGCTCCAGCCTGTCCTTCGCCAACCACCGTCGGCTCACCGCCGCTGCGGAGAGCGGGCAGTTCGGAAATCTGCTGGCCGGAGCGGCACCGACGGCGGCCGGCCCGGTCGCGGCGCCGGTGGATGCGGCCGTCGTCGACGCCCACCGCCGCGCCGGTGGCGACGACCAGCAGCGGTGACAGCTACATGCCCTCGGCCGGTTCCGCTGGCGACCATTCCCTGGGCGCGCAGGTCCTGGGCTACCTGAACGATTTCCTCGGGCGCGCCGGCGTGGGCGCGGCCCCTGCCGCCGGTGCTTCCACGGGTGGGAGCGCGAGCGCCACCGGCGATCCGACCAGCACGCTGACCGGCATCCTCGAGAAGACCTTCGGCCTGTCGGACATCGCGAGCATCTCGTGGTCGTACGACGCCAGCCAGGTGCAGGGGACCTCCGCCAGCGCGAGTTCCAGCCAAGCCCAAGGCGCTGACGGGCCAGCAGTCCGATTATCAGCAGTCCTACGACGCCTACGAGCACAGCACGCTCGCGGCGCAGGGGTCGTTCACGACCAGCGATGGGACCAGCTACTCCTTCAGCCTCGACTACGACCGCGAGCGCATGACGCACGTGGGCAGCGAGTTCGCGGCGGGTTCCAATGGTGGCGATCAGGGGAGCACGGATGCCTCCCCCGGCGCCCAGCTCGGCAGCGCGCTCGCGGCGCCGCCGGCTGCCGCAGGGGACGGGTCTTCCGACGCTACGGACAGCGTCGGAAGCTCGGCGTCTTCGGCGTACCGCGCCATGCAGCGCATGATGCTGCTGTTCTTCGACAAGAACCACGATGGGAAGATCGACGCGGCGGATGTGACGGCGGACGCCGGGGGCGGGACCGCCCGGGCGCGAGCGGCGGCACGCTGGCGGTGCCGGCGCATCCATCCAGGCGCAGTCCGATGCCTCTCTCCGCCCCGGTCCCGGCGCCAGCGCTCGCGCCGGCTCAACCGGCCGATGCGCCGAGCCAGTCCGCGAGCGTCGTGGCGATGCGCAGCCGGCGGATCAGCCTCCAGATCGCGGTCTATGCGCAGGCGGCGCGTCGACGCGGACCTCCTCGGTCGACGCCACAGCCTGAATATCCCACCGGAAATCGCGAAGTCCCAGGGAACGGAAATCGGGAGCGCCAACGGCGCGCTCCACCCCAGCCCAGGGCGACGCCCTGGGAAATGGGCACAAACAAGCATGGGCCCCGAAGGGGGCGGCCGAAACGTGGCTCTGGGATTCGGGCGCCCTTCAGGGCTCACGACGTGCATTGGCCGGACCCCCAGGGCGTTGCCCTGGGCTGGGAATTGGGCCGCGCCGTTGGCGCTCGCGACCGTGTGCGTGCGCGGCACCCGGAGGACGGGGTGGCGGGGCCCCGTCCCTACCCCTTCGGCTTCAGCACGATCTTCGCCGTCGGCCGCTCCGCGATGCGCGTGCCGCGCGCGGCGAGGCCGCAGGGTTCGAGGGTGGCGAGGTCGAAGGACTCCTCGTGCACGCGCTGCTTGGGCGCCGGCACCATCTGGCTGACCGCGGCGCCGCTGGGGTTCCCGAGCAGCAGGTGGTCGACGCGCCCGCCGTCCTTGATCAGCTCGTAGACCTTGTCGTGGATGAAGCCCTGGATGTGCACCTTCTTCGCCCACGGCAGCTTGCCCTTGTCGCGGTAGAGCACGGTGACGGTCAGGCCCTTCTCGGGGTCGAACTTGTCGAGGTGGATGACCTTGCCCTCGAGCAGCACCTTCTCGGGCGGCGCCATGATGCGGTAGGTGCCGTCCTGCAGGATGGCGATGAGCTTGTCGTACTCGGTGACCTTGAACTCCTTGTCGGCGGCCTTCACCGCGGCGCCGAAGAAGCCGGTCTCGGCGTCGTAGCCGAGGCGGATGTTGGCGCGCGCCACCGCCTTCTCGTCGATCTGCGCCATGGCCTTGAGGTTCTGGGTGCGGCGCGGGAAGAGCTTGGCGTACTTGTCGTGCAGGTACTCCAGCCAGCCGATGGTGGTGCCGACCAGGTCCTTGAGCTTGGCCTTCGCCTCCTTGATCTGGCGGACGATGTCGTCGATGTCCTTGCGGTTCTTGTCGATGTCGAACTGCGAGATGCGCTTGATGCGGATCTCGAGCAGGCGGTCGACGTCGGCGTCGACCATCTCGCGCACGAACAGCGCCTTGAACTGCGCCATGCCCTTCCACACCGCCTGCGCGCACGCCCTCCTCGGTGGTCTGGGTCTCGATCTTCTTGTAGACGCGGTTCTCGATGAAGAGCTGCTCGAGGGTCAGCCAGTGCTGCTTGTCGGCGAGGTTGCCGAGCAGGTGCTCGAGCTCGCGGCGGATGATGTCCTGCAGGCGCGCGGTGCAGTCCTCGAGGATCTCGCTTGACCGTCGGTTCGGCCGGCTTGCGGTCCTTGATGACCACGATGTTCGAGCTGTGCGTGACCTCGCAGTCGGTGAAGGCGTAGAGCTGCGGGATGACCTCGTCGGTGGAGACGCCGCGCGGCAGGTCGAGCTCGATGCGCACCTCCTCGCCGGTCTTGTCGGTGATGTTGCTGATCTTGACCTTGCCCTTGCCGATCGCCGCCTCGATGGACTCCATCAGCGAGTCGACGGTGGTGCCCCAGGCCAGCTCGCTGATCACCACGCGGCGCTCGCCGTCGGCCTCGATGCGCGCGCGCACCGTGACCTTGCCCAGTCCGTCCTCGTAGCCGCTGGCGTCCATCATGCCGCCGGTGGCGAAGTCGGGGACCAGCGCGGAAGCCCTCGCCGCGCAGGATCTTCACCTGCGCCTTGAGCAGCTCGCCGAAGTTGTGCGGCAGGATGGTGGTGGCCATGCCCACCGCGATGCCCTCGGTGCCGAGCATCAGCACCACCGGCACCTTGGCGGGCAGCGACTCGGGCTCCTCGCGGCGGCCGTCGTAGCTCGGCAGCGTGCTGGTCAGCGCGGGGTTGAACAGCACCTCCTTCGCGAGCGGGGTCAGGCGGCACTCGATGTAGCGCGCGGCGGCCGGGCCGTCGCCGGTCATGATGTTGCCGAAGTTGCCCTGCTTCTCGATGAAGAAGCCGAGGTCGAAGTTGTTCAGCGCGCGGCCCTTGTTGGCCAGCACCACCAGCGCGTCGCCGATCGAGACGTCGCCGTGCGGGTGCAGCTTCATGCACTCGCCGATGATGTTCGCGACCTTGGTGAACTTGCCGTCGTCCATCGTCGACAGGGTGTGCAGGATGCGGCGCTGGACCGGCTTGCAGCCGTCGCGCAGGTCGGGGATGGCGCGGTCGACCACCACGTAGCTGGCGTATTCGAGGAAGTTCCGCTCCATGAGCGGCTTGAGCGAGGTCATCGTGCGGGTCCGGGGGGCGAAGGGTGGTCGGCGGCGGGGCGCGGCCTCAGTTGAGCTCGTAGATCAGGTTCTAGACGATGAAGTCCTTGCGCTGCGGGGTGTTCTTGCCCATGAAGAACTCGCAGCGAGTGCGCGACCTCGGACATGTTCTCGATGCTGACGTCCATCAGCTTCATGTCGGCGCCGATGAACTGGCCGAACTCCTTCGGGCTGATCTCGCCGAGGCCCTTGAAGCGCGTGGTCTCGGGGTTCTTGATGCGCTTGCTGCGCGGCGTCGCGCTCGGCCTCGCTGTAGCAGTAGGTGCGTCTGCTGCTTGTTGCGCACGCGGAACAGCGGCGTCTCGAGGAAGTAGACGTGGCCGTTCTTGACCAGGTCCTCGAAGAAGCGCAGGAAGAAGGTCAGCAGCAGGTTGCGGATGTGCATGCCGTCGACGTCGGCGTCGGTGGCGATGATCACGCGGTTGTAGCGCAGGCCCTCGAGGCCGTTCTCGATGCCGAGCGCCGACATGATGTTGTAGAGCTCCTCGTTCTTGTAGACGGTCTCCTTGCCCAGGCCGAAGCAGTTCAGCGGCTTGCCCTTGATGGTGAAGATCGCCTGGGTCTCGACGTCGCGGCACATCACCAGGCTGCCGCCGGCGGAGTCGCCCTCGGTGATGAACAGGCTGGTCTCGTCGCGGCGGTCCTTGCCCTTCTTCGGCGGCTGGTCGATGCGGTGGATCTCGCAGTCGCGCAGCTTGGGGATGCGCACGCGCCACCGACTTGGCGCGCTCGCGCGCCTCCTTCTTGATCTTCTGCAGCTCGGTGCGCAGGCGCTCGTTGGCCTTGATCTTGTCGATCAGCTTGGTCGCCGCCGCGGGATCGGTGTGCAGCCACTTCTCGACCGCGTCCTTGACCGCGGGCACCACCCACGAGCGCACGTCGCTGCCCAGCTTGTTCTTGGTCTGCGACTCGAAGAGCGGGTCCTGCAGCTTGATGGCGATGGCGCCGCAGATGCCGTCGCGCACGTCCTCGCCGGCGAAGCTCTTGCCGGCGAACTCGTTGACGCCCTTGAGGATGCCCTCGCGGAAGGCCGACAGGTGGGTGCCGCCGTCGTTGGTGAACTGGCCGTTCACGAAGCTGAAGTGGGTCTCGCCGTAGGTGCCGGTGTGGGTGAAGGCGAACTCGAGCTTGTCGCCGCTGTGGTGGAAGACGTCGTAGTGCACCGTCTCCTCGCCGATCTCGCTGGCGAGCAGGTCCTTGCAGGCCGTTCTTCGAGACGTAGGTGGTGCCGTTGTAGACGATGCGTCAGGCCAGCGTTCAGGTAGCAGTAGTACTGCAGGCGCTTGGCGATGAACTCGTCGTGCCAGGCGTACTTCTTGAAGATCTCGCTGTCGGGGGTGAACTCGACCCAGGTGCCGTTGGGCTGGTCCTTGGCCTTGCCGTCCTCCTGGTCGACGAGCTTGCCCTGGGCGAAGCGCGCGCGCTTGAACTGGCCCTCGCGGAAGCTCTTGACCTCGAAGCTGCCGGAGAGCGCGTTGACCGCCTTGGTGCCGACGCCGTTCAGGCCGACCGAGAACTGGAAGACGTCGTCGTTGTACTTGCCGCCGGTGTTGATCTGGCTGACGCAGTCGATGACCTTGCCGAGCGGGATGCCGCGCCCGTAGTCGCGGATGGTGATGGTGTTGCCGGTGCGGGTGATCTCGACGCGCTTGCCGGCGCCCATGATGAACTCGTCGATCGAGTTGTCGACGATCTCCTTGAGCAGCACGTAGATGCCGTCGCTGGGGTTGGTGCCGTCGCCGATGCGGCCGATGTACATGCCGGTGCGCAGGCGGATGTGGCTGAGCGCGTCCAGGGTCTTGATGGCGTCTTCGCTGTATTCGACCTTCTGCTTGGCCATTGGCCCTCCGATGGGCGACACGGTGGAGGGGGTCCAGGGACCGTCAAGGCCCCGAACCGCAGGGTTGTCGCCGGCGGGCGACCGGGGGCTGCCCGCCGGACCGGTCCGCGTGGACGCTGGGGGCGAGGGCGCTGGCACGAGCGCCACCGGGCCTAGGATCGCCGCGGATGCCGTTCACCGCCAACCTCCACACCCACACCTGGCGCTGCCAGCACGCCGAGGGCGACGCGGTCGACTACGCCCGGGTGGCGGCGGCCGGGGGCTGCCGGGTGCTGGGCTTCTCCGACCACGTGCCCATGCCGGACGGCCGCTGGGCCGAGTTCCGCATGCGCATGGACCAGCTCGACGGCTACGAGGCCGCGGTCGCCGCGGCCCAGGCGGCGGAGCCCGGCCTGCGCGTCCTGCTCGGCATGGAGTGCGAGCTGGTCCCGGAGTTCACCGGCTTCTACCGCGACGAGCTGCTCGGCCGGCGCGGCTACGACTACCTGATCGGCGCCTGCCACGGCACGTGGCTGGACGGCCGCTGGATCAGCAGCTTCGAGCGCCTGGGCACGGCCCGCGCGCTGCGCGCCTATGGCGATTACGCGGTGCGCACCATGGCCAGCGGGCTGTTCGCCTTCTTCGCCCACCCCGACATCATCGGCGGCAGCCACCCCGACTGGAACGCGGACACCGCCGCCTGCGCGCGCGACATCTGCGCCGCCTCCGCCGCCCTGCGCGTGCCCCTGGAGATGAACTCCTACGGCTTCCGCAAGCCCTTCATCACCGGCGCCGCCGGAGCGCGCGCGACCTACCCCTGGAAGCCCTTCTGGGAGGTCGCCGCCGCGCACGGCGTCCAGGTGGTGCTGAACAGCGACGCCCACCGCCCCCAGGACGTCCTCGCCGGCTACGACGAGCTCGCCGCCTGGCGCGACGAGCTGGGCCTGGTCGAAGCCGACCTCAGCCACCTCGGCGCCGGCAGGTCGATTCCCAGCCATCGCGTAGAATCGGTGGAATCCTAGGGTTTTTGCCGCAGAGACGCAGAGTTCCGGAGAGGGCCGCAGAGAACGGCCTGCTGCGCTCGGGAGCCGTGCGCGGCTCGCCTCGTGGATGCGACCGATGCCGCATCGCTCGTCCTTCTCTGCGGCCCTCTCTGGAACTCTGCGTCTCTGCGGCCATGGATGTCAGTCCTAGGTCGCGCCCCTTGCTGAGAGGGTGGCCGGTCGCGTCCGAAAAGGCTCAGTTCTCGGCGAACGGGTTGATGACGATGACCGGCTTGCTGAGCGGGCCGCGCACCACGGCGCGGGCGACGCGGCTGGAGGCGAAGGCCCACATGCTGTCGAAGATGCGGCCCAGGCCGGGGATGAAGTCGAGGAACGAGCCGACGCGCGGGATCACCAGCAGGCGCAGGTCGCCGTCGAGCGAGACCGTGCCGTTGATCAGCAGCTTGGCCTTGGGCAGGGTGACGGTGGCGGCGGGGAAGCGCACCAGGCCTTCCTTGATCTCGAAGGTCGCGTCGGCGCCGTCCTGGCCCTTGGCGGTGCCCAGGTCGCCGACCAGCAGGTTGGCGATCAGCGGCAGCTCGATCAGGCTGCCGTCCTTGATCGCCACCGCGCCGCGGCCGGTGATCAGCTCGGGGTGCCCGCTGGGCATGGTGAACTCGAGGTGGCCGGTCATCTTGCCGCCGATGCCCTCGACCGAGGCGCCCAGGCCGCTGAGCAGCGAGGCCAGGTCGACGTCCTTGGCGTCGAACGCGCAGGTCTCGACGTCATTGTCGAAGTCGACGGAGATGGTGCCGGTGACCGCGCCGCCGTAGGCGGTGGCGGTGCAGTTGGTGAAGGTCAGGACGCGGTTCGCGAGGCGCGGCAGCGCCGAGACGTCGGTGAGGGCGAAGTGCGCGAATTCCAGGGTGTTCGCGTGCAGCACCTGGCCGGAGATGGTCGCCAGGTAGGTCGGGAGTCCCGGGGCCGGCGCGGGGGCCGGTACGGCGTCTGCGGCAGCGAGCCCGGCAGCGCACAGCGCCAGCAGCACGAGCGGCGCGAGCCCGGAGCTCTCCCCGCGGGTCTTCACGCCTGCTCCGTCGGCGGCCCATAGGCCGCCAGATCGGCCTGGGCGAGGGTCTCGAGGTGGCTGCGCGCGGCGGCGAGGGTCACCGCGTCGGGGTGGTTCACCAGCAGGGTCTGCCACGCCGCGCGGCCGGCGCCCGCGAGCAGGTGGATGCCGACCTTCACGTCGCTGACCAGGTGCGGGTTGCACGCGCCGAGGAAGCTCCGCAGCCCGGCGGCGTGCGCGGCGCAGGCGGCGAGCAGCCCGTCGGGCACCGCGCTGGCGCGCGCCTCGGCGCTGGCGGTCGCTGCGGCGTCCTTGGCCTTGAGCGCGGCATTGACGGCGGCGTAGGCGGTGGCGTCCTCGTCGGCCGCGGCCAGGAATGCGGTCGCGGCCGCGTCGAGCGCCTTGGCCAGTCCCTCCGCCTGCGCGCTCGCCGCGGGGAAGCGCGGCCCGGTGGTGTAGCGCGCGGCCATCGCGCCCGCGGCGGCGCCGAGCGCGGCCGCGACCGCCGCGGCCGCGCCGCCGCCGGGGGCCGGGGTGCGCGCGGCCAAGCCGCGGGCGAAGTCGTCGATGGCGGTCGCGGCGATGCTCATCCCCGGCACCCCGCCCGCCTCAGCCCGCAGCCGCGGCCGCCGCCGCGGGATCGTCCGCGCCCGAAGCGCGCTGGATCTTCGCGCCGAGCTTGCGCAGGCGCTCCTCGATGCGCTCGTAGCCGCGGTCGATGTGGTAGACGCGGCTGATGCGCGTCTCGCCCTCGGCGGCGAGGCCGGCGATGACCAGGGCGGCGCTGGCGCGCAGGTCGCTGGCCATGACCTCGGCGCCGCTCAGGCGCTCGACGCCCTGGATGACCGCCTGGCCGTTGGCGACGCTGATCTTCGCGCCCATGCGCTTGAGCTCGGCGGCGGCCATGAAGCGCTCGGGGTAGATGCGCTCGACGATGGTCGAGGTGCCGTCGGCGACCGCCATCAGCGCCATGGTCTGGGCCTGGCAGTCGGTGGGGAAGGCGGGGTAGGGCAGGGTCACGACCTCGGAGGCCTTGGGGCGCTCGCCGGGCACGACCTTCATGACCGTGCCCTTGCGCTCGATGGTCACGCCCATCTGGCGCAGCACGTCGCACACCGCCAGCAGGTGCTCCGGGCGGGTGCCGGTGACGGTGATCGGCGAGCGCGTGATGGCGCCGGCGATCAGGAAGGTGGCGGTCTCGATGCGGTCGGGGATGACGTCCCAGGCGGCGCCCTTGAGCTTCTTGACGCCCTGGATGGTGATGCGCGGGCTGCCCGCGCCGCTGATCTTCGCGCCCATGCTGATCAGGCAGTTGGCGAGGTCGACGACCTCGGGTTCGCAGGCCGCGCACTCGATGACGGTGGTGCCCTTGGCCAGGGCCGCGGCGCACATCACGTTGTCGGTGGCCAGCACCGACGAGCCGAACTTGCCGCCGAGGTAGATCTCAGCGCCTTTCAGGCCGCCCTTCGGCGCCTTGGCGTGGATGTAGCCGTGGTCGAGGGTGATCTCGGCGCCGAGCGCCTGCAGGCCGCGCAGGTGCAGGTCGATCGGGCGCTCGCCGATCACGCAGCCGCCGGGCAGGGAGACCGTGGCCTCGCCGCGCGCGGCGATCAGCGGCCCGAGCACGCACACGCCGGCGCGCATCTGCTTGACCAGCTCGTAGGGCGCCGTGCTGTTGTAGGTGTCCTTCACCTGGGTGAAGACGTCGCGGCCCTTCCACTGCGTCTCGATGCCCAGGGTGTTGAGGATCTTCACCTGGGTCTGGATGTCGCGCAGGACGGGGATGTTGCCGAAACGGCACGCTTCCCCGGTCATGATCGAGACCGCGAGGATGGGCAGGGCGCTGTTCTTCGAGCCGCTGACGGCGATCGAACCGGCGAGGCGGTGACCGCCTTGGATGACGAAGGTGTCCATGGGCGCAGCGTATGGGGCGTGGCGGTGAAACCAGGGGGAGGGCGCGGGGCACGCCCAGGCCCTAGACCTTAGACCTTAGACCCTAGACCCTAGACCCTAGACCCTAGACCCTAGTGAAGGCAGGTTAGAACTTCGGAATGGGTCATCAGCAGGAAACCGGTCTCATCAGCACAACGGGATCGACGCACTAACCACGGTCTAGGGTCTAGGGTCTAGGGTCTAGGGTCCAAGGGCCAAGGGCACCCCATTCCAGTCACGCGCGCCACCCCCTGGAAACGGGTAGACTCCCTGCACGCCAATCACGATCAGCACGGAGAGGGGGCGGCCGGCAACCCTCCTGTCCCCAACCGGTACCCCTTCCTATGCTTGAGTGCAGTCCGCGCCTGCCCACAACCTCTGCCATGCGCACGTTGCTGGTTCAGGCCCCGGTCCGGACCGGGGAGGCGGTGGTCGAGGGGGACGAGGCCCACCACGCCCGGGCGGTGCTGCGGCTGAAGGTCGGTGACGAGGTGCGGGTGGCCGATGGGGCCGGGCGCGGGGGCATGGCGGTGGTCTCCGGCATCGGCCGGGAGGCGTTGTGCCTGGAGGTCACGGCGGTCGAGGAGCTCGTCCCCGACCGCGCGGCGCTCATCACCGTCGCGGTGGCGGCGCCCAAGGGCGACCGCCTGGCCGACCTGGTGCGCGGCCTGACTGAGCTCGGGGTGGGCACCATCCAGCTCCTCCAGACCGAGCGCGGGGAGCGCCTGCCCGGCAACGCCGACCGCCTGCGCCGCATCGCGGCCGAGGCCCTCAAGCAGTGCCGTCGCAGTCACCTGCCGGAGATCCTGCCGTCCTGCACGATTACCGCCTTGGCAGCCAGCGGGGCGCTCCTTAGAGTCCTGGACCGTGCCGGCGCGCCGCCGCGTACCGGGGCACCTGCGCCGGTGACCCTGGTGGTCGGTCCGGAAGGTGGCTTGACCACGGCAGAGCTTGCCGAGCTGGCCGCGGCGGGGGCGGTGGCGACGCGCCTCGCCGGCCCGATCCTGCGCATCGAAACCGCTGCCCTCGCCGCTGCCGCGGTGTGGGCGGCCGCCTGGGAGTCCGCTCCGTGACCGACACCCTCCCGCCTGCCGACCCCGCCGCGCCGGCCGCCCAGCAGCGCGCTCCCGACAGCGGCTTCTGCTTCACCGACCCGGGTTGCCGCACCGACGTGCGCGTCGGCGCCCTGCTGGTGCTGGCCGCGGTCTTCCTGTGGTTGTGGTGGGGCCCGACGGTATCCAGCCGCATCTACCTGGTCGGGGTGCCCTTCCTGCTCGCCGGGGTACCGCTGCAGGCCTTCGAGGCGCGCCGCAATGGCCGCCCCGGCTATCCCATCAAGCTCGGCCTGGTGCTGCTCGTCGGCGGGGCCCTGATGTGGCCCGACCTCTGCTACCGCGAACAGGTCGGTGGGCCGTTGCACGTGCAGGAGGTCGCCCCGCTGCTGGTCTGCGCCGGCGCCTGGATGGTCGCGTGGTGGCCGCTCGCGCGCACCGGCGAGGCGGCGCGCCTGCGCGCGGAACGGCGCGCGCCGCCGGCCGGCGCGCCCGCAGGCGGAGCCCCGGCATGACTCCCGAACAGCGCACTCTCAGCATCTGGGGTGGCGGCTTCGCCGTGGCCCTGATCGCCGGCTGGATCGTCCTCGGCTCGCGTGGCGAGACCCTCGCCCAGAAGCAGGGCCAGGCCGACGACCTGGAGAAGAAGTACCAGGACCTCTACCCCGAGCAGGGCCTGCTCGCCGCGGATGCGCGCAGCAAGTGGAAGGCCTCGCTCGAACTCCAGGAGGCCGCCCTGCACGAGGCCGAGACCGCCATCGTCCCGGCCCTGCCGCGCGCCTACACCGATACCGAGCTCGGCACCGCCTCGGCGCAGGTGCACACCGACCTGCAGTACCTCAAGCAGAAGGGCCAGCGCCAGGGCGCGAAGATGCCCACCACCCTGCCCTTCGAAGAGGGCCTCGACCAGGACCCGGTGCAGCGCGCCATGCAGCTCGCCCAGCTCCACCTCTACCGCGAGGTGGTCGACGCCTGCCTGGAAGCCGGCACCGCGCGCCTGGGCAGCGTCCACGTCGCGAAGGGGCCGACCGATCCGCAGGGCAAGTACGCGCTGATGCTGTGCGACCTCGAACTCGACCTGACCTTCGAGCAGGTCGACCAGCTGCTGCTCGATCTCGTGCAGAAGCAGCACCGCAAGGGCATCGGCCTGCGCTCGCTGTCCATCGACCAGGCGCACGACGGCAGCCAGCACGTCGGCCTGACCCTGAGCCTGGTGGTGGCCAACGATCCGGCCTGGAACCTCAAGACCGAGGTGCTGAAGTCCGGGAGGCAAGCCGGGCGCGGCGCAGCCCGCCGGCGGCAGCCGCCTCAACCGCCTGGGCGGAGGCTGACATGAAGATCACCACGCAGATGTGGATCGCCATCGGCGCGGCCTTCCTGGCGCTGCTCATCACCATCGGGCCGATCCTGTCCGGCGGCGCCAGCTACCCGGTGCCGATCACCGAGCAGCGCGTCGCGCCCGCCAGCATCCTGGTCATCGTCCCGGCGAAGTCGGCCCTCGATCCGCTGCAGGCCGAGCAGAGCGGCCCGCCTCTCGCCAATCCCTTCACCCTGCGCGGCCCGGATCGGGGTCGCACCCTGCTGCCCATCCCGCCGCCGCCGGCGCCGCCGCTCGAACTGCCGCCGCCCCCGTCCCTGCCGGTCGTGGAGAAATGACCATGCGCGCCCTCCCCACCGCCGCGCGCCGCGGGCTGCGCCTCTCCGGGTTGCTGCTGGCGCTGGCCCTGCGGCTCGGTGCGGCCGACGCGTACATCGACCGCACCGAGACCCCGTACCACCGCGTCGCGCTCAAGGACGGGACCTCGCTGCTCTGCTCCTCCGTCGACGTCAACAGCGACAACTCGCTCACCGTCAGCGAGATCGGCCACACCGGCAGCCACAAGATCCCGCCCGGCGAGTGGCGGGGACCGATCGAGTTCAGCCGCACCCTCGCCCAGGCGGTGGAGCGCCGCGGCAAGCAGGCGCTCGACGCCAACGACCTGCAGGACGTCGTCGTGACCCTCAAGTGGGCGCGCGAGAAGAAGCTCACCGACGCCGGCCTCGCGCTGGCCGAGAAGGTGCTGGCCAAGCAGCCGAACAACACCGAGGTCGGCGGCCTCGCGCTGCAGTTCTACATCGACAAGGGCGACCAGAACCCCAAGGCCGAGGCGCTGGCGCGCCACCTGCTCGAGGTCGACCCGCACTGGAGCGCCGGCTTCGAGTTCGTGGCCAAGCTGCTGGCGGCCGACCCGGCGCGCGCCGACGACCTGGCCACCTTCGTGCAGGACTGGCTGAAGGCCCAGCCGACCGCCTTCACGCCCAACAAGATCATCGCCGGCATCGACGAGAAGAACGCCGACTTCAAGGGCGCGCAGGAGGCCTACCGCAAGTGCTATGAGATGCACAAGGACCTCGAGTCCGGGCTGGGCTACGCGCGGTTGTGCCTGACGCGCGGCGAGCGCGACAAGGCCCTCGACGTCGCCAACGCCCTGATCCACGCCGGCATGTTCGTCGACGAGGCCAAGGTCATCGCCGGCTCGGCGCTGCTCGCCCAGGGCGACGCCGCCGGCGCGCTCGCGCTGCTGCAGGACGCCATCAAGGGCACGCTCAGCGAGGGCACGGCCAAGCTCGCGCGCTACAACCTCGGCCTGGCGCTGTGGCGCAGCGGCCAGGGCGACCAGGCGCGCGCGCTGTGGAAGGAGCTCGGCACGCCGGTCTCCAACCTGGCGCTCGCCATCCTCGAGCGCGCGCACTTCGCCGACGTCGAGTCGCTGCCCACGCCGGGGATGAAGTCCCTGGCCAAGGAGCTCAACGCCTGCGTCGACCTCGAGCACGGCAACCACGCCGAGGCGGCGCTGCTCGACCGCACCGCCTCGAAGCGCGACCTCTTCCTCGCCGAGCTCGGCGACATGATCAAGAGCGGCATCAGCGACGACAGCCTGCGCACCATCGCCGGCACTCCCGGCGACGAATCGCTGCGCTGGCAGGCCTACGGCCTGCTGCTGACCGCGAAGTACGCCGCGGCCGAGGCGCTGCTCGCGCACCTGCCCGAGGACGACGGCTACGCCGCGGTCTACCGCGTCTACGCCGCCGAGGGCCGCAAGGACGGGCCGCGCGCGCGCGACCTCTACCAGAAGGCGGTGGCGAGCAAGAACCCGCCGCGCGACTACCTGGCGCGGCTGTCGGCCTTCTACGCCTCGGCGCTCGACGAGAGCGAGAGCGAGCACTTCAACTGGCCCCCGGGCGAGACCCCGGGTGGCACGTGGCAGTACAGCTCGCCGGGCACCAACATCCACATCCACGCGGTGAACAACCAGCTGCTGCTCGAGGGCACCCAGTCGGCCAGCCCCGACGCGGTGTCGCGCGCCTGGAAGATGGTCGGTCGCGACCGCCTCAAGGCGATGCGCGCGACCATCGACCTGACCGGCGTGGGCGCCGCCACCGGCGGCGTCGAGGTGCTCGACGACCAGCGCGTGAACGGCGTCGCGCTCGGCGTGCTCAGCGACAACCGCCTCGGTTGGCGCGAGCTCAAGTCCGGCGCCTGGGGCGAGTGGCAGCCGCTCGCCCTGCAGGTCCAGGGCACCAAGGCGGTGCTGGTGATCGAGATCAACGCCGGCCGCGTGCTCGCGGTCTCGGCCGAGGACGTGCTGCAGAAGTTCCCGCTCGGCGGCCCGCTGCCGGTGACCGCCGACAACCTCAGCGTCGGCGTGTTCGGCACCAGCGCCCCCGGTGCCGCGTGGAAGATCGCGGTCGACGAGGTGCTGTTCCAGTACAAGGCCGCCGCGGCGAAGCCGCGGCAGTAGGGGTCGCCGGTTCCGGAGGCGATCGAAAGCAGGCGCGCAGGCGCGGAGATCGGAGGAGGCTGGCCAGCGGGGTCCGTTGCCCACTTCAGCGGACTGTCCCGGGACCGCGCGCTGGTGACCCGGGTGCACGGGATCCAGCTCTGCACCGCCTCCACACGCATCGTCGGTGGACACCGCAAGCCGCCGCATGAGCATGGCGCCACCACGCCTCACCCGCGGACCACGCCATGGCCAAGTGCTCCATCTACCGCATCGATCCCCCGTCGCTGGTCGCCGCGCTGACCGACGAGGGCGTGCTGGCGCGCTACCAGGCGAACATCAGCGACGAGATCCCGTCGCTCGCCGACCGCCCGCTCATCGCCCACCTCAAGCGCATGTCGACCAGCGCCAGCCGCGCCCAGGCCGATGGCTTCGACCGCTTCGCCGAGGCGGACCCGGCGGCGGCGGACAGCCTGCTCTCCGACCTCTTCGCGGTCGCCACGTACCACCACTGGCCGCTGCCCGCGCTGTACCTGGGCGAGCAGGAGACGCCGGTCGACGGCATCCCGCGCGGCCTGCTCGGCGCCGACACCGCGCCCGAGGGGGCGCGCCTGTGGCAGATCGACGAGGAGACCATCGCCCTGGCGCGCAGCCGCGAGGCGGCCGACGCCGCGGACATGAGCGGGCACGCGCGGGCGGAGGGGGACGACCAGGGCTGCGGGCCGGGGTGCGGGCATCAGTGATCGCGGACGCGGAAAAAGGCTCCGTCGAGTGGGCTGACGGCAGCTTCTCGACGGCGATCCGGATGGGGGACCTCAACGCCCACGGAAGCGGAATGCCTCTCACCGCTGGGCAATGCTATCAAGCTGAGGTATCAATTCGCCCAGGATGAGCTTGGAGCCGTCTTTCTCGCTGCTCTGGGCTCTCTGGTGCTCTGTGTTCGATTTGGCTGTCCTACTTCCGTTTGGCGTGAGTCGGGGCAGCGACCTGGAACCGACAGCCGATCGAACACAGAGCACCAGAGAAACCAGAGAAGAGCTTAGCTTGATAGCATTGCCCGCTGGGCCGCTTCATTGTCGCCGCTCACCGTGTGAGGGCATCGAACACACCCGGGCGCACTCCCATCCGGTCTTTGCGCGTACGTCTTTGTGGGTACGGACACACGGCAAGCGGAGCCACGCGTCGGCCATGGTGGCATTCCCGGTCCGTCGGACGCGCTGACGGCATGCGGCCCGGCGGGTCGCGGTCCCGGATGAGAGGCATCGCGCTCACCAGGTGGTCGACAGGTGGCGGCTCGGTGCCTGTTCACGCGGACGCGACGACGGCGCTGAACGCCCGGAACCGCTCCGCCTGCCGCTCCGCCTGCCACGCGCAGACCTCCCACAGATCGGCCACCGGCGCGTTGGTGAACGGCGCGTGGTGCAGGTAGGGCGCTGGGCCGAATTCCGGGGTCAGGGTGCACTCGCGCAGCCCACGTGCGGCCATGCTGCGCCAGACCACGTCCCACCAGCGCTCGTGGGCGGCGACCTCGGCGCGCCATGCGGGAGCGCGCGGGTCGGGGACCTGCGGACCGCCGGCGTAGCCGACGCGCGCGTGGAGGTGCACGGTGTGGTCGGCGACGAGCTGCAGCAGGGCGGGCTCCTCATCCAGGACCAGGCGGTCCGCAACGCACACCCAGTGGCTGAAGTCGGCGGTGAGGCGCAGGCCGGGCACCGCCTCGAGCACGTCGCGCGTGGCCCACGGCGTGTTGAAGCAGCGACCGCGGTGGGTCTCGTGGGCGACCTGGAGCGCCTGGTCGGCGACGATGCGCGCGGCCTCGCGGTAGAAACGCAGCGCCTCGTCGCGGGTCCATGCATCGCTGCCGCCCTGCACGTTGAGCAGGCGCGGCGACCACGCGGCGGCGATGGCCAGGCTGGCGCGCAGCGCGGCGAGGTGGGCGGGGACATCCGCGCCGTGGGTGAACGCCTGGGCCACCAGACCGAGGCCGCGCGCCGCCAGCGCTGCGCGCAACCGCTCCGCCTCGGTCGCGGTGCAGCGCTCGACGGGCACCTCGATGGCGGTGAAGCCGGCGGCGGCGATGCGTGGGATGGCGGTCTCCCACGGTTCGGTGACGCCCCACAGGTGGCGGACCAGCACCAGGCGCATACCGGTGGCCATCACTCCTCCCACGCCACCGGATTGATCGGCGACGCCGCCACGTCCCCTGGGGCCAGTCCGGGGAACCAGGTGGCGAGGTCGTTCCGCTGGTGGTCGTTGCGTGGTTCGGCGACCACCATGTCCGAGGCGATGTAGATGATGGTCATCACGGCGCGTGGCGCGGTCGTGCGGTTGGGGCCGGCGCGGTGGAAGGTCCAGCCGTGGTGGAAGCTGACGTCGCCGAGGCGGTAGGGTTCCTCGACCTTGGGGCAGTCGCCCAGGGTGCGCGCGATGACGCGCTCGCTCTCGTCGCCGATCGGCAGGGCCAGGGCCGCGCGCTCGGCGAGCAGGTCCTGGCTGCCGACGGCGAAGGCGAGCGGGCCCATCTCCAGGGGGACGTCCTGCAGCGGGATCCACGCCGTCACCGCGCGGTCGTCGGCGAGCGGCCAGTAGCGCTGGTCGGCGTGCCAGGGAGTGAAGCCGCCGCCGGGTTCCTTGAACAGCGCCTGGTCGTGGTAGATGCGCGCGCCGCGCGCGCCCATCAGGGCGGCGGCGATCCGTCCCAGGCGCGGGCTCAGCACCAGTTCGGCGATGCGCGCGTTCACCGTCCACAGGTTGAAGACCTGCAGGAAGGCGCGGTCGTAGGTGCTGCGCTCGGCGAGCGGCTGGCGCTCGCGGGTCCGCTCCTGGACCTCGCGCACGATCTCCGCGCCGTGGCCGGCGAGGGCTGCCGGCGCGAGCACCTCACGCAGACGGATGAAGCCGTCGCGGCGGTAGCGCGCGACCGCGTCGACGGCGAGGGGGTAGGGCGCGGTGAGGGCGGTGTCGGAGGGCGTGGTGGTGCGCATGCGCGTCATCATGGCGGCCGATCCCGGGCATCATCCGCGTTGTGCACCCGGACTGTGCTCCAATTTACCGATATTCGTGGAAATCATCCTTCATCTCGACAATTTACGCCCATGCAGCTCGCTCGCCGCCGCCGAACCCTCGCCCAGGAGCTGGTCGGCGCCGACCCGGGCAGCTCGTTCCGCACCAAGCGCACCACCGTCACGCACTGGGAGCTGGTGTGGCACGCCCACCCCGAGCTGGAATTGACCTGGATCGAAACCGGCGCCGGCATGCGCCACGTCGGCGACCACGTCGCGCCCTTCACCAGCGGCGATCTGGTCCTGCTCGGGCCGCACCTGCCGCACACCTGGACCAGCGAGGCCGTCCCCGGTCGCCGAGGCGTGGCGACCGTGGTGCAGTTCCCGCCCGCGCTGGTCGCCGGGCTCGAGGGCCGCGCCCTGCAGGGGCTGGTGCAGCGCGCGGCGCGCGGCCTGGAGGTGACGGGCGCGACCGCCGAGCGGGTGCGCGCGGAACTGGTCGCGCTCACCGCCGCGCCGGCGGGTCTCGAGCGCCTCGGCCGCCTGCTCGCCGTGCTCGGGCTGATCGCGCACGCGCCCGCGGCCGAGCTCCGCCCGCTCGCCGCGGCCGCGTCGGCGGCCGCCACCACGCCCCCGCGCGCCGCCGGGCGCTGGGCCGCGGTGCTGCGCGACCTGCACCGTGGCGCCGGCGACGACCTGCCCCTGGCCGCGCTCGCGGCGCGCCACGGCCTGTCGCCCTCGTCGTTCGCGCGCGGTTTCCGCCGCCACTTCCAGATCACCTGCGGGAGCTACCTCGCGCGCCTCCGCCTCGCGCAGGTGGCGCGCGAGCTCGCCGAGAGCGACCGCCCGATCGCCGCCCTCGCCTTCGCCGCCGGCTTCGGGACGCTGTCCGCGTTCAACCGCCGCTTCCGCGCCGAGTACGGCACGACGCCGCGGGCGTTCCGGGCGCGGCACGCGGTGGCGTCCGTCTGATCCTCTCGTGAGGCCGTGGACCGTGCGCATGGTCGAGCTGGCGCTCGACCCTCCCGGCGACCCGCATGGTGCGCGGTGGCGCTCCGGGATTCATCGATCCCTCGCCGGGAGGGTCGAGCGCCAGCTCGACCATTCATCGCACCGCGGTCAGACGCGACGTCCTGGCCCGCGGATCGCTCTCACCACAGGAAGTCGAGCTGGAAGTACGTCACCACGTCCTTCTCACCGTCGAGCTGCTTCGCCACGCCCACGCCGGGGTTCAGGATCGCCTCCCAGAACACCAGGTCCGCGTGCAGTTCGGCGCCGGCGGAGTGGAACCACTTCCCGTCGCCGCCCACGTGGTCGTCGGAGATCTTCCCGCCTTCGTAGAACCCTTCGAGCACCACCTGGCGCAGCACGAACGGCGAGGTGCTGAAACCCGTGAACGGCCGCCACA
The DNA here is from genome assembly GCA_963818245.1 of uncultured Planctomycetota bacterium. Lineage (GTDB taxonomy): Bacteria > Planctomycetota > UBA11346 > UBA11346 > UBA11346 > BOG-1363. The sequence goes on from CAWFSD010000018.1 coordinate 22,146, forward strand.
CCGGCGCGCGGTACGAGGCGCTGCCGGCGAGCAGGTACGGTCCGCTGGCCTGGGTCAGCGGATAGCCGCGCGGCAGGCCGGTGGCGGCGTCGCCGCCGATGTCGAACTGGCCCTGCAGGTAGCGCTGGCCATCGCTCCAGCCCGCGGCGCCGCCCAGCACCAGCTGCTGGCCGAGCGCCGGCCACACGTCCAGGGCGTAGCTGGCGCGGCCGATCAGGCGGTTGCCCTCGAGGTCGCCGCCCAGGCCGCTGTGGCGGTAGACCAGCGCGGCCGAGGTGCCGTCGGTGCTGGTGAAGCCGGCCGGGAAGAACAGGTTGTCGGCGTAGGCGAGGGTGCCCTCGACGTAGCGCTCGACGCCGCTGAAAGCCGGCAGGTTGAGCAGGGTGTGGCCGTCGAAGGCCTTGTCGATGCCGTGCACCCCGTGCCACTCCGAGATGCCCGCGGAGACGTAGGCCTGGTAGCGGCGCGCCAGGCCGGCGAGGCCGTGGCCGACGCGCACCTCGGCGCTGGAGCGGCGCTCGACGTAGTCGAACTGCTGACCGGTGCTGTCGATGACGCGGTTGTCGAAGGTGCGCTCCGCCTGCCAGCCGAGGGCGGCGACCTCGAGCGGCCAGCCGGTGTAGCTCCAGGCGGCCAGGCCGACCGGCGAGCCCGCGCGCGGGCCGGCGCCCGCGCTGGCGAAGAGCTGGTGGGTGAAGAGCGGGTCGGCGGCCATGCCGATCACGCCGTAGCCGCCTTCGGGCACCGCCAGCGTGGTCGGCGTCCAGAACAGCGGGCGGATCTCGCTGAGCCCGTCGTAGGGCTTCGCCACCAGCGCGGCGGCGTCGCCGCGGTCGTCGGGCAGGTGGCGCGCGACCGGTGCGGGTGCGGGCGCCTCGGCCGTGCCGGCGAGCGGCGCCGGCCAGGCCAGGGCGATGGCCGGCACGGCCTTGGCCCAGGTGGCCGGATCGCCGGAGAGGCGCGCCAGGTACGGCCCGCGGCGGTCGTGGTCGATGACGGCCAGCTCCTTGCCGTCGGGGCTGGGCACGCAGGCGATGATGCCGCCGAGCGTGTTCGTCACCGGCACGAGCTGGTCGGGCGCGTCGGGATCGAGCCGGTACGCGTTGGCCACGCCGCTGCGGTCGCTGCACAGGAAGAGGAAGCGCCCGTCGCGGCTCCACGCCGGGTGGAGGATGCGCGCCGGCACGGTCAGCAGCACGCGGCGCTTGCCGGGATCCGCGAGGGGGGCGAGCAGCAGGCGGGAACCGGCCTCGTCGGTCTCGACCCAGGCGATCTCGGTCGGCGCCGCTCCGCCGCGCGGGCGGAAGGCCGGGCTCCACGGCAGGCCGGTGGTGGGCAGCACGCGCCAGGCGCTGGTGGTGCCGCTGGCGCCGAGCCAGCCGTCCTCTGCGCTGGCGTCGCCGATGACCAGCTCCTGGCTGCCCGCGGGCAGCAGGTGGATGGCGGCGACGGTGAAGGTGCGCGCACCAGGAGCAGCTGTCGCGGCGCCCGGCGCGATGTCCGGCGCGAGCAGGCGCTCGCCGGCGAGGCGCACGGCGTGCCCGTCCGGCAGGGCGATGACGAGGCGGCTGCGCCGCCACGGCGAGGTCGCCACCGGCAGTTCGCTCCACACCAGGGTGCCGTCCTCCAGGCCGCGCGCGTTGCCGGCGCCGTAGGCGCTGAAGCCGGTTCCAGTGCTGTTCCCCGCGGCATCGACGATGCGGTAGGCGCCCTCGTCGTGCGGGCCGTGGATGGCGGCGAAGAGCCGGCCGTCCGCGGTCCACGCCGGCGCGGCGACGCGGCTGTCGGGGCCGTTCAGGCGCGTGGTGACCGTCAGCGGCTGCTGCTTCAGCAGCGCGATCTGCGCGCGCTGCTCGCGATCGAGCGCGGCGCTGGCCAGGGTGATCAGGTCGGTGTGGTCGGCGCCGGTCGGTCGCTCGACGCCCCCATTGAAGAGGAACGGCCAGCGCTCCTCTTCGCTTTCGATCATCTTCCACACCGAGGCGCGCTGTCCGTAGGCGGCGTCGAGCCAGCGCAGGTAGGCGATGCCGTACGCGTACACGCGCGTGCCGAACGGCCACTCCTGCCAGGTCAGCCGCCAGTCGCCGGGCCGCGGCAGGGCGCCGGCGGCCACGTCCAGCCGCCAGATCATGTGCGTCAGGCTGTCGCGCCCGCGCCCGCCCCACGCCGATCCGGCCGGCGCGTAGACGGTCTCGGCCCACTGCGCGCAACCCTCCTGCCAGAAGGCCGGCATGGTGGCGTGCGCGGGGATGCTCAGGTAGGCGATCGCCAGGCTGAGCGGATCATTGGGCAGGATGCGCCCGAAGATGCTCTCGAGGACGCGGCGGAAGCCGTTCGCCTCGCGGTCGTTCGAGAAGTGGTGGGTGAGCTCGTGGATGAAGGTGCGCTCGAACACCCCGGCGCCGGCGAAGATGGTCGCCTGCGGCTGCGCCGAGGCGAGCTGGACGTTGACCAGCGGCCGCGGCACCACCGTCGAGAAGCCGTTGTGGTCGTCGGTGTCGTCGTCCAGCACCACCGTCAGACGGCCGTCCGGGTGGTAGTCCGCCTCGGCCGCCATGGCGGTGAAGATGACCTCGGCGCGCGCGATCTGCGGCCGCAGCAGCTCCGCCTGGGCGGCGGGCAGCAGCACGTGCAGGTGGGCGGTGTCGATGACCGCCATGCGCTCGCCGGGGCGCAGCAGGGTGTCCTGCAGGATGACCGGTTCTTCGGCCCAGCCGCAGGTCAGACCCGCGAGCAGCGCCAGGCTCGCGCTGGGTCGCAGGATCCCGGACCTGCGCAGCGCGGTCACAGACTCAGGAACCAGCACAACACCTTGAACACCACCGCGTGCCCGACGACCTTGCCCGCAGCCATCAGCTTGCGCCGCGCGGCGAGTTTCTCCTGGACCTTGGTGCGGAACCACACCGTGAACCAGGCCATGAACAGCGCGATCACCGGCGCCGCGATCAGGCCGATCAGGGTCAGGCCCAGGTAGCCGGTGTGCGACCAGTGGCTGTGGTGCAGGAACGGGATGTCCGCGCTGGTCGCGGCGAGGCCCGAACAGGCGTTGCCGAGCGCCACCGCCGGGCCCAGCAGGATCAGACTGAGCACCTTGCCCAGACCGAAGAAGAGCAGCACCGAACCCAGGTGGCAGTTGACGACGATGGCCAGGAACAGCACCGCCAGGCCGAGCAGCGACGGCCCGGCCGAGGGGAAGATCGGCAGGAAGCCGAGCAGCACCCCGAACAGCGCGCCGAAGGCGACCTGCCACGGCGCCGCCGACGAGGTGATGGCCTTGAGCATGCCGCGCAGCATCTTCAGCAGGATGATCATTTCCCGAACCCCTTGAGCAGATCCTTGGCCTTGTCGGTGGCGCCCTGCACCGCCGGGTTCTTGGCGCCCTGCTTGTCGAGCAGTTCGGTGGCCTTCTCGGTGGCCTTGTCCTTGACGATGCCGGTGGCGGCGGCGGTGGCGTTGCCCTTGAGCACCGCTTCGGCGCCGCTGTCGGTGATGGTCGGTGCGTAGAGCAGTCCACCGAGCTTCACCGGCCAGGAGATCGGCGCGCCCTTCAGCGCGTTGACCGCCTGCGCGACCTGCTGCGCCTGGCTGCTGGCCTCCTTCTCGGGGTTCAGCACCACGCCGGTCAGCACGCTGTCGATGGCGCCGGTCAGGTTCCAGCCGGTCCAGGCGGTATCGAGGCTGAACTTCGCGTCCCCTTGCGGATGGTACTGGGCCAGCGCCTCGCCCGAGACCGGCTTGCTGGCGAGCGCCGCGAGCGGCATCTGCCTGGCGGCGAGCTTGAGGGTGCCGCTCTCGCCGCCCTTGCGGTTGACGGCGAGGTCGAGCGGGCCGGCGCCGGTGGTGGTGATCTTGCCGGTCAGGTCCATGACCTCGTCGGCGTTCAGGTCGAGGGCGACGTTGGTGCCGGCCAGGCTGAAGCTGGCGACGTCGAAGGGGGTCTCGTCGGGCATGCCGATCCGGCCGCCGGTGATGGACAGCTTGCGGATCAGCAGGCGCGGCCAGTGGCCGCCGGGCTGCGGCGCCGGCTGGTACTGCACGGCCTTGGGCCAGTCGCTGGGCTCGGTCTTGACCGGCGGCACCTTCGCCGGCGGCGGCTCGCCGGGCTTGGTCTCCACCGGCTTGCGCTCCTCGCGGTGCTGCTTGTACCAGTCGCCGGCCTTCTGGGCCATCTTCAGCCAGTCGGTGGGGGCGCCGGTGCCGGGCTTGGCGTCGGGCGGGGTGATGATCGGCACGTGGTCGCCGCGCCGGCGCAGGCTGCCGGTCAGGCCCTCGATGGTCAGCTCGTCGATGATCACGTCGCCCGACGAGATGCTGGCCAGCACGCCCAGGTCGGCGTTCAGGGTGGTCGCGGTCAGCACGTCGTTGGGCTGGCCGATCTCGCGCAGGACCAGGTCCTTGCCGTTCACCGCGCCGCCGAAGAGGCTGACCGACAGCTTGCTCTCGGGCGTCAGCTCCAGGCCCTGGCCGGCGAGCACGCCCTTGACCTTGGCGATCACCCACGGCGTGACCACGAAGGGGAAGGCGAGGACGAAGAGCAGGATGACCACCGCCAGGACGATGACCGCGGAACGGCGGATCAGCCCGGGGCGCTTGACGGGTGCGGCCGGTGTTGCGCTGGCGGCGGGGGCGGCTGGGTCCGGAACCGAGGCGTCGGCGGGGAGGTCGGGCAGATCGCTCATACGAGGTTCGGGACCTTGGTGGACGCGCCGCAGTGGGGGCAGTTCATGCTGTCGCCGGCGACGTGGTGGGCGACGCTGAACCAGCCGGCGCAGGCGGGGCAGGCGGTCGCTTCGGGGGGGTCGTTGGGGCCGCGCGTCGAGAGCTCGCCGGGCGAGGCCGCCGGATCGTCGTCGTCCTTCAGGTTGAGGTCGATGGCGGCCTCCGGCTCGCTCATCTCGCCGCCGTGGAAGGTCAGGCGCGCCTGGCCGACCTTGACCACGTCCTTCTCCTTGAGCAGGCCGCGGCCGTTGACCTTCTCCTTGCCGACCCAGGTGCCGTTGGAGCTGCCCAGGTCCTCGATCATCCACTCGCCGGCGTGCTGCAGGAAGGCGCAGTGCTCGCGCGAGATGCTGGTGTGGCGGATCGGGATGTCGGTCTCGGAGGAGCGCCCGAGCACCATGCGGTCCTTGCCCAGGGCGACGCGCGTATAGCCTTCGCTGCCCTTGATGCGGATGGTCACGAATGCCATGGGCACCCCCTGGTGGACTGATACCCGCAGGCGGCCGGGAAACAACCGGGCGAGCAGGGTTCCCGCCCCCGCCGACCCACCACCCCGCCTGCCCCTGCTTGCCCGGATTCCGCTCGCTTCCAGACCGCTCACGCTGAATTTCACCCGCTCTCTCGCCATACCCGCCCCGTCCGAGGACCGCCCTGTGACCGCCCCCGCCAGCGTCCCTTCCGCCCCGTTCGCCACCTTCACCACCATCGCCGACCAGCGCGCCTGGAGCCGCGCCCAGCGCCAGGCCGGCAAGCGCATCGGCTTCGTCCCGACCATGGGCGCCCTGCACCAGGGCCACCTCAGCCTGGTCGCCAAGGCGCGCGCCGCGAGCGACGTGGTGGTGGCCTCGATCTTCGTCAACCCGACCCAGTTCGACAACCCCGAGGACTTCGCCAAGTACCCGGTGACCCTGGACGCCGACCTGCAGATGCTGCGCGACGCCGGCGTCGACGCGGTGTTCCTGCCGACCAAGGAGGAGCTCTACCCGAACGGCTACTGCACCTTCGTCGAGCTGGTCGGGCCGCTCACCGACAAGCTCTGCGCGGCCGCGCGCCCCGGGCACTTCCGCGGCGTGGCCACGGTGGTGACCAAGCTCTTCAACATCGTCAGCCCGGACGTGGCGGTGTTCGGGCAGAAGGACCTGCAGCAGGTGCTGATCATCAACCGCCTGATCCGCGACCTCGACCTGCCGATCGAGATCCAGGTGGGCGCGACCGTGCGCGAGCGCGACGGCCTGGCGATGTCGAGCCGCAACCGCCGCCTGACCACCGCGGCGCGCGCCAAGGCGCTGGACCTGCCGCGCGGGCTCGAGCTCGCCAACCGCGCCTTCAAGAAGGGCGAGACCAACAGCCTCAAGCTGACCGAGTTCGTCTACAACGAACTGCTCATCCACGATGGCGTCGAGGTCGACTACTGCGACGTCGTCAGCCTCAAGGGCTTCGAGGAGAAGGACATCGCCGACGAGTCCTGCGTGATCGCGGTGGCGGCCTTCGTCGACGGCATCCGCCTGATCGACCACATCGCGCTGGGCGGGCCGGGCGTCCCGGAGGTCGTGGTCGATGAGTGAGGCGCGCGGCGCGAGGCGCGTGGCGCGAGGCCGCGCCCGCCGGCGCCGGCACCGCCGGCGGGCGCTGACCCATGGCCGTCGACGTCTACAAGGGCATGAACGACTTCCAGCGCGAGGCCATCGCGCACCTGGAGGGGCCGCTGCTGGTGGTCGCGGGCGCGGGCTCGGGCAAGACCCGCGTCATCACCCACCGCATCGCCAACATCATCCAGCACGGCGTGCGCCCGGACCGCGTCCTGGCCATCACCTTCACCAACAAGGCCGCGGGCGAGATGCAGGAGCGCGTCGAGCGCCTGATGGGCCTGAAGACGCCGTGGATCACCACCTTCCACAGCGCCGGGCTGCGCCTGCTCAAGCTCGAGAGCGCGCGCGTCGGCTTCGCGCACCCGTTCTCGGTGATGGACGAGGACGACCAGAAGCGCCTCTACAAGCGCATCTACAAGGAGCTCAAGCTCGACCCCAAGGCGGTCGACCCGCGCAAGGTCATCTGGCGCATCAGCCAGTGGAAGAACCAGCTCGCCGACATCGAGAAGTTCGAGCCGAACGACGACATCGACATCTGGGCCAAGCAGTGCCACGCGCTCTACGCCAAGCTCTGCCAGGAGGAGTGCCTGGTCGACTTCGACGACCTGCTGGTCAAGCCGGTGCGCCTGCTCGAGAACGACGAGGAGCTGCGCCGCAAGTACGTCGACCGCTTCCCCTACATCCTGATCGACGAGTTCCAGGACACCAACCAGGTGCAGTACCGGCTGATCCGCCTGCTCGGCAGCCACGGCAACATCTGCGCCACCGGCGACCCCGACCAGGCGATCTACGGCTGGCGCGGCGCGGACATCGAGAACATCCTCAACTTCGAGAAGGACTACGAGACCTGCAAGACGGTGCTGCTGGAGGAGAACTACCGCTCGACCAAGGTCATCCTGCGCGCCGCCCAGGGCGTGGTGTCGCACAACACCAAGCGCAAGGACAAGACCATCCGCACCAACAACGACGAGGGCCGGCCGCTGCTGCTGCTGGCCGTCGACGACGAGGTCGACGAGAGCCTGGCGGTGGCCGCGGCCATCGACCGCATGCAGCAGAAGCAGGGCCGGCACCTCTCGGACATGGCGGTGTTCTACCGCACCAACGCCCAGTCGCGCGTGCTCGAGGACGGCCTGCGCCGCCGCGGCATCCCCTACCGCATCGTCGGCGGCACGCGCTTCTACGACCGCCGCGAGGTCAAGGACCTGCTCGCCTACCTCAAGCTGCTGATCAACCCCGCCGACCGCGTCAGCCTCGAGCGCATCGCGAACATCCCCAAGCGCGGCCTCGGCGAGGCGACGCTGGAGCAGCTCTTCGGCATCGCCGACGACGAGGGCCTGGGCATCTACGAGCTGCTCGAGGACGACGTGCTGCTCGACCGCGTCGCGGTCGGGCGCGCGGCCAAGCCGATGAAGGACCTGGCGCGCATCTGGCGCATGCTGCGCAAGCTGCCGCTCGGCAGCCCGTCGGCCTGCGTGCGCGGCGTCATCGAGCTGACCGGCATCGAGCAGCACTACCTGGCCACCGAGGAGACCGGCGAGGGCCAGGAGCGCGTCGCCAACGTGCGCGAGGTCATCACCGCCGCCGAGCAGTACCACGAGAACCACCCCGAGGGCGGCCTGCCCGGCTTCCTCGAGCTGGTCGCGCTGGTCACCGACTCGCAGATCGTCGACCGCAGCGAGCAGCCCGATCAGGTCACGCTGATGACCCTGCACGGCGCCAAGGGCCTGGAGTTCCGCTTCGTGTTCATCACCGGCTGCGAGGACGGCGTGCTGCCGCTGCAGCGCATGGGCCAGACCGCGGACCTGGAGGAGGAGCGCCGCCTGATGTACGTCGGCATCACGCGCGCGAAGGAGGAGCTGTACCTGAGCCGCGCGCGCTGCCGCATGCAGTACGGGCAGACCTTCCGCAACGACCCCAGCCTGTTCCTGTCCGAGATCCCCGAGGACTGCTTCGAGTCGAAGGACGCCAGCGGCCGGCGCATCCTGCCCACCGGCGAGACCGTCAAGGGCAGCGCCCGCGTCGAGGCGCCCGGCGCGCGCGTCCAGGAGCTGGTCGGCAAGGCCGCGCTCGACCGCGCCCTGGCGATGGGGCTGACCACCGGCCTCGACCTGAAGGAGGCCTCGCGCAAGGAGCGCAAGGCCTTCTACGACGCGCCGCTGGTCCTGGAGGGCGACCCCTACCAGCCGGGCGAGCGCGTCCTGCACAGCATCTTCGGCCGCGGCGAGGTGATGGCGATGAAGGGGCCGAAGGAGAACCGCACCATCCTCATCCAGTTCGACACCCACGGCGCGAAGGAGCTGCAGATGTCGTTCGCGGCCGGGAAACTGTCCAAGGCGTAGCGGCCCGGCAGGCGCGGCGGAGCGCGTGTGAGTGCCCGCGGTCGGCCGCTCCGACTCGGGAATCCACCTGCCGCCACCCATGCGCTATCGTCCTAGTCAGACGGAGTCCGTCATGACCGATGTCGCCGAGCCCAGGCGCAAGCGCGGTGGAAACCTCCGCCTCCGCCTTCTCCTGATCGGCGGCTTCCTGCTCCTCGTCGGGGCATGGACGTGGAAGCGCTACTGGCTGGTCCACGATATCGGCAGCGGTCCCGCGGGTCCCGCCGTGGCAGCGGAGTTGTTCGCGAAGCCCTGGCGCGCGGGGCCGACCGTGCTGCTCGGCCTGGGCGACAGCGTCACCGACGGCTACGGCAGCACCAAGGGGCACAGCTTCTTCGAACTGCTGGCGGCGCAGCCGGCGGACGACCTGCCCGACCTGCGGGGCCGCGACCTGCGCGCGGTCTTCCCGCAGCTGCGCGCGGTCAACCGCGCGATCTCCGGCAGCACCTCGTTCGACATCATCGACCGCGTCCTGGGGAAGTTCACGCCCTACCCCCCGGACACCCTGGGCGTGGTGGTGCTCAGCACCGGCGGCAACGACCTGATCCACAACTACGGCCGCACGCGCCCCTCGGAGCAGGCCATGTACGGCGCGACGCTGAACGAGGCGCAGCCGTGGATCGCGGGCTACGCCAACCGCCTCGACGGGACCGTGACGCGCCTGGGCCAGCTCTTTCCCGGCGGCGTCGAGATCTTCGTGATGACCATCTTCGACCCCACCGACGGCGTCGGCGACATCGAGGCGGCCGGCCTGCCCGCCTGGCCCGACGGCCTGACGATCCTGCACGCCTACAACGAGGAAATCGCGGCCTGCGCGCGCCGCCACGCCCAGGTGCACGTGGTGCCGGTGCACGATGCCTTCCTCGGCCACGGCCTGCACTGCGCGCAACCGTGGCGCAGCACCTACCACCGCGACGATCCCGGCTACTGGCTGTACGAGAACCTCGAGGACCCCAACGATCGCGGCTACGACGCGATCCGCCGGCTGTTCCTGCTCTCTATGGGCGGGGTCTTCAGCGCGCGCGCGGCTGCGGCTCCCACCCGGTGAAGCGGTAGCCGCTCGTGGACTGGCCACGGGCTGCGCGGCGCGGCGCGTTGGTGCTGGTGCGCGGCAGCCGGCCGACCAACCTTGGCCGCGATGCAGGCCGTTCCCGACCCACGCGCTCCCGTCCGCAGCAGCCCCGCCGGTCTGTCGGCCTGGCTGCTGATTGCCACCTGCCTCCTCCAGTCCTGCGGCGGCGCTGGCCAACGGGTGGTCGACGTCTCGCCGCCCGCGTCCGGGCGGATCTCATGGGCGATCGCTTCGCGCTACTTCTCGTTCTACGCCACCCGCGCGCAGCTGCCCTGCGGCATCTACTACGACGCCCAGCCGGGCTTCACCGGGGTCGCCACCTTCGTCGGGTCGATCGGCGGCGGTCCGGTCGGGCGATCGCCCTCGGGACGCGCCTTCATCGTGTCGCCGGACGGAGGGGCGGGCGACCTCTACCGCTACCGCCTCTTCATCGATGGCCGCGCCGGCGCCGATGGAGCGATGCGGGTCCATGGGCTGGAGCAGGGGGGCGTGCTCACGGTCGCCGAGGTGGATCCGGACGAGACCGCGCCCCCCAAGCCGTGACTGCGCTGGCGGCGACGGTTCCAACCGCTTCCATCGCGCTTGCCCGGACCGGTGCACCCTCCAAGCTGCCGCCCCATCGGCCACCCGGACAGGATTTGCGCGCATGAGCATCAGCGATCCCGGTCCCAGCGGCTGGCGCGACCCGGCGCGCTGGCTGATGGCCATGCTGGGCCTGGCGACCGCGCTGTCGCTGACCCTGTGCATCGCGCGGTGCCTCGCGCTGTCGAGTCCCCTCGACCTGTTCAGCACCAGCGGTGGCGAGGGCATCGCCGTCTACACGGTGTGGAAGGCCGCCCACGGCTACCCGGTCTACCAGATGCCGGGCGTCGGGCTGTACGACAGCGCCTTCTACAACTTCCTGTTCTACAAGGGCTACGGAGCCTTCGCGGCGCTGCTCGGCGTGGACGGCGAGCGCTTGCTGATCGCGACGCGCCTGCTCACCTGCTGCTCGGGGCTGCTCGGCGCGTTCGCGCAGTGGCGCGTCCTCGGCCTGCTCCTGCCCGGGCCCTTCAGCGGGCGCGAGCGCTGGGTGCTGGCGACCATGGTCGCGCTGACGTGGTACGGTGCCTCGTTCATGAACTGGTGGCTGGTCTCGGCGCGCCCCGACGTGCCGGCGGTGGCCTGCGCCATGCTCGGGCTGTGGCTTGCGCTGATCGCCCTGCGCCGCGGCGCGCCGTGGCTGGCCGCGCTCGCCGCCCTGCCGTTCTACGGCGCCTGGGCGCTCAAGCAGTCGGTGGTGTGGACGCTGACCGGCGCCGTCGCCGGTGGCTGGTCGGTGCGCGCGCGTCGGCCAGCGCTGGTGCTGGCCGTGGTCACCGGCGCGGCCTTCGCCGCCACCCTGGCGCTCGGCGGCGCCACGTACCGCTACGACACGCTGTACCTGCCCAGCCTCAATCCGATCGTGCCGCGGGACTCCTTCACGCGCTTCCACCAGTTGCTGCCGCCGCTGCTGCTGTTCTGGCTGTTCGCGCTGCTGCCGGCGCTGCTCGCCGTGGCGCGGCGGCGCTGGCCGGCGGCCCCCGCCGTGCTCGCCGGGCAAGGCGCGGAGGAGGCCCGCGCGCAGCGCGTCGTCGCGCTCGCCGGCGTGATCGCCGTGCTGATGGGCGTCGTCGCGATCGGCAAGGAAGGGTCCGGGACGCAACCACATGATGGAGGGGGTGGTGCTGGTCTCGACCCTTGCCGCGGCGAACCTGGTGCGCCTGCTGCGCGCGGCCCCCGGCCGGGCGCGCTGCGTGTGGCTGGGGGTCGCCGGCGGCGCTGGCCCTGGTGCTGTGCGGGCGGCCGAACAATTCCCTCTTCCTCGATCCCACCGGCATCACCCGCGGCCAGGCCAGCGACATCGCGGAGCACCGCGCCCTGCGCACGGCGCTGGCTGGGCTGCCCAAGCCGGCCTTCGTCGCCGACGACATGCTCGACCTGCCCTGGCACGCCAACGGCAACCGCTTCCCGGGCCACGTTCCGGACATGCTCACCTACGCGACCATCCGCAAGCACGGCCTGGTCCCCGACAATGGTCTCGCGTACCTGGTGACGCATGGGGACGTCAACGCCTTGCTGCTGCCGAGACCGCTCCAGGATGGCTCACCGGAGGACGCGCAGCAGGATCTCCTCGGAGAAATGGTGTCCGCAGCCGGTCAGGCCGGTTTCCGCCCGGTGCCGTTGCCGCCCGCACTCAAGAACTGGATGGCCCTGGTGCGTCCGGCCGCGCCGTGAGCGCACGGTAGGGCGGCAGCGACCCTTCAGCGCCCATCGATCTCGCGCGCCAGCACCCGCGCCAGCTCGCCCGGCGCCGTCACCGCGGGCAGGCAGCGCTGTCCGAGGCAGAGGTAGGCCGTGGCCTGACCGCCGCTCTGCGGCATGGGCTCGATCGCCGGGAAGCGCTCGCGCAGCGCGGCCAGGCCGGGTGACTGGTCCAGGACCAGGATGCGCAGCCGCGGGCGCAGGCCCGTGGCGGCGGCGGCGAGCAGCGCGCGCGTGTCCGGCTGCGCCGGGTCGCCCATGACGGTCAGGTGCGCCGCTTCGCCGAGCGCCTCGTCGAGGGCGGCGAGCAGCGCGGGGTGGCCTTCGGAATCGGCGGCGCCGCGCGCGCGCGCGCCCGCGAGCAGGCGCGCGACGCGCGCCTGCCAGGCGTCATCGCCGGTGAGCGCGGTCAGCACCAGCAGGTTGCGCGTCGCGACCGCGTCCGCGGACGGTTCCGCGCCGTCGGTCTCGTCGTGCAGGCGCGCCACCAGCCCGGTGACGCGCGCGTCCGCGCTGGCGTAGCCGCCGGCGGCCTCGTCCCAGAACTGGCGGTCGAGCACGTCCTGCAGTTCGACCGCCCAGCTCAACCAGCGCAGGCCGGCGCCCGCCTGGTGCAGGGCGAGCAGGCCGCGGATGAGGCAGGCGTAGTCGCTGGCGGTGCCGGCCGCGGTCTGGCGGTTGAAGCCGGTGCGCGCGAGGAACACGCCCGCCTGCCAGTGGCTGGCGCGCAGCGCCTCGGCCGCCGCCACCGCCGCGGCGAGCGCGCGCGGTTCAGCGAGCATCATCCCGGCGCGCGCCAGGGCGGCGATCATCAGGCCGTTCCACGCCGCCACCGCCTGGTCGTCGCGCGCCGGGCGTGGGCGGGCCTGGCGCGCGGCGAGCAGGCGGGCGCGGGCCGCGGCGAAGTCCGCCGCGTCGGCCGCCGGTACCGGCGCGGCGATGGCCAGGACGTTCAAGCCCGCGAGTTCGTGCTGGCGGTCGAGCGCCGGCGAGACGTTGCCGCCGGGGCTGATGCCGAAGGTCGCGAACACCAGCGGCGTCAGGCGCTCGGCGTCGTCACCGGCGAGGACCTTCGCGACCTCGCTCGCGCTCCACACGTAGTAGGCGCCTTCGGCGTGCGTGCCGGGGCGTTCCGCGCGCTCGCTGTCGGCGTCCTCGGCGGCGGCGAAGGCGCCGTCGGCGCGGCGCAGGCTGCCCAGCACGTAGTCGACGATGTCGAGCGCCACGGCGCGCCAGGCGGGATCGCCGGTGACGGCCCAGGCGTCGAGGTAGCTGTCGAGCAGCTGCGCCTGGTCGTAGAGCATCTTCTCGAAGTGCGGCACGCGCCAGGCGGCGTCGACGGCGTAGCGGTGGAAGCCCCCGCCGAGCTGGTCGTGGACGCCGCCGGCCGCCAGCGCGGTCCAGGTGGTGCGGCACATGCCGAGCAGGGCCGCGCGCTGCCCGGGCAGGCGCGCGGCGAGGCGCACCAGCAGGTCGAGCGCGGCGGGGCGCGGGAACTTCGGCGCGCCGCCGAAACCGCCGTGGGCGGCGTCGAAGCGCGCGCTGAACGCCGTGGCGGCGGCCGTGAACAGCGCGGCGTCGTCGCCCGCGACCGGGGTGGCCTGGCCCGCGCGGCGCGCGCCGTAATCCATCAGCGTCCTGACCACGTCCTCGGCCTGCGCGGTGAGTTCGCCGCGGCGCTCCTTCCAGGCCGCGGCGAAGCGCGTCAGGTTGTCCTTCAGCACCGTCGGCGGGAAGTAGGTGCCGCCGACCAGCGGCCGGCGCTCCGGGGTCAGCCACACCGTCAGCGGCCAACCGCCGCTGCCGGTCGCGGCCTGGACGAAGGTCTGGTAGATCTGGTCGACGTCCGGGCGTTCCTCGCGGTCGACCTTGATGCACACGTACTGCTCGTTGAGCACCGCCGCGATCACGGGATCGCTGAAGCTCTCGCGCGCCATGACGTGGCACCAGTGGCAGGTGGCGTAGCCGATCGAGAGCAGGACCGGCTTGCCCGCGGCCGCGGCCTCGGCGAAGGCCGCATCGCCCCAGGGACGCCAGTGCACCGGGTTCGTCCGCGTGGCTGCGCAGGTAGGGGCTGGGGGCCCCGGCGAGCAGGTTGGCGGCCGGCAGCGCGCCAGGAGCGGCGTCCTCGGCGGGCAGCCCCGGCCAGCAGCCGGCGCAGGCGGCGAGCAGCGCGGCGAGGCGGGCGGTCACGGGGTGGCGGCGCGGCGACCGTAGGCGGTGTCCGGCCAGCGCTTGGCGATCTGCGGCAGGCCGGCCTTGCCCGCGGTCTGATCTGCGGGCTTGGTCGAGGCGAGCAGCGTCTGGCAGCTGCGGTAGGCCGTGCGCGCGTCGAGCTCGGGCTTCATGGCCTTGTCCTTGCCCAGTTCCTTCAGGCGCGCCAGCGCGTCCTTGAGGTCGACGCCCTGGCCCTCGCGCAGCAGGTTCTCGAGGGCCTCATAGGTCGTGAACGTCGCCGGAGCGGCGACCAGCTCGGCCTGGCGCGCCTGCAGGCGCGTGGTGACGGTGGCGAGCACGCTCTGCAGCTCGGGTTGGGCGGGGGACTTGACCTTGGCCACGGTGACGAGGTTCTTCACCGCCTCAGGCTGCTGGCGCTCCACCTGCCACCACACCTCCTTCACGCGCGGGTCGGCGAGCCCATCGCCCGGGTAACGGAAGGCGCCGGCATCGCGGCTCGGAAGAATGCCTCGAAGGCCGGTACGGCGGCGGTGTTCTGCAGCGTGTCGCGCTCGCGGTGGTCGCCGCCGAAGACCGAGACCTGGTAGACGTTCTGCAGGCTGATGTTGCGGGCGTTGGCGGGGTCGCTCGCCCACAGCGCGTGATCCATGTGGTAGCTGCGGTCGCGGTTGAGGGCGACGGTGTCCGCCGGTCCGAAGTCGGGAGTGGTGAGGACGAGCGTCACCGGCACCTTGTGCTCCTCGATGTAGTCGTGGAGCGCCTTGACCTGCTTGCCGAGGTACGCGGCGGCGACCGGGCAGTGACCGCAGAAGTACACGACCATCACGCCCTGCTCGGGGAAGTCGGCGAAGGAGCGCTCCTTGCCGTCGCTGAAGCGCAGGCCGCTGAGCGCTCGGCGGCGTGCAGCGGCGCTCCGGCGGCCGCGCAGAAGGCGCGGGAGGGCGAGGGCGAGCATGCGCATGGAGGGTCCTGCCAGGTATGACGGGGGAGCCTAGGAGGGGAATCCTCGAATGCCACCGCCAGCTGGCGAACTGCCGGATCGCGCGGCGCCGCGCGCTTTTCCGCCCAGGCTGGGCCGCTTGTCCGCCACCGCGCCGGCCCATGGTGCGCAGCATGTCCGGTCCGCCCGCATCCCACGTGTGCGCAGCCAACCCATGAACCCGCCTACCGTCGCCGTGGTCCCGACCACGCCGACCGCACCGCCGCGTTCCCCCGCGCAGCGCCTGGGCGCGGCGCTGGTCTCACCGCGCGGCATCCTGCTGGTCATCCCGCTGCTGGTCGCCCTGGCGGGCCTCGCCAACCTGATCACCGGCAGCGCCATCCTGACGCGCAGCCTCGACGAACTGGTGCGGGTGCGCTTCGCCGACCAGGCCGACCACCTCGCCGACCTGGTGCGCACCGGTCTGGTGCGCGCCCAGACCAAGCTCGCCTGGTTCCACGCCTTCCTCGACGAGCAGGGCGCGGTGGTCGACCGCGGCGCGCTCGCCCGCCACCTGCAGCGCGCCATGAAGGAGAACCCCAGCATCGCCTACATGAGCCTGTCGCGCGCCGACGGCACCTTCCAGGCCGTGCTGCGTCGCCAGGAGGACGGCACCCTGCGCTGGCAGGAGAGCTCGCCGCCGAGCGCCACCGCCACCGGCCAGGACCAGCTGTTCGCGCTCGACGCGCAGGGCGGGATCGGCGCCGGCGAAGCGCCCACCGCGACCGCCTACGACCCGCGCCAGCGCCCCTTCTACATCCTCGCGCAGCAGCGCCGCGCACGCATCTGGACCGAGCCCTACCTGTTCTACCGCAGCGCGGTGACCGGCGTGAGCTGCGCCGAACCGTGGTACGCCGCGGACGGGGGCCTGCGCGGCGTGCTGACCATCGACTTCGACCTCGACAGCATGAGCCGCGGTCTGGCCGCCCTGCACAACCTGCCGGACTCGCGCACCGCGCTGTTCCAGCGCTCGGGCGCGCTGCTCGCGGGCGCCGGCCCCGGGATGCAGCCGCCGCCGCGCGCGGGGGTGGCCGGCACCAACCGCGCCCTGGCCAGCCTCGGCGACTGCCCGGACCCGCTCGCCCGCGAGCTGCTCGTGCAGGTCATCTCGCAGGGCGCCGACCAGCCCGGCGCGCGCCTGGCGGGCGTGCTCCAGCACCCGCAGGACGGCCAGGTGCTGTACGACATCGTGCCCTGCCCGGTCGGCGACGAGCAGCTCTGGTACCTGGGCAGCTACGCGCCGCGCGAGGCGCTGCTCGGGCCGGTCAAGGAACTGCGCGCGCGGGGGCTGGGCATCGCGCTGGCGTCGGTGCTGCTCGCCGGCGCGCTCGCCAGCGCCTTCGCGCGCCACGTGGTCCGCACCGAACAGGCGCACGCCGCGGCGCGGCGCGCGGCCCGGGCCGCCGAGAGCCGCGCCGACGACCTCGGCGCCTACCGCCTGCTCAAGAAGCTCGGCGAGGGCGGCATGGGCGAGGTGTGGCGCGCCGAGCACCGCCAACTCGCGCGCCCGGCCGCGATCAAGCTGATCCGCGCGCAGCTGGGCGGCGCCGACGCCAGCAGCGAGCACGTCCAGCGCTTCGAGCGCGAGGCCCAGGCCATCGCCAGCCTGCGCAGCAGCCACACCATCGACCTGTACGACTTCGGCGTCGCTGCCGACGGCGGCCTGTTCTACGTGATGGAGCTGCTCGACGGCCTCGACCTCGACGACCTGGTGGCGCGCTTCGGACCCCAGCCGGCGGGGCGGGTGGTGGAGATCGTGGCGCAGATCTGCTCGTCGCTGGGCGAGGCGCACGCGCGCGGGCTGATCCACCGCGACATCAAGCCGGCCAACGTGTACCTGTGCCGCCAGGCCGACGAGGTCGACGTGGTCAAGGTGCTCGACTTCGGCCTGGTCCTGGCGAACGAGAAGGTCACCGGGCAGGAGCGCCTGACCAATTCCGGGCTGGTCCACGGCACGCCCTCGTACATGGCGCCGGAGCAGGCCCAGGGCGACGCCCTCGACGGCCGCGCCGACCTCTACGCGCTCGGCTGCGTCGCCTACTGGCTGCTGACCGGCGAGACGGTGTTCGCGGACAAGGGCACCATGCAGCAGCTCATCAGCCACGTCGAGCGCCCACCGCGACCCATCGCCGAGGTGGTGAGGAGCCCGCTGCCGCCCGGCCTGGCCGAAATCATCATGGGCTGCCTGGCCAAGGACCCGAGCGAGCGCCCGCAGGACGCCTACGCCCTGGCCGCGGCCCTGCGCGGCGTGGTGTGCACTGGCCCCCAGGCCTGGACCGGGGCCGCCGCGCAGCGCTGGTGGACGGCGAACGTCCCCCTCGCGGACTTCAGCCGCCCGATCAACCCCGACGCGCTGTCGATGCGGCGCCGGTAGCACTCAAACGGTTGGGTCCCCAGCCGCTCGGCCATCGACGGTCGGAGTCGCGGGCTCAGCGGCCTTGCCGCTGTCCGCGGCACCCTCCGTTTCCATCCCGATGTACTCCAGCGCCAGCACCGTGGCGTCGTCCTGCAGGGTGCCACCGGCGTAGCGCTTGACGTCGGCCGCGACGCGCGCGACCGCGGCGGCCAGGGGCACCTCCAGCAGGGCGACCAGCATGCCCATCAGGCGCGGTTCGCCATACTGGTTGCCGGCGCGGTCGGCCGCTTCGGACAGACCATCGCTGGTGAAGACCACGCGATCGCCGGGGGCGAGGGTCACGGTGACCGGGCTGAGGCTGCGGCGGAAGGCCGCCTGATCGCGCACGCCCAGCGCCGGTCCCGGCCCGCCGATGCGTTCGAGCACGCTGCGTCCGTGGCTCAGGCGCAGGGCCTGGTGGTGGCCGGCGCGCAGCACGGTGAAGCGGTCGCCGTCGAGGACGCCCGCGATCATGGTCACGAACTGGCCGGGGCGCAGGTCGCGGCGCAGGTCGTCGTTCAGCAGGGCGAGGATGTCGGCCGGGTCGTCGTTCTCGCGCAGGATGAAGCGCAGCGCCTTGAGCGCGGCCATCGCCACCATCGCGCCCTGGGCACCGTGGCCCGAGACGTCGCCGAGGGCGATGAACGAGCGCCCATCGGGCAGCTGCGCGCACTCGTAGAAATCCCCGCCGACCGCGCTGAACGGTTCGTAGAAGGTCGCGACCGCGCAGCCCGGGATGGTCGGCCGCGCGGGCAGCATGCGCGCGAACACCTGGCGCGCCTGCGCGAGTCCCTGGGCGCGCAGCGCGTGGCGGTCGACGGTGCGCTCGAGCGGGCGCTCGACCACCCGCTCCAGCCCGGTGGCCTCGTCGACGACGATGGGGTCGACGCGCGTGGTGATGGTGGTGGGCGGGTCGACCGTCGCCGGCAGCACCGCGGGGCGCGCCACCGGGGGGGACAGGCGCTGCCGGCGCGCCTGGCGCATCACCTCATCGAGGCGGTCGGCGTCGGCGATCGCCACCTGGCGCGTGCCGGGGCTGTGCGCCAGGGCGGTGGCCATCTCCTCGATGACCTGCGGCGTGATCAGTTCGGCGCGCGTCGGCAGCGCTACCCAGGCCAGGGTGTAGGGGTTCAGCCAGCGGCCGTCGGGACCGAACAGGCGCAGCCGCGACTCGCCTTCGAGGTGCTCGGCAAGGTGGAGCCGCCAGCGCAGGCGGTGGAGATCGGCGACCGGGCTCGGCTTGGCTCTCGTCCAGGGCTCGTTGGCGAGCAGGTACGCCTTGGCCGGGTCGACATATCCGAAGGGGGCCTGAATGCGCATGCCCGTGTACGGGTCGATCCAGGCCTGCCCATCGACGGTCAGGACGCGGAAGGCTGGGTCGTTGAGGAGCAGGCCCGCGACGCGTTGGACAGGAGTCGGCTCGATGACGACCGCGCGGTCATCATCTGGCGCATTCGAGTCCGCGATGGGAGCGATGGGTGGGAACATGCCGTGCGGGGTCCGCGAGCGGGGTTCGATGGCAGATGATGGCACGCAACTACGAGGGGCAAGCGACAGGAATGCGGTGTCGCGTAGCAGGCGGGGGCGCTAGCAGGGTGATGAAAAAGCTCGACCGGCGCCTCGCCGGCCCCTCCAGCCTGTCTGGCCGCGTTGGACGAAGCTCGAAAATGCCCTGCATGTCCTTCGCTTCGTCCGCCGTGCCATCCAGGCCGGATGGGCCGACGATGCTTGGTCGCCATTTTTCATCACCCTGCTAGGCCACAGGGTTCCCGGGTGGACGTGCGATTCATCCGAGAGGGGGTGGGTCCGAGGAGGTACGGTCTGGTCGAGTAGCAATGCGGAAGGACGTGGCTGATGGTAGGTGGGTGGGAAACGGATGTCTGGGCAAATCGAAGTCATGGAGATCCGATAGAGCTCCGGTCATCCTGCCTAGCGCCTAGCGCCTAGCGCCTAGCGCCTAGCGCCTAGCGCCTAGCGCCTAGCGCCTCCCCCTGTCCCCTGGATTGTCCCCTGCGCCTCCCATCATCCCGCGCCATGATCAGACGCATGCTCGGCTCGTCGGACCTGCTCATCTCCGCCGTCGGCTTCGGGGCCTTCGCGGCGGGCGGGTGGATGTGGGGCGACCAGGACGACGCGCAGACCGCGGCGGCCATCCACGCGGCCATCGAGGGGGGGGTGAACTGGATCGACAGCGCGCCGATCTACGGCTCGGGCAAGGCCGACGCGGCCATCGCCAAGGCGGTGCGCGGTCTGCCGGCGGCGCAGCGGCCCCTGATCTTCACCAAGTTCGGCCACCACCTGGTGGACGGCAAGCGCATCTCGTCGGCGACGCGCGCGGAGGTCGTCCGCGACTGCGAGTACGCCCTGGCCGCGTTCGGCGTCGAGCGCATCGACCTCTTCCAGCTGCACTGGCCGACGCCGGTCCCGGTCGCCGAGACGGCCGCCGCCTGCGCCGAGCTGCTGCAGGCCGGCAAGATCCGCGCGATCGGCGTCTCGAACTTCTCGTTGGCCCAGCTCGAGGAGTGGCGCGCCACCGGCGCGCCGCTGCACGCGGTGCAGAACCCCTACAGCATCTTCCGCACCGAGGCCGAGCGCGACGTGCTGCCCTGGTGCGCCGAGCACGGCGTCGGTTTCCTGGCCTACTCGCCGCTGCAGCGCGGCCTGCTGTTCGGCCACTGGCCGCGCGACAAGACCTTCCCGCCCACCGACCACCGCAGCGAGCGCCCCGACTTCCGCGGGCGGCGGCTGCAGCGCTTCCTCGACGCCGTCGACGAACTCAAGGTCCTCGCCGCCACCGACGACCAGACCTGCGCCGAGCTGGCGATCGGCAGCCTGATGTGCCACGAGGGCGTGACCGCGTGCATCGTCGGCGCGCGCACGGCCGAACAGGGCGCCTTCCTCGGCACCCTGGGCATGCCGGCGAAGGCCGGGCAGCTGGCGAAGGTCGACGAGGTGGTGGCGCGGCTGCAGGCGGATCTGGCGGTGATCGGGGAGACCTGATGGTAGGCAGGTAGGGAGGGTGACGTCGACCGCAGCTGCGGCGCGCGCAGGGCGAAGCCCGCGCGGCGGCCCGCTCACCCCCAGCGCGCCTTCCGCCAGTCCTGCCGGCCCTTGTCGTTGAGGAAGCTCCACGCGACGATGCGGCTGCGCTTCTGGCCGTGCACCATCTCGATGATCCGGCGCTCGCGCACGTGCGCGCCGCGCAGGGCGCCGACCAGCGCGGGCAGGCTGGCCTCCTTGGAGACCAGCGAGGTGTACCACAGGCAGAGGTTGTGGCGCTGCGCGCTCTCGGCGATGAAGCGGCTGATGAAGCCGACTTCGCCGCCTGGGCACCACAGCTCCGACGCCTGGCCGCCGAAGTTCAGGACCGGCGTGCCGCGGCCCGGGCGGCCGTCGCTGCCGACGCCGGCGGCGCCCGGCTTGCCCAGGTTGCGCCACTTGCGCTGCGTGCCGGCCAGGGCCTCGGCCGCGGACGCGTGGAAGGGCGGGTTGCACACCGTCACGTCGTAGCGTTCGCCCTCCTTCACCACGCCGGACAGGATCGCCTCCGGCGCGGCCTGCCGGCGCAGGGTGATGACCTTGGCAAGGGCGGGGTTGGCGCGCAGGGTGCGCTGCGCCGCGGCCAGCGCTTCATCGTTGCTCTCGCTGCCGACGAAGCTCCAGCCGTACTCGCGGTGGCCGAGCAGCGGGTAGATGCAGCTGGCGCCCACCCCCAGGTCGAGCACGGAGATGCCTGGCCCGCGCGGGATCACGCCGTCGTTGCCGGCCGCCAGCAGATCGGCCACGTGGTGCACGTACTCGGCGCGCCCCGGGATCGGTGGGCAGAGGAAGCCCGCCGGCAGGTCCCACCCGCGCACGCCGTAGTCGCTGAGCAGGATCGCCTGGTTGAGGGTCTTCACCGCCTGCGGCTTGGCGAAGTCGATCGACGCGTCGCCGTACGGGTTGACCTTCACGTACTTGGCGAGGGCCGGCAGCGCGGCGATCAGCTTGGGGAAGTCGTAGCGCTCGCGGTGGCGGTTGCGCGGGTGCAGGCCGGCCTTGGTGTCGGGGCGGGCCGGAGCGGCAGCGGTCCCGGGCGCAGGCGTCCCGGCGGCGCGCGCGGGAGCCGGTTTCGCGCGGCGCGCGGGCTTCAACGCCGACTTCGCGGGACGGGTCTTGGAGTCTGGCGTGCGGCTGTTCATCGGGCCCCGGTCCACTGGTGAGCTGGGATCCTAGGATGGTGGTCGCGCCGTCCTAGCGGCGTGGACCTGCGCGGTGCGGGCGGTCCAGGAACGCGCTCCCGCCGCCAAACGCCGACCCCCACGGCATGACCGTGGGGGTCGGCGAGCCTGCGGGCGGGAACGGTGCTCAGCGGCCGTAGCCGCCGCCCTCGCGGCGCTGTGGCGGGCCGTCGCGGCGCGGGCCGCGGTCGTCGCGGCGCGGGCCGCGGTCGCCGCCCTCGTCGCCACCCTGCGCGGCGCGCTCGGCGCGGCGCGCCTTGCTCTCGGCGCTCTCCTCGATCAGCGCCTTGCGGCTGAGGCGGAACTTGCCGGTGCGCTGGTCGACCTCGATGAGCTTGACCTGCAGCTTGTCGCCGGCCTTGGCCACCGACTCCATGTTGTCGATGCGCTGCCAGTCCCACTCGCTGACGTGGACCAGGCCCTCGGTGCCGGGGATGAACTCGACGAACGCGCCGAAGTCCTTCACCGCGGCGACCGTGCCGCTGTAGATCTTGCCGACCTCGGGGAGCTCGGTCAGGTCGCTGATCCAGCCCTTGGCCTTCTCGATCGAGACCAGGTCGGGCGAGGCGATGGTGATGATGCCGTCGTCGTCGACGTTGATCTTGGCGCCGGTCTCCTCCTGGATGCGGCGGATGGTCTCGCCGCCCTTGCCGATGATCTTGCCGATCAGCTCGGGGTCGATCTGCACCTGGACGATCTGCGGGGCGTACTTCGAGAGCTGGCCGCGCGGGGCGGTGATCGCGGTCGCCATCTTGGCGAGGATGTGCAGGCGGCCTTCGCGCGCCTGCGCCAGGGCCTGGCCCATCAGCGCGGTGCTGATGCCGGCGATCTTGATGTCCATCTGCAGGGCGGTGACGCCCTTGTCGGTGCCGCAGACCTTGAAGTCCATGTCGCCGTAGTGGTCCTCGTCGCCCAGGATGTCGGTGAGGATGGCGAAGCGCTCGCCTTCCTTCACCAGACCCATCGCGATGCCCGCGACCGGCGCGCTGAGCGGCACGCCGGCGGCCATCATGGCCATCGAGCCGCCGCACACCGTGGCCATCGAGGACGAGCCGTTCGACTCGGTGATCTCGCTGACCAGGCGGATGGCGTAGGGGAAATCCTCCTGCTTCGGCAGCACGGCGAGCAGCGCGCGGCGCGCCAGGGCGCCGTGGCCGATCTCGCGGCGGCCGGGCGAGCCGCGCTTCTCGACCTCGCCGACCGAGAAGCCGGGGAAGTTGTAGTGGAGCAGGAAGCGCTCGTTGTACTTGGGCTTCAGCGAGTCGACCATCTGCTCGTCCTCGGCGGTGCCGAGGGTGCAGACCAGCAGGCCCTGGGTCTCGCCGCGGGTGAAGATCGCCGAGCCGTGCGCGCGCGGCAGCACGTCGAGGTCGAGCACGATCGGGCGCACCGTGGTCAGGTCGCGGCCGTCGACGCGCTTGCCGTCGAGGATGAGGTCGCGGAAGACCGCGTCCTTGGCGTCGCCGAAGGCGGCCTTGACCTGCAGGGCCACGTCGGCCTCGCCGGCCGACAGGCGGGTGATGATGGCGTCGCGGCAGGCCTTGACGCTGGCCGAGCGCTGCGCCTTGTTGGCGATCAGCAGGGCCTTGGCTATGTCGGCGCGCGACTCCTTGAGGATGGTCGCGACCCACGGGCTCTGCTCGGGCTCCTGGAACGGCATCTTGGGCTTGCCGACCTTGGCGCGCAGCTGCTCGATGGCGGCGACGATCAGCTTGACCTGCTGGTGGGCGAGTTCGAGGGCCTCGACCAGCTTGGCCTCGGGGATCTCGAGGGCGCCGCACTCGACCATGGTGATCGCGTCCTTGGTGCCGGCGACCACCAGGTCGAGGCTGCTCAGGGGGCGCTGGCTCGCGAGCGGGTTGATGACGAACTGGCCGTCGATCATACCGATGCGCACGGCGCCGATCGGGCCGTTGAAGGGGATCGGCGAGATGGTCAGGGCCGACGACAGGCCGATCATCGAGAGGATGTCGGCTTCATTTTCCTGGTCGAAGCTGATGACCATCGACTGGCACGAGGTGTCGCGCTTGTAGCCGTTGGGGAACAGCGGGCGCAGCGGGCGGTCGGTGAGGCGCGAGATCAGGGTCTCGTGGTCGCCGGGGCGGGCCTCGCGGCGGAAGAAGTTGCCGGGGATGCGGCCGGCGGCGTAGTGCTTCTCGCGGTAGTCGACGGTCAGCGGGAAGAAGTCGAGGCCCGGGCGGGGATCGCCGTCGCAGGCGGTCGACAGCACCATGGTCTCGCCGGCGCGCACGACGACCGAACCGGCGGCCTGCTTGGCGAGGTAGCCGGTCTCGATGGTGATGGTCTTGCCGCCGAGTTGGATCTCGACGGAGTGCTTCTGCATGTTGAGGGCGGCGAGGGAGGCTTCGCGATCCATGGGGTCCTTTGCTGGTGCGCCGGCCAGGGGCCGGAGCGTCCGGATGGTTCCGGGGTTCAGCCGCATCCAGGTCGCCTGTCCATAGCGGGGTCGAGCATGTCGGCCGCGGTATGGAGAGGCAGCGTCTGGAGGTCGGCGGGAGGGGGTGCGCCGAAGGCACGCGCGGCGCTCGGCCGGGCGTACAAAGAGAAGCGGGCAGCGTCCGGAGGACGCTGCCCGCTCGGGGACGGTCAGAGCTTCTGGCGGATGCCGAGCTTGTCGGCGAGCGAGCGGTACTGGCTGACGTCGGTCTTATTGATGTACTTGAGCAGCTTGGAGCGCTTGGCGACCATCAGCAGCAGGCCGCGCCGGCTGTGGTGGTCCTTCTTGTGGCCCTTGAGGTGCTCGGTCAGGTGGTTGATGCGCTCGGAGAGCAGGGCGACCTGGACAGCGGCCGAGCCGGTGTTCTTGTCGGTGCCGCCGAAATCCTTGATGAGTTCGGCTTTACGCTCTTTGGAGACAGTCGTGGTCGTGGTCATGCGCGGCCCTTCCGGATGGAGGGTAGGAGTTGGAGACCCGGAACGGCGTTCGCGCGATCGCACGCCCGAGTCAATGAAGGGCAGAAACCTAGGGTCATTGGGCCGGGATACAAGGCTCGTCCCGGGGGGGATCTTAGACCCTGGACCCTGGACCCTGGACCCTGGACCCTAGACCAAGGTCGCTTCCTGTGCGCCTTCGGAATTCTGCACTATTCTACTTACCCCCTCCTTACCGACCCCACCCCGGTCAAACGACCTAGGGTCTAGGGTCTAGGGTCTAGGGTCTAGGGTCTAGGCCCCTCCAGAGCCTTACCGCCTTCAGCCGGGGCGTGATGCGCGGGGGTATGCTCCAGCGCTTCACCGCGCGGGACGGCGGTGGCCACGTGCGCCGCGCCGACCGCGAAGAAGCCGGTACCGGTCAGGCCCAGGACCAGGCTGAGGCCCCAGAACAGGCGCATCTTGGTCAGCACCGCGATGGCGCCCAGGGCGATGGCGACCTGGAACAGCGTCACCGCCACCGCCATGGTCTCGTGGCGGCCGAGGAAGGCCTCGGAGTCCTCGTGGTAGGCGGTGGCGACCTCCTGGATGCCCGTCATCTCGGCGTTGTAGGTCGCGATGCGGCCCTTGTCCTTCTCCGGGACGGGCTTCTCGAAGGCCAGCAGCAGGCCGTCGGTGCTCTCGACGATGTTCTTCTTCAGGCTCTTGGCCTGGTACTGGCTCCAGCGGTCGGCGCTCTCGATCTGCGCGACCATCGCCTCGTTGGCCTGGTGGCCGGCCATCAGCGCCGCGATGGCCGCGAGCGCGGCGAACAGCGCGGTGCTGAGCGCGACGCCCATGTTGAAGCGGTCGGGCGCATGGTGGGCGTGGTGGTGGATGTGCTCCTGGGAGGTCTCGATGGGGACTTCGGGGGCTTCCATGGGCGGGGCTCTCGGGGGTGGGAGGTGCGAGCTTTGAGCTGTGAGCTGTGAGCTGTGAGCTGTGAGCTGTGAACTGTGAACTGCGAACTGCGAGTCGCGGGATTCGAGGCTCGCAGCTCGAAGCCCGCAACTCGACCGAGGCGGCATCATCCGCCCGGACTCGGGATGGGAAGAGGGGCCGCCGAGGTCGCGGGAGGTCGCGGTTGCCCGCTCCGGCCGGCGCCCATAAGCACGCCATGTCCAACGCCAACACCACCACCACCATCCTGCCGGTCGTGCCGAAGGGCATTCCGCCGCTGCAGGTCGGAAAGTACACGTTCAAGAGCCGGCTGCTGGTCGGTACGGGCAAGTACCCGGACATGGTCAGCATGCAGTGCGCGCTGGTCGAGTCCGGGGCGGACGTGGTCACGGTGGCGGTGCGGCGCGCCAAGCTCGGCGACCAGGGCCAGGGCCGCAGCCTGCTCGACTACATCGGGCCGGAGTACCAGCTGCTGCCGAACACCGCGGGCTGCTTCACCGCCGAGGACGCGCTGCGCACCGCCCGCCTCGGCCGCGAGCTGGGCATCAGCGACATGGTCAAGCTCGAGGTCCTCGCCGACCCGCAGACGCTGCTGCCGCACCCGGTGCAGACCCTCGAGGCGACGCGCGTCCTCGCCGCCGAGGGCTTCACCGTGCTGGTCTACACCAGCGATGACCCGGTGCTGGCCAAGGAGCTGGAGTCCGCCGGCGCCGCCGCGGTGATGCCCGCCGGCGCGCCGATCGGTTCAGGCCTGGGCGTCATCAACCGCAACAGCATGGAGATCATCATCGAGCGCGCGACCGTGCCGATCATCATCGACGCCGGCGTCGGCACCGCCTCGGACGTGACCATCGCCATGGAACTGGGGGCCGCCGGCGTGCTGCTCAACACCGGCATCGCCGGCGCCAAGGACCCGGTGCGCATGGCGCGCGCGATGCGCCACGCCCTCGAGGCCGGCTGGTGGGCCGCCGGCGCCGGGCGCATCGCGAAGCGGCGGTACGCGAACGCCAGCTCGCCGGTGGGCGGGTTGATCGCGCCGGCGGTGCACGCGCACGGGGTGCCGGGAGAGTAAGACCCGCGGGCGGCCCCCACCCTGATCCGTGAGGGGGCCGCTGATGTGGGGTCGCCGCCGCGTCGTCAGCGCTGCGCCCCCCCCAGCAACTTCCACACCCGCAGCGCCTCCGTCACGCCCCAGGCCTGCGCGTCGCAGCCGCGCTGGGCGTGCGGGGCGTCCCCATCGATGACCTCGGGGATCTGGCCGATGCAGCCCTCGGCCAGCAGGCGGTCCATCGAGCCGAGCAGGGCGCGCGCGGTGGCGGTGGCGCCGGGGGCGAAGTGCCAGGCGCGCGCCAGCGCTTCGCAGTGGATGGGGAAGGTCCAGGTCCAGGCGGTGCCGTTGTGGTAGGCGGGCTTGCGCCGGGTGTCCTCGTCGCCCTCGTAGCGGCCCCAGTACGGCTCGGCGGGGTCGTTGAGCAGCCGCCCGTCCGCGGCGTGCACCGCCAGGTGCGGGGTCACCGGCAGCGGCGCCAGGGAGCGCAGCGCGCCAGGGACCACCAGGTAGCGCGCCGAGGCGGCCACGCAGCGCCGCGCGCGCTCGCCCGTGACCAGGCCGAGCGCGATCGGGATGAGCTGGTTCGAGCGCAGCGCGTTGTCGACCACCGCGGCGTCGGCGCCGACGCCGGCCGGCGCGATGAGCAGGTCCGCGTACCAGCCGCGGTCCTCGAGCCAGTAGCGGTCGAGGCTGCGCGTGGCGCGGTCGGCGAGCGCCCACCACGGCTCCGCCGCGACCGGCGCGTGCAGCGCCTCGAGCTGGCGCAGCAGGCGGATCCACAGCGCCTGGATCTCGATCGGGTAGCCGGCGCGCGGCGTGCCGGCGGGGTGGTTGGTGTCCATCCAGGTGAAGTGCGACGGGCTCCACACCAGGCCCGAGGCGGGGTCGACGCGGATGCCGTTGGCGGTGCCGGCGAGGTAGCCGGCGGCGATGCCGCGCAGCACGTCGGCGATGGTGCGCCCGGAGCCGTCGACCGCGGTGGCGTAGAGGTCCTCGCCGACCAGCGCGGCGGCGTCCGCGCAGACCACGCCGTACCACAGCGGCGCGTCGCTGGTGTCGCGGTTCGAGGCGTCGTCGCCGCTGAGGAAGTTGGGCAGGGTGCCACCCTGCTCGAAGCGCCCGAAGGTGACCAGCAGCTGGCGCACCTCGTCCACGCGCCCCGCGGCGAGCAGGCCGCGCGCGCAGATCAGCGAGTCCCGGCCCCAGTCGAGGAACCACGGGTAGCCGGCGATCACGGTCTTGAGGCGGTCGCGGCGCACGACGTACGCGTCGCTGGCCGTGGTCAGGGCGCGCCCGAAGGCGTCCGCGGCGGGGATGCCCGAGGCGCCCTGGACGGTCGCGAGCGCGGTGGCGCGCGCGTGCTCGAAGGCGGTCACGGTGGCGGCGTCGGGCTCGTCGCGGTCGGCGCAGGCGGACAGCAGCGCGCTCTCGCCCTTGGCCAGTGGGATCTCGAACCAGCCCGGGCTCCAGGCGTCGCCGGCCGGGGTCTGCCCGCGCGTCGCCTCCACCGGGTGGGGGATGGCCAGGCACCACTCCGCCTCGCCGTGGAAGGCGCCGCGGTCGCACGCCACCACCAGCCGGCGGTCGTCCGCGGCGAAGGTGAAGCCGGCACGCCCGTCGAGCGCGCGCGTGCCGCCGCTGAAGTGCCGGTCCGCACCGTCGCTGCGCGTGGTCTCGGCGTGGAAGCTCCGGTCCTCGAGGTCGACGCGCATGATCAGGCGCACGTCGCACGCCGCGGGCAGCTCGACGCCCCACGCCGGCTTGGCGTCCGGGCGCACCAGGCGCAGCACCGTGGTGTTGCGGCCGGCGAGCATGTCGGCCACCACCTGGATGGTGACGGTGCGGCGGTCGCCGGCGTTGGCGATGAAGGTCCAGCGCGCCGGCGGCCCCGGGGTGAAGCTGGCGAGGTTGCCGCGGTCGAGCGCGGTGATGAAGCCGTCGGCGTTCACCCACAGGCGCGCGCGCTTGGCCAGCACGTGGCGGTCGCTGGGCGCGCTGGGGTGCAGGTTGGCGCCCAGCAGGCAGTCGTACTTCGAGTGCACCGTGCCGAAGTCGACGCCCAGGCGCGCCATGCCGCCGATGCCGTTGGTCAGCAGCGCCAGGCCCTCCTCGACGTGGCGCGGGGCGGGATCCGGAGTGCGGTCGAGGAAGCGCACCGCGCCGTGCGCCTGGCGGCCATCGGTGGCGAAGCGCTCGAGCAGCAGGCGCGCGTCGCCGGCGCCGGCGGGCGGGAAGCAGGCGACCCAGCCATCGCCGACCAGGGTCGCGCGCAGGTGGCGCGGGCGCGCGCCGCTGCCGTGGGCCAGGGTCGCGCTGAAGGGCGCGGCGTCGCGCACCAGCAGCCAGTGCCCGGGCGGGACCAGGGTGACGCGGCTGAGGTCCTTGAGGCTCCACGGCACCACCGGCGGCAGGTCCTCGACGGCGCCGGCGGCGGTGAGCGCGGCGAGCAGGTCGCGGCGCGCGGCGCCGCGCTCGAGGTGCGCGACCGCGGCGACGAAGGCGAGCGGACCGGCGGCGGCGAGCGCGGCCAGGGCGCGCCAGTCGTGCGCGCCGATGTCCTCGACCGACAGCACCTCGCTGATCACGGTGAGGGCCCAGGCGGCCTGGGCGCGCACCCGGCGGTAGTCCTCGCCGGCCAGGCCGCGCGGCTCGCGCGTCGGGCTCAGGCACAGGCACTCGCCCGGCGCCAGGCGCAGCAGCACGGCGCCGAGGATCGCCTCCGGGGCGCGCTCGCTGCGCGCCAGCAGGTCGAGGGTGGGCGCGCCGCAGGCCGCGTAGGTCTCGGCCGGGATGGTCACGGCGTGCGGCTTGGCGATGTCGGTGTTGGCGGCGATCAGCAGCTCGTCGAGGCCCTCCTGCGAGCGACGGTGCAGCAGGTAGACCGGGGAGTCGGCGGCGCTGACGCGGGTCAGCCTGGCGCCATCGAAGAAGCAGGGGTGGTGCGCGAGCAGGCGCGTCAGGTCGCCGAGTTCGCCGACGATGTTCTCGGCCGCGCCCCAGTTCAGGCCGCGGCTCTGGTGGACCTCGACCTTCTCGGCCGCCAGCCACTCCACGCCGCAGGTGAACCCGAAGCCGCCGCTGGTCGAGGTCAGCGCGTTGAGGCGGTTGCGCAGCAGCGACCAGGCGCGCCCGCCCTTGGCGAGGCGCTCGTTGTCGTGGGTCTCGCTGTAGTTGACCAGCACGCCGACGCGCTGCGCCTGGCGCTGCGCGTGGTCGAGGTAGGTCGCGACCTCGGGGCCGGCGTAGTTCTGGAAGAGCTCGGAGTAGGCCCACTGCATGCCGCCGGCGGTCAGCAGCGCCTCGGTCGCGGACCACGCGCCGCCCAGGCCCTCGAGCAGGAAGATGGTGGCGGGGAACTCCTGGCGCACCGTGGCGGTGATGAACTGCCAGGCCGGCACCGGCACCATGTAGCCCGCGTCGCAGCGGAAGCCGTCGACGCCGCGCCGGCACCACACCAGGAAGACCTCGGCCAGCTCGCGCCACAGCGCGGGGGCGCGGTGGTCGAGCTCGACCAGGTCCTCCCACGTCGTGCCCCACGCGCCGGGAGAGTGGAAGGTGCCGTCGCTGTTGCGCTGGAACCACTCCGGGTGCTCGTTCATCAGCGTCGAGCCCCACCCGGTGTGGTTGATGGCCAGGTCGATGAACAGCTGCGCCCCGCGCACGTGCACCGCGTAGGACAGCTCGCGGAACTGGTCCACCGCGGTGGTGCGCTTGTCGAACACCACCAGCGCCGGGTCGATGGCGGTGAAGTCGGTGGCCGCGTAGGGGCTGCCGAAGCGCCCGTAGCGCGCGTAGGTGGTCGGCGTGGGGTTGACCGGCAGCAGGTGGATGATGCGGCAGCCGAGGGTGTCGATGATGTGCGGCAGCTGCTGGGTGAGGTCGCGCAGCGTGCCCGACGGCGGGATCGCCGACCAGCCGTGGCGGTCGAAGGCGGCGAGCTGGTCGTCGAGCAGGCCGTGGCGCGTGGCGCTGAGGCGGCGCGACTCGCCGAAGGCGCGCACGAAGGCGCAGTAGATGGTGTTGGCGGTGCGGTGGCTGTCGGGGTGGACCGACAGCCCGACGTCCGCGCCCGCCGGCCAGTGCTGCTGCCCGCGCGCGTCGACCGCGTAGGCCTTGGCGCGGAAGAAGCCGACGTCGGCCAGGGGCAGTTCGATCGTCCAGCCGCCGTCGCCGCCGCGCGTGAGCGGGATGTCGTGCCACGAGGCCCCCGCGAAGGCCTGGCCGCTGCCGAGCGCGGCCACCACCTCGTCGCGCGCCGCCGCCGCCCGTCCGAGGTCGGTGCGCAGCAGCGCCCGCCAGCCGGCCGGCACGGTTCCGTCGGGCATCACCAGTGCGAAGCGCACCCGGTCGCCGACGAACCCCAGCAGGCGGTCGCCGGGAGCGGGGGTCATGATCGGCTGCGGCATGCGCGTGGCTCCTGGGGCGGTGGCTGGACCCGCGCCTCAGTTTGCACCCATCCGGGGGGCTCGGCAAGGCTGCGGGGATCAACCCCTTGGGGGAAGACGCGAGCCGCGAGACGCGAGGTACCGGCCTGGAGGCTTTACCGGGTCATCAGGGCCTGCATCGGCAAGGGGTCTGGGGAGACCCGGCCACCGATGGTCGCGGTGTGTCTTTCCTGGCGTCCCGCGTCTCGCGTCCCGCGCCTCAGCCGGCGGCCGGGGCCACCGCGACCACGCCCTGGCGCTTGCCGCCGGCCGCCGCGGCCTGGTCGAAGGCGTCCTTGAGGGCGAGGCGCAGGGCGGTGGCGACGGTCTCGTGGCGGCCCGGTTTGACGCGCAGCGCCATGCGCGCGGTCAGCGCCGCGCCGCCCAGGGCGGAGATGCCCGTGACCTCGGGGTCGCTGGTGACGTCGGGGTTGGCGGCGCGCAGGGTGGCGCCGACGCGCTGCATGGTCGCGAACACCGCGCGCACGTCCTGGTCGTAGGCGACGTCGACCGCCACCACCGCCTTGACGTAGTCCTTGGAGTAGTTGACCACCTGCTTCACGTCGCCGTTGCGCACGATGTTGAGCTTGCCGTCCTCGCCGCGGATGCGCGTGGTGCGGAACTCGATCGCCTCGACCGTGCCCGAGGCGCCGGCGGCGTCGACCACGTCGCCGACCATGTAGATGTTCTCGAAGAGGATGAAGAAGCCCGAGACCACGTCGGTGATCAGCGACTGGGTGCCGAAGCCGACCACCACGCCGAGCACGCCGGCGCCGGCGAGGAAGGGCACCGGGTTCATGCCGAGCGCGGAGAGGATCAGCACGAACATGCCGAAGTAGCACACGTAGCTGAAGACGCTGCGCACCAGCGGCACGATCGTCGCCCGGCGGCGGCGCTCCTGCTCGCGCAGTCCCGCCGCCTGCAGCATGCTGCGGTCGATGAACAGGTAGCCGACCTCGATCAGCGCGCGGCCGAGGAAGAAGATGCCGATCGCCTCGATGATGCGCGGTCCGTAGACCGCGAGGTCGGCGACCGGCGGCAGCTGCTTCAGCACCAGGGACGCGATCCCGGTCCACAGCGCGTACTCCAGGCAGCGGCGCAGCAGCGGGATGAGGGGGCGCAGGCGCTCGTAGTAGACCTGCCACGTCCGGCCCTCGGCGTAGTGCAGGCTGAGGCCGTCGAGGGTGGCGACGATCACCGCCGAGGCGCGGATGATCAACACCCCCACCGCGATGACGAGGTAGATGCGCACCACCACCGCGACCGCGTCGCCGACCGCGTCCGGCAGGGGCAGCAGGCGCGCCGAAAACACCACCACCAGCAGCCACGCGGTGGTGGCCAGGACGTGGTCGAGGCCGGCGAAGAACGCGCTCAGGCTGAGGTCGTTGTCGGCGATGCGGTCCCAGCGGTTGAACGCGGCCTGCAGGTGGGCGAGCAGGCGGCGCAGCACGCGCATGGCGATCGTCACGCCGACGGCCACGGCGAGGATCTCGGCGGTGGCGATGGCGAGCGCGCGCCAGGCCGCGGCGCTGACGCCAAGGACCGCGTCGCGCGTCCACACCCAGGGGTGCTCGTCCTGGTGCAGCAGCCAGCCGTTCCAGGCGCAGATGGCGATGGTGACCAGCAGCCCCGCCAGCACCGCCACGGCCCGCACCATGCCGCGCAGGTGCAGGGCGGTCGACGCGATGGCCGCATTGCGGTGCCTGGCGACGCGGTGCAGCGCCGTCGCCACCACCGCGTAGAGCGCGCCGATGATCAGCAGCACCGCCAGGCATTCCCCACCGGCCACGGCGAGGAACCCGGTGATCGGCGCAGCGAGGAGATCGGGCGGTCCGCCATGCGGTGAGGTGAGCATGCGGGCGGCTTAGCCCCCGCTGCGGGGCAGGCCAGGGGGAATGCGGCAGAGTCCGCTGGAATCGCTGCAAAATGCAATGGGTTCAGGGCTCATGCCGCCCCATGAACCACAGGTCCTGGCCGGCTCCGGGAACGCCAGGCGCCCACAGGTCTTGGCTCACCGTAGCGACGCAGAGCGCCGCAGAGAAGAGGAAGGCGCAAGCCTGAACTGCGTCTGACAGGGTTTTTGGAGCGGGTGGCAATCCGCTGGGCCCTCCGCGGCTCTGCGGTTGCCTTCTTCCCGGATCGATCCAGCGACTGGTGGGTGATCGGCAGGCTCACGCCTCGGGCAACCACAGCGCGAAACACGCTCCATCGGGGCACGGCGCCACCTCCAGGCGACCGCCGAGCTGCCGCGCGAGGCGGCGGCTGAGCGCCAGGCCGAGTCCGACGCCGGGGGCGCTGCGCGCCGCCTCGTGCGCCGACTTGGCGAAGGGCGTGAACAGGCGGCGGGCGACGTCGGCCGGGACGCCTGGGCCGTGGTCGCGCACGCTGAAGACGACGCCACCGGCCGCGGACCGCACCGCCAGGTGCAGGCGACGGTCGGTGGCGGCGGGCGCGGCGTACTTGGCGGCGTTGTCGACCAGGTTGAAGAGGATGCGCTCGATCGCGGTCGGGTCGGCGCGTACGGCGGCGCGCAGGGCGTCGTCGTCGCGCTCCGCCACCAGCTCGAGACCGGCCTGACGGGCGCGCTCCGCGAGGCGTTCGCCGGCGGTGCCCAGCAGGTCCGCGACCAGGACCGGCTCGGCCGGGACGACCTGCGCGCGTTCCAGGCGCGCGTAGGCCAGCACGTTCTCGACCAGGTGGGCGAGGCGGTCGGCCTCGCTGCGCAGGGTGTCGAGGCAGCGCTGCCGCTCGCGCTCGTCCGGCACCATGCCGCCGCCGAGCAGGTCGGCGTACAGGCGGAACGTGGTCAGCGGCGTGCGCAGTTCGTGGGTCACCGCCGAGACGAACGCGCCACGGCGCTCGGAGAGGTCCAGGGCGCCCAGCAGCAGCGCCCCGCCGGCCAGCGCGGCGAGGCCGACGCAGGCCCACGCCACCACCAGCGTCAAGGTCAGCGCCGCGCGCGGGCTGTCGCGGTAGTCGGGCAGGCCGTCACCCGGCTCGAGCCGCACCGGCAGGGTGGCGAGGCGGTGCCGCCAGTCGTCGCCCTCGTTGGCGTCGGCCAGCAGCTGCGCGTCGGGCAGCAGGTCCTTGATGCCATCGAGCAGCTGCGCGCGGATGCGCGGCCAGTCCAGCCAGCAGCCCTGGATGTGCTCGGTGCCGTCGACGGTGACGCGGCGCGCGAGCAACAGCGTGTCGCCGAGCCACAGCGGGCGCATGATCTCGGCGCGCAGCGAGGTCGCGTCGCCGGGCGGCGGCCCCGCATCCGCCACGGCTGGGGGCGCGGCTGGGGCCGGAGCCGCGGAAGTCGCGCGTGCAGCGCCCGCCGCTGCGGGAACCGGAGGGGGAGCGTTCACCACCACGGGCGGTTCGCCGAGCTGCTGCAGACCCGCGTCAGCCGGCGCCGCCTGGATGGCCGCCTTGTTCTCGGGGGTCTCGCGGTTGTCTGCCGCATTGAAGTAGTTCTTGAGGCGCGCCTGCTGCTCCTTCGCGCTGCGCGTGACGATCGGGCCCGGGCTCTCGGTCGGGACCTCGGGCGCCTGCTCGTCCTTGAGGGACTGCTGCTCCTGCTGCTGCCTGAGGTCCAGCTGCTTGAGGTCCCGATACGGAGTCTGACGGTCGGGGCCCGGCAGCTTGCCGGCTGCCGGCGGTCGAGCAGCCTCCGTCCGAGCGGGCGCGTTGGTGGACTGCGCGGTGGTCGGGTCGTCGCCGTGGCTGGCCGGTGGTGGCGGCGCCGCGCCCCACGCACGCTGCGGGGATGCCGGCGCCTGGGTCGCGGCCGCCGCATCCGCCGCGGGCTCGGCCTGGCGCAGGCGCGCCGTGTCCCCATCCGCGGCGCTGGGCGGCGTCGCCGCTGCCGGCGCGGCGTGCGGTGCGGCTGGGGCCGGCTGCAGCGATGTACCGGGCGCCGGCGCGGCGGGGCGGGCCGGCGCGGGAGTGGCCATGGCGTTCCCCACCGCGCCCGGCATCCCAGCGGCGCCGTCGTCCTTGTCCGCGCCCACGGACGCGCACATCGTCAAGGTGCGCTCCCTGGTCGCCTCGGCCAGTCCGCTGGCGAGCTGATCGAGCGCCTTCATCAGGCGCGGGCGGTCGACCAGCGCGGCGAGGCGGGCGAGGCGCGCCTCAGCGCGCAGGATGCCGGCGCGGTCGACGAAGCCCTGCTCCGCCAGCGCGCGCTGGTTGCCGACCGGCACCTGCGGCGAGCTGAGCGCGCCGCGCGGCGAGACCTGGAAGTGCAGCAGCACCTCCGGCTGCTCGAGGCCGAGCAGCGGCGAGGGCAGCACCACGTCGCCGCGCTTGACCGGCGCGAACAGGCGGTTGTAGGCGCGCTCGGCCGGGGCGAAGGCGGAATAGGCGCCATACGGGCGCGCCGCCTCGCGCGCGATCAGCGGGGTCAGCAGCGAGTCCATGCGCCACAGCGCCAGGCGCGCGCTCTCCTCGCGGAAGGCCTGGCGGCGGTCGGCGGCGGCGCTGCGCTCGAGCGCCCGCGCGGTGACGGTGACCCAGCTGACCGCGGCGATGATCATCGCCACGCCCGCGGCGAAGCCGGCGAACCACCACGCCTTTCTCACGGCCCCACGCTCACGGTTCCATCCTCACCGCGGCGCGCTCACGGCGCCGCCGGCTGCTGCGCGAGCATGTAGCCGGTGCCGCGCACGGTCAGCAGCACCTGCGGTTCCGCGGAGTCGTCGCGCAGCTTCTCGCGCAGGCGCGCCACCTGCATGTCGATGGCGCGCGTGCTCAGGCCCTGCGGGTCGAGGCGCCACACCCGGGTGAGGATCTCGGCGCGCGAGATCGCCCGCCCGGGGTTGCGCGCGAGGTAGGCGAGCAGCTCGGCCTCGCGCTGCGACAGCTCGGCACGGCCGCCGTCCGCGTAGCGCACCTCGCGGCGCGCGAAGTCGGCGGTCCCGACCGGCAGGGCGAGGTCCTCGGCGCCGCTGGCGCGCTCGGGCGAGCGGCGCAGCACCGCGGTGACGCGCGCCAGCAGTTCGCCGACGCTGAACGGCTTGACCACGTAGTCGTCGGCGCCCAGGGTCAGCCCCTTCACGCGGTCGCGCTCGTCGCCGCGCGCGGTCAGCACGATCACCGGCAGGGTCGGGCGGTGGGCGCGGATCGTCGCCAGGATGTCCAGCCCGTCCGCGCCCGGCAGCACCAGGTCGAGCAGCACCAGGTCGCACTCCGCGCGCTCGGCCAGGCGGCTCGCCGTCGGCCCATCGCCCGCCTCGAGCGTGGCGTGGCCGGCGAAGCGCAGCGCGGTGACCACGCCGTGGCGGATGGCGGGATCGTCTTCGATGACCAGGATGGTGCGGGCGGTCATGATCGACGTCCGGGATGCGCGGGCCGGGTCACGGCCTGCGACGATATCCACCCTCGCGCCCGCGACCAGCGCCCTCCACGCCAGCCGGCCCCCTGGGGGGGTCGAGCGCCAGCTCGACCACGCGTTCCCAGGGCGACGACCCGGTCACACTGGCGCTCGACCCCCCGAGGAGAGACGTCGACGCCGCCCATCGCACTCCCGCGCCGCGTCGAGTGGTCCAGGCGGCCCGGGGTGGCGAGCGCAGGCAGGTGGCGGGTGGGCACGGCGGCCTCCAGGTTCCAGGAACCTAACCAGCCGCAGGGGGCCGCGTGTAACGGCGATGTAACCTCTACTCGTCGTATTTCCGGTTCGACCCCTTGAACCCATCCACCGGGTACTTCGCGCGCGCCTTCTGGAGCTTGCGCGCGAAGGCCGTGGTCAGGTCGACGCCGCTGCGGTCCGCCAGGCGGATGAGCAGGGTGAAGACGTCGGCCAGCTCGTCCGCCCAGTCCTCCTCCTTGCCGGGCGGGACGGGGGGCTGGGCGTCGCCCTGCCAGCGCACGATCTCGGCGGCCTCGCCGACCTCGCCCATCAGCGCGAGCAGCAGGTTGCGCGGCGAGTGGAATTGCGCCCAGTCGCGTTCGTCGGCGAAGGCCGCGACCTCGCGGCGGATGTCTTCCAGGTTGCGGTCGGCGAACGGCATGGGCGTCTCGCGGGGGGGGGCCGCGAGCATGCGCGGTACCGCGCACGCGGGAAGTGGCGGGGGGCGCGCGACGCCTTCACGGGTGCGCGGGCGCCGCCCTGGTCAGCAGGCTGGTGCGCAGCCGCGCGTCGATGTTCTTCTCACCCAGCCAGATGGCGAACAGCGCCTGGGCGAAATCGGCGCCCTGCACGGTACCGAGCGCGGTGCCGTTGCGGCTGAGTTCGGTCCCCTTCCCGGGCACGTACGTCAGCGCGTAGCGGTCGCCGGCCTTGATGTCGACGTAGAGCTTGTCGAGCGCCGCGACCTGGGGCCCGATCGCGGCCAGGGTCGCGGCGCTGATGTTGTCGCCGATGGTGGCGTCGGTCGCCTTCACGAAATCGGTCGCGGGGATGGAATAGAAGTAGTGCAATTCGAGCCGCTTCGGCACGTCCTTCAGGACGTCGGTCGCGGCGCTGCCCGGTGCGAGGTAGAGCGCGGAGCAGTAGGCGGTGAAGAACACCCGGTAGATGAGGTGGCCGACGCCGTGGAGGACGAAGGGCTGCCCATCCGCGGTCAGGGTATCGACGAATTCCTGGCCATCGATCTGCGCCGCGGCGCCGGTGCGCGGGCAGGCCCAGAGCAGCAGCAGTGCGCAGGCGGGCAGGAGTCGGGGCATGGGAGTCCTGTCGGCCGGGGAGAGCGGGCGCGGTCAGGAGACCATACGATGGGGATGGGGCGGTGGATTCAGGTCAGGCAGAACCGCCGCGACGCCGTCGGCGGTGTCCAGCCAGCGGCGGCGCGCGACCTCAGCGCGCGTCCAACACCCGCATCACCATCTTCGTCACCGGTTCGACGTAGCGGGACATCGGCCCGGGCAGGCGGTTGTAGAGCACGAAGATCGCGGTCTCGAGGAACAGGCCGATGACCGCCGCGGCGAGCAGCGCCGGTTCACCGGAGATGCGGCCGAGCGCGATCTGCTGGGCGAAGACCTCGGTGACCACGTCCTGCGGCATGCGCAGGTCGGTCGGCAGGCTCTTGGCGAGCTCGTGCTGCACCAGCAGCACGAAGCGGAACACCAGCGGCTGCTCGTCGTAGAGCAGGTAGCAGGCCGCGCAGCCCGCCTTCATCTTCGCGCCGAGGTCGTCCTGGCTGGCGAGCGCCGCCTCGATGCGCGAGCGCACCTCGGTGAGGTGCTCGGTGTACAGCGCGGCTACCAGGGCCTCTTTATTCGCCCAGTGCCGGTAGAGCGCGGCCTCGGAGCAGCCGGCGTGCTTCGCGATGTCGCGGATGCCGGTGCCATGCACCCCTTGCTCGACGAACAACTCGAGGGCTGCGACTTTGAGGGGCTCGCGTGCTTTCGGGGGCCGTGCCATGGCTGGCAGTATGCCATGGAGCGCTGGGCCACAAGAACATGCATCCACCGTCTCCGCGTGGCGACGGTAGCGCCTCGCTGCAGTGGCGGGCACCGGGGGCTTGTGCCGCGCTCCGCAGGGGGGGATGATCGCCGCCGTGAGTCCTGCCGACCAGCCTGCACCCGCCTCCGCCCAGGCCGCTCCAGGCCGCCTGGCCACGACCTTCGACATCTTCGCCTGGTACGACGAGGTGCGGGCCTCCGGCAGGCCCGTGGCCTGGTGCTCGGCATTCGCCCCGGCAGAGGCCCTGCTCGCGGTCGGCGTGGTGCCGGTCTACCCCGAGAACCACGCGGCCATGCTCGGGGCGCTGTCGGAGCAGCGCGACCCCGCGGCGCCCTACGCGCGCGCTGCGATCGCGGCGGCCGAGGGCGCCGGTCTGGCGGCGCCGCGCCTGTGCAGCTACGCCCTGGCCGACCTCGGCACCCTGCACGGCGCGCCATCGCCGATCGGCGGGCTGCCGCCGCCCGACCTCTTCTACGCCTGCGACAGCCAGTGCGCCGTGGTGGCGCGCTGGGGCGACGAGGTGCAGCGCTTCTTCGCCGCCGCGAACCGGGCTGCACCGCGCGCGCGTGCCGCATTACGTGCTGCGCGGCCCCGCCGCTGACGCGCGCCGAGCGCCACACCCCGGCCGAGCTCGCCGGCTTCAGCGGCGCAGCTCGAGGCGCACCTGCAGGACATCGCCGCGCGCTTCGGCACGCGCGTCGACCACGACCGCCTGGCCGCGGTGGTGGCGGAATCGGCGGCGGCGAACCGCCTGTGGCAGCGCTGCCTGGAGCTCGGCCGGCGCCGTCCCGCGCCGTGGACCAGCTTCGACGCCTTCACCGCCATGGCGCCGATCGTCATCGCGCGCGGCACGCCGCGCTGCACCGACTTCTACCGGCGCCTGCTCGCCGAGCTCGAGGCGCGCGTCGCCGCCGGCGTGGCCGCGGTGCCGGGCGAGCGCCTGCGCCTGCTGTGGGACGCGATCCCGATCTGGCCGCGCAAGAACTGGCTGGCCAAGGCCTGCGCCGCGCGCGGCGTGGCGGTGGTGGCGAGCACCTACACCCACTCCTGGTGGTTCGACTTCGACGTGGCGCGCCCGCTCGGATCCCTGGTCGAGCGCTACGCCTGGAACACCATGAACCGCTCCGGCGCCTGGGTGCTGGACTGGACGCTCGGCCTGGTGCGCGACTACGCCGCGGACGGCATCCTCGCGCACTGGAACCGCAGCTGCGGGATCTGGAACAGCTACGTCAAGCGCCGCCTGCCCGGGTTCGCGGCGGCCGGCGTCCCGACCCTGGTGATCGAGGCGGACATGGTGGACGCGCGGGCCTTCGACGCGGACCGGGTCGAGCGCGACTTGGACGCGTTCCTGGCCGCACTGCGTCCCGGCGCCTGGACCATCCGGGGATTTCGCCTCGACCCATCACCGCGCATCGCAGCGATTCCATCTCCCATCGGCGAAATCTCCCAAATCTGCGGACTCTTCGAGCAGACCGAGAGAGAGTCCGCAGATTTGGGGGGTCTGCGCAGATTCCGGCCGACTTCGACCCGCCTCCAGGGGCGCGAGCGGGGGACGCTGTGGGTGATGGGCGGAGGGTCCGCCGTTGGCAATCCCGGGGCGGCCTCTTACGGTCACCCCATGAACGACCGCCAGCGCTTCGTGAAGCTCCTGCGCGCCCGCCACCCCTGCATCAGCATCGTCACCAGCGAGGAGGGCCACGCGCGCAACGTGGTGGTCGGCGCGGCGCTCGACCTGGCGCGGCCGGTGCTGACCTGGTCGGTGGTCACCGGCATCTGCGCCGGCGAGTTCGAGGGCGAGCACCAGCCGCGCAAGGAGACCATGGCGCCGGTCGCCGCGCTGCGCGCCTTCGCGCTCGAAACCCAGGCCAAGGTCATGATCATGCTCGACCTCGGCGACCACATCGGCGGCGAGGGCGGTGCCGCGCGCGCTGCGCGAGGCGGTCGAGGTCTGCCGCCGCACCGGCGGCGCGCTGGTGCTGATCGACCACCAGGAGCGCCTGCCCGACGCCATCGCCGCCAACGTCGCGCGCTTCGCGCCCAGCCTGCCCGACGAGGCCGAGCTCGCCGCCATCGCCAAGGAGGCGCTGCGCCGCCTCAAGGCCGACGAGCGCATCGCCATCGACATCACCCACGCGCAGTTCGCCGCGCTGGTGCGCAACCTGCGCGGGCTGACCCGCGTCCAGGCGGAGCAGGTGATCCGCGACGTGGCGATCGCCGACGAGCGCATCGACGGTTCGGTGGTGCAGGGCGTGATGGTGCTCAAGCGCCGCGTGCTGCACACGCGCGGACTGCTCGACGCCATCGAGGTGCCGGTCTCGCTCGACGAGATCGCCGGCATGGGGCGGCTGAAGCGCTGGCTGGCCTTGCGCGGGCGGGCGCTCGACGGCGCCACCCCCGGGCTCGAGCCGCCGCGCGGCCTGCTGCTGCTCGGCGTGCCGGGCGCGGGCAAGAGCCTGTGCGCGAAGGCCATCGCCACCGCCTGGCAGCGGCCGCTGCTGCGCCTCGACGCGGGCGTGCTCTACGACCGCTGGGTCGGCGAGTCCGAGCGCCGCCTGCGCGACGCCCTGCAGCAGGCCGAGGCGATGGCGCCGGTGGTGCTGTGGATCGACGAGATCGAGAAGGCCTTCGCCGCCGCTGCGTCCGGCGCCAGCGACGGCGGCCTGTCGCAGCGCATGTTCGGCAGCTTCCTGACCTGGCTGCAGGAACGCACGGCGCCGGTCTTCCTGGTCGCCACCGCCAACGACATCGAGGCGCTGCCGCCCGAACTGCTGCGCAAGGGCCGCTTCGACGAGGTGTTCTTCGTCGACCTGCCCACCCCCGCCGCGCGCCGCGGGATCCTGCGCATCCACCTCGCCAAGCGTGGGCGCGACGCGGCGCTCTTCGACCTGGACGCGCTGGTCGCGGCCAGCGACGGCCACAGCGGCGCCGAGATCGAGCAGGCGATCATCGCCGCGCTGTACGAGGCCCAGGCGGCGGGCGAGGCGCTCGCGGACGCGCACCTGCAGGCCGCCTTCCAGGCCGCCATCCCGCTGGCGGTGACGATGGGCGAGCGCATCGCCGCGCTGCGCGCGTGGGCGGCGCAGCGCTGCGTCAGCGCCGAGGAGCCGGCGTGAGGCGCGCGCTGCTGGCGGCCGTGCTGGCCGCCACGGCCCGGCCGGGCGCCCTGACCGCCGCGGACGGCAAGCTGGACGCGGCGCGCGAGCAGGTGCGCGCGCCGCGCGCCCCGTCGCCTCCTGCAGACGGTGGCGACCGGCACCACGAGTCGTCCTCGTCGACCCCGTCGTCGTCCGCAGCGTCCTCCAGCGACGACGATGACTTCTCGATGGGCCTCTTCTTCCAGGCCCTGCTCTCGCCCTTCACCCTGCCCAATGCCATGATGGGCGACCAGGACTTCACCTTCCCACCGCTGGCGCCCCGCCCGTACGCCGCCGCGCCCGTGGCGGATGGTTGGTGGCGGCTGCGGCTGGGCGCGGAGTACGCCTACGAGCAGGACCAGCTGCACCGCTTCAGCGCCAGCGCCGTCGCCGAGACGCGCACCCGCCTGGGCCTGAGCGCCGGCTGGGACCGCTACGAGCAGCGCGGCAGCGCGCGCGACCACCTCGACCTCGGTGACGCCGGAGTGACGCTGTGCTTCGCGCAGTGCGCCTGGGGCCGCATGCACCTGGGGCTGGGCGCGCGCTGGCTGACCGACCGGGTCGGCACCGAGGCGGGCTTCAACGCCACCTACGGAGGTGAGTTCCAGCCCGCCGCGCCATGGACGGCGGCCTTCCAGCTCGAGCTCGGCCGCCTGAGCGAGGCGACGGTCTTCCGCGCACGCGCCAGCGTCGGCGTCGAGGTCCTGGGCGCGCAGCCCTACGTCGGCTACGGCTTCCTGGCCATCGGCCGCGTGGACTTCCACGGCCCGCTGGCCGGCGTCACGATCTCGTTCTGACGGCGCCGCGCGCGAGGGGCGCGCGGCCGCTCACATCTTCGGCTTGCCCTGGAAGCCCAGGCTGTCGATCACCAGTTCGCCGTCGTTGTGGCCGTTGTAGATGATGATCTGCAGCTGGCGCACGTCGTTCAGGTCGGCGATCTTCCCGGTGTTCGCCCAGCTGCTGGCGATGCTCTTGAAGTTCGAGCCCTTGAGGTCGACGCGCACCTGCTGGAACTCGTCGCCGGGCTGGATGGTCTTCTGCGGGCTCTCGTGGAACACGTAGCGGTCGCCGGTCTTCAGCGCGACCGAGATGTTCACCGGCTTGTCGCT
Organism: uncultured Planctomycetota bacterium; assembly: GCA_963818245.1. Classification (GTDB taxonomy): domain Bacteria; phylum Planctomycetota; class UBA11346; order UBA11346; family UBA11346; genus BOG-1363. The sequence goes on from CAWFSD010000018.1 coordinate 64,898, forward strand.
GGTGTTCTTGACCTGGAAGGCGAGCACGGAGTTGTCGAGCACCGAGGTGGTCATGCCGCGCATCACCGCCGACTTGTCCTTGTCGCCGCCCTTGAAGGCGATGCGCAGGACCTTGCTCGGTCCGTCCGGCGTGTCGATCTGGATGGTCTGGACCTCGACCGGGTTCGACCACTGGATGGCCTCGGTGTCCCAGCCGCGCGCTTCGAGGCCCTCGACCACTGGTCCGCCTGGACGGGTGGCCGGGGCGGCGGGCGCCGCGGCCGCTGGTTCGGGCGCCTTCGCCGGGGCGGCATCGGTGGACTTGGCGTCCGCGACCGGGCCGCCGAACTGCGCATCGTAGTCGGCCTTGCTCTTCTCGAGCTCGGCGAGTCGCGCCAGGGTCGCGGGGTCCATGCCGCCGGCATCGCGGTAGGCCTGGTAGGCGGGCAGCGCTTCGACGGGTCCCTGCTGCTCGTCGATGAGGCGGGCGTACAGGGCGCGCGCGGGCAACGTGACACCGGCCTGGGCCACCGCCAGCTTCAGCAGTTCGAACGCCTCGGGGTTGCGGCCGGTCGCGCGGCACCACAGCGCGAGTTCGGTCAGGCCCTTGACGTCGTCGTCCTGGACGCGCCTGCGGCGCGCGGGGTAGCCGAGGTCTTCGCCCGCGATCTGCGCCTTGGGCATGCGGATGATGCCGTTGCCGGTGTTGATCGCGACCTGGTCGGGACCGACGTCCGCCGTGGTGTCGATGAAGCCGGCGATGCGCTGGTGGTTGACCAGCAGGACGGTGTCCTGCATCGCTGGCGGGGTCGCCACCGGCGGCGCCGGAGCGGGCGGGGGCGTGGTGCCGTGCGTCGGGGCGACCGGGGTCGGGGGAGCGGTCGGCGGGCCCGGGCGGGGCGGCACCCCCGGCTTCACCGGCGCCTCTCCCGCGCAGGCCGCTCCGACGGCGAGCAGCAGCGCGACCGCGCAGAGGCCGGTCGGGAGCCACGCCGGGGCGTGGCGCGAAGCGGACGATGTGCAGGAGGGCGGCATGCGGGCGATGGTGGCCACTATCCGCCCGGTCGCGGGCTCCGCAATCGGCGCCTGGGCGGGCCCCAAGGCCGGTATCAGCCGCCGGCGGAGCCCGCGCGCAGGGTCGGGGTCCATGGGCGCCGGGGGTGGTCCATGGCCTGGACGGACGCCGCCGGTGCCGCGGGCTGACAGGACGGTCCACGTCCCGCGCCCCGCGTTCACGCGCGGGCACGCGCTTCACTTGCGCGCGCGCTGCTCGACGCCGACGCCCGCCGGCACCAGGGCGCACAGCGCGTTCTGCGGGCCGGGGCAGCCCAGGAAGTCCAGGCGGCGCTGGTCCATGCACCACATCCCGGTCTGGTAGGACAGGCTCAGACGCGCGGCGACCTCGCGGCCGGGCAGGGCCACGACCTCGGCGGTGAACAGGTCGCGGGCGGCGCCGAGCAGGGCCGCGTTCAGGCCGAGCGCCGGCTGCTCGCGCCGCTGCCCCTGGATCAGCCAGCCCGGAGGGGCGGTCAGGTTGGCGCGGGTGCGCGCCAGCTCCATCTCCCACCAGCACAGGACATGGTGGCGGTCGACCGGGCTGCCGCCGTCGTCGCGCTCGCGCCACCACGCCGGGCCGTCGGGGCGGGTGCCGACCACCGGGGCGCCGCGGCTGAGCCGGCCCTGGCGGTCGATGCCGGCGGTGAAGGACTGCCAGGCGCTGCCGTCCCAGCGGCCGATGGCGTAGGTGCCGGCGTGGTCGAGCGGCACCGCCGGCTCGATGCCGAAGGCGACCCCGTCGACGAAGATCATGCCCTCGCCCGGCACCGGGACGCGCAGTTCGGCCACCGGGATGGTGGTCAGCGCCGCCACGGCGACGGCGCGCGCGTTGCTCGGGCAGTCGAAGTCGCCTTCCCAGGCGCGCAGCACGCCGCCGCCCGTGCTCTCGACGGTGAGGTGGTGCCGGCCCGCGGGGGTCGGCGCGGCTCCGGCGGCGACCGGCTGCCAGGCGCCGTCATCGCTGCGCCAGCGCGCGCCGGGGTGGTCGGCCTCGATCGCCAGGGTCGCCGGCGGCAGCGCCGCGGCCGGCGGCGGCGGGCGCGTCAGCACCGCCCAGGCGGCGCTCGCCGCGCCGAGCACGGCCACGGTGATGACGCCGATGAGCAGGGCCAGGCCGCGGTTGGCGCTGGCCTTCAGCCGCGCGCCCTGGCTGAGCGCGTCGGCCACGGCGAGCGCGGTCGGTCGCCGCTCCGGGGCCTTCGCCAGGCAGCGTTCCACCAGCTGCGCCATGCCGGTCGGGACGCTCGCCGCGATCTCGCGCAGCGGCTGCGGGCGGATCTCGAGGTGCGCGCGCATCACCTCGTAGGGCGACTCGGCGATGAACGGCGGGCGGCCGGCGAGCAGGTGGTAGAGCGTGGCGCCCAGGCTGTAGATGTCGGCGGAGATGGTCGCGGTGCGCGGATCGCGGATGCACTCCGGCGCGACGTACAGCGGCGTGCCCACGACCATGCCGGTGGCGGTCAGGCGGTTGAGCTCGGGATCGTCGGTCTGCTTGGCCAGGCCGAGGTCGGTGATCTTGGCCTTCTTGTCCTGGCCGAGCAGGATGTTGTCGGGCTTGATGTCGCGGTGGATGATGCCCTTGGCGTGGATCGCCGCCAGGCCGAGCGCGATGCTCGAGCCCAGGCGCGCCACCACCTCCGGCGCGAGCGCGCCGTTCTCGTCCAGGATCCGCCCCAGGCTGTGGCCGTTGACGAGTTCCATGATCAGGTACGCGGTGCCGTCGGGCGCGACGCCGGCGTCCAGCACGTGCACCACGTTCTCGTGGTGGATCTTGGCGGCCGACTGGCCTTCACGCAGGAAGCGCTCCTTGGCCTTGCCCTTGGCGTGCGAGTTGAGCAGCACCTTCACGGCCACGTCGCGATCCATGCGCTCGTGCCAGCCACGGTACACCGCGCCCATCGCGCCCTGGCCGAGGCGCGCGGTCAGGCGGACGTTGCCATAGGTCTTGCCGAGATGCGGGTCCGCCACCATCGGGTGAGGATACCCGCTTTCCGCCTAAATGCCAAGGCCGGAGGGGCTTGGTGGGCCACCGGCCCCTAGAAGCGGTAGCCCAGCGCCAGCGTCGCGTTGATCCCGTTGGACTTGAAGGAGTCGCCGTTGGCGCCGTTCAGGCCGTTGAGGGTGATGCGGTTGATCGCGTAGCCGGCGGTGATGCCGATCTGGTAGTGCTCATCGAAGGTGTGGAACCACCCCACCTCGCCGAGCATGATGACCGCCTTGCCGTCCTTGTGGAAGTCGGTGTGGCTGTCCTTGAAGGACATGTAGCCCACTCCGTAGCCGCCGATGATCTCGACGTGGTCCTCCTTGCCGGCGTAGATCCCGATGCCGCCGAGCAGCTCGCCGGCGTAGAGGTGGACCGTGCCGTCCGGCGAGCGCTCGAAGGGGATCAGCTCGCTGGCCCCGCGCACGCCGATGACGATGCCCAGGCTGCTGTCGACGTCGATGGTGTGCACGCTCTTGTCGCCGATGTCGCCCGCCATCAGGGTCAGCTCGGCCAACCGCCCGCTGTTGGCCGCCACGCCGCCCTGGGCGCGCAGGTCGACGAAGGACAGCAGCGGCTGGTCCTCCGCCTGGAGTGCGGCAGAGGCCAGCCCGGCGAGCAGGAGGGGGAAGCAGGCCGGGCGCGGGCGCATGGAGGGGGTCGGCATGGGCGGCACGCTAGAGGAAATGGCGACGAGCATCGTCGGCCGGACAGGGCTCCCCGGAGTTCCAAGCGGTGGGGGCGTCAGGGAATGCGTCCCGTGGCTTGACAGGGGGGGCGCGCGTAGGCCATAGAATGGGATGGGTAGCGATCTCCAGCCGGCCATAACCAAGGGAGCGGGCGGCGCGGGCGACCAGCGCCTGGTCGGTTACCGCACCGAGGCGCTGCTCTTCGAGGCGGTCCTGGGCAGCGGCGCGATGGGCGTGGTCTACCGCGGCCGGCAGGTGCGGCTCGACCGCGTGGTGGCGATCAAGGTCATCGCCGCGCACCTCGCCGGGGACGCCGCCTACGTCGACCGCTTCGACCGCGAGGCGCGCACCCTGGCGCGCCTGCACCACCCGGGCATCGTCGCCTGCTACGACTTCGGCCCGCTGCCCGGCCCGGCCGGCGAGACCCTGCTGATCATGGTCATGGAGTTCGTCGACGGCAGCAGCCTCGGCGACCTGCTCAAGTCCCGCGCGCTGGGCGTGCGCGCGGTGCTGGAGCTGCACCGCCAGGCCGCGGAGGGCCTCGCCGCCGCGCACCTCGCCGGGGTCGTGCACCGCGACATCAAGCCCGACAACATCATGGTCACCCGCGATGGGCTGGCCAAGATCACCGACTTCGGCCTGGCCAAGAGCGAGGACAACGCCTCGCTCACCCAGGTCGGCCTGCTCATGGGCACCCCTGCCTACATGGCGCCGGAGGTCTGCGCCGGCGGCAGCCCGACCCCGTCATCGGATCTCTACAGCCTGGGCTGCGCGCTCTACGCCGCGCTGGTCGGCGAGGTGCCGTTCCCCTCGCCATCGACCCTGGAGGCGATCCAGCTGCACCTGAAGGCTCCCGTGCCGTCCATCGCCAAGCGCCGTCCCGAACTGGGCATGCTCGACGCGCTGCTGCGCCGCCTGCTCGCCAAGGAGCCCGCGGACCGCTGCGCCTCCGCGCAGGAACTGGCCAAGGAGCTGGCGGCGGTGATCCCGCAGGTGCCGGAGCAGATGATGTGCGGGCGGCGGCCGGCCAAGTCCTACAGCTCCAGCCCCGACGTGCTGACGATCATGCAACCGACCGCGGCCGCGACCGCCCCGCCGGACAAGCGGCTGCCGCCCTCGCGGCGCACGATCTCGCAGCTGCTGCCGGCGGTCCAAGCGCCTGCTCCCACGCCTGCCGCCCTGCCGGAATTGCCCCCGCCGCCGCATGCCGGCGCCAGCGCCGCCGCCGGCCCCCGCGGCGCCCGCTCCGACGGCGACCCCGCCGCCGCTGCCGACGGTCCCACCCTCGTCGCGCGGGGAGGTCAAGCCGGCCCGCGCCGCCCGCAAGAGCGACGTGCTGGCCTTCCCCTTCCCGGTCGACGGCGAGGAGCCGCCGCCCGCGACCGCGGTCGCGGAAGCGGTGCGCACCCCGACGCCGGCCCCCGTCCAGGCCATCCCCGCCGCGGCGACCGGCGCCGGGCCCGCGACCCTGGTGCGGCGCAAGAACGAGCGCATCGCCGTGCTGCGCGAGTCGGCGGACAACCTCCGCCAGAGCGAGGCCAAGGAGGGCGGCGCCGAGGGCGATCGCCTGCTCGCCGCCGGCAAGCTGCTGTCGGCGGCCACCACCTTCGAACTCACCGCGCGGGCGCTGCCCGCGGGCGAACTGCGCCGCGCGCTGCTCGAGAAGGCCGTGGCCGCCCGCCACGAGCACGCCCGCCGGCGCCTGCGCCGCGTCGGCATCGGGCTGATGCTGGGCATCGCCGTGCTCGGCGGCGGCGCGGCCGCGCTGTGGCGCACCGGCGCGCTCGCGAGCCTCACCCACCAGTTCGCGCCCGCCCTGGCCGCCGCCCAGGACCAGGCAGCGGACGCGGCCGGCCAGGGCGGCCCGCGCGCGCTCGAGCGCCTCACGCGCCAGCTCGACGACGCCTCCGTGCCGTGGCCCACCATCCTCGACGAGGCCGCGCGCCAGGCCGCCGAAGGCGGGCCCGACATGCGCGCCTTCGCCGCCCTGCGCGACCGCGCCCAGCAGGAGGTCGCGGCGATGACCACCGCCATCGCCGCGATCGACGCGCTGGCGGCCAGCGACCCCGCCACCGCCCTGACGCGCAGCCTGGCCTTCCGCGCCGACCACCCGCGCGCCGGCGGCCTCACCCAGCGCCTGCCCCTGCCCGGGCGCCTGCAGGTCTCCGGCGCGCCGGTGGAGCAGCTCGACATCAGCATCGCCGGCACGCACGCAGCCGCCCGCGGCCCTGCTGCTGTTCTGCCGCCACGCCGACGCCCCGACCGCGATCAGCGTCACGGCGCCCGGATTCCACCCCGTCCAGCTCGAGGTCCCGCCGACCCGGCCGAGGCCGAGCGCCTGGTGACCGTGACCATGCACGAGGCCCCGCTGTGGACGCTGCCCGCGGGCAGCGCCGCCGGACTGGTGTGGGCGCAGCTCCTGCCCGGGCCCGACGCGGCGCCGGGAACCCTGGTGGTGGCCGGGCCGGAAGGCCTGCGCCTGGTGCGCAGCGCCGACGGCGCGGTGCTCGGCAGCCTCGACCGCACCTCCGTCCCGGCCGTCGCCGAGGCCGCCTTCAGCCCGCTCGCCGGCGACGCGCTCGCCGGGCGCGTCGTGGTCGGCACCAGCTCCGGGCTGTGCCTGGCGGCGACCGTCGACGCCAAGGGCTTCGCGGCGGCGCGCGTGCTGCGCCACGGCGCGCCGGCGGTGGCGGTGGCCGAGCGCGAGCTGCTGCTGCGCCTCGGTCAGAGCGCGGTCTTCGCCATCGAGAGCGAGCGCGGCCACTTCACCCTGGTCGCCGAGAGCGCGGACCGCCAGTTCTGGCGCAAGCCGCTGAACGGCGCGCTGCAGCCCTGGTTCCACGCGCGCGACGACGGCCTGCTGGTGGTCGACGACTTCGTGGTCCACGCCTTCACCCAGGAGGGCGAGTCGGTCGACGCCGAGCTGCCGGCGCGGCGCAGCGGCGCGCTCGCGCTGCTCGACCGCGGCCGCATCCTGGTGGTCGCGACCACCGCCGGGGTGAGCTGCTGGCGCGCGCTCTCCGGCAGGCCGGGCTTCGAGAAGATCGCCGAGACCGGCGAGCTCGGCGGGGTGCGCGCGGTCGCGCTCGCCGGCGACGGCGACCAGCTGCTGAGCGCCGACGCCAGCGGCGCGCTGCGCCTGTGGGACCTGAAGGACGGCATCGCCCAACCCACCTGGTCGGTGGCGCTGCCGGCGGGGCGCAGCTTCGCCCCCCAGCTCGCGCTCGCGGGCGGCGCGGCCATCTGCGTCGACGACAAGGGCACCATCCGCATCTTCGATCGCGCCAGCCACGCCCTGGTGCGCAGCATCGCCACCGGCGCGCCGCTGGCGACCACGCCGCGCATCGACGCCGGGCGCCTGATCGTGGTCGACGCGGGCGGCGAGGTCGACGGCTACGCGCTGGCGGCGCCGGCCACCGACAAGTGATCGGGGTCCCAGGGTTCCGCCTGGGCCTCAGTCCTTCCGGCGCGCCTTGTGCTCGACGAGGGCGGCGCGCACCGCGCGCAGCAGCGTCAGCGAGGTGAACGGCTTCTCGATGAAGCCGATCGCCGCGCCGGGCACGCCGCGCGGCAGCAGGTCGCGCTCGGCGTGGCCGGACATGAACAGCACCGGCGTCTCCCAGCCCTCGGCGACCAGGCGCGCGGCCAGCTCCTGCCCATCCATCGCCGGCATGATCAGGTCGCTCAGCACCAGGTCGATGCGCCGCGCGTTGGCGCGGTACAACGGCAGGGCCTGGGCGCCGTCGCTGGCGCTCAGCACCTCGTAGCCGTGGCTGGTCAGGATGTCGCAGGTCAGGGCGCGCACGTCGGGGCTGTCCTCGACCACCAGCACGGTGCCGTCGGCCTGGTCGGTGCCCAGGGCGTCCTGGGCGACGCTCTCGCCCTGCGGCTGGCCGTCGGCGCGCGGCAGCAGGATGGTGAACGCCGCCCCGGCCCCCGGCGCGCTGTCGACGCCGATGTGGCCGCCGCTCTGCATGACGATGCCGTAGACCGTCGCCAGGCCCAGCCCGGTGCCCTTGCCGACCTCCTTGGTGGTGAAGAACGGCTCGAAGATCCGGCGCCTGGTCTCGGCGTCCATGCCGGTGCCGGAGTCGCGCACGGTCAGGCGCACCCAGTCGCCGGGGTGGTCGGGAAGGGCGTCGCGGCGCGCGGTCGCCAGGGTCAGGGTGCCGCCGTCGGGCATCGCGTCGCGGGCGTTGACCGCCAGGTTGAGCAGCACCTGCTCGAGCTGGCTGGCGTCGGCGTGGACGACGCACGGCTGGTCGGTCAGCTGCAGTTCGACCGCGATGCGCGTGTCGAGCAGCCGGCGCAGCATGCGGTTGAGGTCGCGGACCAGCACGTTGAGGTCGATCAGCCGCGGTTGCAGCACCTGACGGCGGCTGAAGGCGAGCAGCTGGCGCGTCAACCGCGCCGCCCGCCCCGCGGCGGCCAGGATGTGCTCGACGTGCACGCGGCGCGGGTCGCCCACCGCGATGCTGGCGAGGTGGATCTCGCCATAGCCGGCGATGACCGTCAGCAGGTTGTTGAAGTCGTGGGCGATGCCGCCCGCCAGCTGCCCGACCGCCTCCATCTTCTGGGCCTGCCGCAGGCGCTCCTCGAGCGCGGCGTTGGCGGTGATGTCCTGGGCCACGCCGATGACGCCGATGATGCCCCCACGCGCGTCGCGCAGCGGCTCCAGGCGGTTGCGGTAGAGGTGGTCCTGCCAGCGCGTGTCGTAGTCCACGGTCTCGCCCGCCAGCGCGCGCAGGTGCTGGGCGATCGGCTCGCAGGCCGGGTCGGTGGTCTGGAAGAACTCGTAGATGGTCAGCCCGACGGCCTGCCCAGGGGCCAGGCCGAGGAACACCAGCCCGCACCCCGCGAGGAGGTGAAGCGCAGGTCGCCATCCATGGTCCACAGCACGGCCGGGACCTTGTCGACCAGCCAGCGCAGGATGGGCTTCGACCGTGGCTCCGACGGGGGTGGCGCAGGGGGCTGGTCGCTGGGAACGGGCAGGTCAGCCATGCCGTGACGCTACGCGCCACCCCGAGGGAGCCAAGCACTGTTGCCGGGCCGGGATAGGGTGCGTGCCCGTCAGTGGAAGGGTGGCCGCAAGGATTGCGCGACATGAACGGACCAGGGGTATCATTCCCAGGTCGAAACCGGTCGTCCGCAACTCCCGGGATTCACGACCGAACGACAAGGTTCCGATGCCCAGACCCCGCCAGCCGACGCGCCCCGCCCGCTTCCCCGCCCTCTGTGGCGGGTTTTTCGCATTTTGGGGGGTGGCAACCTTCAACACCGGCGCGGCTGCCGCCGAGGATGCGCGTCAGGTTTCCGCGGCCTACGACAAGGACATCAAAGGGCTTCTGCAGACGGCCTGCTACAAGTGCCACGGCCCGGACAAGCAGAAGGGCGACCTCAACCTGGCGACCATCGCCGACGGCGCCGCCGCCCTGGCCGCGCTCAAGACCTGGCACGACGTCGCCGAGAAGGTCGCGGGGGGCGAGATGCCGCCCAAGAAGGCCGACCCCATGGCCGCCGCGGACAAGGCGAAGCTGCTGGCCTGGATCAGGGCCGCCAAGGCGACCGCGCCCGCCGACCCCGGCCGCGTCACCATCCGCCGCCTCAACCGCGCCGAGTACAACAACGTCATCCGCGACCTCACCGGGCTGGACCTCAAGCCGTCGGCCGAGTTCCCCGAGGACGACGTCGGCGACGGCTTCGACAACATCGGCGACGTGCTGACCATCCCGCCGCTGCTGATGGAGAAGTACCTGATCGCCGCGGACCAGGTCCTGGAGAAGGCGCTCATCACCGAGCAGCCCGCCTTCCACGTCGAGGCCGCGCAGTGGAGCGTGCTCGACGACGGCAAGGAGCGCGCCCCGGCCCCTGAGGCCAAGACCGTGTCCTTCACCGCGCCGGCGAGGTGCGCGGCTTCCTCTCCTTCCCGGTCAGCGGCCGCTACACGGTCAAGGTCAAGGCCGGCGGCGACCAGGCCGGCACCGAGCCGGTCATGCTCGGCGTCAAGATCGACGACAAGCTGGTCGCGCCGGTGAAGGTCACGCAGAAGGCGCCGTCCGTGCTCAGCGTGGTGATCGACGTGAAGCGCGGCATGCGCCCGGTGGCGATCGCCTTCATGAACCCGTTCAACGAGGCCGACGCGGCGGAGCCGCTGCCGCCCGCCGCCGGCCCGGCCGCTCCCGGCCAGGCCGGGTTCCGCCAAGCCGGGGACGCCGGGCGCGTCCGCCAGGCCGCCGGCGGCGCCGGCCAAGCCCGCCAAGGCGCCGCGCGTGCGCGCGCTGACCGTCGAGAGCTTCGACCTCGACCGGTCCGCCGACGCCGACCGTGCCCGAGAGCCACCGCCGCATCATGATCGCGAAGCCCGACGCGAAGACCGCCAAGCGCGAGGCGGCCAGGAACATCCTCGAGGCCTTCGCCACGCGCGCCTACCGCCGCCCGATCACCAAGGAGCAGGTCGAGCGCCTGCTCGCGGTCTTCGACGTCGCCGACAAGAACGGCGAGGTCTTCGGCGAGGCGGTGCGCCTCGCGCTCAAGGGCGTGCTGGTCTCGCCCGCCTTCCTGTTCCGCATCGAGGCCGACCAGAAGGGCGACGCCGCCGGCGTCTACAAGCTGAGACGACTACGACATCGCCTCGCGCCTGTCGTTCTTCCTGTGGTCGTCGATGCCCGACGACGCGCTGCTCGACGCGGCCAAGGCGGGCAAGCTGGGCAGCGATCCCGGCGAGATCGAGCGCCAGGTCGCGCGCATGCTCAAGGACCCCAAGGCGCGCGCGCTGGTCGACAACTTCTTCACCCAGTGGCTGGGGCTGCGCAAGCTCAACTTCATCCAGCCGGACAGCAAGGTCTTCCCCGACTTCACGCCCGAGCTGCGCAAGGACCTCTACGACGAGGTCATCGCCTTCGTCGACAACCTGATGCGCGAGGACCGCAGCGTGCTCGAGGTGCTCGACGCCGACTACAGCTTCCTGAACGCGCGCCTGGCCAAGCACTACGGCCTGCCGGCGGTGCCCGGCACCGCGCTGCGCAAGGTCAAGCTCACCGACGCCAACCGCGGCGGCGTGGTGACCATGGGCGGCATCCTCGCCATCACCTCGCTGCCGACGCGCACCAGCCCGGTGAAGCGCGGCAAGTGGATCCTCGAGCAGATCCTCGGCGATCCGCCGCCGCCGCCGCCGCCGATGGTCGAGGCGCTCGACAAGCAGAGCGAGGGTCCCGGGGCCGCCCAGACCGTGCGCCAGCGCCTCGAGCGCCACCGCGCCGACCCGGTGTGCGCGTCCTGCCACGAGCGCATGGACCCGATCGGCTTCGGCCTGGAGAACTTCGACGGCATCGGGCGCTGGCGCGACCAGGACGGCGGCAACGCCCTCGACACCAGCGGCGTGCTGCCCAGCGGCCAGCAGTTCAAGGGCCCGGTCGAGCTGCGCCGCATCTTCGCCGAGCGCAAGGACCAGTACCTGGCCTGCCTGACCGGCAAGCTGCTGACCTTCGCCCTCGGCCGCGGCACCGAGCTCAGCGACGAGCCCGCGATCCAGAAGATCACCGACGCGCTCGAGGCCAACCAGTACCGCTTCTCGGTGCTGGTCACCGAGATCGCCAAGAGCTACCCCTTCCTCTACCGCAAGCGCCTCTGACACCCGCTCCCCGACTTTCTCCGCTTCCTTCTCCTCCGCTCCCTCGCGCCCATCCACCAAGGATCACCCCATGACCAGGAACTGGCTGATCTCCCGCCGCACCGCCCTCAAGGGCCTCGGCGTCGCCGTCGGGCTGCCCCTGCTCGAGCAGATGGGCTGGGCCGAGGACCCCAAGAAGGCGCGTGCGCGCCCCGGTGCGCATGGCCTTCATGCACTTCGGCATGGGCGTGATCCAGGAGCACTGGAAGCCGCAGGCCAAGGGCGGCCCGCTGCCCGCCGATCCTCGAGCCGCTCAAGCCGCACCTGGCCGACGTGCTGGTGCTCAACGGCCTCGCCCAGCGCTCGGCGCAGGGCGGCGCCGACGGCGCCGGCGACCACGCGCGCGAGGCCGGCTGCTACCTCACCGGCGTGCGCCTGCGCAAGACCAGCGGCAAGGACATCCAGGCCGGCATCTCGGTCGACCAGCTCGCCGCGCAGAAGGTCGGCGCCTACACCAACCTGCCCTCGATCGAGCTGTCCATCGAGGGCGGCTCGGGCTCGGGCGACTGCGACTCGGGCTACAGCTGCGCCTACTCGACCAACATCTCGTGGCGCTCGGCCGACCCAGCCGATGGCCAAGGAGATCCGCCCCAAGGCGGCCTTCATGCGCCTGTTCGCCGACCGCGGCCAGTCCAACGCCGCGCAGGTCCAGGCGGCGCTGACCGCCGAGAACAAGAGCCTGCTCGACCTGGTCGGCGAGGAGACCGCCGCGATCAAGGGCAACCTCGGCGGCAACGACGTGCGCAAGGTCGACGAGTACCTGGAATCGCTGCGCTCGCTCGAGAGCCGCATCCAGAAGATCAGCGGTCGCGAGGAGGAGGGCGCCGCCGGCGGCGGCGCAAGAACCAGCTGGTGGTGCCGAACGGCGTGCCGCAGGACTACGCCGAGCACGCCAAGCTGATGTTCGACATCATGGCGCTGGCCTTCCAGGCCGACGCCACGCGCATCGCCACCTTCATGATGACCAACGGCGGCTCGGGGCGCAGCTACCCGCAGATCGGCGTGATGGGCGGGCACCACGACCTCTCGCACCACGGCGCCGACCAGACCAAGAAGGACGGCATCAAGAAGATCAACATCTACCACATGCAGCAGTTCGCCTACTTCCTCGACAAGCTCAAGAGCATGAAGGAGGGCAAGGGCAACGTGCTCGACAACAGCATGCTGGTGTACGGCTCGTGCATCGGCGACGGCGACCGCCACAACCACGACGACCTGCCGATCGTCCTGGCCGGGCGCGGCGGCGGCACCATCGCCACGCGGGCGCATCGTGCCGTCCGTGCGCGGCAACCTGTGCGACCTGTACCACGGCATGCTGCTGCGCATGGGCGTCGAGGTGCCGAACTTCGGCGACAGCTCGGGCAAGCCGCTGCCCGACCTGGTGGGGTGAGCGGACGACCGATGCGCACCACCCTCCCGACGCTCCTGCTCCTCGCCGCCGCTGCGGCTTCCAGCGAAGAATACAAGCACGGCCCCGACTCCGAGCGCCACGACGGCGTGCCCAAGGGCAAGGTCACCCAGCTCCACTGGGCCAGCACGGTCTTCGCGGGCACCGAGCGCGACTGGTGGATCTACGTGCCGGCGCAGTACGACCAGACCAGGCCGGCGGCCTACATGGTCTTCCAGGACGGCGGCTGGTACCTCGATGAGCACGGCGACTTCCGCGTGCCGGTGGTGCTCGACAACCTGATCGCGCGCGGCGAGCTGCCGCCGATCATCGGCATCTTCATCAACCCCGGCGTCTTCCCCGGGAAGAACGGCGAGAAGGACCGCTCCGACCGCAGCTTCGAGTACGACACCCTCAGCGACCAGTACGTGCGCTTCCTGGCCGATGAGATCCTGCCCCAGGTCGCGAAGTCGTACACCCTCAGCGCCGACGCCAAGGACCACGCGATCGGTGGCGCCAGCTCCGGCGCGATCTGCGCCTTCACCGCGGCGTGGCAGCGGCCCGCGTTGTTCTCGAAGGTGCTCAGCCACATCGGCAGCTACACCGACATCGCCGGCGGCCCGACCCTGATCGCCGGCGGGCACAACTACCCGCCGCTGGTCCGCCGGACCAAGCCGGCGAAGCCCATCCGCGTCTTCCTGCAGGACGGCACGGGCGACATCGACAACGAGTTCGGCAACTGGCACCTCGCCAACCTCGAGATGGCGGCGGCGCTGAAGTTCGCCGGCTACGACCACACCACCGAGTGGGGCACCGAAGGGCACAACGGCAAGCACGGCGGGGCGATCCTGCCGGATTCGCTGCGCTGGTTGTGGCGGGGCGCGGGCGCGGCGCCCGCCCCGGAAAAAGAGGCGAAATGAACGCGAACCCGGTCATTCCGCCCATGGAAGGCATGACAGGTCGCCGTGTCGTGCGACAATACCACGGATGATGCCGCCGCCTGTCCGCGCCGTTCCCTGAAGGGACCACTCCATGCTGCTCCGCACCCTCGCCCTGACCGGTCTGCTTTCCGCCGCCGCCCTCGCCCCCGCCCTCGAGGAGGGCGACCTGCGCGAGAAGGACATCGCCGATCCCAAGGACCCGGTCGCCAGCGCCAGCCTCAAGGTCATCATCCACTACGCCATCGAGGTGCCCAAGCCGATCGCGCCGGCCGGCACCACCTACCCCGACCAGCAGGTCGGCCTGTTCGTGTGCTTCCACGGCCGCGGCGGCAACGCGCGCGGCGAGGCCGACGCCTTCCTCGGCATGCTGCGGCGCGAGAGGCTCGAAGGGCAGTACATCGTGCTCGGCGCCAAGTCCGCGGCCGAGGGCTGGGAGGCGGTCGACATGCCGCCGGTGTCCCAGCTGATCACCTGGGCGAAGAAGACCTACCCGATCAACCCGCGCCGCGTCTACTGCTTCGGCATGAGCTCGGGCGGCGGCTTCTGCGGCGACTACACCCTCGCCCACCCCGAGACCATCGCCGCCGGCATCATGTACGGCAGCGGCATTCTGGAAGATCCCGGCGGTCAAGGACCCGGTCCACACCATGCCGGACATCTACATGAACATCGGCCTGGACGACGACGAGGCGCACAAGGCGGGCGCGCGGGGCGGCTACCAGAAGTTCAAGGACAACGGCTACCACATCATCTACCACGAGATCGAAGGCCTGCCGCACAGCGAGCACCACCCGCCGACCAACAGCGACGCCATCCAGTGGGCGGTGCGCCTGCGCCACAAGACCATGATGCCCTCCGCCGAGGAGGTCGCGCTGCTGAAGCCGATCAACAAGGACGCGAAGACCATCGCCGCCGACGCCAAGCCCTTCGCGGACGTCGCCCTGGTCGGCGGCTTCGCCGCGGGCGAAGTGATGACGCGCCTGCTCGACACCAAGGACCCGGCCGCGCGCACGCTCGCCGCCAGCACCTGCGGGCTGAGCCAGTTCGGCGAGGGCACCTTCACCCTGCTCGCGCGCAAGCTCAAGGACCCCGCGCCGGAGGTGCGCAGCGCCGCCATCGCCTCGCTCGTCCCCTTCGCGCGCTGGCGCACGCCCATCGCGCAGGAGACCCTGATCGCCGTCGCCACGCCAAGCGCTGGGACCAGGCCGAGCGCCAGGCCGCCGTCGCCGGGCTCGCCGACGCGGTGAAGTTCCAGGTGCGCGGCGTCTACCAGGACCCGCCGATGTTCCGCGCGCTGGTGACCCTCCTCGACGACGAGGACGCCACCATCCGCACGACCGCCTGGACCGCGCTGAAGAGCATCCAGGAGAGCACCTACAGCCCCGACGACCCCAAGCCGAAGCGCGAATCCGCGCTCGCCAAGTGGGAGGAGTGGCTGGCCCTCATCACCAAGAAGGAAAGCCCCGAGCAGGGGGCCACCGCCAAGAAGCGGTGAGTCGCGTCCGCCGTCGCGATTTCCCGAAGGTTCCCATCAGCCATCAGCCATCAGTCCGGAGCCCCATCCATGAACCGCACCGCCCTCGCCTCCTCCCTCCTCCTCTGCGCCACGGCCATCCCGTCGGTGCACGCGGCCGTCGCGCCCGCCGCTCCAGCGCCGCCCAGCGACGAGATCGTCCCGCTCAAGAAGGCCAAGCTCTTCATCTTCGAGGACTTCGAGTCCGCCGACGCCGGCAAGATCCCCAAGGGCTGGACGTCGAAGGGGTCGGTGGAAGTGGTCGACGACGTGGCCCATTCCGGCCACCATTCCCTGCGCCTCAACGTGGTGAGGCTGCGAAATCACGAGCAAGATGCTGAAGCGATGCACGAGAACATGGCACCCAGATCCCCTCGAGTGTCGAGTCGGTGATGTGGCTGGATGGCCAGGGACTGTGCGTTAAGAGAATGTGTATGGAGAATGTGTTGTAGATATGCTAGAAAGAGTAGACTGTGATCTTTGTCATATTGGATGACGCCTGAATGTG
>CAWFSD010000019.1:0-51316 GCA_963818245.1 uncultured Planctomycetota bacterium
CCCGGGAGGGTCGAGCCGTCCCGATTTCGTTGAATCGGTCGATGGAGCGCGAACAGGGGGTTGGCATGGTCCCGCGGCGTGGCATACGAGGTGTCTACCGGAAGAATCGGCGGTCGAAGGCCATTGGACGAATGGTGCCGTGAGCCCGAGTCGAGCCTGGTCCGGGGGTCAACGCGTCCGATGCATGGTGGCGCGGGAGCCGGTTAGCCGGCCCCCGTGACCCCGGAGGGCAAATTTCCAAAGCCGTCAGCGACCCCTGATCGTCGTGTTTCATCCCCGGTAATCGGAGGCATGGCCATGAGCGAGGACAAACCATCCACCACCATCCGCAAGATGCATGCGCGCGCCGCAGGCGTCGACGTCGGCGGGAGCGAGCACTGGGTGTGCGTCGATCCGGCATTGGCCGCGGACCCCATACGACGATTCGGCGCATTCACCGAGGACCTGATCGCCTTGGTGGCATGGCTGGTGTCCCTGGGGGTGACAACCGTGGCGATGGAAGCGACGGGGGTGTACTGGCGCGAGCTGTATCTCCGCCTGGAGGAAGCCGGATTAGAGGTGCTGCTGGCGGACGCGCGTCAGACGCGCAATCCGCGGGGTCGCAAGACGGATATGCAGGACTGCCGATGGATCTGGGAGTTGCACGCGCATGGCCTGCTGAGCGGCGGGTTCGTACCGGGCGCATCGGTACAGCAGCTGCGGACGTTGCTGCGCTTCCGCCAAGCGCGGATAGACTCTTCCGGCATCGCCTTGAAGGAGATGCAGCGCGCACTGTCCTTGATGAACCTCAAGCTGCAGCATGTGCTCTCGGACATCGGCGGCGAGACCGGCATGGCGATCATCACGGCGATCCTCGCTGGCGAGCGCCGGCCAGCCGTCCTGGCGAAGCTGCGCAACTACCGCTGCACCCATGATGAGGCAACCATCGCCAAGGCGATGACCGGAACGTGGCGACCCGAGCACCTCTTCCTGCTGCGCCAGGCGCACGCCGACTACGTCCATCATCATGCCGCGATGGCGGCCTGCGACGCCGAGATCAGCGCGCTGATCGATCGCCTACCGCCGGCCCCCGGCGGGGATGACCCCACCGACCTGTCGCGCAAGCGCGACACCGGCAAGAACGGCTTCGGATTCGATGCCCAGCAGGCAGCTTTCCGTCTCACCGGTGTCGACCTGCCGGCGATCGACGGCATCGGCCCGACCACCGCACTGACCTTCTTGGGGGAGGTCGGCTTCGATCTTAAAGCGTGGCCCACCAGTAGCGCCTTCGCCTCGTGGCTGGGGCTCTGCCCCAACCCCAAGCGCTCGGGCGGCAAGCATCTGGGCAACCTGCCCACCACCGCCAACCGGGCGGCATCCATCCTCCGCCACGCCGCCATGGGCCTTGATGGCAAGAAGAGCGCCATGGCGCACTTCTTCCGTAAAATGGCAGCGCGCAAAGGGCGAAGCGAAGCCATCAAGGCCACCGCTCACAAGCTTGCCCGCATCATCTACGCCCTCTTCCGCGACAAGACTCCCTTCGACCGCTCCAAACTCACCCCCGTGCTTACCGAACGGGCCATGCTCAAGCTCACTGAGCGACTCACTCGACAAGCTCAGCAGCTGGGCTTGGCGCTCGTTGCGATGCCCCCCACCACGTGACCACCTCGAAACTGTTAGAGGGCAGCGCCAGCTCGACCATGCGCGGACATGGAAACGGCGCACCGCCACCGGGGCGGTGCGCCGTCCGGCGCTCCATCACTGATCAGCAGCGCCGGCCCATCGTCACCAGGCCAAGCCCGCGATGGTCGTCCCCAGCTGGTTCCCGAACAGGTCGATGAAGTCCGTCGTCCCGCCCGCCGGCTTGGCGCCGAAGCTGTCGCTGGTGTTGAACACGAAGCCGAAGCTGACCCCGTTGCCGCAGAACTGCATGCGCGTGGCGGTGCCGGCCATGCCGCCGGTGCGCGCGCCGCCGGGTCCGCCCAGCCCCCACGAGGCCCAGGTGCCGGAGAAGCGCGCCAGCGCCGACGCGGTGGCCATCAGCCCGCCGCCGGTGTCCATGGTCTCGGTCATGAAGCCGCCGCCGCCGTAGGCCGCCGGCTCCTTGACCTGGCTCGCGGGCAGGTTGGCGGGCAGGCCGATGCCGCACGCGTGGTAGTGCACCTCGTCGGCGGCGCGCTGGCTGGCCAGCGTGCGCGCCAGGTGCACGTCGCTGATGTTCAGCGTCGCCAGCACGTGCTGGCGCAGGTAGTCGATGAAGGCCTGGCCCGACACGTGCTCGACCACCAGCCCGAGCAGGATGTAGCCGAAGTTCGAGTACGAGGCGCCGTTGGTGGTGCCGAAGTTCTGGCTGCCCGGCGCGAACTGCAGGGGCAGCCCGAACATGTAGCGCGCGAGGTCGCGCTTGCTGGGCGGGCCGGCCAGGCCGAGGTCGGCGGCGATCTTGCGCAGCTGGAACTCCGGGTGGAAGCCGCCGGGGGCGTCCGGCAGCCAGCCGCCGGCGTGGTCGACCAGGTGCTGCACGGTGATGTCGTTGATGCGCGGGTCGGGGACCTGGCCGGCGACGGCCGGCGCGGTGATGCCGAGCAGCGCGAAGACCTTGGCGCCGAGCGCGAGCTGGCCGGCGTCGACCTGGGTCTTGATGGCGGCGCAGGCGAACGCCTTGCTGACGCTGGCGAGGCGGAACTCGCTGCCCGGCTGGGCCAGCGCGTAGCCCGGCTCGGCCCAGGTGTAGGCGCGCGCCAGCTTGGTCACGCCGTTCCTGGCCACGGCGAGCGAGGCGGCGCGCACGCCCCAGCGCTGCATGAAGCCCTTGAAGGCCGCGTCGAGCGCCGCGTCGTGCGGAGCGGCCGCGCCGCTCACCGTCCAGGTGCGCGCGCTGGGCTCGGTCTGCTTGGCGAACAGCGCCGCGAAGCGCGCGTTGCCGCCGCCGCCACCGCCGTGCACGTCGAGCGGCAGGTTCCCCTGCGCGACCAGCTGGGTGAACGCGGCCTGGTAGTCGGCGCTGCTCAGGCCGTGACGCGCCTGCCAGTCGCCGATGCCGTCGTCGCGGAACACCGCCAGGTAGGCGTGGTCCTCGGTCGGCACCACGAGCGCCGGGCGCAGCGGGATCCGCGTGACCGCGTCGAACCACGCCTGGTGGTCGGCGGCGCTCGCGGCGAGGTTCACCAGCCACTGCGCGTTGCCGGGGTTCGGCAGCCACACGCCGGCGTAGGCCCGCGCGCCGGGCGAACCGTAGACGCCGACGCTGGCGAGGATCTGGCCGTTGGCCTTGGCGTCGGCGTTGGCCTTGTCGAAACCGGCCTGGTCGAGGCCGTGGCGGGCGAACCAGCCGCTCACCGCCACGTGCTCGAACACCGCGGCGAACACCGCGGACGAGCCGGCGCCGGTCACCGACACCAGGCGCGGCACGTAGCCCTTGCCGGTCCACTCGGTGAAGAACGCCTGGTACCCGGCGGCGTCGCGGCCGTGGCAGGCCTGCCAGGCCGGGCCGCTGCGCTTGACCCACACCACCGCGTAGCGCGGGTCGCCGCCGCCGTAGACGCTGAGCGACTGGATGCGGTAGCCCTGCTGGCTGAAGACGGTGAAATCCGCCTGGTATTCGGCGGGGGTCAGGCCGTGGCGGGCGTGGAAGGCGGGCGCGAGCTGGGGCTGGTTCATGGAGGTGCGTCCTTGCAGGTGGGCGGCCGGAGGGGGCCGCAGGGTGGCTGCCAGACGTACGGCGCAAAAGGGGCGAAGCGGAAGCGGTCGTCAGCGGGGGGACGCGCGCGCCCGACCCACGGACCCCGCGCTCGGTTCGATGACGTTCCCGGGACCGGGGCTTCACCCCATTTCCACCAACGTCGCACGTACCCCCCAGGGGGCCGCGTCAGACCAGGGCGCGATCTGCGGAATCTGCGGATTCTTCTCGCAGGAGAGTCCGCAGATTGCGCAGATTGCGCAGAATGGAGACGGCTTCGGGGGGACTTGGGCAGTGGGCAGGGGTGTCCACCCTGCGCCGAGGACCTTTGGTGGGCATGGTCGAGCTGGCGCTGCCCTCTAACAGCTCGCAACTCGTTGTGCCACAAGCGCGAGTTTTCTGCTGTTAGCTCAGCCTCGATCGGGAAATCACCCCCGGAAAAGCTCGACCCTCCCGGCGGGTGGGATCGCCGCGGTGGCGGCCGGCTCGGCTTCGCGGCTTCGCGGCTTCGCGGGCATGGTCGGCTGGCGCGCGACCCTGTTGCGGGCCAGGCTCAGCGCGCCGCTTCGAGCGTGATGTCGAGCGGCATGCCGGCCTCGGCGTCGCTGGCGCGCAGGATGGTGGAGGCGTACGCGCCATCGTAGGCGCGGTGCACCTTCACGTCGAAGGACGAGAGCTTGACGAAGAAGCGCTGGTCCGCGCGGCCGCGCTCGCTGGCGACCTCGACCTCGTAGGAGAGGTCCTCGCCCAGGGCCTGGGCCGGGTGCTGGCCGAGCGAGGTGAACACCATCAGGTGCGCGCGCTGGCCGTCGAAGACGATGGTGGAGAAGCCCTCGCAGCGCGGCAGGTAGTGCGGGTTGCCGCACTGGCCCACCAGGCCGTCGAGGTCGAAGCCGGCCAGCTGGCCCTTCTTCAGCTCCATGGCCACGGTCAGCGTCGCGTCGAATTCAGGACCGCGGACGTGGCCGCTGGGCGCGGCGGGCGTGGATGGGGCCGCCGGCCTGGCCGCGGAGCGGTCGCCGCAGCCGGCGAGGAGGATGATCAGGAATGGCAGCCCGAGGAATGCTCGCACGTGTCTCGTCCTTCCCGCCAGCGGCGGTCGCAGTCCCAGAGCATACCCTGCCCGCGCCGGCGCGTGGCCAGATGGACCGCGGCGTTCCACGGCGACGCCGGGTGACGCTCATCCGAGACATGGTACCGTCCCGCGCCGGCGTGCCAGCCGGCGGAGCTGCAGCGCGGAGCGACACTCGGTGACGTGCGACGCGTGGATTGCTTGCACCATCTGCGGCATTGCGCGATGCGCCCGGACCCTCGGCCGAATCCAGCGCGAGCGCGCCGCCACGTTCACGGCTGCCAGGCCAGGCGCAGGACCGGCGCGGCGCCGTGGTGGACGTCGAGGCGCTCCTCTGGCAGCGCTGGCAGCCAGCGCAGGCTGTTCGCGCCACCGTCCCGACGCACCAGCCCGCTGATGTCCAGGTGCCGCATCCAGCGCGGAGCGTCGACCAGCCGGCCATTCAGGACCAGGCAGCCGAGCGGCCCGTCCGCCTCGAGGAACAGGCGCGGCGCCGGCCACAATGCGGGCAGGGTGAAGGCGGTCTGCAGATAGACGTAATCGGCCTCCGCACCCGTCGCCAGCGGCGCGAGGGCGTTGAAGCTGCGCGCCGCCTGCCACGGGCCGGGCAGGGGCGCACTGCGCAGCGGCAGGCGTTCGGCGAGCAGCGTGAACATGCCGGTCGCGCCGTTCGGCCTGGCCTGCGGCCGGTTCGGGTCGCGCCGGCCGCCAGCGATCTCCAGCGCCAGCACCAGCGTGCCGCTGCCGGCCTGGGCGGTGACGTCCAGGCTGAAGCCCGGCGTCGGCGAAGGCCGGATCGGCTGCGCGAGGCCGGCCGGCTGGCCGTTGATCCACAGCCGCGCCTCGGGCAGCAGGCCCCAGAACCACGGCTCGGCATCGAATACGAGGGTCAGGCGCCGCCCCTGCCACGCCGGCGGGATGGCGATGGTGCGGCGGAAACGCGCGGTCGCGCCCTCGGCCAGGCCGAGCGTGGCGAAGGTGCCCAGCTTCGCCGTGCGCCAACCGGCGTCGTCGGCGGCGGTGGCGGTCCACGCCGCTGCCGTACCGTCCGCCGGGGCGGCGCTGGTATCGGGCGAAAGGCGCCAGCCGTCCGCCAAGGGCAGGACGTCCTCGGGCACGGCGATCACCGCGGGCTTCAGCCGCTCGGCCACCGGCGGCAGGGGCCGCCACAGCGCCGCCTGGATGCGCAGCCACTCCAGGCCGGCGCGTTCGCGGTCGGCGCGCGGCGCCAGGAAGACGCGGCTCTGCATCGGGCCATAGGTGGTCTTCGGCAGGGTCAGCCGCCCGTCGGCCCAGGTCACCGGCACGCGCGGCAGGCCGGGTGCGCTGGCCTCGATCAGCTCGGTCGCGCCGTGGTCGCGCAGCAGCGCGACGCTGGCGTCGACCACGGCCGCGGCCTCGCCCATGTTCGCGACCGGATAGGCGTCGAACACGCCGTTCTTGCTCTGCCAACGGTCCGCCCACAGGTCGCGGCTGCCGGTCCAGCTCTCGCGCGGCACCCCGAGCGAGGTCAGCAGCTCGTCGAGGACCTCCTGGGCCGCGCCGCCGGCCGGGTAGGCGCCGCGGCCATCGCGCGCATCGCGCCAGAACGTCGAGCCGAGGGTGATCACCATGCCCTTGCCCAGGTGCCGCGCCGCCACCGCCACCGAGCCCTGCCCCGCCGGCGTCCCGCCCCAGCGCGCGATCACCTCGACCGCGCCAGCGCCGGGCGCGGCCACCGGCACATCGAGGGCCATCCCCCACCCGCCGCTGATGTCGCGACCGCGCAGCTGCGGCCACAGCGCCTGCTCCTGGCTGAAGCGCAGCGTGCCGCCGATCGCCACGCCGCGGTTGGTCACGGTCACGCCCGTCAGCCGCGCGATCGGCCACGCGTCCGCGCGCTCGGGCGCGTGCCGCCCGGTGAGGTGCTGGGCGATGAAGACGCCGCCCTGGCGCACGTAGCGCTCGAGGCCGGCGACGTCCTCGTCGGCCATCAGGATGGTGCCGTCGTCCACGATCACGCGGAAGCGCTGCGCGGTGCCGTCCTGCAGGTCCGGCAGTTCGAGGTACGAGAAGTCGCGGCCGACCGCCTGCAGCTCGCCGCGCCCGATGTCCCAGTTCCACGGCTCATCGAAGCCCAGGCGCGTGGCGCGGCTGGAGCGCAGGACGCCGACCGCCTGCGCCGGCTGCTTCATCTTGCCGATGGCGTGGATGAGCCCGGGGTTGCCATCGAACCACGCCGCGATCTGCGCGTCGCGGCGGTAGTGGCCGACGCTGAAGACCAGGTCCATCGCGTCGTTGCCCAGCATCAGGTACATGGTCATGGCCTTGCGCAGCTCGGCGACCGAGCCGGGCGGCCCGCCCTGCTCGCAGCTCCACGGCAGGCCGTGCGTGGCCGACAGCCGCGCGCCGGTCATCGGCGCCCAGAACCCGGCGGCGCCGCCGGTGTCGTGGAAGTAGGCGCCGTAGCGCTCGGCCAGCGGCAGGGCCACGTCGAGCAGGTTGATCAGCGCCATCATCTTCAGCGGCCGGTCCGGGTCGGCGCTGCGCTGCGCCGCCAGGTTCTCCTCCAGCGCGCGCATGCGCAGCCACGCGCTGAAGCCGACCGCGTCGAACCAGCGCCGGTCGTGGGGCGCGTCCATGGCCGGGTACAGGCGCAGCGGCTCCGGGCCGATGAAGATGTAGCCGGGGATGGGGTGGCCGTGGGTGTCCATCACCAGCTGGTTGGCGCCCTCGCGCAGCGCGCCGCCGATCTCGTAGCAGTCGTCCCAGTCGCCGCGCACGTCGGCCGTCAGGCGCTTGAGCGGGGTGCCGCCCAGCCACACCTCCGGCGCCGCGGGCAGGTTGGCGTGGGCCGCGTTGCGCGAGATGTGCAGGTAGCGCAGCCCGGCCACGCGCCCCGGCGGCACGGTGATCGCGCGGCGCATCCAGAACGGCACCTTGGCGTCGTTCATGAAGTTCATGCGCCCGCGGTAGAGCACCTGGATCATCACGTCGCCCTGGCCCGCGGTGGTCCAGCCCTCGGCCGGCCCGCCGCCCTTGCCGGGCGCGAACCACTCCGCGGCGCGCCCCTGGTCGGCGACGTCGGGGCGCACCTCCCAGGCGCCGCGCAGGTCGAGGCAGGTGGCGGGGTCCCAGCCGAGGAAGTCCTCGGGCACCGGCACCGTGAGCTCGTCCCAGCTGCGGTAGCGGGCAGCGTCGCCGGCGTGCCGGCGACCGACCTCGGCGAGGTCGAGGCCGAGGCGGTCCTGGAGGTAGGTGCGCCACAGCGCCCTGGTCTGCGCCATGCCCGCGACCGTCGCCAGTTCGAGGATGCCGGCGTTCGGCACCTCGGTGGTGCCGTGACCGGCGAGGAAGTTGGCGTCCGCGCCCAGGTGCGCGGCCAGGCGCCGGCGCAGGTCGTGCAGCCACGGATCGGTGGCCGCGTCCGGTTCGTAGGAGCTGTCGATCGACGACGCCTGCCAATCCTTGAACGGGTAGGCGATGTAGCCCGGCTCCGGCTCGACGTAGGGCAGGGGCACGCGGTTCCACGCCCACGCGGGCCGGCCGGGGAAGAGCAGCGAGCGGTACGCCAGCCCGTGCGCGGCCGCCATCGCGGCGTGCCAGTCGTTGATGCTGGTGTCGACCACGCCCGGCGCGACCAGCCGCGACTCGCGCGGCGCCATCGTGCACATCGTCAGCCCGCGCTCCTGCAGCCAGGCGAAGTCGCGGGTCAGGTCGTAGTCGTCACCGCCGCCGCCGACCCAGACCCCGGCGCCGGCCTCGTCGAAGCAGTCGAGCCAGCGCGGGTGGCGGTGCGCCGCGACCGCCTGGAGCGCGCCGACCCCGGCCTGCGCCACCACCGCCGGCAGGCCGGCGAGGGTCGGCGCGAAGAACTCGTGGAACTCGGCGTCGCGCACGCCCAGCAGCCAGGCGCCGACCCCATCGGCCGCGACCACCGTGCCCGCCAAGCCCGGCGCGGCTCGTACCGCCAGCCCGCCGAAGCCGGTGAGGTCCGCCAGGCGCTTGGAGGCGCAGATGCCGGCGTGCGCCGCGTCCCCGGTGACGAACGCCGTCCACGAGCTGCGCTCGGTTCCCTGGCCGTAGTACGTGGCGGTGGCGGTCACCGCGCCCAGGCCGCGCGCGGCACTGCGCAGGGACTCGCGGGCGGGCGGCTCGGCGGCGATGACGGTGCTGGCGAACGCGGCGAGGGCGACGAGTGACAGCAGGGGCGTGCGCATGGGATGGTCGATCTCTGGAGGTACGCAGGGGCGGATCAGTGCGCGCGGCCCGGTGCGCCGTCATGCGCCGCCTGCGCTGTGGCGTCGCGACCGGCGCATGCCGAGGGCTTAGGCCGGTGTCCCCGCGTGACAAGGCCGCGACCGCCGCGCCGGCCAGCGCGGCAGCCGTTGCGCGCGTGTCCCGCGGATCCCGGACACCGGTGCCGGCACGTCGGCTGCGAGGTGCGCCGTCGCATCACTTCACCGACGTTTCCGCCGCCGGCAGCGGCCACCCATCCTTCAGCACGCGCAGCGCCTGCCCGGGCTTCCAGCCCGCCGGCTGCTCAAACTCCAGTTCCCAGCGCACCCCGCTGCAGCCGAGGGTGCCGGCGGTGTCGCCTTCCGGCAGGTGGGTGTGGAAGTTCACCTTCGCCAGCGGCGCCGTGGCCTGCAGGCGCCCATCGAGCGGCTGCACCCACACCGGCTTGCCCCACGGATCGCCGTCACAGAGCGCCGGGAAGTCCGCGCGGCTGGCGGCGCAGAAGACCAGGCGCACCAGGCGCGCATCGACGCGTTCGACCAGCGCGGTCATGCCGCGCGCCTTGACCAGGGCGCGGTGCCGGCTGCGCTGCCGCTCGGCGACCTGCCTGCAGCCCTCGGCGCCGAGCCACAGGTCGGCGCAGCGCCCGTCGCTGGTGGGCGAGCGGCCGCCGAGGTCGGCGAGCAGCTCGTCGCCGACCGCGAGGTCCGCGAGCTGGATGCGCTGGTCGCCCTTCCAGATGCGCGTCTGCGCATCGATGGCGAGCCGGCAGCGCGACACGTCGGGTGGGCGGACCTGCTCGTTCTTGTAGTTGGTGATGCGCTCGAGCTGGCGGGCCACGACCAGGCGCGCGAGCGCCGGCGGCTGGCTGGGCGCGGGGCCGTCGCCCGGCTGGATCGCTTCGATGCGCCAGGTCGAGGCGCTGCTGGAGAAGCTGGTGAAGTCGTCGGTGAAGGTCGTGGCCCAGGTGAATGCGCCGGCCGCGTCCAGGTGCAGGCCGACGCGCAGGCGCGTGCCCGGCGGGACCTCCTCCAGCTCGGCCTCGGCGCCGCGGTAGAGGACCGCCGCGCACGGCGGCAGCCGGACGTCGAGCCGTTCGCCGCGCTCGCTGCGCAGGCGCGCGGTGCGGGCCGCCGCGTCGACCTCCACCAGGTCGGCCCACACCTCGTGCTGCGAGTGCGCGGGCGGGAAGGCGCCCGGATCGAAGCGGTACCAGGGGAGCTCGGCGTTGGCGACGTCGGTGCGGTAGGGGAACGCGCGCGGATCGGGGTCGTCGGCCTCGAAGGCGTGGTCGTAGGCGCCCTCGCCGAAGGGCATGTCGTCGATGGGCCACTTCGGGCTGGCGAACAGGCGCACCACGCTGCCGACGCGGAAGCCCTCGAGCAGCAGGTCCGGTTCCACCACCCAGCGCTCGCCGCTGCAGCCGTAGAAGCCGGTGGGTTCGGTCTGGGCCGCGATCATGGTGGTGCCGCGCTTGTCGACCGGGGGATTGTAGGTGCGCAGCTCCTGGTTGGCGACCACCATCTCGAGGTGGCGGTGCTCGGCCGCCATCTTCGCCGGATCGATGTCCTCGTCCTGGAACAGCGCCAGCAGCGCCGGGCGGTCGCCGAACAGCGAGACCGTCACCTGCCTGCCCTCGACCTTGTCGATCCACGCCGGCAGGCCGCGCTCCTTGAGGTACGCGACGTGCGCCTTGCGCTGCTTCTCGGTCACCGCGGCGTGGGTGTCGAGGCCGACGTAGAGGTCGGAGCAGCGGCGCGGGCCGCGGCCCTCGCCGAGCTCGATCAGCAGCACGTCGCCGACCGCCAGGTCCTCGAGCTTTACCTGCTGGTCGCCCTTCCACACCCGCGTGGCCGCGTCCACCAGCAGTTCGTCGTGGCGCTCGTCGAGCTTGTTCTCGGACAGCTTCTGCTCGACCACGTCCACCCGCCCCGCCGCCAGCCGCAGCCCGGCGACCCGCCAGGTGAAGCCGTGGTTGGCGAGCATGCTGTACTCGTCCTGCATGGTCGCGACGCGCGTGAACGCGCCCTGCGCGTCCTGGTGCAGGAAGAACAGGAAGAAGGTGCCGAGCGGCACGTCGCGCAGCTCGGCCTCCGCGTTGTGGTAGGCGATGGTGGCGAACGGCGGCATGGTGAAGTCGACGACCTCGCCGGTGCGGTCGATGCGGAAGCGCCCGGCGCGGTGGATGAAGTCCGCGGCGATCAGCGTGCCGCCGACGCGGTGGTCGGAGTGGTGCGGCGGGAACGCGCCCGGCTGCAAGCGGTACCAGGGCAGGTCCTGGTTGGCCCAGTCGACGCGGAACGGGTAGTGGGGGTCGAGCTTGGGGGCGTCGGCGGCGCGCGCGGCGCCGCCCGCCGCGCACGCGACGAGCGCGCAGGCCAGCAACAGCCCCCTCACGCGCAGATCTCCGCGACCGGCCCGGTGCTGTCGACGAAGCGCGCGGTCTCGACGCCCATCTTCTGCAGCATGGTGAGCATGACGTTGCTCAGGCGCGCGTTGCCATCGCGCGGCGCCCCGCACAGGTTCTTCCACTCCTCGTAATCGAGCTTGTAGGGCGCCCCCAGCTTGGGTGCGTTGTAGTCGAGGTGCTGCCCGTGCTTCAGGCCCAGGCCGCCGCCGCCGGCGAGCAGGATGGGCAGGTTGCTGTTGGCGTGGCTGTGGCCGTAGCTCATGCCACTGCCGAACAGCACCATGGTGCGGTCGAGCAGCGACTCGCCCTGCTCGTTCGCGTCCTTCAGCCGATCGAGCAGGTAGGCGAGCTGCGCGACCAGGAAGGTGTCGGCCTTGGCCAGGCGCGCGAGCACCTCGGTGTCGCCGTTGTGGTGCGAGAGGTTGTGGCGCGACTGGGTGATGCCGATCTCGGGGATGGCCAGGCCGTTGCCCTCGGTACCGTTCATGTAGGTGACCACGCGCGTCATGTCGGTGCGCAGCGCCAGCACCACCAGGTCGAGCATCAGCCGGTAGTACTCGCCGGCCTGGTTCTTGGCGACGTTCTTCTGGAAGGGCCCGCCGTCGACCTTGGGCCTGGGCACGTCCAGCCAGGCGTCGAGGCGCTCGGTGCGCTGCTCGACGTCGCGCACCGCGTGCAGGTACTCGTCGAGCTTGGAGCGGTCGTCGTGGCCGAGCGCGCCGCGCTGCGCCCGGGCGTCGTCCAGCACCGCGTCGAGCACGCTGTGGCGCTGGGCCAGGCGCGCGCGCTGCACCGCCACGCCGCCCGGCTCGGCGCCGAACAGGCGGTCGAACACCGTGCGCGGGTTGTCCTCGGCGGGCAGCGGCACGCCATCCCGCGAGAACGCCAGGGTGCTGGAGTTGTTGGGCTGGCCGGTGCCGGCGCTGATCGACAGCTCCAGCGACGCGAAGCGCGTGCGCTGCGAGGTGACCTCGGCCATCAGCTGGTCGACCGACACGGTGTTGTGGTAGGAGCGCGCGCTCTGCGCGTCGATCTTCGCGCCGGTCAGCCAGGTGTCGGCGCAGACGTGCGCCTGGCCGAGGCCGTTCGGGTGGTGCAGGCCGCTGAAGACGGTGAGCGCGTCGCGGTGCTTCTCGAGGGGCTTCAGCGAGGGCGAGAAGTCGTAGCCGCGCCCGCTCTTCGCCACCTGCCAGGCCATGCCGTTGACGCCGTTGGGGATGTAGAAGAACACGCTGCGCCTGGCTCGCGCAGCCGGAGCCGCGCCAGGCTCCGCGGCGCGCAGCGGCACCATCGCGTCGAGCAGGGGCAGGGCGATGGCCGCGCCGGCGCCGCGCAGGAAGTGGCGGCGCGAGAGCAGCCAGCGGTTGGTCAGGATGTTGCTCATAAGGGGTTCCCTCGCGTCCTGGTCAACGTTTCTGGAAGAGGTCGCTGGCGATCAGCTGCTCGATCAGCGAGGCGAGCCGGTAGTCCTGGCCTTTGGCCTGCGCTGCGAGCGCGGCCAGGTCCTTGCGGTCGGCGAAGGTCATGCCGCGGCGCAGCGCGTAGGTGGCGAGCTTGTCGCAGAAGGCGACCGCGAACTTGTCGAGGTCCGCGACCATCAGCCGCTTGAGCCCCGCGGCGTCGGCGAAGGTCCGGCCGTCGACCAGTTCGCCGCTGGGGTCGAGCTTCGGGTTGCCCCCGGAGCCCTCGCGCACGGTCTCTTCCGTGCGCCAGTGCCCGATGGCGTCGTAGTTGTCGAACGCCAGGCCGAGCGGATCGATCTTGCGGTGGCAGGCCGCGCAGTTGGCGTCGGCGCGGTGCGCCTCGAGGCGCGCGCGCAGCGTCGCCTTGGGCTCTCTGGCCTCCCCGCCCTTGATCGGCGGGACGTTGGCGGGCGGCGGGGGCGGCGGCTTGCCGATGATCGACTCCAGGATCCACTTGCCGCGGTGCACCGGGCGGTGGCGGGTGCCGTCGGAGGTCAGGCTCAGCACCGCCGCCTGGGTGAGCAGGCCCCCGCGGTGGTCGTCGGGCTTCAGCGCGACGCGCCGGAACGCCTCGCCGACGACGCCGCCGATGCCGTAGTGCAGGGCCAGGCGCTCGTTGAGCATGGTCCAGTCGGAATCCAGGAATTCGCGGAGACCCAGGTCACGGCTCGCCACCTCGCGGAAGAAGCCGGTGGTCTCGGCGACCATGCTCTTCTCGAGGTAGTCGTCGTAGTCGGGGTAGAGCTTGCGGTCCGGCGCGAACATGCCGACGCGGCGCAGCTGCAGCCACTGGCGCGGGAAGGCTTCCAGGAAGGCCTGGGCCTTGCTGTCGGCGAGCATGCGCCGCGTCTCGGCGTGCAGCGTCGCGGGCAGGTGCAGGGTGCCCTGGCGGGCCAGGTCCAGCAGGCGCTCGTCGGGCATCGAGCTCCACAGGAAGTAGGACAGGCGCGAGGCCAGCTCCCACTCGTCCAGCTTCGGCGCCGGGGCGCCGGCCTTGCCCTCGACCAGGTAGAGGAAGTTCTTGGAGCACAGCGCGGCGAGCAGCGCGGGCTTGAGCGACGCCGCGAAGGCGGTGCCGAGCGCGCGCTCGCGCGCATAGACCTGCATCAGGCCATCGACCTCGCCGGGCAGCGCCGGGCGACGGTAGGCCCGGCCCAGGAAGCGCTCGAGGATGGCGCGCGCGTACTCCGTCTCGCGCGCCGCGTCCCTGGAGGTCGGGCCGTTGAAGAAGATGCGCTGGTGCGCCGGCGGCGGCCACGACGCCTGCTGCGGGCCGGAGTACTCCAGCCAGTCGAGCAGGATGGTCGGCCAGATCGGCTTGAACGCGTCGTCGGTGAGCTTGATCTGCCAGGGCTGGCGCGCTTTCAGCGCGAAGAACGGCTTGGAGTTCAGCGGGCGCGACTGGCGGCCTTCCGGGTTGGGGCCGGGCACCGCGTTGATCACGCGCATCTGCAGCACGCTGGCCGGCAGGTGGGCGTGGAACTCCAGCGTCACCGGCTGGTCCTCGGGCGCCTCGACATCCTGCTCGAAGAGCACGCGGTCGATGCCCGCGGCGTAGACCAGCAGGCGCGGGGCGCGCCCGCCGGCCGGGCGCAGCGCGCTGAGCTGGACGCGGAAGCGGTAGTCGCCGGCGACCGGGATGGTCAGGTCGTTGCCCTCGCCGGGCGTGCCGTTGGCGCCGTTGTTGGGCACGATGTCGATGCGCGCCTTGCTGGCGGTGCCCTGGGCGGCCAACACCTTGTCCACGTCGTCGCTCACGCGGTGGAAGTCGACGGCGCGCATGCGCACGGTCTTGACCTCCGGCGCGGGGCCGAGGGCAAGGGCTTCGTTCAAGCGCCGCGTCGGCGGCGGCCAGGTACTTCTCGATGTGCGCCGGCGACACGGTCAGCACCGCGCCGATGCGCTCGAAGCCCTGCCAGTCGGGGTCCTCGGGCAGGCCGGTGGGATCGCTGACGTCGCTGCTGATGCCGAGCAGGTCGCGGATGGTGTTGCGGTACTCGTCGCGGGAGAGGCGGCGGTACGAGACCGTCTCGCCCTCCGCCGCCTGGCGGCCGATGTCGGCCTCGGTGAGCTGCGCGGTGATCTGGTCGGCGACGCGCGCGACCTCGGCGGGGCTCGGCCGCGCCTGCTTCTTCGGCGGCATGTCGCCGCTGTTGATGCGCTCCATGACCTCCATCCAGTGCCCGGCCGCGCCGGGGTTCTGGAAGTCGCGGGCCAGGGTGTCCAGGCGCAGGTCGCCCTTCTGCTTCTTCTCGCCGTGGCAGTCCAGGCAGTGCGCTTCCAGGAAGGGCTTCACCACCGCGTCGAACTCGCGCACCGCCTCGGCCGGGGTCGCCACCGCGACCTGGGCGGTCGCCAGCGGCGCGGACATGGCGAGGACGGCGACCAACGGCAGCAGGCAGAGGGCGGCGCGCCAGGGTGCGATGCCGACCGTGGGTGCGCGCAGGACGCCGGAAGCCTGGGAGGTGGGCGGATTGGTCATGGCGATGACCCGCAGCGTACCCCAGCCGCACCGGTCACCATCCCCCGGGTGGGGGATCAACGCCGGGGAGGGTCGGGAGAAGCAGGTTTTGGCGGGGCTGCAACTACCACTCGGTCGAGCTGGCGCTCGACCCTCCCGGCGACTGCGAGTCGTGCGGAAGCCGCTCGTGCGCCGCTCGGGTCGCCGGGAGGGTCGAGCGCCAGCTCGACCATCGATCAGTCGTTTTCACCGCGCCGACAGCAGCCCCAGGTCATACGCCCGCGCCACCGCCTCCGCCCGCCCCGCCACGCCCAGCTTGGTGAACACCGCCTTGAGGTGGCTCTTGATGGTCTCGCCGCTGACCCCCAGCGCCCGGCCGAGGTCGTCGTTGGACAGCCCGCGGCCGAGGTGATGGAGGACCTCCAACTCGCGCGCGCTGAGCCCGACGTCGGCGCCCGCGTCCGCCTCCGGCTCGGGTGGGAAGCAGGTCCCGCCACCGGCGACCGCGTGGATGGCGCGCAGCAGCGTGGCGCGGTCGGCGGACTTGCTGAGGTAGCCGGCGGCGCCGTGGCGGCGGGCGAGCGCGACCTCGGCGACGGTGGCGCTCGCCGACAGCACCAGGATGCGCAGGGCGGGCCAGCGCGGCAGGACCCGCTCCAGGGCGGCGAAGCCGTCGCCCCCGGGCATGCGCAGGTCGAGCAGCACCACGCGCGGCTGGAACTCCGCCACGCGCGCCACCGCCTCGTCGACGCCCGCCGCGGTGGCGATGGCGGCGATCCCGGGGTCCGAGGCGAGCATCGCCTGCAGCCCCTCGCGCACCACCGCGTGGTCGTCGACGATGAGCAGGCGCAAGGGCGGAGCGGCGATCACGACGGCATTGGACGCCGCTGGCACTCTGGCCACCATCCCCCGCCTGGGGGATGCGGCGCCTTCGCCGCAGCGCGCGTCCTCTTCGGTGGGGTCACCCCCCCTCCGTCACGACCGAGGTCGCCGGCGCCGGCGCGTCCGCGGCCTGCGCCCGCGCGCGCGGCAGGCGGATGGTGACGGTGGCCCCGGCACCGGGCGCGCTGGCGATCTCGACGCCGCCGCCGAGCCAGCTCATGCGGTGGCGCATCGATTCCAGGCCGAAGTGGCCGGCGGCGGTGCCCGGCGCGGCGTGGGGCTCGAAGCCCGCGCCGTCGTCGGCGACCGCCATCGCCAGCGCGTCGTCGCGGTAGTCGAGCCGCACCGCCACGCTGCGCGCGCGGCCGTGGCGCAGCGCGTTGCCGACCGCCTCCTGCATGAGCATGAGCAGGCTGCCCATGACGTGCCGCGACAGCGCGAAGGGCGCGCCGGCGACGCGCACCGTCACCGCGCCGCGCGGCCAGTGGTCCATCGAGGCCGCGGCGTGCTCGAGCAGCGCGGCGAACTCGCCGGGCCCCTCCTCGACGTGGCGCAGGCCCCACACGCAGTCGCGCAGGCCCTCCTGGGTGCGCAGCAGCGCACCGCGCGCGGCGGTGAGCTGCTCCTGCACCGCCGGCGGGATCTCGGCGAGGTGCGCGACCGCGGCCTCGAGGCGGAAGGCGGCGCCCGCGATGAGCTGCTGCAGGCCGTCGTGCATGTCCGCGGCCAGGCGCTGGCGCTCGTGCTGGGCGGCCTTGAACTCCAGTTCGCTGTCGCGGTGGGTGCGCATCACCTCCTCCAGCCGCGTGGTGCGGCGGCGCAGCGCGCGGCGCAGCGCCAGGATCCACGCCAGTGCGGCGGCCAGCACCGCGCCGCTGCCCAGCAGCGCCGCGGCCAGGCGCGCCGGCGTCCACCACGACGGCGCCTGCAGCACCGTCACGTCGCCCGCGCCGCGCAGCAGCAGGTCGAGGCGGTTGGGCTGGATGTAGTCGGCGACCTGGTCGCCGGGCGCGTACTGCACCAGCGCCACGCCGACCACCCGCACCACGCTGCCCGGCGCCAGCGCGGCGAGCGCCGCGCCGTCGGCGGGCGCCCCCGCGAGTTCCGCGCCGGTCAGCGCGCCGCCGCGGTCCAGCGCCAGGCGCACGACGCCATCGGGGTCGTCGTGCTGGATGCTGAGCAGTCGCCCGGTGACCGCCACCAGCAGGCCATCGTAGTCGTGCGGACTGGCCGGCCGCCCCTTCTCGCGCACCGAGCGGAAGGCCGCCTGCACGTCGTCCAGCCCGGCGGCGAGCGCCGCCGGCGGCGGCCCGTCGCCGAGCTTGCGCACCAGCGCGTGGTCGAGGCCGGCCACCGCGCGGCTGGTGTCGATGAAGCCCGCCGCCTCGACGCGGTCGCCCGGCTGCAGCGCGGCGCCGCCCGCCAGGCCGATGCGCACCGCGCAGGCGCCGTCCTGCAGGTAGGCGAAGGCGCCCGGCCGGCACAGGGTCACGGTGCCCTCGATGCGCCGGCGGTGCAGCGCGCGCCCGTCGGGGCTGTAGCCGGCCAGGGTGCGCAGCGGCACCGCGGGCACCGCGAAGGGATCGCCGGGCGCGGCGCGCTCCACCGCCAGGTCGGCGCTGCTGCCCACCAGCACGCGCGGGCAGATGTACTCCGCGCGCCAGTTGCGCGACGAGGCCGCGACCCCGGCCAGGCGCACCTCGGCGTCGACCAGGCGCTCTGGCGGCACGGCCGGATCAGCGGGGATGTTGACCAGCAGCTTGCCGGTGCCGGTGTCCAGGCGCAGCAGCCAGGTGCCGGTGCGCGAGGCTTCGAAGCTCTGCACCACGCCGGAGACCACCACGCGCTGCGAGTCCTCCGCGCCGCCCATCAGGCGCTGCGGTGTGACCACGCGCGCCGGCGGCAGCCCCGGCTCACCGAGCACGCGCAGGTTGCGCGGCAGGATGTCGGGCGAATAGCCGCCGCCATCCATCACCCCGTCGAGCTCGATCTCCATGCCCGCGCGCAGGCTTGCGAGCACCGCATCGTCGCCCACCCACACCGACGCGCTCAGCCCCGGCGCGGCCGACACCCACACCGCCGCGTCCCCGTCCTGCAGGCTGAACGACTGCCGCCCCTCGCCCCACTTGAAGGTCACCACCCCGCGCACGCGCACCGGCGGGTGGAGCAGCGCCTGCTCGCGCGTCAGTGGACGCAGGGCGGCGATGCTGGTGAGCACAGGCTGGAATGGGGTGGGCGGCGGGGCCTGGTCCTGGGCGGGCAGCGTTCCGCACGCGAGCACCGACGCGAGCAGCACGCCGTGGCCGCGGCCCACCGTGCGCCAGTACGAGGTGTGGAGTTCCAGCGGCATGGTCAGCAAGGAGATACGCGGCGGTGGCGGGGTGTTGACGGGCACCTGCGGCCAGGACCGTGCGACGCGCCGCGCGTGAACACTCCACCCCGCTGCCCGTACCGTCTAGGTTCCTGGCCCGCCTGTCCATACGGAACAGGGTGAGCACAACCAGGGACGCTTACCTACGCGCCGACTCGTTCGACGCACCTCTCCCGGTCTCCTGCCCGCGCAACGCGCCCGCTTTCCATCCCATCCCGGTGCCCAGCGATGACCAGCCCAGCCACCCGCCTCCGCCTGCTCGCGCTCGCCCTGCTCGCCTGCGCGGTCGCCACGGGCGGCGCCGCCGACGCCCCGGACTTCTCCAGCGAGGTCCGCCCCATCCTCGCCAACCACTGCTTCAAGTGCCACGGCCCCGACGAGCAGGCGCGCAAGGCGCGCTTGCGCCTCGACGTGCGCGACCGCGCCATCGGCGCGGCCAAGTCCGGCGAGCCCATCCCATCGTCCCCGGCAAGCCCGCCGACAGCGAGCTGCTCAAGCGCATCGATTCCAGCGACGCCGACGAGGTCATGCCGCCGCCCGCGGCGCGCAAGGACCTGACGCCCGCCGAGCGCGCGACGCTGCGCGCCTGGATCGCCGCCGGCGCCGGAGTACCAGCAGCACTGGGCCTTCGTGCCGCCGCGCCAGCAGGCGCTCCCGGTCCTGCCCGCAGAGGCGCCGGACCTGGGCGCAGAATCCCATCGACCGCTTCGTCGCCGCGCGCGCCGCGGCGGCGGGGCTGCAGCCCGTCCCCGCCGGCCGAGCGCGCTGGTCATCGCGCGCCGCGTGTGGCTCGACCTCGTCGGCCTGCCGCCCACCGCCGAGGAGGCCGCGGCCTTCGTCGCCGACGCCCGACCCGAGGCCTACGAGAGCTGGTCGACCGCCTGCTCGCCACGCCGCAGTACGGCGAGCGCTGGGCGCGCCGCTGGCTCGACCTGGCCCGCTACGCCGACACCAACGGCTACGAGAAGGACCGGCCGCGCTCATCTGGCCGTTCCGCGACTGGGTCATCGCCGCGCTCAACGCCGACATGCCCTTCGACCGCTTCACCGTCGCTGCAGACTCGCCGGCGACCTGCTGCCCGGCGCGACCCAGGCGGACAGGTCGCCACCGGCTTCCACCGCAACACCATGCTCAACGAGGAAGGCGGCATCGACCCGCTGGAGTACCGCTTCTACGCCATGGTCGACCGCGTCGCGACCACTGGGCAAGACCTGGCTGGGCCTGACCACCGGCTGCGCGCAGTGCCACACGCACAAGTACGACCGCATCACCCAGCGCGAGTACTACCAGCTCATGGCGTTCCTCGACAACGCCGACGAGCCGGAGCTGCGCGTGCACCCCGACGGACGCGGCGCGCCGCGCCGCGGCCGAGGCGGCCGCGGCGGCCTGATCGCGGCGCTGCCGGAACGCTTCCCCGTACCCTCCGCCCTCGGCGCCACGCCCGCTGCCGCAGCTGCTGCAGCGGCCGCAGCCGCCACCAGCGCCATGCCCGTCGCCACGGCGGTCACCGGTGCCACCGCCGCCACCGCCGCCGCGCCCGCCACCGCGATCACCGACCCCGCCACCGCGGACGAGCACCGCCGCGCGGCCCGGGCGGCCTTCGCGCGGTGGCTGGCGCGCCAGACCGCGGCACGTCCACTGGACGGTCCTGCGCCCGACCAGCGCGACCAGCGGCGTGCCGATCCTGCACGTGCTCGCCGACGGCTCGGTGCTGGCGAGCGGCGACCAGACCAAGAGCGACACCTACCACCTGTGTTCCGCCTTCCACCGCGCCGCGCCGCCGGCACCACCGCGCTGCGCCTGGAGGTGATGCCCGATCCGCGCCTGCCCGCGGCGGGCCGGGCCGGCATGTACTACGAGGGCCCGCCGGGCGACTTCGGGCTGAGCGAGCTGCGCGCCAGCGCCGACGGCGCCGACCTGGCCTTCGCGCGCGCCGCGCACAGCTTCGCCGCCAAGGGCAGCGGCGCGGCCAAGGCCATCGACGGGAAGCCCGACACCTTCTGGTCGGTCGATGGCGGCCAGGGCCGCTACCACACCGCGGTCTTCGCCTTCGCCGCGCCGCTCGGCGCGGCGCGCGAGCCTGCGCCTCGACCTGCTCTGCGAGCGCTACGCGTCGTGCGGCATCGGCCGCTTCCGCGTCTCGGCGACCAGCGACCCCGCGCCGGCGGAGGCCAGCGCGCTGGCGCCGGAGATCGTCGACCTGCTGCTGCGCCCGGCCGCGGAGCGCGCGCCCGCCGACGACGCGCGGCTGTTCGCCGCCTTCCTGCAGGCGGCGCCGGAGCTGGCCCACGCGCGCGCCGCGATCGCGCGCGCGCTGGCCGCCGTCGATCCCGGCCCGCTGACCCTGGTCATGGGCGAGCGCCCCGCCGGCGCAGCAGCGCGCCACCTTCATCCACCACCGCGGCGAGTGGCTGCAGCCGGCCGAGCGCGTCGCCGCCGCTGGTCCCGGCGATCCTGCCGCCGCTGCCGGCGGGCGACGAGCCGGCGCGCCTGCGCTTCGCGCGCTGGCTGGTGGCGCCGCGGCAACCCGCTGACCGCGCGCGTCGCGGTCAACCGCCAGTGGGCGGCGTTCTTCGGCCGCGGCCTGGTGCGCACCGTCGACGACTTCGGCTACCAGGGCGAGCCGCCCCACCGACCCGCGCTGCTCGACTGGCTGGCGGTGGAGTTCGTCGAGGGCGGCTGGTCGATGAAGAGGCTGCACCGCCTGATCGTCACCAGCGCCACCTACCGGCAGGCCTCGCGCGTCACGCCCGCCTGCTGGCGCGCGATCCCGACAACCTGCTG
The DNA here is from genome assembly GCA_963818245.1 of uncultured Planctomycetota bacterium. GTDB lineage: Bacteria > Planctomycetota > UBA11346 > UBA11346 > UBA11346 > BOG-1363. The sequence continues at coordinate 21,320 of CAWFSD010000019.1, forward strand.
CTGGCGCGCGGGCCGCGCGTGCGCCTCGAGGCCGAGGCGCTGCGCGACAGCGTGCTGCGCGCGGCCGGCCTGCTCAGCGCTCAAGCTCGGCGGCCCGAGCGTGTTCCCGCCGCAGCCGCCGGGCATCACCACCGAAGGCGCCTACGGCGCGCTCGACCTGGAACACCAGCAGCGGGCGAGGACCGCTACCGCCGCGGGCTCTACACCTTCGCCAAGCGCACCGCGCCCTACGCCCTGGCCAGCACCTTCGACGCGCCCAGCGGCGAGATGTGCGTCGCCAGCGCGACGTCTCGAACTCGCCGCTGCAGGCCCTGGCCATGCTCAACGACCCGGTCGTTCGTCGAGGCGGCGCAGGCGCTCGGCAGGCGGTCGCCGCGCAGCCGGGCACGACGCCGAGCGCGTCGACGCGCTCTTCCGCCGCTGCCTGACGCGCGGCGCCGAGCCGCGGACGAGGCGGCGCTGGCCTCGCGCTTCCTCGCACGGCCAGCGCGGGCGCATCGCCGCGCCACGAGGTGGACGCCGCGGCCGCGCTGGCGAAGGGCGGCGAGAAGGCGGCGACGCCGCCGCGCTCGCCGAGCGCGCGCTGTGGACGGCGCTGGCGCGCAGCGTCCTCAACCTCGACGAGAGCCATCACCAAGGGATGATCCATGACGCACGACCGGCACTTCGCGCGCCTGGCGCGCGGACGCGCCGGCGCTTCCTCGCGCGGCTGCGGCGTCGGCCTCGGCCGCATCGCCCTGGCCGGCCTGCTGGCCGCAGGCTCTTCCGGCCGCGGCGAGCGCCGGCGAATCCGCTGCGCCCGCTCGCGCCGCGCCCGCCGCACTCGACCGGCGCGCGCCAAGCGCGTCATCCAGCTGTTCATGGCCGGCGGCCCCAGCCACCTCGACCTCTTCGACCACAAGCCGGAACTCGCCAGGCTCGAGGGCAAGCCGCTGCCGCCGTCGGTGATCGCCGGGCAGCGCTACGCCTTCATCCGCCCCGACGCGGCCGTCCTCGGCCCGCGCTTCCCGTTCGCGCGCCACGGCCAGTGCGGCGCCGAACTCTCCGACCAGCCTGCCGCACCTCGCCGGGGTCGTCGACGACCTGTGCATCATCACGCTCGATGCGCACCGACCAGTTCAACCACGACGCCGGCGCAGCTGCTGCTGAACACCGGCTTCTCGCAGCCGGGCCGGCCGAGCCTGGGCTCGTGGGCGCTGTACGGCCTGGGCGCGCGAGACCGCAGGACCTGCCCGGCTTCGTGGTGATGTCGACCGGCGCCGGCATCAGCGGCGGCTCGGCCAACTGGTCGAGCGGCTTCATGCCCACGTCTACACCGGCTGCCGCTTCCGCAACCAGGGCGACCCGATCCTGGACACCTCGACGCCGGCCGGCATCGACGCGCGCCTGCAGCGCGACGTCGCTCGACCTCGTGCGGCGCGCTCAACCGCACGCGCCTCGAGCGAGGACGGCGACCCCGAGATCGCCACGCGCATGGCCGCCTACGAGATGGCCTTCCGCCTGCAGACCTCGGCGCCGGAGCTGATGGACCTCGCCAAGCGAGGGCAAGGAGACCCTCGCGCTGTACGGCTGCGACCCGGCCAAGCCGTCGTTCGCGCGCGCCTGCCTGCTGGCGCGGCGCATGATCGAGCGCGGCGTGCGCTTCGTGAAGATCTACCACGAGGGCTGGGACGCCCACAGCGACGTCGCCGGCAACCACAAGCAGGAACTGCGCCGACACCGACCAGGCCTCGGCCGCGCTGGTCACCGACCTCAAGCGCCGCGGCCTGCTCGACGACACCCTGGTGATCTGGGGCGGCGAGTTCGGCCGCACGCCGATGGTCGAGAGCAACGCCGCCCTCGGCCGCGCGCTCGGCCGCGACCACCACCCCGCCGCCTTCACCATGTGGCTGGCCGGCGGCGGCGTGAAGCGCGGCGCCACCGTCGGCGCGACCGACGACCTCGGCTTCCACGTGGTGCAGGACCCGATCAGCGTCCACGACCTGCAGGCGACCATCCTGCACCTGCTCGGCCTCGACCACGAGCGGCTGACGTACCGCTCGGCCGGTCGCGACTACCGGCTGACGGATGTGGATGGCACCGTGGTGACCTCGCTCCTGGCCTGAGACCCCCGGGGGGTCGAGCGCCAGCTCGACCATCGCCTGGTCGATCCCGTGCACAGTCGAGCAGGTCCTCGACCGGCCAGCGGTCCCCCGCCCTCATGGACCTCCGACTGCCAATCCATAAACCCGCCCAGCGCGGCGCCTGACCTGCATTCTGTATCCGTTTACCCCGTTCGACCAATTGTAGATATTACTAACACTCGTCATTTTACGGCATATTCATATGTCCGGAATCGTGCAGAGGCCACGTCTCCACGATACTACGGCAACAGCGTGCCACCGTTTTTCCCCTGGCAGCGACGGCACACCCGCTCCATCGCGAACAGCCCAATGCCCCTCTTTCCACCAGTCCTCGATCCCTGTCGCCGCGTGGTCTGCGCGGGTCGCGTCCGCACCCGCGGCGCCCGGGGGCGCCGGGCCTTCACCCTGTTCGAGATCGCCATCTCCCTGGCGCTGCTCGCCTTCGGCGTCATCAGCGTGATGGTGCTCATCCCCGGCGGCATCAAGGCCCAGCAGAAGGCGCGCTTCGAGCTGCTCGCAGCCACCCAGAGCCTGCAGATGCTCGAGCTCTTCGTCGGCAAGTCGAACGCGGAGCGCTGCGCCGATTTCGAGGCGCCGCAACCGTGGGAGGCGCGGCCGTTCTGCTACTCGGGCACGCGCTGGGACCTGGAATCGCGCCTGGCGCGCTGGGACTCCGGCATCATGCCGGTGCCGCCCTCCATCGCTGCGCGCCTCGATTCCGAGAGCGACGAGATCCGCACCATCCTCGAGCAGGGCGGCAGCCTGTACTACTCCGACCCGCACGCGGTCTCGACCATCGACCCGCACTACACCAACCCGGACGCGCCCAGCGAGGCGCTGAAGCTGGTCTTCGCGGTGACCGGCTACGCGCAGAACAACGCCATCCCGGTGCTGTCCGACAAGGCCTGGCCCTACCGCGCGGCCTACCCGTCGCCGCCGCGCTACGCCGCCTTCAACAGCGGACTGATGGTGCGGCCCGCGGTGCCCTTCACCGCCACCTCGCGCGGCGACACGCTCGCCTGCCTCGAGGGGTGGAGCACCGGCGACCCGCAGGCGCAGGCGCCCGGCCAGCGCGACCCGCTGGTCGGCGCGATCTTCGCCAAGACGGTGGCCTACGACCTGGTCGGCGCCGGCGGCGGCACCGTCCCGCCCATCGCCACCCGCGAGAGCGTGCTCAAGCCGGTGCGCGACCCCCTGCTGATCGCGGTGCTCGCGTTCTGCAGCGACGTCTTCCAGAACCGCATCCACAACGCCCTGGGGGCGCTGCCCACCTCCCACCGCACCGCGGCCGACGAGTTCAAGGACTACGTGCTCGCCCCCGGCACCACCGACTTCACCGCGCTCGGCCAGGCCTACGACGACGACTTCAGCGCGCTCTGCCGCCTCGCCGAACCCGTCCCCGGCGAGGGCTACGTGGCGGCCAAGGCCAGCGTGCGCGCGGAGATCGCCCAGCGCGTGCAGTGCATGCGCTTCCTCGCCTTCGTCATGTCGACGTTCTACGTCCACCGCTCCGACAACGGCGAGCCCGAGCCGGACCTCACCCTGGTCCACCCCTTCCGCGACTGCTCACCGCCGCCCGTCCTGCCGGTGCCCGTCGACGACGCGCTGAGCAAGGACCGCCTGCGCTACTACCACGAGCGCTGCACGCGCTTCGCGATGCGCTACGCGGCGAGCTTCCCCTACGACTGGGGCGCGCCGCGGCCGCTCACGCGCAGCATCATGATGGACTACCCGCTGATCGAGTACGACCTGTTCTCGGCGCCGCGCAGCGGCACCACGGTGGGCACCGCCGGCGTGCCGGTGGCGATGTGGAAACCGGTCGCCGCGCAGGCCGTCACCAGCGTCGGCCTGCCGGAGACCTACCCCGGCGCGCTCAGCGGCAGCACCTTCGACAACACCCGCTCGCCGTTCCAGCCGATGGACACCCGCGGCGCTGGCCAGCCGTTGTGGGGCGACGCCGCGCACTTCACGCTGACCAAGCCCTTCGCGCCCATGGAACGCTGCCGGCAACTGGTGTTCTGGTCGGTGGACTGGCAATCCTACGAGGACGCCGAGACCGCGCCGAGCGCGCCGCTCGACGCCAGCCGCGCGCCCCTGGCCGGGCTCGACGCCGGCTCCATGACCAGCGGGTCGAGCTACGCCGCGCGCAACAACCCGGGGTGGACCCCGGTCGACGGCCTGTTCCTGCGCAATCCCGAGCGCCTGCTGACCTTCACCGGCCCGGTGGACGCGCTGCCGACCGGGGCCGCGGTGCGCAGCCTGATGATGACGGACTGGGGCACGCCCGATTCGGGCAGCGGGCCGGGCAACCTCAAGGTGCTCAATGGCGTCTACGGCGCCGACCGCAACCACAACTACGTCCTCGACCGCGGTGCGCAGAGCCGCAGCACGCGGCTGCGCGCGAACCTGGTCGCGCGCTTCAACTTCTACGACCCGCGCCTGCCGGTCACCCTGCGCTGAGGAGCGACCCATGCCGCCTCCACCATCGCACGCCGGCCGGGCCTTCACGCTCATCGAGCTGATGATCGCCATCTCGCTGGGCATGGTGCTGGTGCTCACCGCGGTCTCGGCCGTGCGCGTCACCACCCAGGCGATCACCCTCACCCGGCGCATCGCCCTCGAGAACGCCCTGCTGCGCACGGGCGTGGAGCAGGCGCTCGACGAGGTCGACTTCTGGCGCCGCAGCGATGATCCGGAGGACACCAGCAGGCAGCCCCTGCGCGGCACCGAGGCGTCCGGCGGCTGGCTGCCGTTCACGCCGTTCGCAGCGACGCCCGACGCGGTCACCCACGGCAGCTTCATCGACGCGCAGCCCGGCCTGACCGAACTCGCCGGCACGCCGCGCGGCGGCTGGAACGCGAACCCCCTGGCGTGGGCCGCGTGGGACCCGCGCGCCTGGCCGCGAGGATGCCCGGCCGAGGAGTCGTCGCCGCAGGAGAGCTGGGGCGCGGGCGGGATCTACGCCAACCTCGACCCCGCCCTGTCGTGGCACCACTGGTACGACGGCCAGGTGCGCGGCCTGGTCGACGCGCTCGGCTTCTACGGGCTGTACGACTACCTGCCCTCGAACGCCTTCATGGTCTACCACGGCGCCAGCGCGCCGCTGGGCGCACCGGGCGGCATCTGCTGGTCGGGCGTGCCCACCAGCCTGCTCAGCAACGGCGTGTGGATCGACACCAACGACGGCGGGGACAACAACATGAAGGGCCGGGTGCGCAACACCAACGGCAGCCGCGTGTTCTTCCCCGGCCCGGACGCGGTGGCCGCCAACACCGCCCGCACCTGGGCCCCGATCGGCTACAACGGGCGCGACAACAACTACGACGCGAGCGTGATGGCGCTGTTCCTGGCGAAGAGCGCGACGGGCGCGCACCTGCTGGGCGCGAGGCCCGCGCTGTGGCCCGACGTCGGCTACGTGGTGCGGCGCTTCGTCGAGCGCGGGCAGCTGCGCAACGCCTGCGAGGTCACCTGCCGCTCGCCGGTCACCGGCGCCGCGCTCACCATCCCCTTCGCCTGCATCGGCACGACCCTGCGCGGCGCGCGCCAGCAGCGGCTGCCGGGCGGCGGCTGGGTCGCCGACGCCGCCAGCGCCGCCACCCTCGATTACGGGACCCCGCCATGAGCGCGCGCATCCAGCGGCCGGCGCGCTGCGGCCCGCGCGCCGGCACGGTGCTGATCATCGTCGCCGGCGTGTCCGCGCTGCTCTCGTCCCTGGCGCTGGTGTTCCTGCTCGCGGGGCGCACCGACCTCGAGGAGATGCAGGTGCTGGTCCACGAGGCGCAGGCGCGCCTCATGCTCACCGCCGCCTGCAATTACATCCAGGAGTCATCGCGCATCGGCTGGGAGCCAGCGGCGCAGACCGCCAGCGAGCACACCGAGGCGCACGGCTGGATCGACGTGCGCGACGGCAGCCTGGGCCCGCGCGCCAACACCGGCGCGATCAGCGCGGCGGACCGCGCGGCCACCCCCCACCCGGTCGACCCCGGCGGTACGGGCCAGTCCAACTTCCCCATCGGCGTGCCGCGGCGCTTCCCCATGCACGTCCTGGCGCAGCCGCCGTACGCCATCCAGCTCGCCACCGGCTACAACCCCGTGCAGATGGGCGCGCCCGACAGCGGCGTCTCCTACCTCCGCTATCCCGACCCCCAGCCCGTCACGCCCAACGGCTGGCGGCGCGATCCGACCCATCCGGAAGGCAACGTCACCGACGCGAACTTCGCGGCCTGGGCGGCCGGCGACCCGACGCCACGCCTGAACTCGGTCGGCCTGTCCTGGTTCCGGCTGGTGCGCGAGCCGACCGGCGCGGTGTTCACCGTCACCTGCGGCTGCGGCGGCACCCAGGGCTTCCGCCTGCGCGACTGGAACGGCAGCGACCCGGCCACCGCCATGACCGCGACCGACAAGGCGCTCTTCGGCAACGACTACGAGACCTTCCGCGCGCTCGACGCCACCGAGATCCGCCTGTGGTACCGTGTCGAGTGGAGCGCCGCCACCACCGCCACCGACATGAACTACCTGCGCGAGCACACCGAGGAGCACTTCATCGTCGCCACGCCCACGTACTACGGCGGCGGCTCGGGCAACCGGGTCGCCTACTCCGGGACGATGATGGCGCCGAACATGGGCGGGACGATCCAGTGGATCCAGAGGTTGCGGATGGAGCCGGTGGTGTGGTGAGGCGTGACATGGGCAGGCAACGCGACCCGCCCCGCTCGCACTCACCCTACTTCCCCCATTCCTCCCCACTCGACAACGCGGGCGCGCGGTAGTCCCTCACGACGGAAAACGTGATCCGCCTCTCCTCAGCGAACGCGCCTGCGTACAGCGCGTTCCCCATCGCAGTGCCGCCGTCACCCGGATTGATCAGGAGCGCCGCCTCCGTCGCGTCGCGCAGTGAGATCGAGAAAAGCCGGCCCTCGTGACCGCCGAGCCGCCAGTACCCCCACAGCTTCGGCCGGTCGCCGTCTTCCAGGGCCGCGGCCAGGGGATGGAGGGCGATGACCCTGCGCAGCGGTGCCTCTGCCTTCCTGATCAGCGTCAGCAGAAAGGGACCACCGGCGTTTCCGAACAGCCGCTGCGGCCCCGATTCCTGCAGCAGGGCTTCCCCGTTGATGGAGGTCGCGTAACGGTAACCCTCCTCGCCGGGCAGCTCGGCCGCCCCCACGATGATCATCAGCACCGCAGCGATACGTCCCAGGATCATCTCGGCTCCGCCTGGACCTCGATGCTCAGAGGCCCTCGAACCGCGCAACCAGCATGGCCCACCGCTGCGCCCGCGTCCGAAAAAGAAAAGCCCTGTCGCGAGGTCATCACGACAGGGCTTTCACTGGTTGGGGTACAGGGATTCGAACCCCGACAGGCAGAGTCAGAGTCTGCAGTCCTACCGTTAGACGATACCCCAATGCCGAGGGACGGATTCTGGGGCGCAGGCCCTGCGGTCAAGGGCCGGCCGGGGGCGGGCAGGGCGGTCAGTGCGGTCAGTGCGGAGGTGGCGGCTGGGCCGGGGCCCCCTGGCCCTGGGCGACGATGCCGGCGCGCTCCTGCCACAGGCGGGCGTCGGTGGAGTCGCCGCGGCGCTGGGCGAGGTCGGCCAGGTGGCGGGCGATGCCCGCGGTGGGGTCGATCTCGTAGGCGCGCAGGTAGGCGCGGTGGGCGTCCTCCAGGCGGCCGGCGGTGGTGGCGAGGTCGCCCAGCAGTTCATAGGCCCAGCCGGAGTTGGGTTCCTGGGCGAGGTAGCGGCCGGCGAGGCGCTCGGCGAGGTCGCCGTCGCGCGCCTGGGCGGCGAGCTCGATGCGCGTGCGCAGGCTGGCCAGGTGGTCGGGGTCGCGGCGCAGGGCCTCGTCGATGAAGGCGGTGCCGCGCTGGCGGTCGCCGCGCATCAGCGTGGTGATGCCCTGACCGTACGGACCCCACGGCGCCTGGGGCGCCAGGTGGTCGAGGTCGGCGAACACGCTCTCGGCCGCGGCCAGGCGCTTGAGGTGCATGTAGCACTGCGCGAGCAGCACGCGCGGCTCGATCCAGTAGCCGCTCGCGGCGATCGCCTGGTTGCACCACGGCACCGCGTCCTCGAAGTGCGACTGCTGGTAGAGCAGCCGCGCCTGGAGCAGGTAGGCCACCGGGTGGGTGCCGCCCCCGGCCAACACCGCCTTCAGCTTCACGCGCGCCTGGTCGTAGAGGTCGTCCTCCATCAGCTGCTGGATCTCGTCCATCTGGCGCGCCTCGGCGAGGGTCGCGGGCGAGGGCTTGTTGTCGTTCTGGAAGACCCCGCGGCCGAACATCGACGATGAACTGTCGGAGCCGGAGGACGTACGCGCAGGTGACGACGCGGAGGGGGGCGCCGACCCGAGGTTGATATCCGTGCTCGTGTTGGCCGGTAGGCGTGCAGCGCTGCCGCACCCTGCCAGGACCGCACAGGCCGCCGTGATGAGCACGGCCCCGGCGCGCGCCTTCACAGCGCCGCCCCCAGCGCCGCCGCCATGGCGGCGGCCTTGGCGTGCACCTCGTCCCACTCGGCGGCCGGAACGGAATCGGCGACGATGCCGCCGCCCGCATCGAGGCGCACGCCGTCGCCGTCGACCACCAGGGTGCGGATCGCCACCGCCAGCTCGGCGTCGCCGCCGCCCAGCCAGCCGAAGGCGCCGCAATACGGCCCGCGCGGGCCGGCCTCGAGCTCGGCGATGATCTGCATGGCGCGCAGCTTCGGCGCGCCGGTGATCGAGCCAGCGGGAAATGCCGCGCGGATCGCGTCGCCGGCGCCGAGGCCCGGGGCCAGGCGCGCGGTGATGCGCGCCACCAGGTGGTGGACGTAGGGCAGGTCGAGGACGCGCGCCGGAGAAGCCACGCGCACGCTGCCCGGCGCGGCGACGCGGCCCAGGTCGTTGCGCACCAGGTCGACGATCATCGCCAGCTCGGCGCGGTCCTTGTCCGCGCCCAGCAGCGCGGCGCGCGTCGCCGCCTCGGCACCGGCCACGCGCCGGCGCGTGCCCTTGATCGGCGCGCTGGCCAGCGCGCCGCCGCGCAGCGCCAGGAAGCACTCCGGACTGTGGCTGACCACGCTGCGCCCGCCGGCGCCGCGGAAGAACGCGGCGAACGGCGCCGGGCTGGCCGCCGCCAGGGCCAGGAACAGCGCCAGGTCGCGGTGCGCGCCCGCCTGCAGCGTGGCGCGGAAGGGCACGGTGAGGTTGGCCTGGTAGATGTCGCCGGCGGCGATGTAGGCCTGCACCGCCTCGACGCGCGACCGGTGGCCGGCCGCGTCCCAGGCCGGCAGCAGCGGCGTGGCGAGCCGTGGCGTGGCCAGGTGCGCAGGCGCGCGGGCCAGGCCTGCGCGCAGGTGCGCAAAGCCGGCCTCGTCCGGCGCGTGCAGGGTGCAGCGGCCCTGCGGATCCCAGGCGGCGAAGGCGCGCGTCGGCCAGGCCCAACCGGCGGTGGCGGGGAACTCGTAGTCGAGCTGGACGAAGGCGCCGCCGCGCGAAGCCGTCGCCCCAGGCTTCGTCCCGGCCGCATCCGTCAGCCTCGTGCGCGCCGCAGGAACCGACCCACCGCGTCCATCCCTGGTGGTCGGTGATCGCCTGCGGCGCGTCGCCCCAGCTCAGGTAGCTCCAGCCCAGCCCGCCACCGTGCAACGCTGCCAGGTACGGCTCGTCGGCGAGGCGCAACAGGGCGTCGCCGATCGCCAGCGACGGGCCGGCCTCGGCGCGCCTCACGACGGCAGGGCTTCCGGCGCGCAGCGCAGCGACAGGTCGAGGGCCTGCACCGAGTGCGTCAGCGCGCCGGTCGAGATGCGCTCGACGCCGCTGTCGGCGTAGGCGCGGATGGTGTCCAGGGTGATGCCGCCCGACGCTTCGAGGTCGACGCGCGGCCGCATCGCGCCGCCGGGCGCGGCCAGCGCGCGGTCGCGCAGCGCCACCGCCTCGCGCAGCGCGTCGGGGCCGAGGTTGTCGAGCAGCACGATGTCGGCGCCCGCCTGCGATCGCCGGCACCAGGTCGTCGAGGCGCTCGACCTCGACCTCGATGACCACGTCCGGCCCGAGCGCGGCGCGCGCGCGGCGCACCGCCTCCGCCGGACCGCTGCCGAAGCGGCCCTGGCGGCATCAGCGCGATGTGGTTCTCCTTGATCAGCACCTGGTCGTACAGGCCGATGCGGTGGTTGCGCGCCGCCGCCGCTGACCACCGCGTGCTTCTCCAGCAGGCGCAGCCCCGGCGTGGTCTTGCGCGTGTCGTAGACGCCGGCGCGCGTGCCCGCGACCGCCTCGACGTAGCGGCTGGCCATGGTCGCGGTGCCGGACAGGCGCTGGCAGAGGTTGAGCGCCGTGCGCTCGCCGATGCAGCAGCGTGGCCGCGTCGCCGTCGGCAGCGCAGCACCTCGTCGCCCGGCGCCACCGCGCGTGCCGTCGGCGGCCGCGTCGTGACCGCGACGCGCCGCGCGCCGCGGATCGCGCAGCGCGGCGGGCGAGCGCAGCGAACAGCGCGCAGGCCGCAGACCACGCCCGGCGCCTGGCGGCCTCGCACCACGCCGCGCGCAGCGCGCGCGCCGGCGCGGCACCAGCGCGCGGCAGGTCAGATCGTCCCGAGCCGTCGCGCAGGTCCTCGCGCAGCGCCTGGGCGATGATCGCGGCGGTGTCGGGGTGGGCGTAGAGGCTGCGTCATCCCGCCCGCCCGCCGTACAGCGCCGCCACCACCTCCTCGATCGGCGCGTCCTCGATGCTGACGTCGGCGACGCGCAGGCGGCCCAGGCACTGCTGCAGCACGGCGGCGCTGTCCGCGCCGGCGCCGATGCGCGCCTCGAGCTGCACCGGGCTCGTCTGCGTCCACTCGATGCCGTCACGAGGCAGCTCGGTGATCTCCGCCAGCACCACCGGCTCGTGCAGCGTCAGCTGCAGCAGCCGGCGCGCGCCGTAGCGCGCCTTCAACGCGTCCAGGTCGCCGTCGTGCATGATGCGGCCGTGGTCGATCACCACCACGCGGTTGCACAGCGCCTCGATGTCCTGCATGTCGTGGGTGGTCAGCAGGATGGTGGTGCCCTGCTCGCGGTTGAGCTCCTTCAGGAAGCCGCGCAGGCGGGTCTTCGTCACCACGTCGACGCCGACCGTGGGTTCGTCGAGGAAGAGCACGGATGGGTTGTGCAGCAGGCTGGCCGCGAGGTCGGCCTTCATGCGCTGGCCGAGCGACAGCTTGCGCACCGGCGTGCGCAGGAACTCGCCGAGCTCCAGCACCTGGTCGAAGCGCTTGAGGCGCGCGTCGAAGTCCGCCTGCGGCACGTCGTACAGGTGGCGCAGCAGGTCGAAGCTCTCGCCCACCGCCAGGTCCCACCACAACTGGCTGCGCTGGCCGAAGACCGCGCCGACGGTGCGCACGTAGCGCGCCCGCTCGCGCTGCGGGTCGAAGCCGTTGACGCGGATGGTGCCGGCGCTGGGCGTCATGATGCCGGTCAGCATCTTGATGGTGGTGCTCTTGCCCGCGCCGTTCGGCCCGATGTAGCCGATCGCCTCGCCGCGCCCGATCGCCAGCGACACCTCGCTGACCGCGGTCAGCAGGCGGTGGCGGCGCGCGAAGATGTCCTGGATGGCGCCACGTAAGCCGGGTCGCCGGTCGAAGATACGGAAGGTCTTGGTGAGGCCTTCGGCGCTGATCACCGGTCCGCTCGCCGCGGCGGTCACGAGCGGACCCCGCGCCGGCGCGGGACGTTGGGCGGGTTCGGGGTCGATGACCGAGTCGGGGCTGATCGGGGCACGACGGCCATGGTGTTGGCATGACGCGGAAGGGAAGGGCGCGCACACCTTTACCTTGACCGCGACGGGCGTTAGAGTGGGGTAGAACCAGACGATGACCGAGCCCCTCCTCGCTCTGACCCACGATTGGCACCGCCAGCGCGCCCAGCTGCGGTCGGGGCGGATGCGTCCGCCGCCGCTGGTGGCCGCGGGCATCGACCTCGATCACGACGCCGGCGCGGGGCGCGCGGTGCACCTCGGTGGCCTGGCGGTGATCTTCGGCGTGTTCCCGGCGAATCTCGCGGAATTCCTCGACCTCGCGCGCGCGCGCCTGCACCTGGGCGCGGGCCAGGCGCGCGAGCTCGACGCGGTGCTCAACACGCGCATCCTGGCGATGTGGGCGTGGCTGCCGACGCTCAAGCAGGACTGCTACCTCGAACTCGACCGCGCCACCGGCGAGGAACGGCTGTGGCAGGTCGGCCCCGGCCCGGGCGAGAGCGCCGAGCTCGACCCCGAGGCGAGCAGCAGCGAACTCGACAACGCCTTCCTCGACGCGCTGGTGCTGAACGGCCCCGGCCACTGGGGCGGCGAGAGCGGCCTGGCCAAGCTGGTCGAGCGCTTCGGCCGCCAGCCGCTGCTGATCGCCGCGCAGATCGCCGAGACCCTCGACCGCCACCCCAAGGAGCCGCAGCGCGCGCTCGAACTGGCGCGCGGCCGCTGGCCCGCGCTGGCGCCCGGCGACGAGACCCCGTGGGCGCCGCTCGCCGACAACGAGCACCCCTGGGTCGCGGTGCAGCTCGGCCGCCTCGCCCTGCGCCTGGGGCTGGTGCGCGCCGCGCGCCTGCTGCTGCGTCAAGGCGGCCAGACCGAGGTCGCCCCGGTCGCGCACTTCGACCTCGGCCAGGCCTGCGAGGCGCTCGGCGACCTGACCGCCGCCGAAGCCGCCTTCGCGCGCTACGCCAGCGCGCGCCCCAGCGATCCCGACGCCTGGCGGCGCCTGCTGCTGTGCCGCCTGCGCCTCGGCCACCTGACCGTGGCCGAGGAGACGCTGAAGCGCTACCGCGCCGCCGGCGGCCGCGACCGCGACCTGGCCGAGCGCTTCGTCGCCACCCTCACCCGGCCCGGCCTGCGCGGCGGCCAGCGCTCCAACCTGGTCGGCTGGCTGTGCGCGCGCCTCGGCGAAGCGATCCACCGCCGCCTGCCGGTGGTCGAGCTGCTCGACGACATCGCGCGCCGCCGCTTCGGCGAGGCCGGCGGCGTCGGCGGCATGACCCTGGCCGCGCTGGTCGACCAGCTGCGCCTGGACCTGCAGCAGATCATCGGCGGCACGACCTCGTCGCTGCCCATCGACGACCTGGTGCGCGTCGCGCTGCTCGCCCTGCCGCTGCTCGCGCGCAGCCGCCACACCCCGCGCGGCGACGGCGACCCCGCCGACCACCTCGCCCAGCAGGCGGTCACCGCGATGGAGCTGTGGGGGACGCTGGTCCTGGACCCCGGCCACCGCGTCGCCGAGATCGTCGGCAGCGCCGCGCTGCGCGAACTGGCGCGCGCGGCGCTGCCGCGTTGACCGCTGCCGAGCCTTGGCGCTCGGCGCCTTGGCGGTCCCATCGCCTCTCCAAAATCTCCACGCCATGACCAGCATCGACGCCCTGCTCAGCCTGCTGGAGGATCCGGACCCGCGCATCCACGACCAGATCACCGCGCGCCTGGGCGCGGACGCGGCGCTGCTGGACGAGGCGTGGGCGCGCGCGAGCGCGCGCGGGGCGCCACCGCGCGCGCTGGTCACGCTGGTGCTGCGCGCCGACGCCGAAGCCCTGGTCGACGCCTTCGCCGGCGCCGAGGACCTGGAGAGCGGTTCGTGGGTCCTGGCGCGCCTCCACGAACCGCGTCAGGACCACCGCACGCCCGGCATGGCGGCGCTCGACCAGCTGGCCGCGCGCGTCCGCGCCAGCGGCGCCTGCGATGGCGGCCAGCTGGCCACCTTCCTGTGCGGCGCCTGCGGCTTCGGCGGCGCCGAGCGCGACTACGACGACCCGCGCAACAGCTACCTGCCGGTGGTGCTCGAGCGCCGCGTCGGCCTGCCCATCGCGCTGACCACGCTGTGGCTGCTGCTCGCGCGCCGCCTGGGCATCGCCGCCGACGCCATCGCCATGCCCGGCCACGTGCTCGGCCGCTGGAGCGGCGGCTACCTCGACCTGTTCTCCGGCGGCGTCGGCATCACCCGCGCCGACCTCGACCGCCGCGCGCGCGCCGCCGGCGAACCCGGCGCGGGCCCCTTCCTGGCGCCGGCCAGCGACCGCGCCCTGCTCAAGCGCATGGCGCGCAACCTGGTGCATGGCTACTCCAAGCGCGGCGACCAGGTGCGCGCCACCATCGCGCACGGCATGGCGACGAGCTGAAGGGCGGGCGCGGGCGCCGCGCGCCACTCAGCGCCGGCGCGGAGCTTCCGTCGCCATCACCCCGCCGCCGCGGCGCAGCCCCGCGTACCCGTTGGGCGGGGCGATCAGGCGGTTGCCCGGAATGGGGCGCTCGAGCGTCCCGTCCGGGAGTTGCCAGCCCACCGCCACGTTGTCGCCGCCGCCGCCCTCCTTCTGCAGCGCGTAGATCGGGTAGGTCTGGCCGGCGACCAGGTTGACCGGCTGGGAACGTTGGGCGGGGTACTTGTCCCAGGTCAGCGGCGGCGTCCAGCCGGGCACCGTGGCGATCAGGCGCGACGACGAAAACCAGTCGTCCACGGTGTTCAGCCACAACTCGCAATTATCGTCGCCGGAGATCCAGAAGACGTAGGTGCCGGTCAGCGGGGCGCGCACGAAGCCGCTGATGCGCGAGCCGTAGGTGTCGCCCCAGTTGGTCGGCCCCGCGAAGGACGTCAGCACGGTGGTGCTGGAGGCCGGTCCGGCGAAGGCGGCGGAGCCCGTCAGGGCCGCGACGCTGGTGCCGGGGATGCCGGTCCACGCCTCGCGCAGGATGCCGCCCGCCGGGTCGTAGGACCGGTTCAGGGCGCTGGCGGGGATGGGCTGCTTGGCGAGGCCGGGCCCGGCGTACGAGACCGTCAGGGCCGCGCCGCCGAGGTGCTGGAAGTAGTCCAGGCGGATGCCGTGCGGTCCGGCTTTCAGCGCGATCGATCCCGAGCGCTCCACGGTGCCGTGCAACCCATCGTTCTCGACGATCCGATAGAACGAGCCGTCCCCGCCACCGATCGTCAGCAGGCTGCCGTCATCCGAAGCGACCGAGAAGGTGTAGACTCCGTCCGTCGGCACGGTGACGTAGCCGCTGAAGCGGATGGTGAAGTCGGTGGCTCGGCGCTGCGGAGTCAGGTCGAAGCGCGGCGTCGCGCCGACCGCGAGCGGCACCAGCGTCTGCGGCTGGTCCCAGCTCGGCAGCGCGCTCCACACCCCTTCCGCGTAGCGGTAGTCGAGGCCGGGCGACCGTGCTCCGTAATCGTCCACCGCGAGCGGTCCGTCGTACAGGACGGGCATGCTGATGGCGATGCTGTTGCCGGCGCCATCGCGGACGGTGGTCTGGAACACCGTCTGGCCGACGTTGAGCGCGACCGTGGGCAGGCTCCAGGCGGTGGTGCCGGTCGCGACCGCGGAACCGCTGGTGGCGCCGCTCCAGGTCCACGTCATCGGCTTCACCCCGGACGCGTCCACGGTCGTCCCGGCCAGGCGCACCGCCGGGACCACGACCAGGTAGTCGCCGCCGTAGTAGGCATACGGCGTGGTGAACCCCAGCTGTGGCGGGCTGCGGTCGCTGACCACCTGGGCGCGCGCCGGCGGGCAGGGGTTGCCGGCCGCGTCGACGGCCGCGCCGAAGGGCACGCTCACGCTCACCGTCCCGTCGACCTGCGGAGACACGCTGAGGGTGTAGGTCCGCCCGCTGCCGGCGAGCGCGTCCGCCGTGCCGTCGATCACCGTGATGCGCTCCGCCGACAGCCCGGTCACCGCCTCGCTGAAGGTGAGGGTGAACACCAGGTGGTCGGCGTTGGTCGGTCCGGCCGGCGGACTGATGACCAGCGTCGGCGGCGTGGCGTCGAGCGGCAGCGTGGTGTCGCCGACGCCGTGCGACAGCGCGCTGAGCTGCCCCGCCGCGCCGGTGCTGCGGTAGGCGAAGTAGTACGTGGTGCCGCTGGCCAGGCCGGCGACGGTCAGGTGCTCGGTGGTGCCCGGCGCGTGCGGCGCGGGCACGCCGGCGACCGGCGTCGCCGCCGCCCAGGTGGCGGCGGTGACCGGCGCCTTGGCGTAGCGCACCTGGTAGGTGGCGGCGGCGCCCGCGCCCGCCGGGCTGACCGGTGCCGTCCAGGTCAGCGCGACGCTGGTGGTGGTCGGGCTGCCGGCCTGCAGGTCGATGTACGGCGCCGCGCCGGAGAGGTAGCGCGCGCTGGTGAACTGCTCGGCGTGCCCACCGCAGGCCAGGAAGCGGCCGTCCGGCAGCACCTCCAGGTCGAGGACGCCGTCGTTGACCTCGTTGAGGATGCTGCCGCCCGCGCCGAAGGTGGGGTCGAGCGCGCCGCCCGCGCCGAGGCGCAGCAGCGCCGACGCGTAGTAATAGCCGTTCGACGTCCCGATCTGCTGCAGCGCCGAGCCGCCCACCAGCACGCGCCCGTCGGCGAGCGGGACGATGGCGTGCGCGCCGGACTCCTCGGTGCTGAGCGAGGTGAGCACGGTGCCGCCGCTGCCGAAGCTGGCGTCGTGGCTGCCGTCCTGCAGGTAGCGGGTCACCGCGACGCCGCGCTGCCAGAAGGCCCGGCCGCCGACCACCAGGCGCCCGCGCGCATCGCGCGCCACGCAGTAGTAAGAAGCGTTGTTCGCGCCGAACAGCTCGCGCACTTCGCCATTGGTCCCGAAGGCGGGGTCGAGGCTGCCGTCGCTGCGCAGCTTGATCACCACCGCGTCGGGGTTGTTCTGGTCGTGGTACGACTCGCCGGCCAGGACGATGCTGCCGTCGGGCTGCAGCAGCATCCCGTAGGCGGACTCGCCGAGCTCGCGCGGCGGGATCGCGGCCGTGCCGCCGCTGCCGAAGGTGGGGTCGGGCGCGCCGTTCGCGAGGTAGCGCGTCAGCGCGATGTGCGTGCCGTTCGCGGAATTGCTGGCGTCGGACAGCATCACCAGCTTGCCATCGTCCTGGCGGGCGACCGCCACGGCCCAGGCGGTGTCGTAGTAGCCGCTGCCGCCGACGTCGCTGAAGGTCCGGCCGCCGCTGCCGAAGGAGGTGTCGAGGTAGCCCTCCTTGGTGTAGCGGGCGATGAACACCTGCCGGTGCCTGAAGTCCTCCTCGATGGTGCCGACCAGGATCAGCGAGCGGTCCGGCTGGACCAGCACGCCGCCGGAGCCGTCGTTCCAGTTCGAGATCACCGGCGCCGCGGCCCCGCCGGTGGCGAACGACGCATCGCGCGCGCCGGCCGCCGTGTAGCGCGCCAGCAGCAGGTCCTGGCCGATCCCGCCGCACAGGACCAGCCGACCATCCGCCTGCTGGAACACCCCGCCGTAGCTCATGTACCCGCCGCCGAGGTCCGCGAACCCGTCGCTGACCACGCCCTGCACGCCATAGCTGGTATCGAGGTCCCCATCCGCCGCTGCCAGCGCGCCGACGAGCGCCAGCCCGACGGCAGCCACGCGCGCGCCGCGCTCGAGGACTTCGTGGAAGCGCTCGCGGACTTCCTGGAAGATAGTTGGGACGTTCACCATGGTGCGTGTAACTATCATGGATTGTGCTCCTCGGGACCGGCCACCATACGGTTCCGCGAGCGATTGCCAGATGGAATCGCAGCTGTCCGTCCGCCTCCCGGCACCGGCTCCGCCGCGACCACGGAGCCACGAACCTCGTGCCTCGCGTTTCCAAACCCGCTTCTCGCGTCTCGCGGCTCCAAGCTCGCGACAGGCACCTCGCGCCCCAGCGCGCCCCTACCCGCGCCCCTTGCGCGTGCGGATGGTCAGCTTCGGCTCCTCCACCATCACCACGCTGTGCGGCGCGACCGATTGCGTCAGCCAGACCTTGCCGCCGATCACGCTGTGGTGGCCGATCACGGTGTCACCGCCCAGGATGGTGGCGCCGGCGTAGACCGTGACGTGGTCCTGCAGGTCGGGGTGGCGCTTGTTGGCCTGGCCGCGGCGCAGTTCGCCGTCGGGGTCCTTGGCGGTGGGGTTCCACGCGCCCAGGGTGACGCCTTGGTAGAGCACGCAGTGCGCGCCGATCACGCAGGTCTCGCCGATCACCACGCCGGTGCCGTGGTCGATGAAGAAGTGCTCGCCGATGGAGGCGCCGGGGTGGATGTCGATGCCGGTGCGGCCGTGCACCACCTCGGTGAGCATGCGCGGGATCAGCGGCACGCCGCGCCGGTACAGGCAGTGCGCGAAGCGCTGCACCGCCAGCGCCTCGATGCAGGGGTAGCTCAGCACGATGGTCTCGCGTCGGTCGGCGGCGGGGTCGTTGGCGAAGGCCGCCTCGACGTCGCTGGCGACCAGGCGGCTGACCGCGGAGAGGTCGCCGAGCAGGTCGTGGGTGAAGGCGCGCGCCTTGGCCGTGCAGCCCGCCGCCGCCTCGCCCTGCACGCTGGCGGCGAAGCGCAGCGCCAGCGCCACCTGCTGGCACAAGTCGCTTTCGAGCTGCGCCAGCGTCGCGGCGGTCGGCGCGTCGCCCGGCGCGCGCGCGGCGAAGAAGCCGGGGAAGAGCAGGTTGAGCAGCGCCTGGCCGATGCGCGCGACGTTGCCGCGGTCGGGCAGCACCACCGGCCTGCCGTCGTGGACCAGCAGGTGGCCGAGGTGCTGCTGCAATGCGGTGGACACCGCGTCGAGAGGGGCGTCGGGGCGCGCGGTCACCGCAGCGACCCGCTGGACGACGACGACGACCCGGTCGAAGAGGGGCGCGCGACGCCGTCCGAGTCCCCGACCGGGTGGAGGTTCTGCGGGAAGAGCTGCCCAGGGTCGAAGCGGAAGGCGCCGTTCTGGAGGTACTGGGGAATCGGCGCGGCGCCGAAGCCCCTCAGGCCCCCGAGGGCGGTCAATGGCGCCCCGGCCGTGAGCGGGGCCCCCGGTGCCGTGGCACCGGGGGCGATCGCCGGCGCCGCGCCGGGCGCCGGTTTCACCGGCGGCCCCGGCAACGGCGCCGGCACGTTGCCCGGCGCCCCCGGCCAGTCGTACGGCAGCGCCTGCGGCGCCTTCCCGGGCGGCAGCGCCGCGTTGGCCGCCGCCGCTTCGCGCCGCCGGCGGTAGAGCTCCGCCGTCTGCTGGCGCTTCTTGAGCGCGACGCGCGCGCTGTCGCCGCTGCCGTCGCTGGTGTCGAGCTGCTCCTCGGCCAGCAGCGCCTCGGCGCGGCGCTCGCTGTCGGCGGCCTTGGCGTAGTCGCCGAGCACGAACTGGATGCAGCAGACGGTGTCGTAGACGCTGTGCTGCGGCTGGTCCTTGTTGGCCTGCTCGAGGGCGGGCAGCAGGTCGCGGACCAGCGCCAGGTCGCTGGGCGTCGGCGTGGTGGTGCCGGCGACCGCGATGTAGGCGAAGGCGTTCTCGACGCCCAGGTCGAGGTCGGTGTTGCCGGTGCTCTGCGCCAGGAAGGGCACCAGGCGGAACCGGTAGCGGTAGCACATGCGGTCGTCGTTCTGCGGGTCGCCGTCCGCGTCCTTGGGCCCAGCGTAGAAACCGAGCTTCATGGTGCATTCGACGAACACCTGCCGCTCGGTGTCGCTGGCCTGGCTGACCCAGCGCTTCAGGCGCGCCAGGCGGCCCTGGTCGGCCTCGGCCAGCGCTTCGGCCAGGTCCTTGTCGCGGTCGGTCCAGGTGGCCAGGGCCGCCGCCGCCTGCTGGGCGCTGAGGTGGTGGCGGGCGGCCGGCGACGGCATCCAGTACTCGCGCAGCACGAGCAGCGCGAAGGTGAACATGATGAGCGCGAGCAGGCTGTTGCGCATACGGCGGACGCGGTCGTGGTGCTGGGTGGCGAGAGCGGGCTCGCGGGAGACGGCATCGAGGAAGGCCACGCGTTCCGCGATGCTGTAGTGCCGCCAGCTGGGTTCATTCTCGGGCTGCCCGGAAAGGCGCGCAACCGATTTGAGGGCCTCGCGCATGGTGGTGACGTCGCCGGCCAGCTCCGCGCCGGCCAGGTCGGCCTGGCGCTCGCAGGCGCGGCTGAGCACGCCGAAGACCAGCCGCCACAGCACCGCCATGACCAGCAGCAGCGCCAGCCCCTCGCTGACCCCGGCGACCGGCAGGGCGTGGCCCAGGCCGGGCACGGCGGCGAACAGGTCGGACAGCGCGGGCTGGATGACCTCGGCCAAGTCCTGGCGCATGCCCATCGACATCAGCAGCGCGACGTTGGCGAACAGGAAGTAGATCCACAGGTGGCCGTGGCGGGCGTGGCCCAGCTCGTGGCCGAGCACCGCCAGCACCTCGCGCTCGGGCAGGTCGCGCAGCAGGTCTTCCGTGAACAGCACGTAGCGCAGGCGCGGCACCATGCCGATCACCGCCGCGTTGTAGACCCGCCCGCCCGGCACCGGCCAGCGCAGCAGCCCGGCGATCGGCACGCGCATGGTCGCGCAGGCGCGGCGCAGCAGCCCGGCCCGCTCGCCGTCGACCATCGGCTTCGCGCCCCACACCCGCACCAGCACCGCCGGCAGCATGATCAGCATGCCGAGCAGCGTGAGCTGGCCCAGGTAGACCCCGGCGAGCCCGCCCCAGAAGCCCCCGAACCAGCCGTCGAAGCGCCAGGTGTTCGCGATCCACGCGCCGACGTCGAACACCGGCAGGATGAGCGCGATCGGCAGCAGCCCGAAGTTGAACTGGTGGGCGACCCGCCCCCAGCGCGTCCACGGGTGCCCGCTCGCCGCGCGGATCGCCGGGGTCATGCTCCACCAGTGCGCGCACTGCATGGCCAGCCACGGCGCCAGCGCCACGCACATCGACGAGCCGGACAGGCGCGACCAGCCCCAGCCGTAGCACAGCCAGGCGAACCACAGCATGATCACCACCTGCGCCGTGAATTCCCAGCGCACCAGCGCGCGGTGGGTGCCGCGCCGCACCACCAGCCGCGCCGCGACCTCGCCGACCACCAGCCACACCACCACCCCCGCCACCGCCACCGCCACCAGCAGCCAGCCCGGCAGCGCCGCCTGCTGCCGCGGGCCGATGACGGAGCATTCCGCGATGACCAGGGCGAAGATGACGGGCAGGATGCCGAGCATGGGCGCGCAGCGTAGCACGCTGCCGGGAAATGGCAGGCGGGAGGGTGGGGAGGGTGGACGTGGCTTCGGGAAAGACCCTAGACCCTAGACCCTAGGTTGTCTGAACAGGGGTGTCGCGCATGAATAAGGGTGAACCCATGGGGCGAGGTGGATTGATCTCGACTGCACCGGTGAGACCTGGTGAGCAGTACCTAGGGTCTCGGGTCTAGGGTCTAGGGTCTCCCCACCTAAGCGTGGCACCGCCAAGCTTGATCCCAGCCCACCCACTGCGGAGCATCCCCCCATGTCCCACAGGATCCTCCCCGTGCCCGCCGCCCCGCCGCCGCCCGGATCGCCGGACGCCGGACGGTTGCGCGTGCGCGTGCTCGAGGCGGTGGTGCTGGGCGGCACGGTGGAGGTCCCGCAGGCGGTCGCCGGTGAACTGGAGGCGTGGGCGGTCCAGGTCGCCGCTGCCGGTGGCGGGCCGGCGCGGGGCGTCGACCACGCGAGCGTGCCGGTGGCCTGGCGGGCGGTGCTGTCGTGGGCGGGGGTGCCGCTGGCGCCGGGGGGGACGCTGCGCTGGGGCGTCGACCTGGATGAGGACGCGGCGTTGGCGGAGCCGCAGGTCGGCGCGGCCGGCGTTCGCCTGCCGCCGGCGGAGCGCTTGACCGCGCTCACCAGCCTGGCGCTCAAGCCGCTGCGGCTGTTCGTCGGCGAGCGCCTCGGCTTCCGCCTGCAGGCCGGCAGCGCGCTGCACGTCGCGCTGTGGCCGCGCCAGGCGGTGCTGGTGTCGAGCGCCGACGTCACCCTGGGCGGCTTCTTCCACGGTCCCGAGCACGGCCAGCGCAGCGCCCTCAGCGTCGCGCCCGGCGGGTTCCAGGTGGTGCGCTGGTGAATGACCCGGCCCTGGACGCGGCGAAGCACGCGCTGCGCGCGCAGATGCGGGCGGCGCGCCGCGCCCTGCCGCCGCCGCAGCGCGCCGCCGAGTCCGACGCCACCGCCGCCACCGCCATCAGCCTGATCGACCGCCTCGCCCCGCCCGCGATCGCCAGCTACGCGGCGCTGCCCGACGAGCTCGACCTCAGCGCGCTGCACCGCCACCTGTGGAGCGCCGGCCGTCCCCTGCTGCTGCCGCGCGTGAGCGGCCCCGGCGAACTCGCCTGGCACGTGGTCGCCGGCCCCGACGAACTGCTGCCCGGCGCCTACGGCATCAGCGAACCCGACCCGCGCCGCGCGCGCGCCGTCCCCCTCGGCGACCGCGCCCTGGTCCTGGTCCCCGGCGTCGCCTTCACCCGTGATGGCCGCCGCCTCGGCCAGGGCGGCGGCTTCTACGACCGCGCCCTCACCGGCCGCCTGGCCATGGCCATCGGCATCGGCTTCACCTGCCAACTGGTCGACGACCTCCCGCACGGCGTCCACGACCGTATCATGGATGGGCTGATCATCGCGGGGAGCATGCCGTTGGTGAGGGTGAGGGGGAGGGGAGAGGCTGAGACCCGGACCCTGGACCCTGGACCCGAGGCGCGAGAAGGCAGGTCCTGGGTGATCAATGCGCGGAGGGGAATCACTGGCGACACTCGCTCTGCACAAGGCGCCACCGGCTCCACTGATCTCCTATGCATGGACCGGCCTGATTCCGCTGGGTCTAGGGTCTAGGGTCTCGGGTCTAGGGTCTGCGGCCTGGGCCTACGGTCTAAGCGTCTAGGTCTAAGGTCTAAGTCCGCGGCATCCGAGTGCCCCTCTCCTTGACCATCCCCCCCATCGTCCTAATCTCTGCACCTCCATGCGGTTGGGCGCCTAACGCCCCGACCGCCAGGAACGGCCCCGAGGAATCTCCGGAAACCCCGGCTGCCGCTGCCTTTGTAACGTATCGCGGATAGCGCTGTGGAGCTGTGGGAGAGTGGCTTAATCCAGGACATTGCTAATGTCCCGTGCGAGTAAAATTGCACCGAGGGTTCGAATCCCTCCGGCTCCGCCAACCTGAATGCGTCAAGACCCCCGGTGCGAACCGGGGGTCTTTTCTTTGGTGCGCTGCCACTCGCCGGACATCACCGCGCGGTGCCGATGACCCGCATCGGCACCTCCGCGCCTCCGTCACCCATTCCGTGACAGCTGCAATTGCGTGATCTGCACCGCGGAACCATCGTCCAGATCGTCATAGCGCTGATCGAACCCCGGCCCCGTGACCTCGAGGTGCGACCGGTCGTAGTCATCATAGTGGATGTCGAGCGACCGCGATTGCCCCGGCCCGAGATCCTCGACCACCGGCCGCAGCACCTCGTCCTGGAAGACATCGAGTCTGGTCGAATCATAATGCATTTCGAGCGGATACGCCGAACTGTTGGTGACCGTCACCCGCACATAGGGCAGGACCTCCCAGCACCCGCTCAGCAGCAGGGCGGGAAGCGCCAGGCCCGCGAGAGCTAGGGATCGCGCGAACGGTTTCATGCCCACGCTCCTGACCGGTCCTGACCGCCGGCGCAGCCGCGATCCCGTGGCGGCGCGCACATCCATCGTCTTTCAACGAAAGCCACGAGCCGCTGTGACGCTCGGCGGTGCCCACCTTGGGCACCCGAGAACTCCGGCGCACGACCGCTGGCGCCACCTGGGCCAACAGCCCCCATGGTCGAGCTGGCGCTCAACCCTCCCGGCGACCGCTCGCGGATTCCCGGGAACAACCGCTTCCCCCCCCCACCCCCAGGAGGGTCAAGCGCCAGCTTGACCATGCACCCCTCGACCCGGTCACCACCACCCTCGACCCCCTCACCCACCCCTATCCCACCTCCCCTCGAATCCCCCCAAACCCCCATTGCCTTGCCAAACCCCCAGACCCCCTGACCATCCCCCCTCCGGACCCCGCACCCTCCCACGGTGCCCCGGACCCGGCCCGGGGCCACAGCCCCGACCGCGGATGGATCGCACCTGCGCCTGTAGCTCAGTTGGTAGAGCAACAGACTTTTAATTTGTGGGTCCTGGGTTCGAGTCCCAGCAGGCGCACCACTTCCACCCCGTTGATTTGGATTCCCCTCGCAATGATGGCATGGCGTGGTGGCCCGTTCCCCATTGGCCAGCCCGTCGAAATCTCCCTGCCTTTCCCCTGCGATGACCTGGCGATCCCTCTTCGGCCATCCCAACAGGAAGGTGTTCATATCCCGGCTGGTCTCCCTCATCCGTCGGATCGGTTTCACCGGCAAGATCATCGTCGATGAGCCCGGCTTCCGCGTGCTGCTGGAGTCCGGGCTGGTCCACAACCTCCACAACCACTACGACGTCTATTGCCGGTGCCGGCCCTGGCGGCGAGCCGGGAGAACTGGATTTCATCGCCCGCTATATCATGAGCACACCGGAAAAATCCGCCGATCTGGACCTCGAGCAGGTCCGCGAGCGGTTGCTGCCGGTCATAAGATCGGCAAACGCCATGAACGCCGACCTGCTTCAGATGAGCATGGCCAGCGGTCATCCGAAGGCCCCGCCGCCGCATCGGCCGTTCGCCGGGTTCTTCATGATCTACCTGGTCATCGACAGCGATATGGCCATGGCCAGCGTCAACGACAGCGCGCTCGAGCGCTGGGGACTGACCTTCGATGAAGCCCTCACCATCGCGACCAGGAACCTGGCCACGCTGGATGCCCGTCCCCTCATCGCGGTCCGCCCGGGTCTGTTCCGCTCGCCGTGGCTCGACGCCTACGACACGTCGCGCATCCTGATGGATCGCCGCATCGACGCGCTCGACTTCCGCGGAGACCCCGTCGCCCTGCTGCCCAACCGGGAATGCCTGCTGCTCGCCGACGCGGCGGACGATGGCGCCCTGGCCAGGATGGTGGAGCTCGGCACGCAGGAATTCAAAGCCCCACGCTTCCTCAGCGCCGTCCCGCTCATCCGCCAGGGCGGAACCTGGCAGCCGTACGCCAGCACCAGCACCGCTCCGGGCGCCCAGGCGCTCACCCGGCTCGGGCGCGACGCGCGCATGCGCGAATACCAGGACCAACTGACCCACCTGGAAGCCCTGCACGCCCTCGGCGGCGGCAATCCGCCCTTCGTCGCCCCCGTCAAGCTCACCACCCGTTTCGGGCGCGAGCAGACCTGGACGAGCTGGACGCGCGACGCGCCGACCCTGCTGCCCGAGGCCGACCTCGTCGGCTTCGTCGATCTCGATCGCCCGGAAGCGGAGCGGACACGCGGCATCTACCGCTGGGAGGACGTCGAACGGGAGTGCGCGGAACTGCTCAAGCCGCTGGGGATGGCGCCGGAGCGGTGGCTGACGACGGGGTTTCCGGGGGATGAGGTGTTGGAGAGGATGAAGCGCGGAAGGGTCGTGAGATGCCTGTGAATCACATCGACACGACCATCCCGGGCCGAGGGAAGGCGACCATGAAGAAGGTCCTGCTGATCACCAATGCGCTGCTCCTGCTTGGTCCAGTCGCCTTCCTCGTCTCGGGCCTCATCGCGGGCATCTCGCCGTCGTGCGCCGCGGTCGTGGATGTCGTGGATGGGCCCGCCACGAACGATGAACTCCGCCACCGGATCGGCTGGCTCGTCGGGTGGTCTCCGAGCCGATCGGGGGAATTCTGGCTTGCGGCGGTGATTTTGGAGATGCAGTGGGTGCTGATTGGGAGCGCCATGCTGATCATGTACGCGGGCGTTCGACGGTTGATTGCGATGCGAGCCGAAAAACGAGAGCGGCTATGACCTAGCCATGATTTCCTAGGCCACCTTCCCGGCCGCAACGGCCTGTCGCAAAGCCTCAATCGCATACTCGGCCCGCGCAGCCTGATGAATGATGGGAAGACCCGCAGCCTTGCAGACCCCATCCACGAAGGCATCCCGTTCCACCCGCTCTGATCGAGCATGAGAAGAATCATCCAATTCGATAACGCAGATTGGGACGAAAGACCGGTCGCAGACAACGAAGTCGACGTGCTTTTGATTGATCCGATTGTGCGCCGACTGACGTTCACTGCGGGAAATACCCGGGACCAGCGCAACCAGATCGCTCAGCCGAGGTTTCACCACCACACGCACTTCATCGCCAAGGGCCATCACAAGGACATTGAAGAATGAAAATTCCGCGGGCGTCAGCAAGGAACTCACACGGGTATATGGAAAGGTGACGTCCGGTGTTTTCTCAGGTTCTTTGAGAACCGTCCGTGCTCCGCGGTTTTTCAACATCACGTGCACAAAAATCACGATGAACGCTGCGATTGGAATAAAAAGAAAGATTTTCATACGTTCACTCCTGAGCTGTTTACCCTCAAATCATCCCATTGAGGGGTTCGCGGATTGCAGAGCCCATAGGCCTGTCCGTTATCTTGCTGTGGTTGAGAATTCATGATGCCGCACGACTTGGCGCACTGCGCCGCCCCATCGTCTCACGATATTCCCGCGCCTCCGCATCCATCACGAATTCGATGGTGGCATGCTGCTTACGGACGATGGCGCTGATCTCTTCCAAGGTCACCTGGAAGAATTCCTTGCGTTCATTCACCATATTGACGCGTTTGTGGGCGAACTGGCGATGCAGCTTCGCCTCCAATTCGGGGGCGTTTTCGCTGTAGATCATCGCATGCACATCGAACGAGAAGGGCACCGAGGCGTCCCCGAGTTCATGGACGCGGTCCATCGGATCGAGGCGGCGCGTCATGCCGATCTTGTAGGTGTGCTCACCGAACGATCCGATGTTCGAGATGACATAGACGTGGCCGGATTTCGTCATCTCCGCCATGGACTTCGCCCGCTCCTTGGCCTGCAAGGCCTCGGCCAAGCGAGCGTTCAGACTGGCGATCGCTTCGTTGAGCCGTTCCACCTGCGCGCCCTGTGCCTGCTGGAGATCTGCGCGCGCCTTGTCCAAGGCACGCTGATAACGGGACTCGTTGTCGTACGCCTCCTTAAGGGCTCGATCGATGTCGCGCTGCGCCTTCTCCTCCTCACGCATCTCCGCCTGGATGCGCCGCTGCTCGTCCTTCTCGGCCTTCAACCGCTCTTCGTATCCGAACGCCAGGTGCAGCTCGCGGATCTTCAGGTCGGCGTAGAGCCGGGATATGGCCATGGAGTGCGTGGATCCCATCTTGTTGATGGCCTCGAATGAGGACTCCAGGCGATCGAGCATGCGCTGGATGTTGTTCCAGCGGATATCAGCCAAGGCAGCATCGGCTTCGCCGTTGTATGCGCGCAGCATCAGCTTGGAGTAGTGCTTGGTCTGCTTGCGGCCCTCCGCTTCGCTGCCATTGACGGACCAGGTCGTGCCGCAGCGGCAGGCGGAGCCATCCTTGATCATCTCTTTTTCCTGGAGGCGGAGATTCTCCAGCTCGACCTTGTACCGTGCGGAATCCGTGAAATCGAACATGGGAACATAGAGACCGTGTTCCGCGACTTCAATGTCCTGGCCGTAGATGGAGAGCTGACGCTTCATCTCGACCACTTCATTTTTCAAGGTGGCCAATTCAGCTTTGGATTTGGCCATCGCGGCTTTCTCGTTTTCAAATTCCTGCTGGAGAAGCGACTTGTGCCTTTCCACATCGATGATGCCGCCAAAACGGGAACGCAGGTTTTTTAGATGCCTGCTGGCCTCGATCCACTTCATCACCGACACGACGGCGAAGGCGATCGAGCAGACCAACAATAACACGAGGATCAGGGATAATACCATGCGTCGCTCCTAGTGATTGAGCCTCGTGAGGTTGGCTTCGAGGCCGAATGAAGCTCCTTATATGAGACAAGACCCTCGAGGCGAGAAGCTTCAGGCGAGTGAAGGCGCCTATTTACGTTGGCAAAAAGGGGAAACCGGAAGCCTTCCAGTTGAATCCATCTGGCCACGGGGGAATGGAAGGCTGCCCTAAGTCCTTGATGTACGGCACATTTTTCTATACCTTTCAAAAGAGTGCCTGTCCTAAGCTTGCCTCCAGGCGGCGCGGTCCTGTCCGGCCTCGTCCTGATCTCCGGCGCCGCGTGGTTCCTCATGCCGGCAATTGCCCCCGGCCTCACCTGCACGTGGTGCCCGTGGCTGCCGCCGACCCTGCGCGCGGCAACAATCATGGAAAGCATAGAACCAGGCACTGGCGTCGACGCCTTGGCGCGTTGGACCTGGAAGAACGACGGACGTGCCGCAGCGTTGGCCGCCCGTCTGAAATCGCTGAACCCCGCCGATCGGGGCATGGTCGTGGCGGCGTTCGACGAGGTGGCGATGACGGGCGAGCCTCCCGCTGTCGACGCCTGGCTCCTGGAAATCCTGAAGGACCCGAGTGGACCCATCCGCGCCATGGCCGCCATGGCCCTGAGCGATGTGGGCAGCATCCCCGCTCTGGAAGCGATGGCGGACGATCCCGATAAGCGAGTGCACCGGGCGGTCGCGGGCGCCCTCAAGCGGCTACGGCTCAAGCATCATCCGTAACAGGCGCATCCAGCGAAGTGATCTGCGCCTCGACGGCGACCGACTCGATCACGACCAACATCACTCCGCGCGGCGCCAGAGCGCCTTCCAGCGATTCCTGATCCGCCAAGCCAGCCAGCGCCTGGCGAGCATCGCCGCGAACCACGGCGCGGCCCGGTAGCGCTGGTAGACGGGTTCGGTCGCGAACATCGCGCGCCGAATTGGGAACGGCTCCTCGTGAGGCCAAGCCCTGGCGTCTTCGGCTTCGTGGTAGGCGTGCATCGCTACATCCGTCTCCACCCGCAGCGCTTCGACGTCCCCGAGGGCGGCGGGCGCAACTCTTCGCTATCGACGTCCTGGCCTATGCGGTGATGGCCAACCACTTCCACGTGGTCGTCGTGTGCCATCCGGAGCGCAGCGCGCAGTGGAGCACCGTGGACGTGGCCGAGCGCTGCTCCGCGCTCTTCCCTCTGCGCGGCATCGACGGCGCAGCGCTGCCCGCGGACTCCGCCGAGATCGCCCGGCGCGCCGCCGACCTCGCGTGGGTGGAAAAGCACCGCGAGCGTCTCAGCAGCGTCTCATCGTCCGCTCGGGCAAGCGCGGAGCGATTCCCGCCCACCTCGCGCCCACCCCCGCCCGCCTCGAGATCGATGCCGAGGCATGGATCGACATCATGATGCAGAACGGTCGGTTCCTTGGATCCGACATCGGCTCCGTCCTGGCAGCTTTCACCATCCTCACGAAAGGTGCCTGTCCTACGTTGCCTTGACCGGCGGGGCGCTGCTGGGCTTGTACGCGGGCGCTCGACGGTTGGTTGCGATACGAGCCGAGAATCGAGAGCGGCCATGACCTGTCGCTACCTCCATGTGCACCGGCACACGGGAGGCGAAGTCATTGCCTGTCCCTCCCCATCCCTCACTCCCCCTCCCTCACCACCCGAATCCCCAACCTCCTCCCCACCTCCCCCACCCCTTCCGTCTCAACCCCCACGATCCCCGCCACCACCTGCAGCACCCCTCGCGGCTCCGTGACCATGAACCGCGCCCGCAGCAACGGCGTCCCGTTCATGCTCAAGGTCGCCGGCAGGCTGTAGACCGCCGGCCCCGGGCGCCCGAGCCATGCCTGCGGGTCCGCAGCCTCGACCCCGCTCGCGTCGAGGGAGAGATCCAGCCGCCGCGACCAGATCATCCCGACCAGCGTGGTGAACGACGGCATGGGCACCGCCTCCCGCAGCAGGGACCTGAGCGGCCCGGTATCCTGCACCAACTTGAAGAACTCATCGAAGGCAAGGCAGGTCAACGCCACATCGCGGATCGCCGCCTCATCCCACAGCGAGCCGCGCTTCTTCGCCTTCGCCAGTTCAATTGCAACGCGCTCTGCCGGGAACGGCTGCAGGGCGAACTCCAGGTTGAGCTTCTCACTCTCAGGCACCGCATTCGCCTCCCCCGCAGCCTTCGCCCGCAACCAGAACGCCGCGCCCCGCGCCAGACCCAATTCCAGGTACGACGAGACCACCTGCACCTGCAACGTCTGCGTCGGCGGGGGGTCCACCGTCGCATCGTCGACCGGCCCGAACAGGCGGACGCCGATCGCCGCGTGCCGCAGCGGAATGGCGAAGCGGTAGCCTACCGAACTGTAGATCGCGTTCTCACC
>CAWFSD010000020.1:0-44256 GCA_963818245.1 uncultured Planctomycetota bacterium
AATGGCGTTGCTTTTATTTCATAAATCCAGCGGCTAATTGTACTTGACAATTTTTGCGCTTCGCGTTTTGCGCCTCTTTGAGGCGCGAATTCATGCGCAACCTCAATCGCAATCATATCCTCACCTTGCTGGAGGATCTCCTGGACAATTTGCCGAATCATTGGCAGCGTCGCCGCGTCCAGGGCCCGCGCAGCATTCTGGCAACGCTGCTCGTTCTTGCCATCGATCGAGGTGTCTCGAGTACGCGGCGCGCTCTCGTTCTTCTCCGCGATATGTACCCATCTCGTGGCAGGGAAAGACAGGAACCGTGCCCAGCAGCGTTCTGCCGCGCCCGGCGGAAAATGAAGGAGCCGGTGCTCCGCACCCTCTTTGCCAATTTGGTGGAGGCGGCCGAAAGCCACAATCCACGCCACCGCGTTAATGGCTACCGCCTGATCGCCATCGATGGCAGTCAAATATTGTTGCCACGGTCGCCATCGACGCTCAAAGAGTTCGGAAGCTACTCCCACAATAAACCAAGCCATCAACCCCAATCGCGACTCGTCGTCGCCTGGGATGTCCTCGCCCGTCGTCCAGTTGATTGGATCACAGGGACCTGTTTTGAGAGCGAGCGCGAGGCTGCCATTCAGATGGCTCCTCGGCTACCCGCCAAGAGCATCGTGCTGTTGGATCGTGGCTTTCATGGCTTGGCCGCAATCGAAGCCTTTACGCAGGCAAAGATCGGCTGTTTCATGCGAATTCGCAGCGGAAAGACGACGTGGATCGATGTACAGAGGTTCCTTCTGGGCAAGTCCAATGACGCACTCGTGACCCTCACCGGCTGCGTTGACGGAGAGACGGTGAACGTCCGCTGCCGGGTCGTGAAGACGACGCGCATCGATGTCAGACGGGGCAAAATCGAAACCGTTGTGTTTCTGACCAATCTCACCGATCGCAAAGCTTGGCCGCGCCGCCTGCTGCTGAAACTCTACTCGCTGCGCTGGGATATCGAAACCGCCTTCAGGGAACTCAAGATACAGGATCGTGTCGAGGGATTCCACACGACCACTGCCGATGGTATCAGGCAGGAGATAGCCGCCTTCATGATTGCGCGCCTGCTAGCGGGAGCACTTCTGAACCAAGTCGAAATGGCCGCGTCTCATCGCCTCATGGAGTGGGATCATCCTCGCAAATCAGTTTTCAATAACTGCTCACTGGTGCACGCCACGTGCGATGTCCTGACAGCCTTCGTACTCAGACATCAAAATCCAGTCATCCTCGAACTCCTAGCCGCGCATCTACAAGCAATCAATGATTCAGCGCAGCGACGGCGCCCAGAAAGATCCTACATACGGAAGTGCCGCGGCAGGTACGGCCGATGGAAGGGAACCAAGAACCACCGCTTTCAGCTGGGGAGAAATTCGCAATTGCACCTGCAAATCGGCTAATTATTAAGTCAATGCCATTCGCCTGTCCAGGTATCAGTCGGCGGGGGTCAGGAGCGGTCAGGGGCGGTCCGACGGTTGGCGGGGCCGGCGTGTCACACCGCGGCGCCCGGTGCAGGATACCCCGGCTTACCGGGCACCGCGCCGGCCGACCGACCTGCAGTGGAGATCATCGCCATGCAGCCGACGCCGTCCGTCCCCAGTCACCTCCCCAGCCTGGGCCTCGGCCTCGCCATCGCCCTGGGTGGCCTGGGGCGCCTGGCCGCCAGCGACGCCACCGTCCCCGGCACCATCAGCGCACCCAACCCGACCACCTGCGGCATCGCCCTGGTGTGGCCGTTCAGCGGCGACGACGACGGCGATGGCCGGGTCACGGTGCGCTACCGCCCGGTCGGCGGGACCTACGCCGCCGGCATGCCGCTCTTCCGCGTCCCGGCCGGGTCGACCAGCGATGGGGTGGGCTGGACCAGCCGCCACGCCGGCAGCCTGTTCGACCTGCAGCCGGCGACCGCCTACGAGATCGAGCTGACGCTGACCGACCCCGACGGCGGGGGGACGGTGCGGAACCTGTCCGTGACCACGCGCGCGGTGCCGGCGCCGATGGCGGGCGCGCCGGTGAAGGCGGTGACGCCGGCGACTTTCGACGCCGTGGCCGCAGGCGCGCAGCCCGGCGACATCCTGCAGCTGGCCGACGGCACCTACGCGCCCTTCACCTGGAGCGTCGATGGCGAGGCGGCGCGGCCGATCGTGCTGCGCGGCGGGCCCGGCGCGGTGGTCGACGGCGACATCGACCTGTTCAGCCGCTCGTACGTGCAGTTCGACGGCCTGACCATCGAGGGGCGGCTGCGCATCAACCAGTGCCTCGACGTGGCGGTGCAGCGCTGCACCGTGCACGCGCACGCCGACCGCGGCGGCGGCGACGGCATCGTCAGCTACACGCGCAGCGCGGGCACCTACATCGCCGACAACACGGTCGTCGGGACGACGGTGTGGCAGGAAGCGTCGCTGGGCGCGGGCGGCGCCAACCAGGGCGAGGGCATCGACGTCACCGGACCGGGCCTGGTCATCCGCAACAACCGCGTCCACCACTGGCGCGACGGCGTGGCGCTGCTCGAAGGCGACCTGGCGTCAGACCAGTTCAGCATCGACATCGTCGGCAACGACATCAGCGAGTGCGCCGACGACGGCATCCAGGCCGACTCCGCCATGCACAACGTGCGCGTGCTGCGCAACCGGCTGACCAACTGCTTCATGGGCCTGTCCGCGCAGCCGACCTACGGCGGCCCCCTCTACCTGGTGCGCAACGTCCTCTACAACATCGTCTTCGAGTCCTTCAAGCTGCACAACGGCACCACCGGCGACGTGCTGCTGAACAACACCGTGGTCAAGTCGGGCGACGCCTTCGGGGTGTTCTCGGGCAACCCGATCCTGCGCACGTTCTCGCGCAACAACCTGCTCATCGGCGGACCGGGGCACGTGTGGAACGGCTACGACAGCGGCGACGGCCGGGTGATGGACCTGTTCGACCTGGACACCGCCAGCGCGAACCTCGATTACGACGGCTTCGGGTCGACCAACGGCCTGATGAGCGGCAAGTTCGGGCCGACGATCCGCTTCGCCAGCCTGGCGGAGCTGCGCAGCCTGACCACCGAGGCGCACGCGGCGCAGGTGGGGCTGAACGTGTTCGCGGCGGGCGTCGTCCTCCCCGATGCGGCGATGACCAGCTTCGCGGCCCCGGACCTGCGCCTGGCCGCGGGCTCGACCGCGATCGACGCGGGCGTCGCCATCGCGGGCATCACCGATGGCTTCGCCGGCGCCGCGCCGGACCTGGGCGCGTACGAATCCGGCCAGGCGATCCCTGTGTACGGACCGCGCACCGGCGGCGGTGGCGACGTCACGCCGCCCGCGACTCCAGCCGCACCGACCGTTACGAACGGCGGTACCGCCACGCCGACGCTGTCGGGCACCACGGAAGCCGGCGCCACCATCCACGTCTTCGACGGCGGCACGCAGATCGCCACCGCCACCGCGGACGGCGGCGGGCACTGGAGCGTGGTGCTGCCGACGCTGAGCGCGGGCGGCCACAGCCTGACCGTCAAGGCCAGCGACGCCGCTGGCAACACCAGCGGCGCGTCACCGGCCGTGGTGGTCACCGTGGCCGGCGCCGTCGACACCACGCCGCCCGCGACCCCGGCCGCGCCGACGGTGACGAACGGCGGCACCGCTAGGCCGACGCTGTCGGGCACCACCGAAGCTGGCGCGACCATCCACGTCTTGGACGGCGGCTCGCAGATCGCCACGGTCACCGCGGATGGCAGCGGGCACTGGAGCGTGGTGCTGCCGACGCTGAGCCCAGGCAGCCACAGCCTGACCGTCACAGCCAACGACGCGGCGGGCAACACCAGCGCGGCGTCGCCGGCGGTGGTCGTCACGGTTCCGACGGGCGGTTCGACGCCCCCGCCGACGCCGGTCTCCTCCAGTAGCGGCTCGGGTTGCGGGCTGGGCGGGGCGGTGGCGATGGTCGCGCTGCTGTCGCTGGCGGGCGCGCGGCGCCAGCGCACTGTGCACGTGGAAGATCGGGACGGGGAGCGGTAGGCCAGGCCGGCGCCGCTCCCTGCGCGGGCCGTCAGCCCGCGGAGCGGGCGGCATCGTAGCCCAGGGCGCGAGCCCTACCCGGTAACCACAGGTCCAAAGGTAGAGGTTCCGGTGCAGCGGGGGATCCTCGGGACAGGATCAAGAGCGCCAATGGCGCGCCCCAATCCCAGCCCAGGGCAACGCCCTACCCATTACCCACATCTGTCGTTCCCATCTCTCATCTGCGAAATCTCCCCAAATCTGCGGACTCTTCGAAGACCCGCCGAAGAATCCGCAGATGTGGGGAGATTTGGGGAGATTTCAGCTGAGATCGATCACCTCCACGGCGGAGATGAGGGGACTTGTGGGTAATGGGCAACGCCCTGGGTAGAAAGCCTCATTAAAACAACCGAGAGCCCTGCAGGGAGAGGCAGCGGCGGCTCGGGGATGGCCGCACTCCCAACGCCTGCCATGATCTGACCGTCCATGCCACCGCTTCCGCGGCGGGCACCAGCCGGTCAGACCTCCAGGAGGCGGGCAGCCATGGAACCTTTCCACGCGGGCGAGCGCGAGGTCCAGCAGCGCGCGGGCGAGGCCAGGCAGGCGGCGCAGAACGGCCGGATGATCGCCGACCGCATCCCGTTCTCGGCGCGGCTCTTCATCGCCCGCCTGCCGCTGCTGGTGGTCGCCAGCGTCGCGCCCGACGGCGCGCCGTGGGCGAGCCTGCTGATCGGCCGGCCCGGCTTCGCGGTGGCGTCCGAGACCGCGCTGGCCCTCGATCTCGCGGCCGCGCATCCCGATCCCAAGGATCCGCTGTGGCTGAACCTGGAGCGCGATCCGCGCGTCGGCCTGCTGGCGATCGACCTGCCCACGCGCCGGCGCTACCGCGTCAACGGCCGCGTGGAGCGCAGCGGCGACCGGCTGGTCGTGGCGGTGGTCGAGGCCTACCCGAACTGCCCGCAGTACATCCAGCGGCGCGAACCGCGCTTCGGCGCGGCGCGCAGCCGTCGAGGAGCGGGACGGAGGGTTGAACTCCGAGGACCTGCTGGCGCTGCAGCGCTGCGACACGCTCTTCGTCGCCAGCGTGGCCCCGGGCGGGATGCCGGACGCGTCGCACCGCGGCGGTCCCCCCGGTTTCGTCGAGCGCCTGGCGGATGGGCGGCTGCGCATCCCGGATTTTCCCGGCAACAGCATGTTCAACACCTGGGGGAACCTGGCGCTGGAGCCGCGCGTGGGGATGGTGGTGCCGGATTTCGCGCAGGGCCGGACACTGCAAGTGGGCGGACGGGTCGAGCTGGAGTGGGGCCAGGAGGAAGAGGGCGGGAAGAGCCTGGGAACGGGGAGGTTCTGGCGGGTGGGGGTGGAGCGGGTGCGGGTGGCCACGACGCCGATCACGATGTCCTGGGAATCGCTCGGTGACGGCGACGAGGGAACTCCGGGATGAGCATCGTGCTGGAAACCAACCCAGGGATTCGTTCAGCGATCCCGTAGCTCGAGCCGCAACAAGCATTTCCCGGCCATCATTGCGCTACGGGGCCGGGTTCCCATCCTGGCAGGCATGACCTCGCCCCAGGAACTCGCCAGGCTCCTGCAGCTCTCCCGCAAAGAGCGGAGCGATTTCGAGAAGCTGCCCGCTGAAAGAAAGCGCGAAGTCGCGACCAAGAATCTGCGCCACTTGGGCATCATCGACAGCAAAGGCCGGTTGACCCAGGCCTTCCGCTGACGCACCGGCCATGCACGTCGCCGGGCTTCCCGCCTTCGTCATCGGTTATCATGGCACCGACCGGTCGATCGCAGAAGCGCTCTTCTCAGGAAGGGAAAAAGACCTCATCTTCTCGGACAACGATTACGATTGGTTGGGAAGCGGGCTGTATTTCTGGGAAAACAGCTGTCAGCGTGGTCTGGAATGGGCGACTCAATTCCTCGGCAGGAAACGCAAAGGTGGCAAAGTCATCACCGAGCCGGGCGTGGTCGGTGCCGTCATCGACCTCGGCCACTGCCTCAACCTCCTCGACCAGCAAGCGATCCAACTCGTCCAAGATAGATATTCCTGGCTGGTGGCGCAATGCCACGCCAACGGCACTCCAATGCCGAAGAACGAGAATCCCGCATGGATGCAGGATTCCACGGACCGGATCTACCGGAAGCTCGACTGCGCGGTGATCAGGTCCATCCATGATTTGATCAAAAATGCCGGATTGCCCGCTTACGATTCCGTCAGGGCGGTCTTCTTGGAAGGCAAGCCGGTCTACAAGGACTCCGGCTTTCTTGAAAAGACGCATATCCAGATCTGCGTGCGCAAGCCCGAGCGCATCATCGGTTATTTCCGTCCGCGGACCGGAGCCTGAGTCTTCTCGGATGAACCGGGGCCAAACGTTTCGCGCATCGACGGTGGAACGGCGCTCGCTCACGGTTCCCCGGCGAACGCCCCGGCACACGAGCCCACCGGCAGCGGCCGTCCGGCCAGATCGCGTCCGCCCAGGTCGCCGCCGGCGAGGGCGCGCAGATCGACCGCCGCAGCGGCCGCCGGCGATCCGCGCGCCGGCACGAGTCCGACCAGGCGGGCGATGCGGGCCGCGTCCCCCGCCTGGCCGCGCGCCGCCGCCAGGTCGAGGCCCGGGTCGGCGAACGCGCCGCACGGCCGGCCGCCCAGCGCTTCCTTCCCCAGCGCGCGCCAGGCCGCCAGGTCCGCGACCTCGTGGTCGCCGATGCGCGTGAGAGCCCCGGCGCGGTTCCAGTACAGGTTGCCGGCGAAGGTCACGGTGGGCAGGTCGCGGTCGCAGCGGATGAGCGGGCCCGCGGCGGCGAGGAGCAGGTTGTTGCGGATGTCCGCGCCGATCCCCGCGCCGTGGATGGTGATGAGCCCCGCGCTGGCGCCGCTGGCGACGCAGGTGTTCTGGTAGACCGCGAGGCCGTCCATGCCCGCGCCGTCGTTGCCCACGAAGATCGCCCCGTAGGCCGGCAGCGCGCGCGCGTCGTCGCGGCTGAGGTTCCAGCGCACGACGTTGCCGCGATCGGCGTGCGGCGCGCCGCGGTAGGTGTAGACCAGGAAGCCGGCGCCGTCGTTGTCGTGGCTGACGTCGTACTGCAGCACGCACTCCGTGCAGCCGCCGTCGAGGTCGAAGCCGTCGCCGTCCAGCCCGTTGCCGGTGTGGTTGGCGTAGGCCTCGCACTCCTGGATGGTGACGCGGTGGCAGGACGCCGCCCAATGCCGCACGGACCGCCCGGGGCCGCCGGGCACTGCGCGCCGTTGTTCCACGCGGTGCAGCCCTGGACCAGGCCGCCAGCGCAGTCCTCGACCAGGATGCCGCTGCCGGAGTGGTTCTCGTGATAGAGCGGGTCGCCGGGGTTGTCGTGCGCGCGGCAGGCGGTGATGCGCAGCCCGGTGTTGGCGTACCCGGCCGCGTGCGCGTCCCACGCGCCGGTGACGAGGACGCCGTAGTAGGCGTTGCCGTGCAGGTCGCAGTCCACGATGGCGACGTCGTCGAAGCCGCTCTGCGACCCGTCGCGCGCATCGCCGCCGACCATGATGCCGCAGCCCTGCGGGCTCTGCTGGCCCTCCGGCCTGGTCCCCGGCGCGGCGAGCTCGCGGCCGAAGCCGCTGGCGTCGACGTGGTCGATGCGCACGTGCGCCAGCCGCGCGCCGCCCGGCAGGGTGTTGACGATGGCCACCCCGCTGCCGTGGTTGCGCGCGCGGTCGGCGCCGCGGCAGATCAGCGCGCGCACCTCGATGCCGCCCGCATCGCGGACCAGCACCCCGTAGCCGAGGCCCGCGTCGATGGTGGCGCGGCCGTCGCCGGACGAGGCGACCACCACCGGCGCCGCGGCGGTGCCGGCGTCCTCGGCGGTGAGCAGCAGCGGCCCGGCGAAGGTCGCGCCGCCCTGCAGCAGCAGGTGGTCCCCGGGTGCGAAGCGCTGGCGGTTGGCGCGCGCGAGCGTCCGC
This sequence comes from uncultured Planctomycetota bacterium, assembly GCA_963818245.1. GTDB lineage: Bacteria > Planctomycetota > UBA11346 > UBA11346 > UBA11346 > BOG-1363. Next base: position 7,942 of record CAWFSD010000020.1, read on the forward strand.
CAGGCGTGGGCGGGCGTGGTGCCCGGAGCGCTGTCGTCACCAGCGGAGGCGACGTAGAAGGTGGTGCCGACCGGGGGCGGGACATCGGCGCCCGCCGCCGCACCGACGCAGAGCGAGACCAGAGCGGGCAGCAGGGTCGACCGGCAGGATGGGTTCATGGCGGCCTTGCCGAGGAGATTAGCGGTCCCGGGTGCCACGGCCAGCCCGTCGCTCATGCGCTCCCGTCGCTCCGCGTCGTCCACTTGTCTGGTGCCCTCCCTCCGCGATCCGCTGCTGGCGTGGCGACGAGGACGCGCGAACCTGCGGGCCGGCCATCTGCCCGGCGCCGGCGACCCATACCGACGGGACGCTGCCGGCCCGGACGGATCCTGCCGGACACCATGCGCGGACACCGCCACATCCCGACCGTCACACAGCCGGCCCGCACCGGGGCGGAGCGCCGTAATCGGGCGCCTCACACGGCGTCCCCGGCGGCGTGCGCCGCCACCCCCATCGCCGCCGCGCCGACCCACCCCCGCCCGCGCCGGGCGCCCGGCGGCGACCGCGCGGCCGGCGCGCCACCTGAATGCCGCTAGCCCGCCGCCACCTCTACGACCGGCCGATCGCGGTGCTCGCCGTGCTCGCGGCGGCGCTGCTGCTGGGCGGCCTGGCGCTGCCCGGCATGCGCATCCGCATGTTCGGCAACGACTGGGGCAGCGACCAGGTCTCGGTGTCGCTCGGCTTCCCCGGCCTGACCGTGCGCGAGACCCTGGACAAGCTGACGCGCCCCGCGGAGGAGCTCATCCGCAGCCAGTCCGGCGCCGGGCGCGTGGAATCGGTCACCTCGGGTGGTTCCGTGTGGATCTCCATCAAGGTCGCGCCCGGCACCGCGCCCAAGCACCTCGCCGCCGCCCTCACCCGGGCCTTCGCGGACAACCCCCAGCGCTTCCCGGAGAAGATGCAGCCGGCGCAGGCCTACAGCTGGTCGAGCGACGTCGGCGCCGCTGCTGGTGGCCGCCATCGACCGCGGCGACTACGACGCGCAGGGCTTCGACGCGCTGCTGGAGCACGAGCTGGTCCCGGCGATCCGGGCGGTCGACGGCGTCGCCCAGGCGGGCACCTGGCAGTCGCACCGGCGCAGCGTCGACGTGACCCTCGACCCGCGCCGCCTGGCCGCGGTGGGCATGGACGCGTCGCTGGTGACCCAGGCGGTCGAGCAGGCCGCGCGGCCGGCGCCGGCCAGCGCGCTGCCCGCCGGCGCCGACGGCGCCACCGCCCTGGCGCGCGTGGTGGCGCCCGCGCTGACCCCCGAGGACCTGCCCACCATGCGCCTGGCGCCGGCGACCAGCATGATGGACGTCGCCACCATCACCACGCGCGGAGCGGACGACGCCGGGTGGTCGCTGATGGTCAACGGGCGGCCGGGCAGCGCGATCCAGGTGCAGGCCAGCCCCGACGCCAACGTCTACCGCGCGGCGCGCGCGGTCGGCCTGGTGCTGGAGCGCGCCTGCGCCGCGCACGGGCTGAGCGTGCAGGTGGTCTTCGACCCGCACGCGGAGTTCGACGCGGTGGCGCACGAGATCCTCGCCAGCGCGGTGTGGTGCGCGCTGTTCTCGCTGGTCTTCCTGGTCGCCTTCCTCGGCCGCTGGCGGCTGGCGCTGCTGGTGTGCGCGGCCCTGCCGCTGTCGCTGCTGATGGCGGTGATCGCCATGGCGGTGGCCGGCTCCGAACTGAGCCTGCTCGCGCTGATCGGCTTCCTGCTGGCGTCGGGCATGGTGGTGGACAACGCCATCGTCGTCGCCGAGTCGCTGGCGCGCGCGCGCGCGACCAGCGACCCGGCCGAGCGGCGGCTGGTGCGGCGCCGCGCGGTGGGCGCGGTGACCATGGCGATCATCGTCAGCACCATGACCACCATCGCGATGTTCGCCCCGGTGCTGGTCGCCGGGCAGGGCATGGGCCGCGACCTGCTGGTCGCGATGGCCGCGCCGATCGCGTGGAGCCTGGTCGGCAGCCTGGTGGTCGCGCTGGTGCTGGTGCCGATGGCCTTCGCCTGGGCCTACCCGCGCGGCCTGCGCCGCCGCGGCGGCGGGCCGGGCGGGCACGCGCGCTGGCTGCTCGCCACCGAGCGCGGCTACGGGCGGCTGCTGGCGTGGCTGCTGCTGCGCCCGGCGCTGGGCCTGGCGCTCAGCGCCGGGCTGCTCGGCGGCGGCGCGCTGGCGCTGCTGGTGCTGCCGCAGGCCGAGGCGCGGCGCTCCCCGGGCGAGCGCGTGCTGACCTTGAACATCCGCATCAGCCCGAAGCTCGCGCCGGCGGGCGCGCGCGCGGTCCTGGCGCGCTGGCACGACCAGCTCGCGCCGCACCGCCAGCGCCTGGGCATCGTCAGCGACATGACCTGGCTCGACCGCCGCGAGGGGCAGATGCGCGTCTACCTCACGCCCTTCGACGACCAGGGCCGCACCAGCGACGACATCGAGTGGGAGATCGCCGGCCTGCTCACCCCCGACCCGGACGTGATGCTGCGCCAGCACCTCAGCCTGGCGCAACTGGGCGTCCAGCAGGCGAAAGAAGCGAAGGAGGCGGCCGAACGGAAGGCGAAGGAGGCGAAGGAGGCGAAGGAAGCGAGGAGGCGGAAGCGGCGGAGGCGCGCGCGCACGCCTCCGCGCGCACCGCGCACCAGCGCACGCGGGTGGCGGCCGCGGCTCCGGCGGTTCCGGCCGATGCCCCGGCGTCGGACCCGGAGCCCGGCGCGGGACTCGCGGTCACCGCACTCGAGCTCGACATCTCCGCACCGGACCCGCGCGCGGTGCGCCTGGCGGCGCAGAGCCTGGGCCGCGTGCTGGTCGCCGAAGGCGGCATCCCCGACAAGGATGCGCGCGCGGCCCGCGGGCCGCTGGAGGAGGACGACGAGGAACCCGGCCGCGCGCGCGGTCCGCGCGCCAGCACCGGCATCGCCCTGCGCCTCACCCGCGCCGCCGAGGAGCGCGGCTGGCAGGCCGACCGCATCGCCGAGCAGCTCGCGCACTACACCAGCAGCGAGCGCGGGCGCGCGATGCCCGCCGGCTGGTACGTCAGCTTCGGGCGCACCGAGCAGGACGACCGCACCATCGACCGGCTGCTCGACACCGTGGTCTTCCAGGCGGCGCCGGCCGGCGGCGCGGGGGTGGCGCCCGCGCCCCGGGCGGCCGCGCCGGATGCGGTCCGGCCGGCCGCCGGCGCGCCGCGTCCCGCGCCGGTGGCCAGCGCCGCGCGGGCCGCGGCGCCCGGCCGCGCGCCAGCGCTCCCGGCCCCGGCCGCGCGCCCCGTCGCAGCCCCGCCGGCGCCGGCGGCGGAGCGCGCGGCGGCCGGTGCCACGTCCGGCGCACCCGTCAGCGCGCCCCTGCTCCAGCTCGTCGCGAGCGCGGCGCAGCCGGCCGAACAGACGATCCGCCGCGTCGACGGCCTGACCCACGAGCACCTGCGCACCGTGATCCTGGCGAGCGAGCGCAAGCGCATCCTCGCGACCTTCCCCGCGCTGCTGGTGCGCGCGCAGGTGCCGGACGGCGTCGCGGTCGCGGTGACGGAAGGCGAGCGCGGGGGGGACGACGGCCGGCGCGAGCTGTGGATCGCGCTGGTCGCGGCCGCGGCGATCATCTACCTGCTGATGTGCATCCTGAACGAGAGCCTGCTCGCGCCGCTGACGGTGATGACCACGGTGCCGGCCGGGGTGATCGCGGTGCTGGGCGTGTTCACCCTGGCGCGGCTGCCGCAGGACCAGATGGTGGTGCTCGGGCTGTTCCTGCTGGTCGGCATCGTGGTCAACCACGGCGTGGTGCTGGTCGACCGCCTCGCCACCACCGTGCCCATGCACCGCCTCGCCGGGCGGCGCAGCCTGCTGGCGGTGGCGGCGGCGGCCAGGCGGCGCTTCACGCCGGTGCTGCTGACCAGCCTCACCACCATCGCCGGCGCGCTGCCCATGGCGCTCAGCCACGGCCGCGTGCTGGACGCGCCGATCGCCAGCCTGGGGCTGGCGCTGGCGATCGGCCTGGGCGCCGCCACGGTCTTCACCCTCATCGTCGTCCCGATCGTCTACCAGTGGCTGGGCCGGACCCGCGCCGGGCTGGTCGCGCTGCTCTGCGGAGGCAGGAACCCATGATGCCGAGCCCGAACGGATCCCAGCTGCTGCGGCGGCCAGGCCGGATGCTGCTCCCGGCGCTGCTGCTGGCGGCCACCGGCCTGGGCGGCGCGGCGCGCGCGGCGGAGGCGGCCGCGCCGCTCCCCCGACGCTCGCACCTCCGCCAGCGGCGCAGGAAGCCCCGCCGGCCGTGCCGCCGACGCCGCCGGCCCCGGTGGCCCCCGGCCCGCAGGACGGGTCCTGGCTGCAGCCGCTGCTGAGCGCGGCCCGGGTGGCGGCGCGCGACCGGCTCGAGGTGGTGGTCGCCGACGCGGGGCGCCGCGACGCCGGGCTGGGCGTGCGCCTGGCCACCGCGCTCTACGCCAACCCGACGCTGACCGTCACGCCGTCGTACGACCGCAACCAGTCGGTCTCCAACGACGTGGTGGTGGGGCCCGGCCTGCTGCGCGTGCAGAGCGGCTCGGCCGCGGTGTCCCTGGCGCAGGGCTTCTCCACCGGCACCACCGTGGGCGTGGGGGCGTCGAGCGCCGGCACGCGCAGCGACGGCGGCGGGGTGATCTCCAACGACTTCTACACCAGCTACGGTGTTCGTCTCGCTGTCGCAGGCGCTGCTGCGCGGCGGCAGCCGCAGCGTCAACCTCGCCGGCATCGAGGACGCGCGCGACGCCGAGCGCGCCAGCGGCGAGCAGTTCGACGCCACCTTCGAGGCCGTGCTCGCCGACCTCGCGCAGCGCTGGATCGGCCTGGCGCAGTCGGAGGCCGGCAACGCCGAGCTGCGCGCGCGCCTGAAGGAGGCGCGCGAGGAGCTCGCCCAGCACGAGGAGCGCCGGCGCATCGGCCTGGACGCCGAGCTGGCGGTGCTGAGCCTGCGCCGCGGCGTCGCCGACCAGGAGGTCCAGCTCGCCAAGAGCGAGCGCGCCTACGCGGCCGACCTGCGCCAGCTCGCGCTGCTGTGGCCGGGGCTGGCGCTGCCGGAGCGCGCCGGCCTGCTGCGCGTGCCCCACCCCGGCCTGCCCGGGCCCGCGGACTTCGCGGCCACCCGCGCCGGCGCGGCGGCGGCGCGCGCGCTGCGCGCCGCCGAGCGCGCCGTCGAGGTCGCCCGCGACCAGGCGCGCGACGACCTCAGCCTGTCGACCGCGCTGAGCAAGGGCGGCGGCGACCCCGACCTGGGCCGCGCCTGGTCGCGCGTCGGCGACCGCAACGCCTACGACTGGCAGGTCGGCCTCAGCTACACGCACGCCTTCGGCACCCAGGCCAACCGCGTGGCCTACCAGCAGGGCCTGATCCGCCTGGACCAGGCGCGGCTGCAGGCGCGCATCGCCGAGCGCGACTGGGGCGCCACCGAGCTGCAGCTGCGCGACGCCTTCACCAACGCGCTGAGCGGCGTCGCCGAGCAGGAGCGCCTGGTCGCCGCCCTGCAGGACGAGCTGGCCCTGACCCGCAGCCAGGTCGAGGCGGCGCGCGCCACCACCCACGACCTGGTCGACGTCCAGCAGCGCGTCAACGACGCGACCCTGGCGATCTACCAGGCGCACCTCGACGTGCTGCGCGCCGACCTCGCCCTGCGCGTCTTCGACAACCGCCTGCTGGGACTGCTGCCATGATCGATGCCCGTCCGCTCCTCCGCCTCCCGCGCGGCGCGTGGCCGCTGCTCGCGGCCGCGCTCGCCCTGGCCGGCTGCGGCGGCCCCGACGCCGAGGACGCGGCGCAGCAGGCCAACGCCAGGCGCGCCGCCGCCATCACCATCCCGGTGCACGTCAGGCCCGCGGCCGGCGGCACGGTGACCGAGGCGCTGGCCATCCAGGGCCGCCTCGAGGTGTGGCGGCGCGAGATCCTCAGCGCGCCGGTGGCCGGCATCATCCGCGAGTTCCCCGGGCTGCCGGACCAGGTGGTCAAGGCCGGCGACCTGGTGCTGCAGCTCGACCCGCCGCCCGGCGAGGACGAGGAGCTCGCCAAGGCGGCGCTCAAGCGCGACCGCGCCAAGCGCAGCCTCGACCGCCTCGAGTACCTGCAGGTGCACGCGCCGGTGACGGTGGCCGCGGTCGAGCTCGAGGGCAAGCGCGAGGAGTTCGCCGACGCCGACAACGAGCTCGAGCTGCTGCGCCGGCGCGCGCCGAAGCGGCGCCTGGTCGCGCCCTTCGCCGGCGTGCTGGTGAAGTTCCAGGGCGTCGTGGGCGACGCGGTGGCCGAGGGCGCGAAGGTCGCCGAGCTGCTCGACCCCAGCCGCTACCGCATCCGCCTCGAACTGCCCGAGACCAGCCTGCGCCGGCTGTCCATCGGCCAGGCGGTCGAGGTGCGCGCCCTGGCCGACGACAGCCGCGCCACCGGCGCGGTCGCCAGCCTGCCGGCGGCGATCGACGCGGAAAAGGGCGTCGGCCAGGTGGTCATCGACACCGCCACGCCGCCGGCGACGTGGCGGCCGGGCGGCTTCGCCACCGCGCGCCTGGTGCTGAAGGAGACCAGCGGCGCGGTGGTGCTGCCGCGCGAGCAGGTCGCCTACGAGGACAACCGCGCCTACTGCTGGGTGGCCGCGCAGCGCGAGGGCGCGCTGGTGGCCCACCGCACCTGGGTCGAGCTCGGCGCCAACGACGAGAAGGCGGTGGTGGTCACCAAGGGCCTGAACCCCGGCGACCAGGTCATCGTCGACGGGCTGGAGGGCATCAGCGACGGCGTGCGCCTGGTCATCGCCGCGGACGCGCCGGCGGCCGCGACGCCGGCGGCGACGACGACGGCGACGGCGCCATGACCGCCCGGGTGCGGCGCAGCGCGGGTGCGGCGATGATCGCGGCGCTGATCCGCCGGCCGATCGGGGTGTGCGCGTTCACCCTGGCCGTCGCCATGCTCGGGCTGATGGCGGTGCGCCAGCTGCCGGTGGCGCTGCTGCCGCCGGTGGAGCTGCCGGTGGTCACGGTGCGCTGCGACAAGGCCGGGGCAGCGGCGGCGCGGCTCGAGGAGCAGGTGCTGAAGCCGCTCGAGGAGGCCTAGCTGTCCGTGCCGGGCGTCGCCCAGCTCGAGGGCCGGGTGGTCGGCGGCGCGGTCGAGCTGCGCCTGCACCTGCGGGCCGAGCGTGGTGGTCGAGGCCTTCGTCGGCCACCTCACCGAGGTGCTCGCCAGCGTGCGCCTGCCCGAGGGCGCCGAGCGCCCGCGCGTGCTGCGCTACGACCCGGCCGGCGAGCCGATGATGCGCCTGGTGCTGGAGCCGGTGCCCGGCGGCCCCGGCGCTGGACGCGCTCGCCCTGGCCGCGCACGACGCGCTCCTGCCGCAGCTCGAGAGCCTGCCCGCAGTCGCCGCGGTGCGCCTGCGCGGCCTGCGCAGAGCCGAGGTGCGCATCCACCCCGACGCGCAGCGCCTGGGCGCGGCGAAGCTCAGCGGCGACGCCATCGAGGCCGCGGTGCGCGGCGCCACCAGCACGCGCGCGCTCGGCAGCGATGGCCAGCGCCGAGGGCCAGCAGCAGGTCACGCTGCGGCGGCTCGGTCGCGCGGCCCGAGGACATCGGCCGGATCGCCGTGGCGCCGGGCGTGACCTGGCCGACGTCGCCAGCGTCGAGCACCGCCTCGCCGATCCCACCGAGCTGGCGGTGGCGCTGCCGCGCGCGGGGACGCCGCCGCCCGCCGCGCCGGCAGCGCGACGCGCTGCTCGTCGAACTGCTCGCCCAGGCGGACGCCGGCGTGGTCGCGGCCTCGGACGCGGTGCGCGCGCGCCTGCGCCGCGGTCGGCCCGAGGCCGACGGCGCGTGAGCGCTGGCGCTACGCGGGCGGGCGGCTGACCCTGCTCACCGACCGCGCCGAGGCCGTGCGCACCGCCATCGACGAGGTCAAGCCGCCACCTCGAGGGCGCCATGCTCGCCTGGCTGGTGCTGCTGGTGTTCCTGCGCGCGCTGCGCCCGTCGCTGATCGTGTTCCTCGCCATCCCGCTGTCGGTGGTCGGCACCTTCCTGCTGATGTCGCTGTTCGGCGTCGGCCTCAACCTGATGAGCCTGGGCGGGCTGGCGCTGGGCGTGGGCATGCTGGTCGACACCGCCATCGTGGTGCTGGAGGCGGCCGAGCGCGTCGGCGGCGCGCACGCCGGACGGCGAGCGGTGCGGCTGCGCGCCATCGCCATCGGCGTCGGCGAGGTCGCCGGCGCGGTGGTGGCGTCGTGCCTGACCAGCGTCGCGGTGTTCGTGCCGCTCGCCTTCCTGCCCGGCGTGCTCGGCCGGCTGTTCTACGACCAGGCCTTCACCGTCTCGGCCAGCCACGTGGTCAGCCTGGCGGTCGGCCTGGGCTGGTGCCGACGCTGCTCGCCCTGCCCGACCTCGCCGGCGCGCCGCGAGCGGCGCTGGTCGTGGAGCGCGCCGCCGGCGGCTTCGCGCGCATCTGGCGCTTCCTGCCGCTGCTGCCGGTGCGCTGCGCCTGGCTGGCTGGTCACCGCGGTGCGCGCGCTGCTGGTGGTGCTGTTCGCGCTGCAGGGCTGTGGTCCTGGCGCGTGCCGGTGCGCCTGGTCGCGGGCGCTGCTCGACCGTGCCTGCTGCTGGCCGCGCTCGCCTTCGTCGAGCGCGTCTACGGCCGCGCGCTCGACGCCGTGCTGGCCGGCCGCTGCTCGGCCTGGCCGGCTTCGCGGTGGCGCTGCTGGTCGGCGCGGCCTTCATCCCGCGCCTGCCGGTGCGCCTGATGCCGCCCAGCCTGTCGACGCGCTTCACCCTCGACGGTGGAGCTGCCGCGCGGGCGCAGCGTGCCGAGGGCGCGGCGTGGGCGCGCGCTTTCATGAGCGACCTGCGCGCGCAGTGGGGCGACCTCGAGGCGGTGGCGGTGGCGGGCGAGGACCCGCGCTACGCGGCCGGGCTGACGCGCCGCCAGGACCACGAGCTGGAGCTGGTGCTGACGGTCGCGCGCCGCGCCGCCGACCCGAGGGCGAGCGAGCCTTCCTGGTCGCCTCGAGCGCGCTGGCGCTGGAGCGGGCGCGGTCAGCCGCGGCGGCGCGCCATGCCGGCGCTGTTCGACCTCGGGCCTGGGCTCCAGCGAACGGCCTTCGACGTGGCGATCCGCGGGCCCGACCCCGCGACCCTGCAGCGCCTCGGCCTGGAGGCTCGCCGCGCGCCTGCGCGCCGCCGGCTGCCGCGGCGTCGCCGACCTCCGCGACCGCGACCGCGGAGGAGCTGCTGATCGTGCCGGACGCGGAGCGCCTGCTCGCCGCGCACCTGACCGGCGAGGCCATCGGCAAGGCGGTCGCGGGCGCCGCCGACGTGCGCACCATCACCGACTTCGTCCCGCAGGGCGCCGGCGACCGCCAGGCGGCGCGCACCCTGCCGATCCGCGTCTACGGCCCGCTGAAGGACGGCTCGGCCGCCGCGCTCGCGTCGCTCAACCTCGGCACCGCCGAGCAGCCGGTGCCGCTCGGCGCGGTCGCGACCATCACGCGCAGCCTGCGCGGCGGGCTGATCGTGCGCCGCGCCGGCGCCGCGTCGTCGGCGTCACCGCGCTGACCCTGCCGCCCGGCCTGGCCGCGGGGCCGGCGACCGCGATGCTGCTCGCCGCGGTCCCGCTGCCGCCCGGCTACAGCGTGGTCGGCGACGGCGTGCAGCGCGCGACCAGCGCGGCGCCGGCGGCCATGGGCGGGATGCTGGCGCTGTCGGTGTTCCTGGTGGTGGTGCTGATGGCCATGCAGTTCGAGAGCCTCAGCCAGCCGCTGCTGGTCATCCTGGCCGTGCCGATGGCGGCGCGCGGCGCCTTCCCGGCGCTGTGGCTGTCGGCCACGGCTTGGACGTGATGAGCGGCATCGGCCTGGTGGTGCTGGTCGGCGTCGCGGTGGCGAACGCCATCGTGCTGGTCTCGACCGCCAACCTGCGCCGCGCCCAGGGCCTGGCGCCGCGCGCTGCGATCGCCATCGCCGGGCGCGAGCGCCTGCGCCCGATCCTGATGACCACCGCGACCTCGGTGCTCGGCCTCGCGCCCCTCGCCGTCGGCTGGGGCGAGGCCGCCGAGCTGCGCGCCCCCCTCGCCGTGGCGGTGATGGGCGGACTGTGCAGCTCGACCGTGCTGACCCTGCTGTCGCTGCCCGCGGTGCTGCTGCTGACCGCCGGGCGCAGTCCGGTGGGTGGAGCGGAAGCCACGGAGCGCTCGCGGGACTGAGGGGTCTTGCCGCAGAGACGCGGAGTGCCGGAGAGGGCCGCAGAGCGGAGGCCGGCTGGCGCACGACCACCGGGTGATCAGGCGCTCACCCCCTCCTCCCGCGGACCCGAGTGCCGTCCTCTGCGGCCCTCTCCGACGCTTTGCGTCCCTGCGGCCCTGCCCGTCAGGTCTGGGAAGGGATCCTCGCACTGGAGAAACCCTGCTGGACGTGGCGGTTGATCCCGCTGCGCGGGTGCGATCATCCGCCCCCGCCAGCGGCGCGCGCCGCTTCCCTCCACCGTCAGGAAGACCCCGCCGCGATGACCTTCACCCCGTACCAGCGCCTGGTCATCGCCATCCTCGCCTTCCTGCAGTTCACCATCGTCCTCGACTTCCTCATCCTCTCGCCGCTCGGCGCGATCCTCATCCAGGAGCTGCGCATCACCCCCGCGCAGTTCGGCTGGGTGGTCTCGTCGTACGCCTTCAGCGCCGGCATCTCGGGCCTGCTCACCGCCGGCTTCGCCGACCGCTTCGACCGCAAGAAGCTGCTGCTGTTCTTCTACGGCGGCTTCATCGCCGGCACGGTGCTGTGCGGCCTGGCGCCGTCCTACCACCTGCTGCTGGTCGCGCGCATCGTCACCGGCCTGTTCGGCGGCGTGATCGGCTCGATCAGCCTGGCGATCGCCGCCGACCTCTTCCCGCTGGAGGTGCGCGGGCGGGTCATGGGCCTGGTGCAGACCGCCTTCGCGGCCAGCCAGGTGCTGGGCCTGCCGCTCGGCCTGTGGCTGTGCAACGCCTGGGGCTGGCACGCGCCGTTCCTGATGATCGCCAGCGTCGGCGCGGCGGTCGGCGTGGTCATCGTCGCCGGGCTGCGGCCGCTGACCGGGCACCTGCAGGCGGCCGACGCCACGCGGGCCCACCCCTTCCAGCACCTGGTGCGCACCGCCTCGCGGCCCGACCACCTGCGCACCTTCGCGGTGACGGTGCTGCTCGCCACCGGCGGCTTCATGCTGATGCCGTTCGGCTCGACCTTCACGGTCAACAACATGGGCATCGGCGTCGCGCACCTGCCGACCATCTACCTGGTCACCGGCATCTGCTCGATCGCCGCCGGGCCGCTGCTCGGCCGGCTCGCCGACCGGGTCGGCAAGTACGCGGTGTTCAGCGCCGGCAGCCTGCTCGGCATCGTCATGGTGCTGCTGCTGTGCACGCGCGGGCCGTCGCCGCTGTGGGTGGCGATCGCGCTCAACGTGCCGCTGTTCGTGTCGATCACCGCGCGCATGATCGCCAGCCAGGCGCTGATCTCGGCCGTGCCCGGGCCGGGCGAGCGCGGCGCCTTCATGGCCATCAACTCCGCCATCCAGCAGTTCTCGGGCGGGCTCGCCGCCGCCATCGCCGGGCTCATCGTCGTGCAGGGCGCGGATGGCCGGCTCGAGCGCTACGACGTGCTCGGCGTGGTGGTGGCGCTGGCGATGCTCGCCACGGTGGTGCTGATGCGTGGCATCCACGTGCTGATCAGGGACCGGCGCGCCGCGACGGCGCCCGCGGGGGCGCGGGGATGAGCGGCTTCGAGACCATCCTGCTGCTGGTCATCGTCACGATGCTGCTCGCGCCGCTGGCGCGCTGGCTGGCCGTGCCGCTGCCGGTGGTGCAGGTCGCGGCCGGGCCTGCTGCTGGCCGCGGTGCCGCCGCTCGCGCGCCTGGAGTTCGACCCGGAACTGGTGTTCCTGGTGTTCGTGCCGCCGCTGCTCTATTGGAGCTGCATCACCGCCTCCATGCGCGACCTGCGGCGCATGCGCCGCGAGATCGGCATGCTCGCGGTGGGCGCGGTGGTGGCGACCATCGCGGCGGTGGCGGTGGCCGCGCACTGCGGGCCGCCGCACCTGCCGTGGGCGCCGGCGGTGGTGCTGGGGGCGATCGTCTCGCCGCCCGACGCCGCCGTGACCATCGCCATCGCGCGGCGCATCGGCCTGCCGCGGCGCCTGGTGTCGCTGCTCGAGGGCGAGACCCTGTTCAACGACGTCACCGCCTTCACCGCCTACCGCCTGGCCATCGCCGCGGCCCTGACCGGCTCGTTCGTCGCGTGGCACGCGCTGCCGCTGCTGGTCTACGTCGCGCTCGGCGCCGCCCTGGTCGGCTGGCTGGTGGCGCGCGGGGTGCTGTGGCTGCGCCGGCGCATCCGCGACCCGCTGGTCGCCAACACCCTGTCGCTGACCACCGCCTACGCCGCCTACCTGCCGGCGGAGTGGGCGGGGACCTCCGGCGTGGTCGCGGTGGTGGTGGCGGGGCTGGTGCTGGGCCGCGCCGCGCCGCGGGCGGTCGACGCGGCGACGCGCGTGCAGGCGCAGCAGGTGTGGCCGCTGGTGCTGTTCATCCTCAACGGGCTGATCTTCCTGCTCATCGGCCTGCAGATCGGCCGCCTCGGCGCGGACGTGGCGGTGCACGGCGAGCTGGCGCTGCTCGGCGCCGCCGCGCTGACCTGCGCGGTGGTGATCGTGGTGCGCGTGGCGTTCGTCTTCACCGGCACCTGGCTGCGCCGCCTGCGCCGCGGCGACCCGCCGCGGCGCGGGCAGTGGGGCGAGGCGCTGTTCGTCGGCTGGACCGGCATCCGCGGCGGCGACACGCTGGTCACCGCGCTGGCCATCCCGCTGGTCACCGCCGATGGCGCGCCGTTCCCCGGCCGCCACGCCATCCTGGTGATCTCGTTCTCGGTCATCCTGGTCACCCTGGTGGTGCAGGGCGCGACGCTGCGCCCGCTGGTGGCCCGCGCGCGCCTGGCCGACGATGGCGACGACGGCGACGAGGACCGCCTGGCGCGCAGCGCGCTGTCCCGCGCTGGCGTGGCGCGGCTCGGCGAACTGGGCGCGGAGCGCGGCCTGCCCGACGACGTGCTGCAGCAGATCCGCGCCCACCACCACATGCGGCGGCACGTGCGCTCGGGCTCGGAGCAGCAGCCGGACAACGTCGGCTCGTCGATCCTCGCCCGCCAGCTGCTCGACATCAACCGCGAGGTGCTGAAGGCCGAGCGCGAGACCGTGCTGGCGCTGCGCGACCGCGACGAGATCGGCGACGAGACCTTGCGCACGATCCAGCGGGAGCTCGATCTGGAGGAGCTGGTGATGATGCGGAAAGCCGAAGAGGTGTGAGGGAGGGGAACCCTGGACCCGAGGCGCGAGGCGCGAGGCGCGAGGCGCGAGGCGCGAGGCGCGAGGCGCGAGGCGCGAGGCGCGAGGCGCGAGGCGCGAGGCGCGAGGGACAGCCTAGTGCGACCCGAGATTTCGTTGTGCTGATGAGGCACAGCACCCACATCACGTGCGAGGCGGCCCAGCGGGCAATGCTATCAAGCTAAGCGTACAAGGCCGTTCCTACGATAGCCAGGAGTCGTCTTTCTCGCGGCTCTGGTCCCTCTGGTGCTCTGTGTTCTCTCACGCTGTCTGATCTTCCGTTCGGCCGAGCCGGAATGCTGGCGGGTGGTACCGACCGCCGGTCGAACACAGAGCACCAGAGAGACCAGAGAAGAGCTTAGCTTGATGGCATTGCCCGCTGGGCCGCCTGCCTGTTCCCCCTGTGCGCCTCCTCCACGATCGTAACCACGCCTCCTCGTCCCGGCGCCTCGCGCCTCGCGCCTCCCCAGCATCATCCGCTGGTCACGGCTTCCCTGGCGGACCGCCCACGAGAATCAGGTCGCTGACCTCCATCGCCTGCTGGAGGTCCGTCGATCCCAGGCCCACGGCAATCTTCGTGACGCGATCCAGATGGAGCGGCTCGTTCTGCATGCCGGGGGTGTTGTAGCGCAGCTGGTCGAAGGGGACGTAGACGGAATGCCACTGTCCGTCAGGGACGAACAGGTCCTCGGCGTTGATCTCGTACCCGCCGTCCACGAGCATGAGCATGATGCCGCGCCCGCCCGGCTTGAGGACGCGCCCACGGACGACGACTCCGCAACTGGTCGCGGGATCGATCGCCTTGGGCATGGTGAAATACGGGTAGGCCCACGCATCGCCGGTGCGGGTGAACGCCAGGTCCATGCGCCAGCCGTGGCCATCCGGACTCGAGAACACCTGCGTACCGCCACCGCCCACGCGCACCTGCCAGCGTGCGAGTTCGGCGATGGGCAGCGCCACCGTGCGCGGGAAGCGCGCGAGGATGTCGGCCGACCCGCCCTCGACCAGGAACGGCAGCGCCAGCGGAAGGATGCCCGGGGCCTGGTCGCAGGTGGCGGTGATGCGCACCAGGCGCTCTTCGCAGCAGTCGAGTGCGGCCGAGGCGTCCACGCTCCACGACACCTCGGCGAGCGCGTGCGCACCCACCGTCTTCGGCGCGTGGATGAACGCGGTCGCTGCGGCCCCCGGAAGGTGCAGGGTCGCGGTGATGGTCAGCGGCACCTCGCCGAGGTTCTGCAGCCGCACCGTGATCGGCAGCGCGGCGGCGCGCACGCGGTCGACGTGGTACGCCCGCTTCGAGACCTGGCCTACCGCCGGCCGGTACGGAAACTGCAGGACGACGGGCGGGGCCGGAGCGCGCGCGGGCGTCGCGGCGCGGCCCGCGGCCAGCAGGCGGGCGGCCTGCGTCTCCGTGCGCAGCGCCGCCCCGAGCGCGCCGCGGGCGAACCAGGCATACCCCAGGCCATCGGGCACCGGCATCCTGCCGGCGGCGTCGGCCTGGAGGATGCGGCCGTCCGCGCCGGTGATGCGCAGCGGCGCGACCGGCAAACGCACCGCGGTGAGCGGATCCGCTGCGTCCGTGTACAGCACCGCGACCACGTCCCCCTCCGGAGCCCCGAACACCCGCGCCAGGCGCACGCGCGCATCCTCGCTGCGCAGGTCGCCCAGGTAGGCGCACCCGGACAGGGCGGACGCGCACCAGGCGTACGCGGCGAAGGAGCGCAGCGGCGTGACCTCGCGGCCGAACATGCTGAAGCTCTTGATGCCGCCTTCCTCGTAGAACGGCAGCACGAAGGGGAAGAAACGCGCCACGCCGCAGGCGCGCGCCTCGACCGCCTTGGCCGTGATCTCGCGGGCGCTGTCCGCGTCCTGGTCGCGCGGTGGCCGGTCCGGTCCCAGCACCCAGGGATGCCCGCACTCGGTCAGCCACAGCGGCAGGCCCGGCCGACCCGCCGCCGCGACGTAATCGCGGCAGATCTGCACCTGGCCCTGCACCGCCGGCGCGCGGTCGTACTGGTGGAAGGACAAGGCGTCGATGGTGTCGACCAGGCCGTTGGCGGCGCACGCGTCGTACCAGCTGCCGCGGGGCACGCTGGCGAAGACGCCACCGACGACCGGGCGGTGGGGCACGGCGTGGTCGGCCGCATAGGCCGCCGCCTTGGCCATGACCACGTACTGGTCGCCGGGCAGGCCGGGTCTGGCCAGGTCCGGTTCGTTGCCGACTTCGCCGCCCGCCCAGCCCGCGCCCCACTGGGCCGTGAACATCGACCAGGTGCGCGCGGTCTCGACCAGGTTCTGCGCGAAATTCCCCCCCGGGCCCGGTTCGAAGTGGCCCGGCTCGCCATGGATGAGCTCCAGCACCTCCACGCCGGCCTCGCGGTAGGCGCGGCGCAGGTCCGCATAGCGCATTGCCCGCCCCTGCCAGTCGTAGGCCTCCGGCGCGGGATTGATGTCGCCGACGCTCATCCGCTCGCGGGCGCAGGCGATGCCCGAGCGCTTGAGCGCCGCGACCAGGCCCACGCGCAGCGCCGGGCGCGGCTCGAGCCAGCTGAGGCCCGCGTCCACGCCGAAGAACGGGTCGGCTTCGCCGGCGTGCGGCTCCACGGCGAGTACGCCGAAGCTCCGCCGGGACTCGGAGAAGGTGATCTCGTAGAAACCGCGCGGCACCGACAGCGGCGCTTCCAGGCAACCGTCGGCGGCGTACCCCGCAGCGCTGGTGGCGACCGTCCGGCCCGCGTAGTCGCGCAGCACGTAGGGCACGCCCCCACTCGCACCGCGCGCGGACACCGACCAGCGCAGGACGCTGGGACGGTCCGGGGCGATCAGGAACGCGGCGATGTCGACCGGAGTCATCCCGGCCGCGGCCGTGCGGTCGGTCTCCACCGCCGCGAGCGCCGGTGCCGCGCCACCGGGCCAGTCCAGCAGGTGCAACAGCGCGACGGCGGCGATGGCGGAGCGGATGGTCATGGTGGAGGTTCCGGGGTTCGCGATCACGCGTGGACCGGACCGAGCGATTCACCCGGATGGAAGCGCTGGGCGCGGGGCTGCACGCGCAGCGGGCCGCGCCAGGAACGCCGCGGCCCGGCCAGCATCCAGGACAGAGCCTTGCCCAGGCAGGACACCGGATCGGGGGGAGCGACGCAGGCGAGGGACGGCACCAGGTAGTCCTCCTGCAGTTCCCCATCGAGCGTCGCGATCGACACCTCGCGACCCGCGACCAGCCCGCGATCGTGGATCGCGCGGATCGCGCCGCGCGCCACCTGCACCACCGTGCACAGCCAGGCGGTGACTCCGGCGTGCCGGTCCAGGCACCGCTGCATCAGGCGGTGGGCCCGGGGCAGCGGATCCTCGAATGGCGCGACCGGTTCCGACACCAGCGGCCCCTGGCAACGCCGCGCCGCCAGCCACGCGCGCCAAGCCGCGATGCGCGCGGCCACGACGGCGTCCTCCGGCTGGGTATTGAGGCAGCCGATGCGGCGGTGGCCGAGCGCGTGCACGCGGTCCAGCACCGTGGCGATGCCGGCGGCCGGGAAGAGGTCGAGCGTGGGGATGCCCCACCCGGTCAGGTCCTGCTCCAGGCTGAGCACCGGCGCGAGCCCGGGGCCGACCAGCGCCGCGTGCAGGCGTTCGTCGGCCGCTTCCGCGCCGAGCAGCAGGAAGATCCCGTCGAAGCCGCGCGCCGCCTCGCGGAACAGCGGGTCCCCGCGCGAGCGGTAGCGCAGCGAATCGAGCCGCGCGCGCGGGTGGCGGGCCGCCAGGCAGCGCCGCACGCCGTCCTCCCACCGTCCGACGCCGGCGGAAGCGAAGGCGGGAGCGATGAAGGCGATGCGGGGTGCGCCAGGGGTGCGGCGGGGGGCGCGCGCGTCCTGCGCGCGCCTGCGCGATGACGAGAGGAGTTCGTCCTGACGCAGCTTGGCGATCACCTTGCGGACCGTGGTGCGGCTGACGCCGAGGATCTCCTCCAGCGCCCGTTCTGACGGGAGTCGACCGGCCACGTACACGCCCGAGGCGATCAGGCGGGCGAGGCACGCCTGGGCGGTCGAGGCCACCGGTTCCGACGGGGGAGGCGACACCATGACCAAGATACCAAATTGGTATCTTTCTGTTGAGGGCCAGATCCTGGACCCCTACCCGCCACGCACTGCCATCGATTCCCGTCCCGCTTCCGACGCGATCTCCCGGATCTGCGGATGCTGCGAGGAAACCCGGAAGAATCCGCAGATTTTGGGATATTTCGGGAGATCCAGCCGAGCGTGGCCGCAGCCACGCTGCGGACCGCCCGGCTCACCCCGCGGGCGCACGCGGCAGCGTGACGGTGAACGTGGACCCGCGCCCAGGTTCCGACTCGAGGGTCAGGGCGCCGCCGTGCCGCTGGACGATGCCCTTGCAGATGGCCAGGCCCAGGCCGGCCCCGCCGTATTCCCCGCGGCCGTGGACGCGCTCGAAGGCGTCGAAGATGCGCGCCTGGTCCGCTGGCGAGACGCCGATGCCGTTGTCCGCGATGCGGATCGCGCACATGCCGGCCTGGTCGACCGCCTCGACCCGCACCCTGGGCCGCTGGCCCTTGGCGACGTATTTGAGGGCGTTGCCCACCAGGTTCTGGAACAGGCGGATGAGCATCTCGTGGTCCGCGTACACGGTGCCCAGGTGACCGCACTCGACCGTGGCGCCGGTCTCGGCCACCACCTGCTGGAGGTTCTTGCGCGCCTCATCGAAGGCGTGGTCGGCGCTGGTCTCGCGCAGGGCCACGTCGCCGTGGTCGATGCGCGCGATGTCGAGCAGGCTGCGGATGAGCCGCCCCATGCGCTCGGCCCCGGCGATCGCGAACTCCATGTACTCGCAGGCCTTGGCGTCGAGGGCCTCGCCATAGCGCGAGCGCAGCAGGGTGAGGTAGCTGGTCACCATGCGCAGCGGTTCCTGCATGTCGTGGGAGGCGACCGCCGCGAACTGCTCCAAGTTGGCGTTGGTCGCGGTCAAGGCCTCGATGGCGGCCTTCCGCTCCGCGCTGAGCCGCTCGCGCCGCTCGGCCAGGCGGACCTCCTCGGTCGCGTCGCGGAACGCCACCGTGAAGCAGGGCAGCTCGTCGGGCAGGACGTGGGCGGTGATGGTGCCCTTCGCGAAGTAGCGACCACCGGCCTTGTGCGCGTGCCAGCGCGCGTGGTCGGCGCTGCCCTGGTCGGCGGCCTTCCGCCACTCCTGCTCGGGAACCCCGGCGGCCGCGTCGTCGCGGCTGTAGATGACCGAGATCGGCGCGCCGACCAGCTCCTCCTTGGAGAATCCAGTGATCATGCAGGCGCCGACGTTGCAGTCCACGATGCGGCCGAGGACGTCCGTCATGAAGAGCGCGTGGTCGAGCACCGCGTCGGAGAACAGCCGCAGGCTCTTCTCGGTGGCGGCGATGGTCATCTTGGCGCGTTCGCGTTCCGTGACGTCGATCAGCGTCAGCAGCGCGCCCTTCGCCCCGGCGAGCTCCATCGGGCGCACCTCCCAATCCACGAAGCGCTGCCCGTCCCCGGCGGTCAGGCGGCACGAGTTCCAGGCCGTCGGCTTGCCGCTCTGGATCACCGCCGCGGCGTGGACGCCGAGGTTCTGGGCCGCTTCCGCGCCGAGCGCCCGCGCGATCACCTCATGGAGCGGGAGGCCGACCGGGTCGCGGCCGGTGCAGGCGAGCATCGCCGTCGCGTGGCGGCTGGCGCCCACCACCACCAGCTGGTCGTCGAATCCGACCACGCCGATGGGGACGTGCTCCATGATGCTCTGGACCGCTGAGGGCGTCGGGACGAGGGTGGACATGGCGCGACTCCCAGCGGGTTATAGGCGGACCTCCGGGATTGCATTGGACGAATATCCCTGTCGGTGCCGGGCGGTACCGGCCGCACGTCCGAGCCTGGGCCCTCTTGCGCGCCGGACCACCACCGCCCTGGCGGCCAGGGTCCTTTCCGCCGTCCGTCCGGCAGCGGGCACGCGTCTGCCGGCGTCAGGCGCGACGCTGCGCCTGCGGCTGCGCGCGCAGGAAGCGGAGCAACCGCCGTTCGTCCGCGCTCAGTCCGCGCACCATGCCGCTGCGGACGCGCGCGACCGCGGCCAGGCGCGCGTGCAACCCCCCCTGCGCCGCCAGTTCGAGCAGGGTCGGGTGCACGTACGACGTGCGGCACACCGCGACGGTGTTGCGCAACCGGCACGCGACCTCGGCGAGCACGGCGTTCACCTGCACCTTGGTCAGCGCGGCCCCGTCCGCGCCGGCAGAGGCGACGAGCCGCGCCAGGGCGTGCGCGCTGGCGTGCCAGGTGCGGAAGTCCTTGGCGGAGAACTCCGCGCCGGCCGCGGCGCGCAGGTAGGCGTTCACGTCGCCCGAGCCGATGCCGTGCACGGCGCCGCCGGCGTCCTCGAACTGGAAGAGCTCCTGTCCGGGCAGCCCCTGGCAGCGGCGCACCACGCGCGCCACGCGCGGGTCATCGAGGTCGACGCGGTGCGCGACGCCGCTCTTGCCCGTGAAGCGCAGGTGCAGGTGGTCGCCGGTGACGCGCGCGTGGCGGCCCCGCAGCGTGGTGAGCCCGTACGAGCCGTTGGCGCGCGCGTACTCCTCGTTGCCGACGCGCACCAGCGTCGCGTCCAGCAGGCGCACCAGCGCCGCCAGCACCGGCCGGCGCGGCACGTGGTGGGACGCGAGCGGCGCGCGCAGGTCCTGCCCCACCTGGGCGCGGATGCGCGGGAGGGCCGCGCCGAATTCCAGCATGCGGCAGAACTTCCCGGCATCGCGGGCGGTCCGCCACCGCGCGTGGTAACGGTACTGCTTGCGACCCCGGGCATCCCGTCCGGTCGCCTGGATGTGGCCATCCGGATCCGGGCAGATCCACACCCGGGTGTAGGCCGGGGGGATGGCCAGGTGGCGGATGCGGGCGAGTTCCGCTGCATCGCGCAGGGGCGCGCCATCGGGCCGGCGGTAGGTGAAGCCTGCGCCGCGGCGGTGGCGGGTGATGCCGGGGGACTGGTCGGTGACGTGGATGAGGCCGCGGGGGGCGGCGGGTCCGGGCCGCACCGCGGCACGGCAGTCGCCTCGGCGCAGATGCGGCGACGTCTCACGAGGCGCCGGTGCTTCCTGCGGGACCGATGCACGTGTCATGACGCGGGACAAGCCAGGGGTGTGCCAAGAGGCCGCTGCCGCCCCCTTTATTCTTGTCGCCCACCCCTGCCGTCCCAAGGTTGCACCGATGAAGACCCACCAATCCGTCCTGCTGCTCTCGGCCCTGGCCCTTTCCGGCTGGGCCCAGGAGGTCGACGCCGTCGCCGAAGGCCGGACCGCGTTCGCCCTGTACGGCTGCGTGGTGTGCCACGCCGTCGACAAGGCCGACACCGCCCCCCGCACGGGGCCGAACCTGCACGGGCTCTTCCTGAGCGAGCCGCGCGAGCGCGAGGTGCTCGACCCGAAGTCGGGCGAGCGGCGGAAGGTGAAGGCGGACAAGGCCTATTACCTGGACTCGGTGCGCATGTCGTGGAACGCGCTGGCGGTCGCCGAGAGCGGACCCGCCAAGGGCACGGCCTTCGTGGCGGCGATGCCGTTGTTCACCAAGGACGTGCTGCCCGACCAGGCGGTGGAGCACATCTGGCACTACCTGCGCACCCTGGCGGACGCGGGACAGGCCGGGCCGGCGGTGGTGATCGGTGCAGGTCGAGCAGAAGTCGGCGCCGAAGAGCGTCCTCGACACCCCGAACGAGGAGCCGGTGGCCAAGCGCACGCGCGTCTTCCGCGCGCCGCTCAACGGGTCGAGCGGGCGGGCGCTGCACGTGGGGTTGCCGAACGGCATGAACTACACCTTCGACGCGCGCTTCCTGGCGGTGCGCGCCATCTGGGGCGGCGGCTTCCTGGACCTGAGCAAGGAGCGCGAAGCCCGCGGCACGCCCGGTTCGGCGCGCGGTCGCGGAGCGCAGGCCTTCATCGAGGGCGGCCCCATCCTGCAGCCGCTGACGCCGGCGGGCGTCCCGGTCGACTTCGAGTTCATGGAACCGGACGTCAACGACGAGAAGGCGGTCGAGAAGTGGCTGTGGGACGACCGCGACTTCCCCACGCTGCTCGCCTCGGTCGATGCGGCGTTCCTCGGCCACACGCTCGATCCGGCCACGGGCGAGCCGACGTTCCACGTGCGCGTCGGCGCGAACGACCTCTTCGAGAAGGTGACGCTCTCCAGCGACGGGCGGGTCGAGTTCCGGATTTCGGGAACGTTGAAGGCTGCGCAGCGCTTCGCCGTGTCCGAGAGCGGGCTGTCCGCGCTCACCAGCGAAGGCGGCACCTACGCGAACGGCGTGTGGGCCATCGATGCGGGCCACGGGACCGTCCACACGCTGGGCGCCCGGCTCGCGGGTGGCCTGGTGGCGCGCCCGGTCCTGGATCGCGGCGAGGACTGGACCCCGCAGGCGGTGGTGCGGACCCCCGCGAAGGACGAGAAGAAGAAGCTGGAGCTGCCCGCCGGGTACGCGATCGAGGACTGGGAACCACCGAAGGACCTGTTCGGCCGGAAGCAGCTGTTCGAGCCCACCGGCATCGCGGTGGCCAAGGACGGCACGATCGTGGTGGGGACGCGCACCGCGGGCGTGTGGCGCATCCGCGACGGGAAGTGGTCCCTGTTCGCCGAGGGATTGTACGAGTGCCTGGGCGTGGTGATCGAGGACGACAAGGGCGACCGCATCGTGGTCACCCAGAAGCCCGAGCTGACCCGCCTGATCGACAGCGATGGCGACGGCCGCGCGGACCGCTTCGAGACGGTGAGCGATGCCTTCGGCTTCCACGCGAACTACCACGAGTTCAACCACGGGCCGGTGCGCGACGCGCAGGGGAACTACTACTACGCCCTCAACCTGGCGCACAGCGGCAACAACCGCGCCTCGTGGCGCGCCGGCGGGCCGTTCATGGGCTCGATGGGCGGCTACCGTGGCTGGGCCATGCGCGTGACCCCCGATGGCAAGACCGAGCCCTTCGCCTATGGGCTGCGCAGTCCGGCGGGCATCGGGTTCGATCCGGATGGGCGGCTGTGGTACGCTGAGAACCAGGGCGAGTACGTCGGCTCGTCGAAGGTCGTGCCGCTCGAGCAGGGCAGGTTCTATGGTCACATCTCGAGCCTGGTCGACCTGCCCGGGAAGCTGAAGCCCGATTCCAAGGAGGTGGCGTTCGACCTGTGGAAGGACAAGCGCCGGCTGGGTGCGGTGTGGCTGCCGCACGCGCGGCTCGCGAGTTCGCCCGGAAACCCGGCGTGGGACACGACCGGTGGGCGCTTCGGCGTCTACCAGAAGCAGATGTTCATCGGCGACCAGGCGCTCTCGACCATGCTGCGGGTGGTGACGGAGCAGACGGGTGGCGTCGACCAGGGCTGCGTGATGCCCTTCGGCCGCGGACTGGCGTCCGGGGCGATGCGGCCGTGCTTCCTGCCGGACGGCAGCCTGCTGGTCGGCCAGACCGGCCGCGGCTGGGCCTCGGCCGGCGGCCACCAGGACCGCCTGCAGCGGATCAGCTACGACGGCAAGACCGTCGGCGCCGACATCCTGCGCATCGCGGTCGCCAAGGACGGCTTCGTGATGCACTTCACGCAGCCGCTCTCCACCGCGGTGACGGACGCGGATCTCGCGACCGCCGTGAAGGTGAGCTCGTACTTCTACACCGACACCGGCAACTACGGCTCGCCGGAGCGCGATCCCCGGGACGAGGTGCTGTCGAGCGTGAAGCCGAGCGCCGACCGCCTGTCCGCGGCGGTGGTGGTGAGCGGGTTCGGCACCGGCGACCAGTGGCTGAACCGCCTCTACCACCTGCAGATCGCGGACACGAAAGCGCTCTTCGGCGATGCGCCCGTGTGGAAGATGCTGGAGGCGTACTACACGCTGCGCGCGATCCCTTGACGGTCTACTCCACCCCCAGCGTCTTGAACAGCGGATGCAAGGCGGCGGCCCAGCGCTCGTAGCCGGCCGGCGCGAGGTGGAGCTGGTCGTCGGCGTAGTTCGCCGGGTCCGGCGCGTCGGTGCCGGTGCCCAGCACCGGCACCAGGTCGAGCAGCGCCAGGTGCTGCTGGGTCGCGGCGAAGGCCGCGATGCGCGCGTTGAGGTCGGCGTGCGCGCCTGGTTTCGTCGGAGCCTTCGCCGAATTGCGGGGCGCGATGGTGCACAGCACGATGGGCATGGCCGCGTCGTGCGCGCGCGCCTTGGCGATGATCGCGGCGATGTTGGCGAGGGCGCCGGCGGGGTCGGCGTGCGCGCTGAGGTCGTTGGAGCCGATGAGCACGACCAGCGCCTTGGGATCCAGGTCGAGGGCGTCCTCCTGGAGGCGGAACAGCACCCCGCGGCTGACGTCCCCGCCGATGCCGCGGTTGGCGATCTTCATCCCCGGAAAGAGCGCCGCCATTTGCTTGCCGTCCCAGTTGCCGGTCAGCGAATCGCCGATGAACACCACCGCGCCGTGCCCCGCCTGGCGCTGCGTCCAGAAATACGCGCGGTTGTCGACCATCCAGCCGAACAGGCGGATCGGACCGACCCCGGGCCAGGCCTTCTCGTCCTTGGCGTCCGGGTAGGGCGTCGGACCGTCGGCGGCCGCGAGCGGCGCGCAGGCGCCGAGCACGCACAGCAGCGCGGCGAGGGCGCGCATGGCCGAGCGGCGCAGGGGCATGGCGGGAGCGGAACGGCAGGACAGCGCGTCAGGGGTGCGGAGCATGGGATCGTCCAGGGATTGCTTGGTGCGGTGGGAGATGGGAAACAGGTGATTCAGGTGGTGTCGCCGATGGCCAGCTCGATCGGCAGGGCGGTCTGCGCAGGCAGCGCGCCGCCGGCGATCATGCGGCTGAGCAGCTCGACCGCGACGCAGCCGACGCGCTGCCAGGGGCAGCGCACGGTGGTCACCCGCCGCCAGGGGCGCGGCTGGTGCACCAGCTCGATGCCGTCGAAGCCGGCGATGGCGAGGTCGCCGGGAACGGACCAGCCGAGCCGCTGGGCGTCGTCGAGCAGGGCCTCCGCGACGTAGTCGGCGTAGCAGACCACCGCGCTCGCGCGGCCCGCGCGACCGGGGCGGAGCAGCTCGCGCTCGCGCGCGGTGAAGGGCCGCGGCTGGTACCCGCCATCGCCCACCACCACCGCGATATCGAGCGTGGCGCACGCCTGGCGCAGGCCGTCGAGGCGCCGCGCCACCGAATCGCAGTCGCCGACCGACGGCCGCCACAGCACGCGGCGGTGGCCGCGCCCGGCGAGGTGCGCCGCCAGCAGGTGCGCCCCGGCGGCCTCGTCGGCGACCACCGACGGCATGCCGGGGATGGCGTCGACGATCGCCACCGCGGCGAGCGGCGAACCGGCGAGCTGCGCGACCAGCGGCGCGCCGGGCGCCGCGAGCACCACCACGCCGTCCAGGCGGCCGTCGACCAGCTCGCCGTAGCTGACGCCCCAGCGCTCGGGCTGGGCGAAGCCGCCGCGCAGCAGCAGGTCCTTGCCCGTGGCGGCGCACCCCTTCTGCAGGCCGGCCAGGATCTGCGCGCCGAACGGCACGTCGGCGGTGAGCGTGCCGCTGCCGGTGTAGAGGCCGATGGCGTCGGTGCGCTTGCGCGCCAGCGACCGCGCCACCGCGTTCGGCTGGTACCCGAGGCGCGCGGCCGCGGCCTGGATGCGCACCCTGGTCGCGGCGGCCACGCGCGTCGAGGTCCGGGCGCCGTTGAGCACGGCCGAGGCCGCCATGGCGCTGACCTCGGCGAGGCGGGCGACGTCGGAAAGGGTGGCGCGCTCGCCGGTGCGGCTGCGGATCCGATGATTTAGTGGTAAATCACGGTCTTCCATCTAGGGGTGGTACATGCCACCGCGACGTGCGTTGACCGGGGGAGCCAGGACGCGGTGATGCCGCCACCCCGGAGGATGCGACCAGCACCGCGTGCCCAGGGTGGCGCTCCACCCAGGAGCCCACACCTGGACTCCGACACTCACCCGGCGCAATCTGCGCATCTGCGGACTTGCCGCTCGCGATCGCGTTCATCGGGAACCCCACCGGTTCGCAGGTGCGCGATTTCGCACCGCGACTCACCCGTCGTGCACCCGGATCGGCCGCAACCCCGCCGCCTGGCGCAGGTCGTTGGCGGCGTGCATGACCTCCTTGTCGGCGGCGAGCAGCTTGGTGAACTGGCTGGTCGACAGCGCGAGCGCGCGCGCCGCCTCGCCGATCACCGCCTTGGCCGCCGCGAGGGCGTCGAGGCAGCACGCCGTGGCGAGCGCGAAACCGGGCTCGTGCGGCGCGAGCGCCAGGCCGTTGCCGCGCCGGAAGGGCTGCAGCCAGGCCGGATCGGAGGCACCTCGCTCGCGGATGGCGAGACGGATGCGCAGCCGCAGCAGCGCCGCCGCGCGGTTGTCGGCGCGGTCGCGGTGCTCGTCGCACTGCGCGACCAGCCCGCTCGGCCGGTGCCGGAAGCGCACCGATGACTCGGTCTTGTTGCGGTGCTGCCCGCCCGGGCTGTGGGTCGACGAGTTCGAGATCTCGCACTCCGCGATCAGGGCGGCATCGGGGACGGCGTAGCTGGGCATGGTGCTGTGGTAGGTGCAGCCGGGGATGGGACAAGCACAGGCCACCGCAGGCCTCGCGCGATGGGCCGGTCCGGACGTGGGACGCGAGACGCGAGACGCGGGACCCCGCGCAGGAAGCGCTCGGCAACGCGCGTTGCGTGATCCGGGTGCGCATCTAAAGAAGCGGGGGGCCGGACCACGGCCGGACTGGACACCGCCGTGCGCCGCTCGACCGCCTCCGTCCTCCACCAGCTCCTCCTGGCCGCCGCCTGCCTGCGCCTGGGGGCGGACGACGCCATCACCGTCTTCGCCGCCGCCAGCACCACCGACCCCCTGCAGGCGGCGGCCAAGGCCTACCAGGCGGAGCAGCACGTGCGCGTGGTGTGCAGCTTCGCAGCGTCCTCGACCCTCGCCAAGCAGATCGGGCAGGGCGCGCCGGCGGACGTGTTCCTCTCCGCCGACGAGCAGTGGATGGACTGGCTGGCGAAGCGGGGGGCGATCGCGCCCGCCTCGCGCGTCGACCTGCTGGGCAACGGCCTGGTGCTAATCGCCCCGGCCGGCAGGGCGCCGGTGATCAGCGTGGCGACGGGCTTCGACATCGGCGGCGCCTTCACCGGGCGGCTGGCGATCGGCGATCCGACCAACGTGCCGGCCGGCATCTACGCCAAGGAGGCCTTCACCAGGCTCGGCTGGTGGGACGGGCTCGCAGGCCGCCTCGCCCCGGCCGCGGACGTGCGCGCGGCGCTGCGCCTGGTCGAACTCGGCGAGGCGGAGCTCGGCGTGGTCTACGCCACCGATGCGCGCGCCGACGCCAAGGTGGTGGCCGTCGCAGCGATCCCGCCGGAACTGCACGCCCCCATCCGCTACCCGCTGGCGCTGACCGCCACCGCGAAGCCGGCCGCGGCGGCCTTCGCCGCGTGGCTGCGCGGCGCGGCGGCGCGCAGGATCTTCACCGATGCCGGGTTCAGCGTGCCGGGCGCGACCACGCCGTGAGTCGGTGGATGTGGACGGCGTCGACGTGGTCCAGGGTCGTGGAAAAGGCCTCTGCCAGGAAAGGGTGATGCTCGAGCTGGCGCTCGACCGTCCCGGGCGGACCGCTCCTCACTGCAGCGGCAGCGCCTGCCCGTTCTTCGCCGCGTTCCACCACGCGCCCATCACCGGGTAGTACGGCCCGTGGTCGCCCATGTGGCCGGCGAGCGGCATGATCACCAGGCGCTTGGGCACGCTGAGCTGGTTGATCATCGCGAACACCCCGGCGGGCGGGCAGGTGGTGTCGACCAGGCCCATGCCGATCAGCGCCGGGCACTTCACGCGCCTGGCGAAGTTGACGACGTCGTAATACGCGCTGGCGGTGACCAGCTTCTGCGCGTTGGGGCCGCCCCACACCCAGTGCGGCCACCCCGGCTCGCGATGCAGTGCGGCGCCGTCCATGTCGCAGCCCGCGGGGACGTTGGCGGTGATGACCGTGACCGCTGGGTGCAGTCCGGCGGTGACCACGGTCTGCAGGCCGCCCTGGCTGCCGCCCTCCACCAGCAGGGTCTTGCGGTTCCAGTCGGGGCGCTTCGCCAGGTAGTCGGCCGCCCGGTAGCAGGACAGGTACATGCGCAGGAAGTAGCTGCTGTCGCGGTCGTCGCCGCCGATCATCGCGTAGTTCTTCAGCGGCCCCTCGGCCTGCTGGGCGTAGAACTCCTTCGGCTCGTCGACCGGCAGGTCGTGGGCGCTGATGTTGAGCACCAGCCAGCCCTCCTTGGCGCGGTCGAGCGACCAGCGCTTGTCGAGCGCGTAGACGCCGGCGTACTGCACCTGCAGCAGCGCCGGGCACGGCGCCTCGCCGTCCGGCCGCGCGACGTAGCCGTGGATCTTCGAACCCTTGAGGTTCCCCATGGTGATCTTCCACAGCTTCACCCCGGCCACGCCGGCCTCGACCGGCTCGAGCTGCGCACCGACCGGCACCTTTTCCAGGTCGGTGAGCTTGGCCTTCCAGAAGGCGTCGAAGTCCGCCGGTTCGGGCAGCGCGGCCGGGATGTGCGTCCAGTCGAAGGCGGCGCCGCCGAACGACGACTTGCCGTCGTGCGCGATCTCGAGCAGCAGCGTCCCCGCCTGGGCGAGCGTGGCCTGGACCGTGGCCTTGCCGTCGGCGAAGGCCAGGGCGCCCTTGGCCACCTCCACCGTTCCACCGGATTTCACCGTGTACTTCAATCCATCCGGGGCCTGGTCCTTGGCGCTGACCGTCCACGTCACGGTGGCCCCGGCCGCATAGAGACCGTCGGCGTGATCGGGTCTGACGCTCAGTTCCACCGCCGGCAGGGCGGCGCCGGCGAGGAGGATGGCGAGGATGGGGAGCAGGCGTGTGGTCATGGATGATCCGTTGAAGACCCGAGACCCGAGATCGTGGACCCCGGGTCCAAGGTCTAGGGTCTAGGGTCTAGGGTCTAGGGTCTAGGGTCTAGAATCAGGAGATACCGTTATCCCGTGTCGCGGTTGCTTGGAACACCTCGATCGACGGGTTTCCACCCATCACCGGGTAGGTGCGCGACGCGCCGTCCGCGCTGCCAGCCGCCGGACAGGTCGCGCGCTTGGCTGCACCGCGGACCGCGGGACGCTGCAATGCCGCGGCTGTTAGGCTTATCGCAGGATCCCCGCAGCTGTCGCAGACGTTCCAGCCCGCGGAGCCCGTGTCCAAGACGCCTGCCCGCAAGGCCCCAGGATGGCGCCCATTCCCCCGGGACCCCACATGAAACCGTTCGCCCTGCTCGCCGTGCTCGTCCTCATCGTCGCTGCGCGCACGCCGGCCGTGGCCGAGGGCGAAGGCGACCTCCTCGCCACCGCCAACCTCGCCGCGTGGTGCGTGGTGCCCTTCGACCCGCTGAAGCGCGGCCCGGAGGAGCGCGCCGCGATGCTGGGGCACCTCGGCATCACCAGGCTGGCCTACGACTGGCGCGAGGAGCACGTCGCGACCTTCGACGCCGAGATCGAGGCCATGGGGCGGCACGGCATCACCATCAGCGCCTGGTGGTACCCGGGGCACCGCCAGGAGGTGCTCGACGCCGCCCGGCGCCACGGCATCCACCCCCAGTTGTGGGTCGCCGGAACCCACGAGCCGCAGCCGAGCGCGCCCGGCGATCCGGTGCGCGTCGCCCGCGAAGCCGCGCGCATCCTGCCCCTGGCGCGGGACGCCGCGGCGATCGGCAGCCAGGTCGCGCTCTACAACCACCGCGAGCCGTGGTGCGAGGACCAGGACAACCAGCTCGCGGTGATCGAGCGGCTGCGCCAGGACGGCGTCACCAACGTCGGCATCGTCTTCAACTTCCACCACTGGCGCGGCCCGCTCGCCGGCTTCGCCGCGCTGTTCGCGCGCATGCAGCCCCACCTGCTGGCGGTGAACGTCAACGGCATGCCCGCCGACACCGCGCAGTACCCGTCCGTGCGCTTCGTCGGCACCGACGCCTCCGAACTGGCGATGCTGCGCGTCATCCTGGCCAGCGGATGGCGCGGCCCGATCGGCCTGCTGCACGAGCGGCCCTCCGTCGACGCCGCGACCAGCCTGGTGTGCAGCCTCGCGGGGCTGGCGTGGCTGCGCAAGGAGCTCGACCAGCCGGGGTCGGGTGGTGCGCAGCCGACGGAGGCGGGGCTGTTGGACCTTGTGAAACCCTGACCCAGCGACGGGGAACGGCGAGAGCGTTGGGCGCGTGGCGACCACGACGAGGCGCACGGGCCGCCGGCCGGAGCGATGGCGGGCGCCTGCGACCGGCGCGGCGCTCGTGGACTGCGGAGCGCCGGTGACGCCCACCTGCCGCCGGCGGGATGCGTGCGGAATGGGCTGCGGTCGCGCGCGCCGCCGCAGGCGTCAGCGCAGCATCTCCGCGACCACCGGCGCCAGCACCGCCGCCCAGCGGCGGTAGCCCTTCCGGCGACGGGTGCAGCAGGTCGGGCATGGTGCCGATGTCGACGTCGGTGTTCTCGGCCTTCATGAAGCAGCGGCCGGTGTCCAGCCAGCGCACGCGCTGGCCATCAGCCAGCCCCTTCAGCAGCGCGTTCGCGGCGTCGGTCTGGCGGCGCACGGGATCGGTCTCCTCCTCGCCGCGCGGCAGGATGGCGAGCAGCAGGACGCGCGCCGCGGGGCAGCGCGCCTGCACCTGGGCGATGATCGCCGCGACGCCATCGGAGATCTGGCGCGGGCTGACGCGGTAGGCCGCGTCCTCGACCTGGTGCCCCGCGTTGTTGGTGCCGATGAGCAGCACCACCACGCGCGGCGCGGCGCCGTCGAGCGCGCCGTGCGCGAGGCGCCACAGCACGTGCTCGGTGCGGTCGCCGGAGACGCCGAGATCCAGCGCGTGGAGCGGCGCCCAGACGCGGTCCCACGTCGCCTTGCCGCCGTCCTCGGCCTCCCAGCGCTCGGTGATGGAGTCGCCGAGGAAGACCACGCGCGCATCCGCGCGACCGGGCAGGGCCAGGATCCGCTCGTGGCGCTCCCGGGCCTCGGGCTCGGCGCACGGCGCGGGGGTGGTGGCGACGTGCCGCGGGATCTCGGTCGACAGCGCGTGGACCGTGTGCAGGGCGGACAGGAACAGCAGGAGCAGAAAGCGCATCGGCCCTTCCGGGGTTGGCTGCGCCAGCGTCCCGGCGCCGCCCCACCCCGCAAGCGCGCGCCGGAGCCCACTCCCGCGGCGCGCGCTCCCGCACCACCCCGGCGCGAGCGGAGAACGGGCCGGCCGCCCTGGCGTACAACCGCACAGAGAGCCCCATGACCAGCCATCGCGCCCTGCCCTTCCGCCACGCCGCCCTCTGCGCGCTCGCCCTGCTGGCCGTCCGCGGCCTCGCCGCGGCTGACGCTCCGCAGGCCGTTCCCATCTGGCCCGACGGCCGCATGCCCGGTAAGGGCGCCGCGCAGGCTGAAGGCGTCATGCCGTCCAAGGGCGATGGGGTCACCCGCGTCACCAACGTCAGCGCGCCCACGCTGACGCTGTTCCCGGCGCCCGGCGGCATGCCCGCGCCGGCGCTGGTGGTGTGCCCGGGCGGCGGCTACGGCATCCTCGCCTTCGACAAGGAGGGCACCGAGATCGCGACCTGGCTCAATACCATCGGCGTCACCGCGCTGGTGCTGAAGTACCGCGTGCCGGGCAACCGCGACGGCGCCTTCCAGGACATCCAGCGCGCCGTGCGCCTGGCGCGCGCCCAGGGCGCACGCGTGGGGCGTCGATGCGGCGCGCGTCGGCGTGCTCGGCTTCTCCGCCGGCGGCCACCTCTGCGCGCGCGCCGCCACCGCCTTCGCCAGCGCCGCGTACCCGCCCCTCGACGAGAGCGACGCCAAGGCCTGCCGGCCGGACGTGGCGGTGCTGGTCTACCCCGCCTACCTCGAGGAGAAGGGCGTGCTCGCCCCCGGCCTGCCGATGGGCGCGGAGACCCCGCCCATCGCCATCGTGCACACCGACGACGACCACACCTTCGTCCCCGGCACGCGCATCTTCCACGCCGCGCTCGAGGCGGCCAAGGTGCCGAACGAGCTCTTCCTCTTCCCCACCGGCGGGCACGGCTACGGCCTGCGCTGCACCGGCGCGGCCAAGGCCTGGCCGGAAAAGGTCGCCGCCTGGCTGCAGCCGCGCTTCATCGCGCCGGCGGCGCACTGACTGTCCCGAGGTGCGATCCAGCGGGATAGAACCGCCAAGGCGCCAAGGCGCCAAGATGAAGGCAGGAGAGGAGAGGCGGTCAGACCGCGGCCACGACCAAAGCCGTGGATACGGTGTTCGAGACTTGGCGTCTTGGCGTCTTGGCGGTTCTATCCTCTTCCATCGGATCACAGTCCACCTCTCCGCAAACGACAGGTAACCGTAGCAGGTCTGGGGCTATCCCTGGCAACCGACCGCCGTTCGCGAGGTATCTGTGCTCATGACGTCCGCCTGCCTGCGCCTGGTCGCCGCGCTGTCCCTGGTGGGCGCGGCGATGGGGGCCACCGCACCCGATGCGGCCATCGCCAAGCGCCTCGAGACCAGCTGCGTCGAGTGCCACGACGCGGACACGCGCAAGGGCAACCTGCGCCTCGACACCCTCGCGCCGGTCGAGCGGGACCCATCCACGCTCGCCACCTGGACGCTGGTCCACGACCGCGTCGCGGCCGGGGAGATGCCGCCGAAGAAGAAGCTCGCGGCGGCCGACGCCGCCGGGTTCGCCGCCAGCCTGGCCGCGGCGCTGACCGCCGCGGACCAGCAGCGCCAACGCAGCGGCGGCCGCACCGTCTACCGCCGCCTCAACCGCGTCGAGTACGAGAACACCCTGCGCGACCTGCTCGCCATCCCCGAGCTCGAGGTGAAGGACATCCTGCCGGCCGACCCGCTGGCCGGCGGCTTCGACGACGTCGCCGCCGCGCAGGAGCTGTCCTACGTGCAGATCGCGCGCTACCTCGAGGCCGCCGACGCCGCGCTCGACGCCGCGATGGCGCTGCGCCCGCAGCCCGAGAGCCGCACCGACCGCCAGGTGTTCACCGAGAACGGGCGCTTCTTCGAGGACTTCAAGCGCGACCGCAAGCTCGGGCGCAGCGAATCGCGCGTGGTCGACGGCTGGATGGTGCTGCTGCGCCAGCCCAACAACGCGCAGTCGCCGTGGACCTGCAGAACCACTTCGACGAGCCCGGCCTCTACCGCTTCCGCCTGCGCTGCCGCGGCGTCACCCTCGACAGCCCGGGGACCGGCGACACCACGACGACAGGCTGCTGCCGCCGACCGTCCACGCACGTCGCGGCTCGATCCAGGTCAAGGACGCGCGCTATCCTGCAGTTCTTCGATGTGCCCGCCGAGCCCGGCGAGGTCGAGTTCACCGCCTGGCATGCACGGCAACGAGCAGCTCGTCATCACCTGCGCCTCGCTCGACGACCGCGGCCTGCCCGGCGACTCCAGCCCGCCGGCCAAGAAGCCCTGGCGCGGCCCGGGCATCGCCTGCGACTGGCTCGACATGGAGGGGCCGCTGCTGCCGCAGTGGCCGCCGGAGGCGCACCGCCGCCTGTTCGGCGACCTGCCGCTGGCGAAGTGGACGCGCGGAGAGCGGCCTGCGCGAGCCCGAGCGCACCACCATCGGCACCGGCGCCGCCCGCCGCCCCTGGCACCCGGCCGGCGGGCCGTTCGTGGTCGAATCGCAGGATCCCGTCGAATGACAGCGCCCAGCTGCTGCGCAGCCTTCATGGAGCGCGCCTGGCGCCGCCCGGTCGAGCCCGCCGAGGTCGCGCGCGTCCAGGCCCTGGCGCTGACCGCGCTGGCGGAGAAGCGCTGCTTCCAGGACGCCATGCGCGTGGCCTACAAGGCGGTGCTGTGCTCGCCCGACTTCCTGTTCTTCCACGAGCGCCCGGGGCGGCTCGACGCCTGGGCGCTGGCCTCGCGGCTGTCCTACTTCCTGTGGCGGTCGATGCCGGACGACGCGCTGCTGCGCCAGGCGCGCACCGGCGCGCTGCTGCGCAGCGAGGTGCTGCGCGAGCAGACCGAGCGCATGCTGCGCGACCCGCGCGCGCAGCGCCTGGTCGCCGACTTCACCGCGCAGTGGCTGAGCCTGGACCAGCTCTACGCCACGGTGCCCGACCGCGCGCTCTACCCGGAGTACTTCTGCGACGTGCACCTGGTCGAGTCGCTGGCGGCGGAGACGCGCGCCTACTTCTCCGAGATGCTCGCCCAGGACCTGCCGGCGAGCGCGGTCATCGCCAGCGACTTCGCCATGCTCAACGAGCCGCTGGCGCGCCTCTACGGCGTGCCCGGGGTCGCGGGCTGCGCCATCCGCCGCGTCGCGCTGCCCGCGGGCGGCGCGCGCGGCGGCATCCTCACCCAGGGCAGCGTGATGAAGGTCACCGCCAACGGCCTGACCACCTCGCCGGTGAAGCGCGGCGCGTGGGTCCTGGACCGGCTGCTCGGCACGCCGGTGCCGCCGCCGCCGCCCGACGCCGGCGCCATCGAGCCGGACACGCGCGGCGCCACCACCATCCGCGAGCAGCTCGCCAAGCACCGCGCGAGCGCCGTCTGCGCGTCCTGCCACGCCAAGCTCGACCCGCCGGGCTTCGCCCTCGAGTCGTTCGACGTGATGGGCGCCTTCCGCACGCGCTACCGCAGCAGCGGCGCGGGGGACAGCAGCCCGCTGGTCAGCGGCGTGCGCGAGGTGCACGTGCGCCTCGGGCCGGCGGTGGACTGCAGCGGCGAGCTCGCCGGCAAGGCCTTCGCCGGCATCGCCGAGCTGCGCGCGCTGCTGCTCGCCGACGAGCGCCAGGTGGCGCGCAACCTCGCCCGCCGCCTGCTCGTCTACGCCACCGGCGCGACCATCACCTTCGCCGACCGCGCCGCGGTCGAGGCCATGCTCGACGCCACCCAGGCCTCCGGCCACGGCCTGCGCGACCTGGTGCACGCGGTGGTGCAGAGCGACCAGTTCCGAGCCAAATGACCATGTCTCCTCCTGCCCCGTCACGCCCCGTTCCCGCCGTGGTGACCCGATGAACCCGCTCCGCAACCGCCCGCTGTCCCGCCGCACCGTGCTCAAGGGCCTGGGCGTGGCGCTCGCCCTGCCCTTCCTCGACGCCATGGTCCCGGCCGTCGCCGGCGAGCCCGCCGCGGCCGCCGCCGCGGTGCCGCGGCGCATGTTCTGCATCGAGACCAACCAGGGCATCCTGCCCCAGCACTTCTTCCCCGCGGCCGCGGGCCGCGACTACCAGGCCACGCCCTACCTCGACATCCTCAAGGACGCGCGCGCGCAGATGACGGTGCTGTCGGGCGTGTCGCTGCCCGAGGTCGATGGCGGCCACGGCGCCGAGCTGTGCTTCCTGACCGGCGCCGGCCACCCGGGGCGCGGCGGCTTCCGCAACTCGATCTCGCTCGACCAGTTCGCGGCCGAGCGCGTCGGCCTGCTCACCCGCCACCCCTCGCTGTCGCTCGCCGTCGACACCCAGCGCAGCCTGTCCTTCACCGGCGCCGGGGTGATGCTGCCGGGCGAGGACAAGCCGTCGCAGCTGTTCAAGCGCCTGTTCGTGCAGGGCACCCCCGACGAGGTCGACGCGCAGGTCGCGCGGCTGCGCGAGGAGCGCAGCATCCTCGACCAGGTCGGCGCGCGCGCCAAGAGCCTCTCCGCCCAGATCGGCGCCGACGACCGCGCCAAGGTCGACCAGTACTGCACCGCGCTGCGCGAACTCGAGCGCCGCCTGGTGGTGGCCGAGGAGTGGGAGCACAAGCCCAAGCCGCGCACCGACGCGCCGGCGCCGTCCGACAGCAACGACCGCAGCGCGGTGATCCCGCGCACGCGCACCATGTTCGAGCTCGCGCGCCTGGCCCTGGCCAGCGACGCGACGCGCATCATCACCATGTTCATCAGCCAGGACTTCGTGCGCCCGGACATCGCCGGCGTCAACGAGGGCACCCACCAGCTCACCCACCACGGCAACCGCCCCGAGAAGCTGGCCATGCTCAAGCTCATCGAGGAGGCGCAGTTCCGCGAGCTCGCCACGCTGCTGCGCGGCCTGGCCGCGACGCGCGAACCGCACGGTTCCCTGCTCGACACCACCATGGTGCTGTACGGCACCAACATGGGCTCGGCCAACTCGCACGCCAACGACAACCTGCCGGTGCTGCTCGCGGGCGGCGGCTTCAAGCACGGGCAGCACCTCGCGTTCGACCGGAAGAAGAATTATCCGCTGACCAATCTGCACGTGAGCATGCTGCAGCGCCTGGGGATCGAGGTGGACGCGTTTTCGTCGGGGACGGGGACGATGAGGGGGCTGGAGTTCGCGTAGGCGCGACGATCGCGGGACACTCTCGGTCGAGCTGGCGCCCCCCCAGCGACTGCCCACCGCCGGGAGGGCTGGAGCGCGAGCTCGACCCTCGGGAGACATCGATGGTCGAGCTGGCGCTCGACCCTCCCGGCGACAGCCCACCGTGACCAGGCGCACCCCAGTCCCCCGCCCGGGACCGCCGGGAGGGTCGAGCGCCAGCTCGACCACCTCGCGACGCGCGCCGCATCCCCCGTCCCCACCGCCTGCGTGAACGGCTGGCGCAGGCCGGTCATGCATGGATGATCTTCCGCCATGCCCCTGTCCCTCACCGGCGCTCCCCCCTTCCAGAACGTCGGCGCCATCCGCATCGCCGCCTGCGGCGAGCACACCGTCGACGCCGCCTGGTCGGTGTGGGACAAGGGTCCCTACCGCACCTGGAACCACACCATCTGGCACATCCTCGAGGGCGAGTGCACGGTCGCCTTCGACGGCCAGGAGTGGCGCCTGGGCAGCGGCGCCCTGCACCTGATCCCGGGCCACCGCTTCGCGCGCCGGCGCACGCCGGGCATGCGCCACCGCTGGGTGAACTACAACCTCGAGCAGCTCTCCGCCGACCTCCACCTGGGCCGCCTCGAGCAGCCGCTGTCGCTGCCCATCACCGAGTACCGCCCGTGGGCGGCGGCGGTGGCCGAGGCGGCGCGCCTCGGCATGGGTGCGCCGGAGCGGACCGCCGAAG
>CAWFSD010000021.1:0-31151 GCA_963818245.1 uncultured Planctomycetota bacterium
GCTGTTCAAGCCGGTGGGGATGGCGCCGGAGCGGTGGCTGACGACCGGGTTCCCGGGGGATGAGGTGTTGGAGAGGATGGCGCGGGAGGGCTCGTGAGATGCCTGTGAATCCCAGCGACCAGACCACCGGCGGCCGGGGGAACTCGTCACTCGATGATGAGATTGAGACGGCATGGGGCGTCTTCCGTGGAGTAGCTTTCCCCAGGAATGGGCATTTCGGTCCAGCCTTCGATGAGCGTCGTCGTTCCCAGAGCGATCGGCTTCACCTCGGTCGGAACCGTCGATCCGGATGACGTCAGCGGCTTGGAAAACCAAGCGTCCGCCGTTGCGAGCGCCGACCCGGACGGGTTTTCATGGTATATCCTCAAGCGATGCCTGTTGTCGCCTGTATCTTGGATCACGATGATGATCTTGGTGAGGACCGGGTGATCGCCTGTCTGTGATGTCATGCGGTCGATGGTCTTCCCACCTTCCACAAACTGGAGCCGGATCTGCTTCACCTGCACGCCTGGGTTGGACTCGAACTTCCAAATGGCGGCTTTTTCCAACAGTATCTTCGCCATCTCGTCGGCGGTCAAAAGAGGCGCAGGGGTTAGACCCTTGGTCACAGGCTGGCCAGCAGGCGGCTGACTGCACGCAACGAGCATCAGGAACAACGGCACCGATAGGGCACTGCGTGGGATGATCATGGAATCGAGCGTAGCGAGCCTCCGGCAAGGACAACGATAACACCACGCGGACTCTGATCGATGCCTGTCCATTAATGGCGTTGCTTTTATTTCATAAATCCAGCGGCTAATTGTACTTGACAATTTTTTCGCTTCGCGTTTTGCGCCTCTTTGAGGCGCGAATTCATGCGCAACCTCAATCGCAATCATATCCTCACCTTGCTGGAGGATCTCCTGGACAATTTGCCGAATCATTGGCAGCGTCGCCGCGTCCAGGGCCCGCGCAGCATTCTGGCAACGCTGCTCGTTCTTGCCATCGATCGAGGTGTCTCGAGTACGCGGCGCGCTCTCGTTCTTCTCCGCGATATGTACCCATCTCGTGGCAGGGAAAGACAGGAACCGTGCCCAGCAGCGTTCTGCCGCGCCCGGCGGAAAATGAAGGAGCCGGTGCTCCGCACCCTCTTTGCCAATTTGGTGGAGGCGGCCGAAAGCCACAATCCACGCCACCGCGTTAATGGCTACCGCCTGATCGCCATCGATGGCAGTCAAATATTGTTGCCACGGTCGCCATCGACGCTCAAAGAGTTCGGAAGCTACTCCCACAATAAACCAAGCCATCAACCCCAATCGCGACTCGTCGTCGCCTGGGATGTCCTCGCCCGTCGTCCAGTTGATTGGATCACAGGGACCTGTTTTGAGAGCGAGCGCGAGGCTGCCATTCAGATGGCTCCTCGGCTACCCGCCAAGAGCATCGTGCTGTTGGATCGTGGCTTTCATGGCTTGGCCGCAATCGAAGCCTTTACGCGGGCAAAGATCGGCTGTTTCATGCGAATTCGCAGCGGAAAGACGACGTGGATCGATGTACAGAGGTTCCTTCTGGGCAAGTCCAATGACGCACTCGTGACCCTCACCGGCTGCGTTGACGGAGAGACGGTGAACGTCCGCTACCGGGTCGTGAAGACGACGCGCATCGATGTCAGACGGGGCAAAATCGAAACCGTTGTGTTTCTGACCAATCTCACCGATCGCAAAGCTTGGCCGCGCCGCCTGCTGCTGAAACTCTACTCGCTGCGCTGGGATATCGAAACCGCCTTCAGGGAACTCAAGATACAGGATCGTGTCGAGGGATTCCACACGACCACTGCCGATGGTATCAGGCAGGAGATAGCCGCCTTCATGATTGCGCGCCTGCTAGCGGGAGCACTTCTGAACCAAGTCGAAATGGCCGCGTCTCATCGCCTCATGGAGTGGGATCATCCTCGCAAATCAGTTTTCAATAACTGCTCACTGGTGCACGCCACGTGCGATGTCCTGACAGCCTTCGTACTCAGACATCAAAATCCAGTCATCCTCGAACTCCTAGCCGCGCATCTACAAGCAATCAATGATTCAGCGCAGCGACGGCGCCCAGAAAGATCCTACATACGGAAGTGCCGCGGCAGGTACGGCCGATGGAAGGGAACCAAGAACCACCGCTTTCAGCTGGGGAGAAATTCGCAATTGCACCTGCAAATCGGCTAATTATTAAGTCAATGCCATTCGCCTGTCCATGGATTTCCGAACGAATATCCCCGCATGTCCATGAAGCCCGTGAACCGGCGGGGTTGCGGTCGCCCCGAACCGCTCATCCTATCCGCATGAGGACCATCGCCAGCGCCTTCGGCCAGGAGAAGGACTCCGCGCTCTGCGATGACGTCTTCATGCTCTACGCCGAGATCACCACCACCATCGACGTCCGCACCATGTCGCCGCACGAGCGCGTCGTCTCGCTCGCCTGGCATTTCGGAGGCATCATCGACAATGGCGGGTTCGGCTACCTCTACACCGCCAACATCGCCGGCGATCCGCACTACCGTATCACCGCGGATGCCTTCCGGGTGATCGGCTGCGAGCGCATCGCTGCGGCGTTCGAAGCCTCGTTCGGCTGGTTCACCGACCGCACGCCGCCGGTGGAGGTGCTGGAGCGCCGCCGCCAGTTCTCCCTGGTCGGCGACGACGAGCGGACGCGGGTCGAACGCCTGTTCTTCGCCGAGAGCGCGCACCTCGGCGACCACCTGGGGGCCTACATCCGCGCGCACCGCCACGAGATCGCAGCGGACCTGCGCGCTCGCATGCCAGGGACCATCACCCGGCACCTCAGGATCTGGAAATTCCGGCTGGGCGCGCGCTGGCGGCGCATCATGGCGAGCAGGTGAACGCCCATCGCTTCCACGCATCGGCGTGGATCATCCGGTTCAGGTCGGTCATGGACCGGTCATGCTCAGGCCCATGGTGAGCAGCGCAGCCCCATCGCCAAGGACAGGCCCCTTCGCGGCCCGTCCGCACGCGCTATAACGTGCGGCGGGATTCGCGGACACGCGGGCTGGAGCGCGTGGCGACGCCGCGCACAGAGTGATCGCGGTTCCTGGGCCCCATCACTGCCACTCATCCGGATGGACCAGCCGGATCCGCAACCGCCGCCCCGGTTCGCGCACGCCCTCCGTCTCGATGCCCACGATCCCCGCCACCACGTCCAGGGGCGGGCGCGGCTCGGTGACCAGGAAGCGGGCGCGCAGCAGCGGCGTCCCGTTCATGGTCAGGGACGCGGGCAGGCTGAAGACCGCCGGCCCGGGCTGCCGGAGCCAGACCTGGGGGTCCGCGGCCGTGATGTCGTTCGCGTCGAGGGAGATGGACAGCCGCTGCGACCAGATCATGCCGATCAGGGTCGAGATCGGCGGGAAGGGCAGCGCTTCGCGCAACAAGGAGCGCAGCGGCGCGGTGTTCTGCACCAGCTTGAAGAACTCGTCGAAGGCGAGGCAGGTCATCGCGACGTCGCGGACCGACTGCTCATCCCAGATGGGGCCGCGCTGGTGCGCTTTCGCCAACTCCTGCGCGACGCGCTCCGCCGGGAAGGGCTGGGAAGCGAAGGCCAGGTCGAGCTTGTCCTCCTCGGGCACGGGGGTCGATTCGCCCAGGGCCTTCGCGCGCAGCCAGAACGCGGCGCCGCGCACCAGTCCCAGCTCGAGGTAGGATGAGACCACCAGCACCTGCGCCTCCTGCGGCGCGGGCGGGACCACCGTGGCGCCATCGACCGGGCCGATGAGCCGGATGCGGATCGCCGTGCGCCGCAGCGGGATGTCGAAGCGGAACCCCACCGACGAATAGACCGTGGCCAGCGCGGCGTCGCCCGGGTCGGCCGGCTGGGGATCCGGGTGCAGGGACATCAGCCACTCGCGGCGCTGGCCGCGCACGTCCAAGGTGATCGCCAGCCGCAAATCGGCGGGATCGGCCAGCATCCCCGCGGCGCGCGCGGCCTGCAGCAGGTGGGCGCTGGGATGCGGCGCGTCGTCGGGCGGCAGGGCCGACCGGCTGCCGCAGGCGGTCAGGCACAGCGCCAGCAGCATGAACGCTGCGTGGCGAGGTGCCGGGATCGGCGCGCGATGACCACGGCTGCGCATGCCAGGCATGGTAGGGAGGCCGCGGTCTTTGCCAGGCGGCGTGGTCACGGCTGTGGGAGACCGCAGGCGGTGGGCCTCCACCGGCACGCGCGCGGTTCCCTGATGGGTCCATCAGGGACACGCGCGGGTCTGGTAATAGTGGGAGTGATGGACCCTAGATGTCGGCGGA
Organism: uncultured Planctomycetota bacterium; assembly: GCA_963818245.1. Lineage (GTDB taxonomy): Bacteria > Planctomycetota > UBA11346 > UBA11346 > UBA11346 > BOG-1363. The sequence goes on from CAWFSD010000021.1 coordinate 4,275, forward strand.
CAGGGCCATAGCCTTTCCGTAGGGAGTCCGTGCCATGGTCGACGTCCGCGCCCGGAACAACGTCGTCACGCACGGGTCCGGTTCCAGGCCGATGCTCTTCGCGCACGGCTACGGCTGCGACCAGAACATGTGGCGCGATGTCTGGCCGGCGTTCGCGGCCGATCATCAGGTCGTGCTCCTCGACCACGTGGGCGCGGGGCGCTCGCAGCTCTCGTGCTATGAGCCGGCCAAGTACGCGTCGCTCGATGGGTACGCCAGCGACATCATCGAGGTGTGCGAGCAGTTGGGCCTTCGCGAGGTCATCCTGGTCGGCCACTCGGTCAGCGCGATGATCGCGGTCCTGGCCGCGGTCCGGCGCCCCGACCTGTTCGCGCACCTGGTCCTGGTCGGGCCGTCGGCCTGCTACATCGACAAGGATGGGTACGTCGGGGGCTTCTCGCAGGCGGACATCGCCTCGCTGATCGACCAGCTCGACAGCAACTACCTCGGCTGGTCCCGGAGCATGGCTCCGGCGATCATGGGCAACGGCGACCGGCCGGGCCTGTCGGCGGAGCTGGCGGAGAGCTTCTGCCGCACCGATCCGGTCATCGCCAAGGCGTTCGCCCGCGCCACCTTCCTGTCCGACAACCGGGCGGATGTGGGGCGCGTGGTCACGCCCACGCTCATCCTGCAGTGCTCGCAGGACCTCATCGCGCCGGAGAGCGCGGGGCGCTTCGTCCACGACCACATCCCCGGGAGCGCGTTCATCAAGCTCCGGGCGACGGGCCACTGCCCCAACCTCAGCGCGCCGGAGGAGACCGCCGGGGCGATCCGCGGCTACCTCGGTGGCGGTGGAAGCAGCGGATGATCGGCGACGCGCGCCGGCGGCAGTTCGAGGCGCTGGCGATCATCGACCACACCTACGACGACGCGCCGACCGGGCACCTGACCATCGGCCTCGACGGCGTGGTCCTCCGGGCGAACCGCGCCTTCCTGGCCTGGACCGGGCACCCCGGCGAGGAGGTCGACGGCGTCCGGTCGTTGGCGAGCTTCCTGAACGTCGGCGGAAGGATCTTCCTCGAGACGCACTTCTGGCCCGCCCTGCGCCTGCGCGGTGTGATCGATGAGATCGCCTTCGAAGTGCTGTGCCGCGACGGGACGCGGTTCCCCGCCCTGTTCAGCGCGGCCATGCGGCGCGATGAGGCCGGCGCCGGGCTGTTCTACCGCGTGTCCATCTTCAAATCGACGGAACGCCGCCGCTACGAGCAGGAACTGCTGCTCGCCCGCCAGGAGGCCGAACGGACGGCCCAGGACCTGGCGCGGACCATCGGTGAGCTGTCCCGGGCCAACGCAGCGCTCGATCATTCCAACGGGGAGCTCTCGCAATTCGTCCACGCGGTCAGCCACGACCTGCAGGCGCCGCTGCGGACCGTGAAGATCTTCGCCGAGCTCCTGGAAGTCCGGCACGGGGGCGGCCTGGGCCAGGCGGCGCAGGCGCTGCTCCAGCGCATGACCGCCAACCTCGATCGCATGCAGGGGCTGGTCCGCGACCTGCTCGACCTCAGCCAAGCGGGGCGCTCATGCCACCGGGAACCCGTCGATGTCGGCGAACTCGTCCTGATCGCGACGCAGCTCTTCGAGGCCGACGTGCTCGCGGCCGAGGCGGACATCACCTGCGAGCCGCTCCCGCCGGTGAGGGTGGAACGCCGCCGCATCGCGCAGCTGATCAGGAACCTCATCGCGAATGCGCTGAAGTACCGCGACCCCGGGCGTCCGGCGCGGATCCACGTGCGCGCGGTGGCCGAACCCCCCATGTGGCGCTTCGAGATCCGCGACAACGGCCTCGGCTTCGCCATGAGCGATGCCGAGCGCATCTTCGAGCCGTTCAAGCGGCTCCATGGCGCGGAGATCCAGGGCACGGGCCTCGGTCTTGCCCTCTGCCGCAACGTCGTCGCCGCGCACGGCGGTCGCATCTGGGCCGAATCCACCCCAGGCGAAGGGTCGACCTTTTGTTTCACCCTGCCGGTGGACCTGGGCTGACCGTCGCGATCCGGGGCATCGGGGCCTGGCGACGGACGCGCCGCCACGGCGCGGGTTTCACCTGGGATACGCCCCATACCCCGCCGCGCGGATGCATTTCACCACCTCCTCCCCGATCGCCGCCGCGTCCTCCTTCTCCCGGCGATCGTAGGTCAGCGCCCCGTTGGTCTCGTTCTCGACGTCGGTGAGCTGGGTGATGACGATCGCGCTCTCACCCAGTTGCTGGCTGGTCGCCAGGCGCCCGCGGATGGAGGCCACCAGGGCCAGGCCCCAGCCGGCTTCGCCGATGACGGAGGCGCGCCCGGCCTCGGGGCGTGGCGCGTCGCCGCCGTAGCAGTGGTAGTCGATGATGTCGCCCAGCCCGGCGTCCCACAGGTTCGCGCCCTGGTTCGCGCCGCCGCCGGCGCCGCTTTCCGCGTCGATCAGGCGCGTCGGGTCCTCGGCGCGGATGGCGGCGACCATGCGCTGTTCGCGGGCGCGACCCTCCGGGGCCATCGCGTCGGGTTCGCCCGGTTTGCGGTTCGGCGCGAGCGGCAGCCCCCAGCCTTCGTTGAACGGCACCCAGACGATGATCGAGGGGTGGTTGATCAGGCCGGTGACCATGCGCCGCAGTTCGGACTCGTAGTTCCCTTCGATGTCGTCCAGGGAGGCGGTCTTGGCGTGGTAGGCGAGTTCGGGGCAGCCGGGCATGTCCTGCCACACCAGCACGCCCAGGCGGTCGGCCCAATAGTACCAGCGGTCCGGCTCGACCTTCACGTGCTTGCGCAGCATGTTGCAGCCCAGGCGCCGCGTCGCTTCCAGGTCGCTGCGCAGGGCGGCGTCGCTGGGGGCGGTGTACACGCCGTCGGGCCAGAAGCCCTGGTCGAGCAGCCCGATCTGCAGCACCGCGGTGTGGTTGAGCAGCATCCGCGTCCGCCCGTCCGCGCCCGGGCCGACCGCGATCGCGCGCAGGCCGGCGTAGCTGGTCACCGAATCGCAGACCCGCCCGGCGGCGTCCTTCAGGTCGATGCGCAGGTCGTAGAGGAACGGTGCGTCCGGCCACCACAGCTTCGCGTGCGCGAGCGGGACCGCGATCGCCGTGCCCACCGCGCCAGAGTGGCCACCCACCTCGTGCCCGCTGTCGCACACCGTCACCTCGACCGTCTGCGCCGCGCCGGGGGTGCCCGCGGCAACGACCGACAGCACGCCGGCGTCGATGTCGCTGAGGATCCTGAGGGCGGTGAGGTGCGCCTGCGGCACCGGCTCCAGCCAGGCGGTCTGCCAGATGCCGGTCGTGGGCGTGTAGAAGATCCCGCTCGGCTTCACAGCCTGCTTGCCGCGCGGCTGCCCACCTTCGACCGGGTTCCACGCGGAGATGGTCAGCACCTGATCAGCGCCAGCGACGAGCGCGTCGGTGAGGTCGACCTCCCAGCCGTCGTAGCCGCCCGTGTGCTGCCCCACCGCCCGGCCGTTGAGCTGCACCTGCGCTTCCCAGTTCACGGCGCCGAGGTGCAGCAGGACGCGCTGGTCCGCCCACGCCGCCGGCACGCTGAACGTGCGCCGGTACCAGACCCGCTGCTCGGGCGCGATGCGCCTGCCGATGAGCGAGAGCGCGGACTCCGGCGCGAACGGCACGCGGATGCGCTCGCCATACCCGGTAGGCGGTCCCGCAGCGCGGTCGGCGACGGCGAAGTCCCACATGCCATTCAGGTTCAGCCAGGGCTCGCGCACCATCTGCGGGCGCGGATACTCATCCAGCGGCACGGCCGCCGCGTCGGGGGCGCCCGCCCACCGCGTCATGGGGACGCCCTCGGCTGGCGGCCAGGTCTTTTCCGCAGCGCGGGACGTGGCGAACGACCCGATGAGCAGGCAGGCGAGGAGGGGAAGGCGTTGGAGGAGGTGCATGTGAGTACCTTGCGCAGGAACCGGTCCGGCGGCGCCAGGTACGGCGACCGTCCACCCGGCACGCACGCGATTCGGACGCGTGAGGTCGGGTGGAATCTGGATACCCGAGGCGCGGGGGCCCGCTGCGCGGGAGAGCTGGAAATCGATGGAAATGAAGGTGCCGGCGTGGCGTTTCTGCGCGCCGGCCCCGGGTGGCTCGCCTCAGGGCCCGGCCATGGCTGACCTGCGGACCGCCGCCTCCTGGTTGCCGTGGCCTCGACCCTGCTCGGCTCCACGGCCTGCACCGCCGGAGCCATCGTCCCGCACATGGCCTTCGGCACGCACGCCGAGATGGTCCTCTCTCCCCGCCTCGACGCCGCACGTCTCGGGGGCCTCCCCGCCCGACACCGGCGCCCAGCTTCCGCTCCTTCGACTCCCGCTTCATCTCCGCACTCGGCGCCGTCCCAGGAGCTGAAGAGTCCCCGACCGCTTCGTCGCCGAGTCCTATCCGGACCCTGCGGGTCACAACCGTGGAACCATCACCCTAATCAGAGAAGTGCAATATCATATGTCAACTCCGTCCTGCGGCCATGCATTCCGCAGTGCCAAATTTCTTTGAACCCCGATCCCTCTCGGCATACTCCCGGGAAGAAGCGGAGCCGGCATGATGGCAGAAAACGGAGCGACGGACGCAGCGGCCAACGCCGGTGCCGGACGTGTGGACAGCAACGACATGTTCCGGCTGCTCGTGCGAGAGCGTCCAGGACTACAGCATCTACCTGATGGACGCCGAGGGCCTGGTCGTCACCTGGAACGAAGGGGCGCGGCGCATCAAGGGCTACGCGGCGGACGAGATCATCGGCCGGCACTACGAGGAGTTCTTCACGCCCGAGGACCGCGCCGCCGGCAAGCCGCAGCGCCTGCTGGCCACCGCCGCGCGCACCGGCTCCGTCCACGACGAGGGCTGGCGGCTGCGCAGCGATGGGACGCGCTTCTGGGCCGCGGCCACCCTGACCGCGCTGCTGGAGCCCGGGACCGGGGCCCTGCGCGGGTACGCCAAGGTCACCCACGACGAGACGGCCAAGCACGAGGCGGCCGAGGCGCTGCGCAGCAGCGAGGAGCGCTTCCGCCTGTCGGTGAGCGCGCTGCGCGAGCAGGCCTTCTGCATGCTCAGCCCCGAGGGCATCGTCGAGACCTGGAACCCCGGCGCGGAGCTGATCAAGGGCTACGCCGCCGACGAGATCATCGGCCGGGACTTCAAGCTCTTCTTCACCAAGGAGGACCAATCCAAGGGCAAGCCCCAGCGCGAGCTGCAGGTCGCGCGCACGATGGGCTCGTTCGAGGAGCAGGGCTGGCGGGTGCGCAAGGACGGCACGCGGTTCTGGGCCAACGTCGTCGTGACCAGGGTCCTCGACCAGCACGGCGAGCTGCGCGGCTTCGCGAAGGTCACCCGCGACGAGACCCAGCGCCACGAGGCCGACATGGCGCTGCAGATGGCCCTGGACCGCGCGCGCACCGCCGAGAAGCAGCTGCGCGGGCGCGCCGACGACCTGGAGCAGCGCGTGGCGGAGCGCACCGCGCAGCTGTCGGTGCAGGCCGAGGCGCTGCGCCGCACCAACGCCGAGCTGGAGCAGTTCGCGTACATCGCGTCGCACGACCTCAAGGAGCCGCTGCGCATGATCACCAGCTACCTGGACGTGCTGCGCCTGCACTTCGGCGACACCTTCGAAGCGAAGGCGGGCGCGTACTTCGCCAAGATCGAAGCCGCGGCCAGGCGCATGAACGAGCTGGTGGAGGCGGTCCTCGAGTACTCCCTGACCGACGAGGGCGATGACCTGCTGGAGGTGGTGCCGCTGCGCCGGGTCGTCGACGAGAGTCTGGCCAACCTGCAGCACGCGATCACCGCGAGCGGCGCGCGCATCGTGGTGGGCGACCTGCCCGAGGTGCGCGCCAACCGCGTCCACCTCGTGCGGGTCTTCCAGAACCTGATCGGGAACGCGCTCAAGTTCCGCGCGGCGCGCCCGCCGGTCGTCACCATCGAGGTGGTCGCCGGCGAGGCGGCGTGGACCATCGCCATCACCGACAACGGCATCGGCATCGCTCCCGCCTTCCACGGCAAGCTCTTCAAGGTGTTCCAGCGCCTGCACTCCCGCGAGGAGTTCCCCGGCAGCGGCATCGGCCTGGCCTCGTGCAAGAAGATCGTCGAGCACCACGGTGGCCGCATCTGGCTCGAGTCGACCGTCGGCGTCGGCACGACCTTCCGGTTCACCCTGCCGCGCACGGCCTAGGCGACGGGACCGCACCATGCCGGACCAGCCCGCTCCCCGCCCGCTCGTCGTCCAGATCGACGACAACGAGGGCGACCTCGAGCTCGGGGAGCAGGCCGTCGCGGCCTGCTGCGGCGACAAGGTCGAGTACCGCGGCATCGCGCGCGCCGCGACCGGGCTGGAGGTGCTCGCCACCCTGGCGCACGCGGGCGCGCCGCCCATCGCGCTGATCATCGTCGACGTCAACCTGCCGCGCATCAATGGCTGGGAGATCGTCGCCTTCATCAAGGCCGACGCCGCGCTGCGCAGCGCGCGCCTGGTGGTGATGTCGGGCTCGAACAGCGCGCGCGACATCGCCCGGGCGCGCGCGGCGGCGGTCGATTACCGCATCAAGCCGCCCACGTTCAGCGCCTTGTGCACCTTGGTGTGCGAGCTGATCGGGCCTGAATACCGGTGACGCGGGGTCGTTCCGGGGTGGGCCGTGGCCTCGGGCCGAGTGATGGTCGAGCTGGCGCTCGACCCTCCCGGGGGACGGCAGTGATCCGCAGGCGCACCCTGTATTGCGTGCCAGACCCCCGGGAGGGGCGAGCGCCAGCTCGCCCATGTCATCAGACCATGGCTGCCGTCTCACAACCCCCTCCACCATGGACCGCGAACGACGCATGAGACCCGCGCGGACCGTCACGGCTCACCCCGCGATCTCCCCCACCGCCGCCACCACGCGCTCGACCTCCTCAACCGTGGTGTAGTGCGCGAAGCCGATGCGGATCAGCCCGCCGCTCTCCGCCAGGCCCAGCTGGTCGATCACGCCCTTGGCGTAGAAGTGGCCGTCCCAGATGAAGATGCCGCGCGCGGCCAGGTGCTCGGAGACCTGGCGCGGCGTGCGGCCGGCCAGGGTGAAGCCGAAGGTCGGGGTGCGCGCGACCACGCGGGCCGGGTCGACGATGCCGTAGAGCCGCGCGCCGGGGATGGCGGCGAGGCCGGCGAGGAAGCACCGCGACAGGGTCGCCTCGTGCGCCACGATGCGGAGCATGCCGGCGGTCAGCGCAGCGCGCGAGAACGGATCCGGCGACACCTCCGCGCCCAGGCCGCCGAAGTGCTCGAGGCACGCACCCAGCCCGGCGATGGCCTCGGTGTTCTGCGTGCCGGTCTCCCACTTCCCGGGCGGGTGCGGGGACGAGGGCCGCACCTTGTAGGCCGTCAGGCTCTCGAGCAGCGCCCGCCGGCCGTAGAGCACGCCGAGGTGCGGGCCGCAGAACTTGTAGGCGGAGCAGGCCAGGAAGTCGCAGTCCAGCGCGCGCGCGTCGATGACGCCGTGCGGCGCGTAGTGCACGGCGTCGACGTAGACCAGCGCACCGGCGCGGTGCGCTGCGGCGATCAGCGGGGCGAGGTCGACGATGGTGCCCACCGCGTTGGAGGCGTGGCCGAGCGCCACCAGGCGCGTGCGCGGGCCGAGCAGCGCGGTGAGGCCGTCCAGAGGCAGCGACAGGTCGGGCGCGGCGCAGGCCAGCGTGCGCACCACCGCGCCGCGCTCCTCGGCGGCCAGCAGCCACGGCGCGACGTTGGCGTCGTGGTCGAGGGTGGTGACGATGACCTCATCGCCTGCCTGCCAGGTGCGCGCCAGGGCGCGGCTCATGGCGAAGGTCAGGCTGGTCATGTTCTGACCGAACACGATCTCGTCGCCGGACGCAGCGCCGAGCAGGTGCGCCACCCCGGCGCGCACCCGGGCGGTCATGCTGCCGGTCTCGCGGCTGGTGGCGAACACGCCGCCGAAGTTGGCGTTGGCGGTCGCGAGGTACTCCGTCATGGCGGTGGCCACCGCGCGCGGCACCTGGGTGCCGCCGGGCGCGTCGGCGTACACCACCGGTCGGCCGTCGTGGAGGCGCGCGAGCGCGGGGAAGCGCGCGCGCAGGTGGCGGGGATCGAGGTCTTGCACCGGCGGGACCCTCAGGAGGTGATGACGAGCAGGTCCCAGTGACCGGGCTGGTCGCTGCTGGGGCGCACCTGCTCGGCGAAGTGGAAGACGCGGCGGTCGTTGGCGAAGACCACCTCGCCCGGTTGCAGCTCGCGGCTGAACAGCGGCGGCCGGTCGCGGGCCGGGTAGACGCGCGTGGTGGCGCCCAGGATGCGGAAGCGTTCGACGCAGAAGATGCCGATGAAGTCGAAGCCGTCCTGGTGGATGCCTTCCGGGGCCGGCGAGCCGGCGAATTCCGGCGAGCACAGGATGCGGATCTGGTGCACGCCGATCTCGCGCACCTCCGGATCGATGCCCATGAAGGCGGTGAAGCGCGCGACCATGGCCTGGAAGGCGGGCAGGGCCACCAGCTCGTCCTCGAGTTCCTGGAATTCGCGCTTCATGCCGCCGGCGAGCCGGTTGACCACCTTGCTCTGCAGGAAGTGCATGTGACCGAGGCGGCGCAGGGCGTTGGCCGGGCCCAGGAAGTGCGAGAAGCGGCGCCGGCGGAAGATCCCATTGATGTACGGATCCAGCGGGAGGCGGTCGTAGCAGGCCCGCAGGTCGGCGAACCCGGCGATCGGGAGCCGTTCCAGGGCGTACGTGAAATCGGTGGGCGGAGGCATGGGGGTCCTGGCCCCATGGTACCGGCCCGGAGGCCGGGATTCCACTGCCAGGGGGCAAAGCCTGTCCGCACCCGCGCCGCGAAAACACGTCCCTGACCCACCGCCCACGGCTTCGTGCAACTCCATTGGGGGAGAAGCAACAACCGCTCGCAGAACGTGCGACAACGCCATGACTGCGGCCATAGTGCATTCTGCAATGGCGATATCGGTTGACTCGCGGTGGCGCAAAATGATAGACTGAGATTGTCATCCTTTCCAGGCCACCCCATGACCGGTGTGAACCACAACGTCCTCATCGTCGATGACAATCCCGGCGACATCCTCCTCATCAAGGAGGCGCTGGCGGGCAGCGACATCACGCCCATCTGGCACGACGCCCGCAACGCCGAAGACGCGATCACCTTCTTCGAACGCCTGGAAAAATCCGGGCTCCCCTGGCGCCCGGCGGTGGTCCTCCTCGACATGACCATGCCCATCTTCCGCGGCATCCACGTGCTCGACTTCATCAAGAGCTCGGTCATCTGGCGGGACGTCCCGGTGGTGATGTGGACCTCGTCCGAGCTGACGAACGACAAGGAGACCTGCCGGATCTTCGGCGCCGACGACTACTTCACCAAGCCGATCGACCTCGACCGCTACCGGCAGACGCTGCTGATGATCTTCCGCAAATACATGAGCCCGCCACGAATGGAGGCGACGTGATCCGTTCCGCTGCGCCGCGCGTTCGAGAGCATGCGGAGGCACGTGGATCGCTGAGCGCACCAAGCGCACCCGGCCCGCGCGGGGACGGCCCGCCATCATGAGCGCCACACCGAAGATCATGGTCATCGACGACAACCACGGCGATCTGCTGCTGATCGCCGAGACGCTGGCGGAGTGCCACGCCGCGGTCGCGATCGATGCGGTCGAGAACGCCGTGCAGGCCTACGGCTACTTCCGCGCGCTCAAGCGCGGCGACCTCGCGGCCCAGCCCCAGCTGATCGTCCTCGACCTGAACATGCCGATCTTCCGCGGCACGGAAGTCCTGCACTTCCTGAAGAACGATGCCGACTTCAAGAGCATCCCCGTGATCGTCTTCACCTCGTCCTCGGCCGAACACGACCGCGTGGAGTGCGAGACGCTCGGCGTGAACGAGTACATCCCCAAGCCGATGGAACTCGCGGCGTTCAAGCAGGTCATCCACGACCTGAAGCGCAAGTACCTGGGCTGCTGCCACGAGAGCGACTGCGCGCAGGGCTGAAGACGCGCCCCCGACTCCCGCCTTGCATCTTGAGGCGGTCGATCGCCCAGGTATCATCGGCTGGTCACGACCTGCCCGGAGATGCCATGTTCGCTGTGTGCCGACCGCCCTGCTCGCCATGCTGCTGTGCGCGACGGCCACGGCGGAGGACGCCTGGGTGGTGGTGCCGCTCGCCGACCTGACGATCACCGACGGTGCGTGGCCGACGGCGCCCGAGGCCGGTGCGGGCGATGATTGGCGCCACTTCGACGACATCACCGCCCGCCAGCCCTTCGCCACGTTGCCGGAGAATCGGCGACGGCGTACATCGCCGCCGTGGTGAGCGAGGGCGACCAGGACCCGGCGGCGGCGATCCGCACCTGGGACGCGGTGCGCAAGGCCGCCCTGGTGCTGCGCGTCCCCGCCGGCGAGCCCGTCAGCGGGCGCCTGTTCGTACCCACTCCGGGCTGGGTCGGCATGGTCGAGCTCGGCTTCTCGATGCCGCCGCCGGCGCTGAACGCCGACCACACCGTGGGCCGCGAGGTCTTCAACCGCGCCAAGGCCGCGCACTGCCGCAGCCTGTGGCGCACGCCTGGCACCGGCTCTTCCCCGGCGAGGACCCGGTGGTGGTGCACGAGCGGCTTTGGGGCGTGCGCCTGACCTGCCCCACTGGCGGCACCTATCAGTGGAATGCGCAGGACCTGACCATGGAGAGCACCGCCTGCGGCCACCCCGGCGCGCAGAAGGCCGGCGGTGCGGCCCCCGACCCCCTCGCCGGCGTCACCATGGCCAACTTCGGGCTGACCTTCGCGGACCACGGGCTGCGCGCGCGGGTGGAATGGGAGCGCGCGGTACCAGCGGGAGCGGCCAAGCCCTAGCACAGTGGGATCGCAGCCAACGAGTCCGGGGCGAAGCTCACTCCATCGCCTGTGGTTCAGACCTGCAGACGAGTTCACGATGCGGGACCTGGCCAGGCACGAAGGCATCGATGATCATCGTCCTCCGCGAAACATCGACGATGCGCGTGGCGATGAGGGCGCGCGACGCGTCGAAAAGGAACTCTTCGCTGATATTGCGAGCGTCGTCCGGGTATCTCCACATCAGGGTCACCACCGCGAAGACGCTGATCGGTCCGTTCAACAACGCGGCGTGGGCCAGGCTCGCGTTCTCAGCAGCGCTGCGACGGCCGACCAGGATGTGCATGCGGTACGGAGCCCGCCCCGCCAGCATGCGGGCGACGTGTTCATCATCGAGATAGGGGACGTCATGCCTGGCGATGTCCTCGAGGTGGTCTTCCGGCACGACCGGCCTCAGACCGATGGCGGCGCGCACGTCGCTGAGGGCGCGGGTCTGCCATGACTCATCGCTGGAAATCCGGCCGTGCAGGAATGGGTGCTTCCCGCCGGGGGCGCCGGTGAAGTAGGTCTCCTTGGTGCGGACGCTGCGCACCAGGTAGAGCGCGACCACCATCATGAGGAGGGCGGCCACGACCGCTGCCTGGCAGAGGTAGGTGGAAATCCCGGAGGAGCGAGGCAGGTCCGCGGACATGATGTCTTGAACGCTGGTGGCGAAGGAAGGCTCAGCGGATCCTACTCATGACCGGCAATGGACGCCCGCCCTTCTCAGGATCCTCCCATCTGGCCGACGCCCCGGGCAGGGCGCTGATGTATGCTCTACGTACCCCTTGGGAATATCCCCAATGGTGGCACAGGCAGCGCATGGCGCCGATGTGCCTCCGTCGGATTGAGATACAAAATACGGCAGAGCGGCGAGTCCATGTCCTATCGGCGCTGCGCATCTTGGCGATCACCCGCATCTTCAGGAATGGACATGCAATCCCCGCTCGTCCAAATTTTGGATTTTTTAAGTTTAATATTTTTAAATATTTACATTTGTTCCAAATATTATGAATCAAAAATTAAATCTATGGACACATTTTTTGACAGGGCGCCCAGGGTCTGCACATTTCATTCCAGACGTGGAACCTCTCTTCCGTTAATAGTGACATGAGCACGAAAAACGCACATTCGCGTCCCATGGACCGGGCGGACATCCAGACCGCGACCGGCGGGCAGGCGCTGCTCCGGACGCAGCGGTGGGCCCGGCGCATGGCGCTCGGGGCGGCGCTCCTGGCGGCCTGCGCCATCCAGGGCATGGCGGCGGAGAACGCTCTCGAGGCTCGACGGGCGGCGGCGGTCGCTGCCTACGACCACGACATCGCCCCCCTGCTGACCACCTGGTGCGGGGAGTGCCACCGCGCCGAGAAGCACAAGGGCGACGTCGATTTCAGCGCCATCCACGGCGGCGCCGCGGCGCTCGGCGAGCGCGAGCTGTGGGGCGCCGTCGCCACCAAGCTCGCCCTGCAGGAGATGCCGCCCGAGAAGGCCAAGCAGCCCTCGGCGGACGAGCGCGCGCGCCTGGCGGGGTGGATCGCTGCGCTGCGCCGCCTCGACCCGCCCGATCCCGGGGTCATGGGCGTGCGCCGCCTGGCCCGCCAGGAGTACGTCAACACCATCCGCGATCTGTTCACCGGCTACACCGGCGATCAGGGCCAGGGCTTTCCGAGCGACCAGATCGGCGCGGGCTTCAACAACTCGCTCTCGCCGCTGCTGATGGAGAAGCTGCTGCTGGCCAACGATGGCGTGCTGGACCAGATCATCTCCTCGGACCACGTCGAGCTGCGCTGGTCGGCGGCCCAGCTCGACGCGGTCGTCGACGGCAAGGACGACCCGGCGAAAGGCGAGGCGGACAAGGACCGGGCCAAGGGCGGCGCGCGCACCTTCACCAGCGCCGGGCACCTGACGGCGTCGCTGTCGCTGCCCGAGGCCGGCGCCTACACCATCCGCGTGCGCGCCGGCGCCGACCAGGCCGGCAAGGAGCCCGCACGCCTGATGATCGGGCTCGACGGCGCGCTGCTCGGCGAGATCCAGGTGCTGGCGCGCGCCAAGGCGCCGGTGGCCTACACCTGCAAGGCCAGGCTGCCGGCCGGGCCCGGCCACCTGACGGTGACCTTCATCAACCCCGCCACCGAACCGGCCACGCTGGCGAGCGCCGCCGGCGGGGGGAAGGCCAAGCCCGGGGAGGCGCCGGCGAAGCCGCAGGTGCGCGCGGTGACCATCGAGAGCGTGGAGCTGATCGGGCCGCCCGCGGCCAAGCAGAGCGAGGCGCAGCGCCGCCTGTTCGTCGCGCAGCCAGGCAAGGACCTCGACAAGCGCGCCGCCGCGCGGCGCATCATCGAGGCCTTCGCCGCGCGCGCCTTCCGCCGGCCCGCCGACGCCGACGAGATCGACGGCCTGCTCAAGGTCTTCGACCTCGCCGACAACCAGGGCGAGGTCTTCTCCGAGGCGGTCAAACTGATGCTGAAGGCCACGCTGCTGTCGCCGCAGTTCCTGTTCCGCCTGGCCGAGGACGGTGGCCAGGGCAAGACGGTGGATGGCGTGGTGGCGGTCGACGGCTGGGGCATGGCCTCGCGCCTGTCGTACTTCCTGTGGTCGAGCATGCCCGACGAGGAGCTGTTCGCGGCCGCGCGGGACGGCCGGTTGAGCGATCCCGGCCAGGTCGCCGCGCAGGTGCGGCGCATGCTGAAGGACCCCAAGGCCCACGCGCTGATCGACAACTTCGCGGTGCCGTGGCTGGGCCTCGGCAACATCCTGAACATGACCATCGACCAGAAGCGCTTCCCCCAGGTGACCCCGGCGCTGCGCCAGGCGATGGCCGACGAGCCGCTGATGCTGGTCGAGGCGGTGATGCGCGAGGACCGCAGCCTGCTCGAGCTGCTCGACTGCCGACTACACCTTCCTCAACCAGGCGCTGGCCGAGCACTACGGCATCGGCGGGGTCACCGGCCCGCAGATGCGCAGGGTCGACCTGACCGACCCCGTGCCGCGGCGGCGTGATGACCATGGCCGCGGTGCTGATGGTGACCTCGACGCCGACGCGCACCAGCCCGGTGAAGCGCGGCAAGTGGGTGCTGGAGCAGCTGCTCGGCCAGGCGCCGCCGCCGCCGCCCGCGAACGTCGCCGCGCTCGAGGCGCAGGACACCGCGGCCAACACCGCGCTGACCCTGCGCCAGCGCACCGAGCGCCACCGCGCCGACCCGGTGTGCGCCGGCTGCCACCGCACCATGGACCCGATCGGCTTCGGGCTGGAGGCCTTCGACGTCAGCGGGCGCGTGCGCGACCACGACGACACCGGGGGCGTGGTCGACGCGCGCGGCGAGCTGCCGGGGAAGGTGCGCTTCTCCGGACCCGGCCGAGCTCAAGCGCATCATCGCGGGCCGCAGCGCGGAGTTCACCCGCACGCTGACCGCCAAGCTGCTGGCCTACGCCCTGGGCCGCGCGCTGACCGGCTACGACCAGGTGGTGGTCGACGACATCACCGCGGCCGTCATCAAGGACGGCTGCAAGTTCGATACGCTGCTGGCGGAGATCGCCACCAGCCTGCCCTTCCGCTACCGCCGTCCCCGCTGACCGGAAAGACCGCCATGGCCCGCAACTGGCTCATCTCCGCGCCGCACCGCCCTCAAGGGCCTCGGCGCCTCGCTGGCGCTGCCGCTGCTCGACGTCATGGGCTGGGCGGACCCGCCCCCCGGCGCCGCCGCGTCCAGGCCGCCGGTGCGCCTGGGCTTCTTCAACGTGCCGTGCGGGCTGGTGGCGGCGAACTTCTGGCCCAAGGGCGACAGCGTCTCGGCGGCGGGCGAGCTGCCGCCGACGCTGGAGCCGCTGCGCGCGGTGCTGCAGGACTGCCTGATCCTGGGCGGGCTCGACAACGACCCGCCGCGCCTGGACAACGTCCACGCGTCCGAGATGGCGGGCTGGCTGACCTGCGTGCCGCTGAAGGGCAGCAAGAACGACGGCGTGGTCGGCGCGGCGACCTCGGCCGACCAGCTCGCGGCGCAGGTGCTGGGGAAGTCGACCTCGCTGCCGTCGCTGGAGATCAGCCTGGGCGAGTCGCACAGCGGGTGCTGCGACGCCGGCTTCGACAAGCTCTACCCGTCGACGCTGTCGTGGAGCTCGGCCACGCAGCCGAACCCGCAGGAGGTCAACCCGCGCGCGGTGTTCAACCGCCTGTTCTCGTCGCGCCAGTCGCTGCGCCGGCGCAGCGTCGCGGCGGCGCCGGCGGCCGCGGGCGCGAGGGCCCGGCCGCGCCGGTGGCGGCGGGCTCGGCGGACCCGTCGCTCGACCAGAGCATGCTCGACCTGGTGCAGGAGAACGCCAAGGCCTTCGCGCGCCGCATCAGCGCCGACGACCAGCAGAAGCTCGAGCAGTACCTGGAGGCCATCCGCTCGCTCGAGAAGCGCATCGTCGCCATCGAGCGCCAGCAGAACGAGGTCGCGCAGGAGGCGCAGGCGCGCGCGGCGGCAAGCGCGGCTACGCCAGCTCGCCCGCCGATCACCGTCACCATCGGCAACCCCACGCGCTACGACGAGCGCGTGCGCCTGATGGGCGACCTGATGGTCCTCGCCTTCCAGACCGACGTGACGCGCGTCTGCACCTTCGCGTTCTCGATCTCGCAGCCGTGGACGCTGAGCTACCCCGAGCTCGGCTTCACCGACGAGCACCACGGCCTGAGCCACTGGAACGACGAGCCGAGCAAGCCCGCCAAGCTCGCCAAGATCGAGCGCTACGAGACCGAGCAGTTCGCCTACCTGGTGGCCCGCATGAAGGGCCTGAAGGAGGGCGCCGGCACGCTGCTCGACAGCTGCATCCTGACCTACGGCTCGGGCATGGGCGACGGCCTGAACCACACCCTGACCAACCTGCCGACCATCGTCGCCGGGCGCGGCGGCGGCGTCCGCCCCGGGCGCTACGTCCGGAAGTGCCAGGGCGTGTTCGCCGACCTGCTGATGGGCGTCCTGGCGCGCGCCGGGCTGCCCGCAGCGGACGCCGCTGGGGAACGCGACGAAGGAGCTGGCGGAACTGGGGTGAGGCGCGGTCGCCGCTTCAGGCTCCGTCGCCACCAGGTCCTTCCGGCGGCTGGACGGAGCGGCGGCGCAGCGCGCGGGCGATCCCCGCACTGGCCAGGGCCGCCGCATAGAGCAGCAGCCCGCCACGAAGAAGCCCGCCTCCAGGTCGTCCAGCACGTAGAAGCGCACGCAGCCGACGACGGTCGCGGCCATGAACAGCACGTAGAACGACCAGGCCAGCACCTGCCACGGGCCCCGCCAGCGCGTCATCCCCGTCACCCACAGCCAGGAGAGCGGCAGGAATGCGACCACCGGGACGAGCCGGACGCCGAGGCCGAGCCCAGAGGGCCATGACGCCCATCGCCGCTCCTTCTATTGGGGTCTGCCAGCGCAGGGCACTCAGCGAGTCACCCGACCATCGCGGGTGGCGCCAGGCGCTCAAGCGGCCGCTGAACGCGGTTGGCGGGCCAGGCCTGTCCAGGGACCGCGCGCTGGTGGCGGGTACTCCAGGAGATGCGCGTCAGCGGCGCGCGGTCCCTGGAAGGGCTACGCCCGGGGGACGCATTCAGCTTTCCAGACGTGCAATCTGCACGGCACCCAGGCGTATCCCCCAGTCGCATGAGGCCAGCGCCCCGGCACGCGGTTCGCTCGCATGGGTGATGGACCACCATCTCCCCAACGCCGGAGGATCCCATGACCATCGCCACCATCGCCGACCGCCGCGCCGTGAACCAGCACTTCCAGACCCTGTTCACCGCGCCGAACCGCCCGGCGGACCGCCACCGTCGCGCTGCGCGAGGATGCCCAGGGCGACATCGAGGGCGCGAGCATGACCTTCGCCAGCAACCTGGTGGCGACCCTCGAGCTCGTGCCGCGCTCCTTCGGAGCGGCCGTCGTCCTGGTCATCAACCCCGGCACGCTGAACAGCGAAACCGACCAGTGGACCATCGGGCCGGCGCCGACCAGCGCCATCGCCGAGGTGCCCGCGGCCCAGACCCTGGGCGTGCTGGTCTACGACAAGGTCGCGCAGTACCACGACCGCGTCTGAGCGCGGCGCAGGGTCGCGGCCGTCAGGCCCCCGCCGCAGGGACGCCCGCGACCCGCACGTCCTCGAGCACCATGCGGCTGCGCGGCAGCGCGGGCAGCCGCGCCAGATCGAGGTCCAGGTCCTGCGCCGGCACGCGGTACGACAGTCCACGCGCGAACTGGTCCACGGCCAGGCGCATGACGCCGAGCGCGAGCCATTCGCCGGGGCAGCGGTGGCTGAGGTCGTGCCGGCCCCCGCCCTGGGGCACGAGCGCGAAGGCGTCGGGCTGCCAGTCGACGAAGCGCTGCGGGCGGAAGGCACCTCGGGATCCGGCCAGATGCGCGCGTCGTGGTTGGTGCCGTACAGGTCGAAGAGGATGCGCCGCCCGCGCGCGATCGGGTGCCCCGAGCCAGGTGAAGTCGGCGGCGGCGCGGCCGACGGCGGCGGGGAAGAACGGGTAGGCGCGGCGGACCTCCTGCGCGAAGCACTCGTCGCGCCGGCCGTCGCCCTGCGCCACCCAGGCGCGCGCGTCCGGGTGGGCGTGCAGCGCGTGCGCGACCATCACCACGTAGACCGCGACCGCGACCGTGGGGCGGAGGACGTTGAGCAGTTCGACCGCGGCGATGCGCGCGCTCGGGCAGCGCGCCGTCCACGTCGCGGAAGGTGGCGATGGCGTGCAGGGCGCTCTCGGCCGGCACCGCCAGGCGGCCGGCGCGCACGTCCGCGACCAGGCCGCCGAGCCAGCGCTCGCAGCGCCCGCGCGCGAGCCGCGCGGCCCCAGTGGCGCGGGCCGACGGCGCCGGCCGCGTCGAACAGCGCCGCGACCTCGTCGGTGCGGCGCGCGACGTCGGCCTCCGGCAGCGGCACCGCGGACCAGGCGCAGATCGCGCGCATCAGCACGCGGCGCACCTCGTGGTAGAGGTCGATGCGGCCGCGCCAGCGCGGCACGGCGGCGCGCCACTGCGCGGCCACGGTCGCAACGATCCCGTCCACCCGCGGCGGGCCGACCAGGGCCAGGAACATCGCCTTGCGGTGCCGGTGCGCCGCGCCGTCCAGGCCCTGGATCCCGCCGCGCCCGAGCAGGGTCTTCTGGATGCGCAGCGGCGCCGCGCCCGCGCGGCTGATGTGCGGCGAGCCGTAGAAGAGCTCCCCCGCCGCGCGCCCCGTGATGCAGATGGTGGGACGCAGCAGCACCCGCGTCTGGAAGATGTCGCTGCCGAGCTGGCGGCAGCGGCTGGAGATGAAGCGGTAGGGGTCGCCGAGCAGCGCCAGGGTGCTGTCCAGGCTGCGCAGGGTGGGGATGTCGGCCATGGGTTGCCTCCTCGGCGGCGGCGCGCTGCGGCGTGAGCAGCACCGGGTGTGCCGAGGTGAGGCCGGCGACCCGGCGAACCGTCTCATGCCGAGCGGATGGAGCCGCCCCGGGCCCGCCATGGGCCGCTCGCGCGCCCGCGCCCCGCCGGGTACCGTGCCGGCATGAGCCCGCCACCGCCCGCCAGCCGCCTGATCTCCGCCGGAAGCGGGCCCGTCCGCCTGGCGCTGCGCGTGTGCGGTGACGCGGACGCGGCCGCGTGGGCGGTCGCGACGCGCATCGCCGACACCATCCGCGCCTGCGGGGAGGCGCGTCGGCGCTGCGTGCTCGGCCTGCCCACCGGGCGGTCGCCGCTGCCGGTCTACCGGCTGCTGGTGCAGTGGCACCGCGCCGGGCAGCTGTCATTCGCGCACGTCACGGTCTTCAACCTCGACGAGTACCATCCGCTGCCGCGCACTTCGCCGCAGAGCTACTGGACGTTCATGCACGAGGCGCTGTTCGCGCACGTCGACCTCGCCGCCGACGCCATCAACCTGCCGCGCGGCGACCTGCCCGAGGCGGAGATGGCCGAGCACGCCGCCGCCTACGAGCGCGCCATCGCCGCGGCCGGCGGCCTCGACCTGGTGGTGCTGGGCATCGGCGGCAACGGCCACATCGCCTTCAACGAGCCGGGCGCGCCCGCGAGCGGCCGCACCCGCCTGGTGCGCCTGGCGCCGGGCACGCGCCGCGCCGCGGCCCCGGACTTCGGCGGCGAGGACCTGGTGCCGGCGAACGGCGTGACCATGGGCATCGCCACCATCCTCGCCGCGCAGCGCGTGCTGCTGCTCGCCACCGGCTCGGCCAAGGCCGTCGCCGTCGCCGCGGCGGTCGAGGGCCCGGTCGACACCATCTGCCCCGCGAGCTTCCTGCAGACCCACCGCGACGCCGAGGTGGTGTGCGACCCGGCCGCCGCCGCGCGCCTGGTCGCGCTGCGCAAGCCGTGGCTGGCGGGCCCGGTGGCCTGGGACGGCCCGCGCGCCCTGGCCGCGGCCATCGACGCGGCCGAGGCGGCGAAGAAGCCGCTGCTGGGCCTCAGCGCGGAGGACTACCAGGTACGCGCGCTCGGTGAGCTGCTCGACAGCCACGGCCCGGCCGACCGCCTCAACCTGGACGCCTTCCGCACGCTGCAGGGGCGCATCACCGGCTGGCCGGGCGGCAAGCCGGCGGAGCGCCGCCGGCCCGGCGACATCCCGCAGCCCGACGACGGCATCCACCCCAAGACCGTGCTGGTGTTCAGCCCGCACCCGGACGACGACGTCATCGGCATGGGCGGCACCATCGCGCGCCTGGTCGAGCACGGCCACCACGTGCACATCGCCTATCAGACGCCCGGCCACCGCGCCGTGCACGACGCCGACCTGCGCCGCCACCTCGCCTTCGTCGCGGGCGCCGCGCGCATCCTCGGCACCGCACCGGGAACGCCGACGGCCGAGCACACCGCCTGCCTGAAGGCGCTGGTGCGCCGCACCGAGGCGCAGGCCGGCGCGGCGGTGGTCGGCGTGCCGGCCGAGCACCTGCACTTCCTCGACAGCCCCCTGTACGTCCGCGGCAGCATCGGCGACGATGACCTCGCCGTGCACCGGCAGCTGCTCGATGAGCTGCGCCCGCACCAGATCTACTCCGCCGGCGACCTCGCCGACCCCAACGGCACGCACCGCCGCTGCCTGATCGCGCTGCGCGCGGCGTTGCGCGCCTGCGCCGGCGCGGACTGGTGGGCGACGTGCAGCTGCTGGCTGTACCGCGGGGCCTGGGACGAGTACGAGCTCGACCAGGTCGACCGCCTGGTGCCGCTGTCCCCGGGCGACGTGCTGCGCAAGCGCCGCGCCGTGCTCGCCCACCAGTCGCAGCGCGACGGCGCGCTGTTCCCCGGCGAGGACGCGCGCGAGTTCTGGCAGCGCGCAGAGGAGCGCAACGCGGGCCTGGCCGCGCGCCTCGACCGCCTCGGCCTGGCGCAGTACGCCGCGCTCGAGGCGTTCGTGCGCTGGCAGCCGCTGGAAGACGCGTGGCTGGCGTGAGCAGCACCGTCGCCGTGATCCTGGCGCGCGGCCTGGGCACGCGCATGCGCGCACCCGGCGCGGCGCTCGACGCGCGCGCCGCGGCGGTCGCCGACACCGGCGTCAAGGCGCTGATCCCGATCGGCCGGCCCTTCCTCGACCACGTGCTGCACGACCTCGCCGAGGCCGGCGTGCGCGAGGCCGTGCTGGTGATCGGGCCCGAGCACCACGACCTGGGCGCCTATTACGGCGCGCTGCCGACCACGCGCCTGCGCGTCACCTTCGCCGTGCAGCAGCAGCCGCGCGGCACCGCCGACGCGGTGCTGGCCGCGCGGGACGCGGTCGCCGGCAGGGCGTTCCTGGTGCTCAACAGCGACAACCTCTACCCCGCCGCCGCGCTGCGCCCGCTCGCCGCGCTGGCCGGCCCCGGCCTGGTGGGCTTCCGCCGCTCGGGCCTGCTCGCCGGCAACATCCCCGCCGAGCGCGTCGCGCGCTTCGCCGCGATCAGCACCGCCGCCGACGGCACGCTCGCGCGCATCGTCGAGAAGCCCGCCCCCGCCGCGCTCGCCGCCCTCGGCCCCGACCCGCTGCTGAGCATGAACTGCTGGGCCTTCGACCAGCGCATCTTCGCCGCCTGCGCCGCGGTCCCGCCCAGCCCGCGCGGCGAACTCGAACTCCCCGACGCCGTGCTGCACTCGATGCGCGCGGGCGCCGCCTACCGCGTCATCGAGCGCGGCGAGGCGGTGCTCGACCTGTCGAGCCGCGACGACATCGCCGCGGTCCGCGCGGCGCTCGCGGACCACGCCGTCCATCTCTGAACGCGGCTCACCGACGGGACTGCACCGCCACGACGTCGCGGAACGCTCGCATCGCCGGGAGGGTCGAGCGCCAGCTCGACCATCGCCCTGGTGAGCGTAGCGATGGTCGAGCTGGCGCTCGACCCTCCCGGCGGCGCGCCATTTGAATGGCGACTCGCGTGTTCAAGACATGGCGCCAAGGTGCTCGACGGCATCCTGGGACGTGCACCCGGGACTCCTCACGAAGTGCGCCTCGGCGGTGGCACGCACGCTCAGCGCGGATCGCACCGCTCCCTTCCCACCGCTCAATCCCCCGCGGGACTCCGCGCCTTGCTCGGCGGCACCCCGTGCGCGCGCTTCCACGCGCGCGCGAAGGTGTCCGCGCTGGGGAAGCCGCAGCGCTCCGCCACGGTCGCGACGCTCAGGCCGTTCTTGAGCAGTCCGTCGGCCAGCCACAGCCGCGCCGTGGCGATGGCGCCCTTGGGCGGCACGCCGTAGCCCTCGGCGAAGATGCGGTAGGCCTGCGCGCGCGACAGGCCGCTGGCGCGCACCAGGTCCTCGACGGCGACGCCGCGGTGCAGGTTGGACCACAGCCGCGCGATCATGCGCTGCAGCGCGGGGTTGGCGAAGGGCAGGTCGTCGACCGACTCGCCCAGCACCTGGCGCACCAGTTCGATGAAGCCGCTGCGCCGGCTGGCGTCGTCGGGCGCGGCGAGCGCCGACTCCATCAGGCGGCGGCTGGGCTGGCTGGGCAGGCGGCCGCGCCACTCGCGGTCCTGGTCGCCGATCAGCACATCGCTGCAGATCGGCAGGAAGCCCTGGCCGAACCAGATGCTGCCGCGGCGCAGGATCTCGTGGCGGTGCCAGATGCCCGGCCCGATGAGCAGCGCCTGGCCCGGCTGCAGGTCCATGGTGCGCCCGGGCGAGACGATGCGCACCACGCCTTCCAGGCACACCACCGAGGTCGGCGTGGCGTGCAGGTGCCCATCGCCGGTCAACGGCGGCGGGGGACCGTCCTGCCAGACCTCCACCCGCGACAGCTTCCCGGGAAGGTCGTCGATCAGCCGCCACCAGTGCCTGAAGGTCGGGTCCATGGTAACCTGCAATATGTCTCATACATGCCGGACTTACAACCGTTGATATCCAACGTCGGCGGGGCGGAGGTGGAGAGCGCCCCGTACAACCTGCCGCATGCCACGCACGACCCCGCCCAGCGCGCCCCGCCCGGGACAGCCATGATCGCCACCGCCACGGATCTCGCCCTGGTGCGCCCGCTGGGCCTCGCCGCGGAGCGCGAGGCCCAGGCCGCCACCCTGCTGGCACAGGCGCGCCACGCCCTCGCCGCCGACCCGGTCTGGGCGTGGTGGGTGCCCGGCCGCATCGAGGTGCTCGGCAAGCACACCGACTACGCCGGCGGCCAGGTGCTGAACTGCGCGGCGGACGTCGGCCTGCTGGTGGTGGCGCGGCCGCGCGGCGACGCCGTCGTGCGCGTGCGCAGCAAGGGTCAGGAGGTCGCCATGGCGCTGCAGGCCGGCGCCCAGGGCGCCCCGGGCATGGCCACCTACGTCGCCGCGGTGGTGCGGCGCCTCGCCCGCCACTTCCCGGGCCTCGACCGCGGCGTGGACATCGGGGTCGCCGCCAACCTCCCGGCGGCTTCGGGCATGAGCTCGTCCTCGGCGCTGGTCATCGCCGTGCACCTCGCCCTCGCCGCGGCCAACCGCCTGGACGCGCGCGCGGACTTCCGCGCCGGCCTGGGCAGCGACGAGCAGCTGGTCCCTTACCTGGGCTGCCACGAGAGCGGCGCCGGCTGCGGCGCCTTCCCCGGCGAGGCCGGGGTCGGCACCAGCGGCGGTTCGCAGGACCACGCCGCCATCCTGCTGTCGCGCACCGGCCACCTGAACCAGTGGTCGTTCGCGCCCTTCCAGCGCCTGGGCACGGTGGCGTGGCCGGAGCGGCTGGAGCTGGCCGTCGCCGTCAGCGGCGTGCTTGCCGAGAAGAGCGCCGCCGCGCGCACCGACTTCAACGAGGTCGCCGGCCGCGCGCGCGCGGCCGGCGCCGCGTGGAACGCCGCGACCGGCCGCGCCGACGCGTCGCTGGGCGCGGCCTTCCTGGCCTGCGGCGCGCCCGCGGTGCTGGCCGCGATCGCCGACCCCGACCTGCGCCAGCGCGCCGAGCAGGTCGCCAGCGAGACCACCGAGATCGTGCCCGGCGCGGTCGCGGCACTCGCGTGCGGCGACCTGCGGGCCTTCGCCGCGCTCACCGCGCGCTCGCAGGCCATGGCGGTCACCCACCTGCGCAACCAAATCCCCGAGACCCGCGCCCTGGCCGACAGCGCGGCGGCGCACGGCGCGGTGGCGGCGTCCGCCTTCGGCGCCGGCTTCGGCGGCGCGGTCTGGGCCGCCTTCCCGCGCGGCGCGGACGGCCCCGCCGCCTGGCTGGCCGATTACCGCCGGCGCTTCCCCCAGCACGCCGCGGTCGCGGCGCTGCAGCGCATCGCGCCGGGACCGGGCGTCACCGCCCTGGAGACCGCGTGACCGGCCGCGCGCCGCCGCTGCTCCGCCTGCCGCTGCGCCGAAGCCCCGGCGCGCGCGGCGCCGCGCGGGTGCGCCTGCGCCCGCTGCCCGGCGCGCGCGCCGCGCCGCAGACCAGCGTGGCGGTGCAGGCCGACGCCGATGGGCTGACGCTGCGCTTCGCCTGCGCGGCGCGGCGCCTGACGGCGCGCATGCTCAATGACGGCGACCCCCTCTACCTCGAGGACGTGGTCGAGGTCTTCCTGTGGCCAGGGGGCGATCCCGCGGTGTATCTTGAGTATGAAGTCTCGCCACTCGGCCGCGACCTGTGCCTGCTCTGCTGCCAGCAGGGCGGCGCGCGCAGCGCCTGGCGGCCGTGGGGCACCGCGGCGGCGGCCAGGCCCAGCTGCCGGGTCGCCGTGCGCGGCGGCGCGCAGCGCCACGGCGCCGCGGTGCGCGGCTGGGACGCCGACGTGCGCATCCCCTTCGCCGCGCTGGCCGGCATCGCGCCGGCGCCGGTGCCCGGCACGCGCTGGCGCGCCAACCTCTACCGCATCGACCACGCCGCCGGCGCGCCCCGGCACGCGGCGTGGTCGCCACCGCCGCGTGCCGACTTCCACCACCTCGACTCCTTCGCCACCATCGCCTTCACGGAGCAGCCATGATCCTGCGCCTCCTGCTGTGCGCCGCGGCCGCCGTGGCCGCCGGCGCCGCTCCCGGTGCTGACAGCCCCGGCCTGGTCCCGCGCCCGGCGCACCTGACCGCCGGCGCGGGCGCGCTGCCGCTCACCGCCACCACCGCGCTGCACGCCGCGGGCGACGGCGCGGCGGTCGCGGCCTGGCTGCGCGACGAGCTGGCCCGCACCGCCACCGCGGTCGCCGTCCCGGACGCCGGGGACGGCGCGGACGGCATCACCTTGCGCCTCGATCCCGCGCTGGCCGCGACCGGTCCCGACTGGGCGCAGGCGGAGGCCTACCGCCTCGTCATCGACGCCGGCCATGCCACGCTGACCGCGCGCAGCGCCGAAGGGCTGTTCCGCGGCGCCACCACCCTGGTGCAGCTCGCCGAACCGGCCGGCGCCGGCTGGCGCCTGCCGGCGCTGACCATCGACGATCAGCCGCGCTTCCGCTGGCGCGGGCTGATGCTCGACTGCGGCCGGCACTTCTTCACCGTCGCCGAGGTCGAGCGCTTCATCGACCTGCTCGCGCTGCACAAGCTCAACCGCTTCCACTGGCACCTCACCGAGGACCAGGGCTGGCGCATCGAGGTGAAGTCCGCGCCGCGCCTCACCAGCGTCGGCGCGTGGCGCGCGTCGTCGCCGCAGATGGGCGACGCGGGCCAGGCCGACGGGCGGCCCTACGGCGGCTTCTACACCCAGGACGACGTCCGCCACGTCGTCGCGCACGCCGCCGCGCGCTTCGTGACCGTGGTGCCCGAGCTGGAGATGCCCGGCCACGGCTGCGCCGCCATCGCGGCCTACCCCGAGCTGGGCAACCGCGACGTCCCCGGCTGGCAGGACCCGCAGGTCGGCACGCACTGGGGCGTCTTCCACCACACCTTCGCGCCGCGCGAGGAGACCTTCGCCTTCATCGCCAAGGTCTTCGACGAGGTGCTGCCGCTGTTCCCCGGCGCCTACGTGCACATCGGCGGCGACGAGGCGCCCAAGGACGAGTGGCAGCGCTCGGCGTTCGCGCAAGGGGTCATCGCCGAGCACGGGCTCACGGACGCGCACGGCCTGCAGGCGTGGTTCGTCAAGCGCGTCGAGGGCCTGCTGAGCGCGCGCGGCAAGCACCTGGTCGGCTGGGACGAGATCCAGGAGGGCGGGCTGTCGCCGACCGCGACCATGATGGTGTGGCGCGACTGGAAGTGGGCGAAGCTCGCGCTGGCGAGCGGCAACAGCGTGGTGATGGCGCCGACCAGCCACACCTACTTCGATTACGTCCAGAGCTCCACTCCGCACCAGCCGGCCTTCCAATGCATCAGCGGCTGGAAGGAGCACGGCCTGGACACCCAGCGCGTGCTCGCCTTCGAACCGGTCCCCGACGGCACTCCGGACGGCCAGGCCGCGCAGGTGCTCGGCGCGCAGGGCCAGGTGTGGACCGAGTACATCTGGTCGGCGGGCAAGGTCGAGTACATGACGTGGCCGCGCGCCTGCGCGCTCGCCGAGGTCTGCTGGTCACCGGTGGGACCCCGCGACTGGGCGGAGTTCCAGGGGCGCCTGGCGCAGCACCTGGGACTGCTCGACCGCGAGCAGGTGAACTACCGCCGGGACGACGGCGCCCCGGCGCGCTCCGTGGAGGCGATCGCGGCCACCCCGCACGCGCCGCTGCCATGACGCCCGCCCGCTACCGCGTCCTGCTGCTGACCATGGCCGGCCTGGGCGGCGCGCTCTACGGCTACGACCTGGGCATCATCGGCGCCGCGCTGCTCTACCTCGAGCGCTGCATCGCGCTCAGCGACCAGCAGACCTCGCTGATCGTCGCCGCCGTGCTCGCCGGCGGCACGCTGTCGTCGGTCGCGGCCGGCGTGCTCGCCGACCTCTTCGGGCGGCGCACCATCGCGGTGCTCAGCGCGCTGCTGTTCCTGGTCAGCGTGGCGATGATCTGCACCGCCAGCGGCTTCCTGCCGCTGCTCATCGGGCGCCTGCTGCAAGGGCTCTCGGCCGGCATGATCGCGGTGGTCATCCCGCTGCACCTCGCCGAGTGCCTGCCCGCCGCGGTGCGCGGGCGCGGCACCGCCGCCTTCCAGCTCGCGCTCACCGTCGGCATCATGGCGGCGATGGCGGTCGGCCACGGCTTCGCCTCCCACGTCGCCGCGGTCGAGCGCCTGGGCGACGCCGCCGCGCTGGCCGCCGCCCGCGACCACGCCTGGCGGCTGATGTTCGCCACCGCGGCGCTGCCGGGGCTGCTGTTCCTGGCGGGCGCGCTGCTGATCGCCGAGTCGCCGCGCTGGCTGCAGCGCCGCGGTCGCACCGGCGCCGCGCGCGCCGCCCTAGCGCGCGCGCTGCCGGAACGTGAAGCCGACGCCGAACTCGCGCGCATGGCGGTGGACGCGCCCACGGCGGCGGCGCCGCAGGGCACATTGTGGCAGCGCCGCTACCTGCTGCCGTTCGCGCTGGCCTGCGCCATCCTCGCGCTCAACCAGGCGACCGGCATCAACTCGCTGCTGCAGTACGTGGTGGTGATCATGACCCAGGCCGGCCTGGGCGAGGCCGACGCCGCCGGCGCCGGCCTGGCGGTGAGCGTGGTCAACGTGCTGTTCACCGTGGTCGCGCTGGTGCTGGTCGACCGCAAGGGCCGCACCTTCCTGCTCAAGCTCGGGACCGCCGGCATCGTCGTCGCGCTGCTG
>CAWFSD010000022.1:0-11297 GCA_963818245.1 uncultured Planctomycetota bacterium
AGGCCACGCAGGGCTGAAGTCGCGGCGGCCGGGGCGGGCCGACCGGCCCGTGGCCGTCCAGGGGTTTTCCCTGGCTGATCGCGACCGTCTCGTGGGTGGGCATGCCACCGGACCACGCGGTACGCGCGCCGCAGCCCGGCCGTTACACCGCCGTGACCCATCCCCGACGCCGGCGCGCCAGACTCGACCGGGACGTGACCGGGAACGCGCATGCACCACCCTCTCCCACTGCTGCTCCTGGCCTTCCTGACGGCACCCGCCGCGGAACCGCCCCCTCCCTTCCACTACGCCCACTCCCTGTTCGAGGACGCCAGCGCCGAGGGCTGCGGTTCCTGCCACGTGCCGCTGCTCGTGCTGCGGGCGTCGCTCGCTGGCGCTGCGGCGCAGCAAATGGCGGTCATCGGGACCTATGAGCGGGATTCGATCTGGCGGCTGCGGCCGGCGCCCCAGTCCGTACAGCCACCGCAGGGCGACGACGCTCTGATGCGCACGCTGGAGTGGGACGGGCGACGCTACCGCTACCAACCGGTGTCCAACGACGGGGTGGTGCACCTGCTGCGCGAACCCGAGGGGCGGATCCCCATCCATCGTCCGCAGGCGCCGGTGGGAGCGGACGCCCGGGCCTTGCGGAGCACCCTGCTGCACGACCCGGGTCCGGACCATGCACCGTAGGCGGGTCGTGCGGTGGTCCACGCTGGCGGCGGTGCTGGCCGCAGCGCTGGGAGCAGGTGCGGTGCAGGCCATACGCTGGCACGATCGGCAGATCGCGCGCGCAGCATGCGAGGCCGGTCGACAGATCGGCATCAGCGAAGCGGAGGTGGACCTGGCCGCCGGAACGCCCAGGTATTACGTGACGGGGGAACGCTCCCCTCACCAGCCGGAGTACGATCCCACCAGCGGACTGCCCATCAAGGCGGTCGCTGCCTGCCTGGTCACGGCGGCCGACCTGGGCCGCGCCGCGGGCTACAACGACGCGGTGGGCGAGTGGCGTCGTCGTCACGGTGCCGGACCAGGGGCGGGCGTCCTGACCGGACAGTGAGCATCAGCGCTGGGCCGATCGCCAGGACGATGATGGCTTCCCCGCGATACCGAGCCCCCGACTCCCGCCTTGCGTCTTGAGGCATGCGATCGCCCAGGTATCGTCGGCTGGTCACGACCTGCCCGGAGATGCCATGCTCGCTTGGTGCCGTACCGCCCTGCTCGCCACGCTGCTGTGCGCGACGGCCACTGCGGAGGACGCCTGGGTGGTGGTGCCGCTCGCCGACCTGACGATCACCGACGGCGCCTGGCCGACGGCGCCCGACGCCGGTGCGGGCGATGACTGGCGACACGTCGACGACATCACCGCCCGCCAGCCCTTCGCCACGCTGCCGGGGAACGGGGAGGCGTACATCGCCGCCGTGGTGGGCGAGGGCGACCAGGATCCGGCGGCGGCGATCCGCACCTGGGACGCGGTCCGCAAGGCTTCGCTGGTGCTGCGCGTCCGCGCCGGCGAGCCCGTCAACGGGCGCCTGTTCGTGCCCACTCCGGGCTGGGGCGGCATGGTCGCGCTCGGCTTCTCGGTGCCGGCGCCGGCGCTGAACGCCGACCACACCGTGGGCCGCGAGGTCTTCAACCGCGCCAAGGCCGCCCACTGCCGCAGCCTGCTGGCGCAGGGCGCCGCCGGCGCGGCGTGGTTCCGCCACCGCGAGGCCGAAGCGCTGCGCGCGCTGGGGCCCGCGGCCGTCGCGGTCGACGCGGCGCGCAGCGGGCCGTTCACGCGCACCCGCGACGACCAACTGGATGACAGCCTGGCGCTGTTCAGCGGCACCCGCGCGGTGGGTGAGAACCTGCAGCTCGACCGCGTGCTGCCGCCCGACCTGGCGCCCGGGGACGCGGTGGCGCTCACCACACTGGAGGGCATCACCGTCGCCGGCATCGATTGGAAGCCGCTGCTCGCCGGCCGGCAGCCGGCGCTGGACCCGCTCGCGGCGCTGATCCCGGCCGACCAGCACGCGCTGCTCTTCCCCTCGTTCCAGGCGATGACCGCCGCGCTGGACGAGAGCGATGCGCAGAGCACCGCGCTCGGCCAGGTGCTGGGCGCGCGCGCCGAGGACGGGCTCAGCCGCCAGCGCTACCAGCGCCAGCTCTGCCTGGAGATGAGCGAGCTCGCCCGCCAGTTCGGCCCGCAGGTGATCGCGAGCATCGCCATGACCGGCTCCGACCCGTACCTGCGCGCCGGCTCCGACGTGGCCGTGCTGTTCGCCGCGAAGCAGCCGCAGCTGCTGCGCGCCTTCCTCGGTGCCAAGTTCGCCGCCGCCAAGGACGGCGACGCCACGGTCACCGCGGTGCACGGCACCGCCGGCGCGCTGGCCTGGACCGGCGTGGTCAACCCCGCGCGCAGCGTGTGCGCGTTCCTGGCCATGATCGGGGACGCGGTGGTGGTGGCCAACTCGCCCATCCAGCTCGAGCGCCTGGCCGCGGTCGCCGCAGGCACCGCGCCGGCCCTGGCCGGCGCCGCGGACTACCGCTACTTCCGCGACCGCTACGCGCTGGGCGAGCCCGAGACCGCGCTGCTGGTCGCCACCGACGCGGCGCTGCGCCGCTGGTGCAGCCCGCGCTGGCGCATCGCCGATTCACGGCGCGCGCGCGCCGCCGCGCTGCTCGCCGAACTGCAGAGCGGCTACGTCGACGCCCTGGTCGCCGGCGCCAAGCCGGCGCTGCCGGCGCCGGGACCCGCCACCGCCGGTCTTGGCGAGCTGAGCTGGACGGCGGGCGGCGTCCGCTCGTCGGTCTACGGCACGCTCGCCTTCATGACGCCGATCGCCGAGCTGGACGTGACGCGCGCGAGCAAGGCCGAAGCAGACGCCTACCAGCGCTTCCGCGACAGCTACCAGCGCAACTGGCGCGCGTTCTTCGATCCCATCGCCGCGCGCTGCGTGCGCAGCGACCACGGCCTGGGCCTGGACCTGTCGGTGCTGCCGCTGATCGCCGCCAGCGACTACCAGCCGTTCATCGACGTGATCGGCGCGGCGGCGGTCGCGGCCGGCGCCGGCGACCCGCACCCGGGCGCGGTGCTGCAGTGGGCGATGGCCATCGACAAGGACGCTCCGCGCGTGCGCGCGGCCGGCGCCATGGCCGGCGGCCTGGTTCCGGGGATGAAGGTCGACGTGCTCGGCTGGCTCGGCCAGTCGCTGTCCGTGTACGCCGACGCCGACCCGCTGTGGGCGGAGGCGCTCCAGCACCAGCACGACTCCTCGCGCTGGCAGGAGAAGAACTTCCCACGCCTGCCCGTGGCGCTGCAGGTCGAGGTCGCGGACCCGCTCAAGCTCGCGCTGTTCCTCACCGCGCTGCACGCCTTCGCGGAGCAGAGCGCGCCGGGCCTGAGCGTGTGGGAGAACCGCACCTGGCACGGACACCCCTACGTGCGCATCGGCATGTCCGAGCAGGGACGCCAGCAGACCGGCACCGACCTGCCGGACCTGGGCCTGTGCTATGCGGCCACGCCGCGCGCGCTGATCCTGACGGTGAACGAGGCGCTGCTGCAGCGCGCGCTCGACCGCCAGGACGCGGCCCGCCAGGCCCCCGCCGCCAAGGCGCCCGCAGCACCGTGGCCGTGGCTGGGCACCGGCATGGACCTGCACGCCGACCAGGACGGCATGACGCTGCTGCGCGGCTTCTGGCACGGTGCCCACGACGACGAGGGCGCCACGCGCCGCCGCTCGTGGAGCAACCTGCCCATCCTCAACGTCTGGCACCGGCTCTTCCCCGGCGAGGACCCGGTGGCGGTGCACGAGCGGCTGTGGGGCGTGCGCCTGACCTGCCCCGCTGGCGGCACCTATCAGTGGAATGCGCAGGACCTGACCATGGAGAGCACCGCCTGCGGCCACCCCGGCGCGCAGAAGGCCGGCGGTGCGGCCCCCGACCCCCTCGCCGGCATCACCATGGCCAACTTCGGGCTGACCTTCGCGGACCACGGGCTGCGCGCGCGGGTGGAATTGCAGCGCGCGGTACCAGCGGGAGCGGCCAAGCCCTAGCACAGTGGGATCGCAGCCAACGAGCCCGGGGCGAAGCTCACTCCATCGCCTGTGGTTCAGACCTGCAGACGAGTTCACGATGCGGGACCTGGCCAGGCACGAAGGCATCGATGATCATCGTCCTCCGCGAAACATCGACGATGCGCGTGGCGATGAGGGCGCGCGACGCGTCGAAAAGGAACTCTTCGCTGATATTGCGAGCGTCGTCCGGGTATCTCCACATCAGGGTCACCACCGCGAAGACGCTGATCGGTCCGTTCAACAACGCGGCGTGGGCCAGGCTCGCGTTCTCAGCAGCGCTGCGACGGCCGACCAGGATGTGCATGCGGTACGGAGCCCGCCCCGCCAGCATGCGGGCGACGTGTTCATCATCGAGATAGGGGACGTCATGCCTGGCGATGTCCTCGAGGTGGTCTTCCGGCACGACCGGCCTCAGACCGATGGCGGCGCGCACGTCGCTGAGGGCGCGGGTCTGCCATGACTCATCGCTGGAAATCCGGCCGTGCAGGAATGGGTGCTTCCCGCCGGGGGCGCCGGTGAAGTAGATCTCCTTGGTGCGGACGCTGCGCACCAGGTAGAGCGCGACCACCATCATGAGGAGGGCGGCCACGACCGCTGCCTGGCAGAGGTAGGTGGAAATCCCGGAGGAGCGGGGCAGGTCCGCGGACATGATGTCTTGAACGCTGGTGGCGAAGGGAGGCTCAGCGGATCCTCCTCATGACCGGCAATGGACGCCCGCACTTCTCAGGATCCTCCCATCTGGCCGACGCCCCGGGCAGGGCGCTGATGTATGCTCTACGTACCCCTTGGGAATATCCCCAATGGTGGCACAGGCAGCGCATGGCGCCGATGTGTCCCCGTCGGATTGAGATACAAAATACGGCAGAGCGGCGAGTCCATGTCCTATCGGCGCTGCGCATCTTGGCGATCACCCGCATCTTCAGGAATGGACATGCAATCCCCGCTCGTCCAAATTTTGGATTTTTTAAGTTTAATATTTTTAAAGATTTACATTTGTTCCAAATATTATGAATCAAAAATTAAATCTATGGACACATTTTTTGACAGGGCGCCCAGGGTCTGCACATTTCATTCCAGACGTGGAACCTCTCTTCCGTTAATAGTGACATGAGCACGAAAAACGCACATTCGCGTCCCATGGACCGGGCGGACATCCAGACCGCGACCGGCGGGCAGGCGCTGCTCCGGACGCAGCGGTGGGCCCGGCGCATGGCGCTCGCGGCGGTGCTGCTGGCGGCCTGCGCCATCCAGGGCATGGCGGCGGAGAACGGTCTCGAGGCTCGATGGGCGGCGGCGGTCGCTGCCTATGACCACGACATCGCCCCCCTGCTGACCACCTGGTGCGGGGAGTGCCACCGCGCCGAGAAGCACAAGGGCGACGTCGACTTCAGCGCCATCCACGGCGGCGCCGCGGCGCTCGGCGAGCGCGAGCTGTGGGGCGCCGTCGCCACCAAGCTCGCCCTGCAGGAGATGCCGCCCGAGAAGGCCAAGCAGCCCTCCGCCGACGAGCGCGCGCGCCTGGCGGGGTGGATCGCTGCGCTGCGCCGCCTCGACCCGCCCGATCCGGGGGTCATGGGCGTGCGCCGCCTGGCCCGCCAGGAGTACGTCAACACCATCCGCGATCTGTTCACCGGCTACACCGGCGATCAGGGCCAGGGCTTTCCGAGCGACCAGATCGGCGCGGGCTTCAACAACTCGCTCTCGCCGCTGCTGATGGAGAAGCTGCTGCTGGCCAACGATGGCGTGCTGGACCAGATCATCTCCTCGGACCACGTCGAGCTGCGCTGGTCGGCGGCCCAGCTCGACGCGGTCGTCGACGGCAAGGACGACCCGGCGAAAGGCGAGGCGGACAAGGACCGGGCCAAGGGCGGCGCGCGCACCTTCACCAGCGCCGGGCACCTGACGGCGCCGCTGTCGCTGCCCGAGCCCGGCGCCTACACCATCCGCGTGCGCGCCGGCGCCGACCAGGCCGGCAAGGAGCCCGCGCGCCTGATGATCGGGCTCGACGGCGCGCTGCTCGGCGAGATCCAGGTGCTGGCGCGCGCCAAGGCGCCGGTGGTCTACACCTGCAAGGCCAGGCTGCCGGCCGGGCCCGGCCACCTGACGGTGACCTTCATCAACCCCGCCACCGAACCGGCCACGCTGGCGAGCGCCGCCGGCGGCGGGAAGGCCAAGCCCGGGGAGGCGCCGGCGAAGCCGCAGGTGCGCACGGTGACCATCGAGAGCGTGGAGCTGATCGGGCCGCCCGCGGCCAAGCAGAGCGAGGCGCAGCGCCGCCTGTTCGTCGCGCAGCCAGGCAAGGACCTCGACAAGCGCGCCGCCGCGCGGCGCATCATCGAGGCCTTCGCCGCGCGCGCCTTCCGCCGGCCCGCCGACGCCGACGAGATCGACGGCCTGCTCAAGGTCTTCGACCTCGCCGACAACCAGGGCGAGGTCTTCTCCGAGGCGGTCAAACTGATGCTGAAGGCCACGCTGCTGTCGCCGCAGTTCCTGTTCCGCCTGGCCGAGGACGGTGGCCAGGGGAAGGCGGTGGATGGCGTGGTGGCGGTCGACGGCTGGGGCATGGCCTCGCGCCTGTCGTACTTCCTGTGGTCGAGCATGCCCGACGAGGAGCTCTTCGCGGCCGCGCGGGACGGCAGGTTGAGCGATCCCGGCCAGGTCGCCGCGCAGGTGCGGCGCATGCTGAAGGACCCCAAGGCCCACGCGCTGATCGACAACTTCGCGGTGCCGTGGCTGGGCCTCGGCAACATCCTGAACATGACCATCGACCAGAAGCGCTTCCCCCAGGTGACCCCGGCGCTGCGCCAGGCGATGGCCGACGAGCCGCTGATGCTGGTCGAGGCGGTGATGCGCGAGGACCGCAGCCTGCTCGAGCTGCTCGATTGCCGCTACACCTTCCTCAACCAGGCGCTGGCCGAGCACTACGGCATCAGCGGGGTCACCGGCCCGCAGATGCGCAAGGTCGACCTGACCGACCCCGTGCGCGGCGGCGTGATGACCACGGCCGCGGTGCTGATGGTGACCTCGACGCCGACGCGCACCAGCCCGGTCAAGCGCGGCAAGTGGGTGCTCGAGCAGCTGCTCGGCCAGGCGCCGCCGCCACCGCCCGCGAACGTCGCCGCGCTCGAGGCGCAGGACACCGCGGCCAACACCGCGCTGACCCTGCGCCAGCGCACCGAGCGCCACCGCGCCGACCCGGTGTGCGCCGGCTGCCACCGCACCATGGACCCGATCGGCTTCGGGCTGGAGGCCTTCGACGTCAGCGGGCGCGTGCGCGACCACGACGACACCGGGGGCGTGGTCGACGCGCGCGGCGAGCTGCCGGGGAAGGTGCGCTTCTCCGGACCGGCCGAGCTCAAGCGCATCATCGCGGGCCGCAGCGCGGAGTGCACCCGCACGCTGACCGCCAAGCTGCTGGCCTACGCCCTGGGCCGCGCGCTGACCGGCTACGACCAGGTGGTGGTCGACGACATCACCGCGGCGGTCATCAAGGACGGCTGCAAGTTCGATACGCTGCTGGCGGAGATCGCCACCAGCCTGCCCTTCCGCTACCGCCGTCCCCGCTGACCGGAAAGACCGCCATGGCCCGCAACTGGCTCATCCCGCGCCGCACCGCCCTCAAGGGCCTCGGCGCCTCGCTGGCGCTGCCGCTGCTCGACGTCATGGGCTGGGCGGACCCGCCCACCGGCGCCGCCGCGTCCAGGCCGCCGGTGCGCCTGGGCTTCTTCAACGTGCCGTGCGGGCTGGTGGCGGCGAACTTCTGGCCCAAGGGCGACAGCGTCTCGGCGGCGGGCGAGCTGCCGCCGACGCTGGAGCCGCTGCGCGCGGTGCTGCAGGACTGCCTGATCCTGGGCGGGCTCGACAACGACCCGCCGCGCCTGGACAACGTCCACGCGTCCGAGATGGCGGGCTGGCTGACCTGCGTGCCGCTGAAGGGCAGCAAGAACGACGGCGTGGTCGGCGCGGCGACCTCGGCCGACCAGCTCGCGGCGCAGGTGCTGGGGAAGTCGACCTCGCTGCCGTCGCTGGAGATCAGCCTGGGCGAGTCGCACAGCGGGTGCTGCGACGCCGGCTTCGACAAGCTCTACCCGTCGACGCTGTCGTGGAGCTCGGCCACGCAGCCGAACCCGCAGGAGGTCAACCCGCGCGCGGTGTTCAACCGCCTGTTCTCATCGCGCCAGTCGCTGCGCCGGCGCAGCGTCGCGGCGGCGCCGGCGGCCGCGGGCGCGGAGGGCCCGGCCGCGCCGGTGGCGGCGGGCTCGGCGGACCCGTCGCTCGACCAGAGCATGCTCGACCTGGTGCAGGAGAACGCCAAGGCCTTCGCGCGCCGCATCAGCGCCGACGACCAGCAGAAGCTCGAGCAGTACCTGGAGGCCATCCGCTCGCTCGAGAAGCGCATCGTCGCCATCGAGCGCCAGCAGAACGAGGTCGCGCAGGAGGCGCAGGCGCGCGCTGGCGGCAAGCGCGGCTACGCCAGCTCCCCGCCGATCACCGTCACCATCGGCAACCCCACGCGCTACGACGAGCGCGTGCGCCTGATGGGCGACCTGATGGTCCTCGCCTTCCAGACCGACGTGACGCGCGTCTGCACCTTCGCGTTCTCGATCTCGCAGCCGTGGACGCTGAGCTACCCCGAGCTCGGCTTCACCGACGAGCACCACGGCCTGAGCCACTGGAACGACGAGCCGAGCAAGCCCGCCAAGCTCGCCAAGATCGAGCGCTACGAGACCGAGCAGTTCGCCTACCTGGTGGCCCGCATGAAGGGCTTGAAGGAGGGCGCCGGCACGCTGCTCGACAGCTGCATCCTGACCTACGGTTCAGGCATGGGCGATGGCCTGAACCACACGCTGACCAACCTGCCGACCATCGTCGCCGGGCGCGGCGGCGGCGTCCGCCCGGGGCGCTACGTCAAGAAGTGCAACGGCGTGTTCGCCGACCTGCTGATGGGCGTCCTGGCGCGCGCCGGGTGCCCGCAGCGGACGCCGCTGGGGAACGCGACGAAGGAGCTGGCGGAACTCGGGTGATGGTGGCCGGGTCCGCCTGACGCGCCACTGCCGGCAGCCGTGCAATCCGCACGGTCCCTGCGCGCATGTGCTGATGTGCACCCCCTGGAGCCCCGGCACGCGGTTCGCTGTGTGCTGATGGCTGATTGCAGCATGCCAGGTGGATGCCCTCTCCCTCGACGCCGGAGGATCCCATGACCATCGCCACCACCGCCGACCGCAAGGCCGTGAACCAGCATTTCGAGACCTTGTTCACCGCCCAGAACCGTCCCCCCACCGCCACCATCGCCCTGCGCCAGGACGAGCACGGCGACATCGAGGGCGCGAGCATGACCTTCGCCCCCAACCTGGTGGCGACGGTCGAATTGGCGCCCCGCTCCTTCGGGGCGGCCTTCGTGCTGGTCATCAATCCCGGCACCCTGAACAGCGAGACCGGCCAGTGGACCATGGGGACCGGGCCGGACGCTGCGATCGCCGAGGTCCCGGAGGGCCAGACGCTCGGCACGCTGGTCTTCGACACGGTCGCGCGGTACCACGACCGGGTGTGATGGCCGCGGCGGTCGCATCGGCCACCCGGCGGAGCGCCCGGGCAGCGCTGGCCGCCGCCCGGGCGGCGGTCGACTCCTCCCGGCTTCCCCTCCACCCGCCCCGGCGCATCATGCGGGCATGCTCGGCGCGATCCTCGGGGACATCATCGGGTCGGTCTACGAAGTCTCCCCGGTCAAGACCAAGGACTTCGCGCTGTTCACGCCGGGATCCGGCTTCACCGACGACACCGTGCTGACCGTCGCGGTCGCCGACGCGCTGATGCGCGGCAGCGAGCTGGTCGACACCTTCCACGCCTACTTCGAGCGCTACCCGCGCGTCGGCTGGGGCCGGATCTTCGCGTCATGGGCGAAGGTGAGGGACCGCGACCCCTACGGCTCCTGGGGCAACGGCGCGGCCATGCGCGTCAGCCCGGTGGGGTGGTTCTGCCGATCGCTGGACGAGGTGCTGGCCATGGCGGAGCGCACCGCGGCGGTGACCCACAGCCATCCCGACGGCGTCCGCTCGGCGCAGGCCGTGGCGGGCGCGCTGTTCCTGGCCCGGCAGGGGCGCAGCAAGGCCGACATCCGCGCATTCGCGGCCCGCACTGGCGGGTACGACCTCGACCGCACGCTGGCTGGCATCCGGCCGGCCTACGCCTTCCAGGTCGACGCCATCTTCTCGGTGCCGGAGGCGCTCATCGCCTTCCTCGAGTCGGACGGCGTCGAAGACGCGATCCGCAACGCCGTCAGCCTGGGCGGCGACGCCGACACCCAGGGCTGCATCGCGGGCGCCATCGCGGAGGGCTTCCACGGCCGGGTGCCGCAGGACCTCGCCCACGAGGCGCTGTCGCGCCTGGATGACTTCCTGCGCGCCCGGGTGATCGCCTTCTGCGCGCAGCACGTGCTGCCGCGGCGACCGGAGGCGGCGCATGACTCCGCATGAGGCCGACCCGACGCGCGCCAAACCCCGACGCAGGACCGCATCCATGATCGTCATCGCCGTCGGCACCGGGCTGCTGCTCCTCGCCATCCTCATGGGCGTGAGCTCGGCGCGGACGCTGTCCCGCAGCATCATCACGGTGGGCCGGGTCACCGAACTGATCCCCTCGCGCAGCGGCGGCAAGGGTGGAACGACCTACAAGATCAAGGCGGCATTCACCGACCAGCGGCACCAGGCGCGCACCTACCTCGCGTCGTTCTCGTCCTCGTCGCCCGGCTACCGCGTCGGCGATCCGATCCGCCTCTACTACGCGCCCGGTGATGCGCAGGCATGCGGGATCGCCAGCTTCGGCTATGCGTTCGGGTTCCAGACCATCCTGCTCGCGATCGGGCTGGCGGTCCTGCTGGTGGGCGGCGCCTACCACGTCGGGAGTGACGCGATGGAGCGCTGGTTTCCGGTGACGGCCAACACCGGCTCGTGACGGGCGCAACCGGCCCGGAGCGGGAGCGGCCCGGTGGGCCGCGCTGCCGTGGCCCCCTGGCCCGCCTCCACCGCCGACCGGATCGCACCCCGGGACGCTCGCGCGTCGTCCGCACATGCGTCACATTCCGACCGGATGGAGCAGACCCGCGACGGCCCTCCCTGGGTGCTCGCCGCCCGACGCCCGGGGGTGAAATGCGGTCGCCACTTCACGCTCCGCCACCACCACGTCCATCCGGCGGTGGGACGGAGCGGCGGCGCAGCGCGCGGGCGATCCCCGCATCGACCGTCAGGGCGGCCCCGCCGGCGG
>CAWFSD010000023.1:0-101470 GCA_963818245.1 uncultured Planctomycetota bacterium
GGTCCGGCACGGCGTACACGGTCTACACGGCGCACCGCTGGGCGCGCGGGGCTGTCGCCGGGAGGGTCGAGCGCCAGCTCGACCATGGTGGGGACGGCTCATGCCATGGACGGCCTACGACCGCCGCCTACCCCCGCGGCATCGGGACGCCCGTTTCCAGTTCGACCAGCTGCGGTGGCACCGCGAGCAGCTGCGCGCTGTCCGGCAGCTGCCCGCGGATGCGCCCCAGCAGCAGCTCGACCACCGCCTGGCCGACGCGGTCGTTGCGCTTGTCGACGGTGGCGAGCGGGCCGGTGGCGCTGAAGCGGCCGGAGGTGACCTCGGGCCACACGCGGTCGTAGCCGATCAGGTCGATGTCGCGGTTGGCCTGCTTGCCCAGGCGCGCCAGGGCGTGCACCAGCAGCGGGATCTCGAAGTCGTTGAGCGCCAGGATGGCGTCGATGCCGGCGAGCACGTGCGGCGCGAGCTGCTCGGCGGTGCGCTGCGCCCAGAACGCCAGGCTGACCTCGTCGCCGAAGTCGGGGTGCTCCATGGTCAGCGGCGCCAGCGCCGCGCCGCCGGTGTCGGCCATGGCGCGCTGGTAGCCGGTCAGGCGGTCGCGCTGCCACTGGAGGCGCAGCGGCAGCATCGGCAGGATGCGCCGCCGCCCGCGCGCGCGCAGCCAGCGCGTGGCGGCCTCGGCGCCGGCGATGTGGTCGCTCCACACGCGGTCGAAGCCGGCCATCGCCGGCTCCTCGCCGACCGCCACCACCGGCACGGCGAGGCGGCGCAGGCTGGCGGCCAGCGCGCCCAGGTCGTGGACGCCGCCGTTCCAGCCCAGCACCACCCCGGCGAGCGCGCCGGGCGGGTGCGCCGGCAGGTCGAGCAGGTGGCGCGGGTGCACGGTCAGCACCGCGTAGCCGGCGCGGCGCAGGTCGAGCTGGGCGGCGTGCAGCACGCGCTCGAGCCAGCCGGGCTGGTGCATGCGCGCGGGGTCGAGGCCGGGCAGGTCGTCGACGATCAGGACGGTCGCGCCGAAGGATGGCGCGACCGCCGGCGGCACCGGACCGCCGCCGAGCACGCGGTGCTCGCTGTCGAGGGTATGCTCATCGACCAGCGTGGCGAGCAGCCGGCGCACGGTGGTGCGGGCGACGCCCAGGTCGCTCGCCAGCTGGCGCTCGGACGGCAGTCCGCGGCCGGCGGGATAACGGCCATCCCCCAGGCGGATGCGCAGTTCATCGAGGGCGCGGCGGTATTCGATGCGCGGTTTCCGGTCCACCATTCACGAAGTAAATAGACCAATGGATCACAATTCAATGACTAAAGACCAACAACAGTACCAGTGGTCGGTACGGTTTGCCATGCGCTGCCTGCTCCTCCTCGTGCTCGCCGGCCTCGTTGCCGCCAGCGAACCCCTCACCGTCACCTCCAACGTCTGGTCCTTCACCGCCGCCGAGGGCTGGGGGGTGTGGTGGCCTGACGAGGCCAAGCCCAAGCCCTTCACCGTCGAGCCCCTCGCCGACGGCCTGCGCCTGACCCTCGCCCCGGGCAGCGACGAGCTGCGCCTCAACCTGTGGAGCGAGCGCTTCAAGACCCGCGACCTGCTCGGCAGCCCGCAGGCGGTGCTGCTCGACGTCGAGCAGGTCTCCGGCCAGGCGGTCATCGGCCTCGACGTGTTCGACAGCCAGCAGGAAGGCCTGCACTTCGCGGATCGCCAGCTCGCCGCCGGCCGCCAGACCCTGTCCTGGGAGATGAGCGAGAAGCCGCAGCACTCGTGGGGCGAGCACCGCAACCTGCACCCCGATCCGCCGCTCGGCCTGTGGGGCCTCTCCATCGGGCGCGCCGCGGCGACCACGCCGACCGTGCTGGTGCTGCGCGCCGGCCAGCGCCGCGAGCAGCGCCACGCGGCCGAGCTGGTCACCGTCACCCTCGACACCGGGTCGCCCATCCACCTGCTCGCGCCCGGCCACGCGCCGGTGCTGGTGCTCGCCAACCGCAGCCCGGTCGCCGCGCCGGTCGCGCTCGCGGTCAGCGACGAGGACTGGGCCGGCACCGTGCACCCGGCGAAGGCCGAGGTCACCGTGCCCGCCAACGGCACGCTGCGCTGGACCATGCCCGACGCGCCGGCGGCGCGCGGCATCCACTGGATCGAGTGCGCGATCAGCGACGCGGGCGACGCGACCGCGCGCGTGTCCGAGCGCCTGCCCTACGCGATCCTCGATGCGCCGGTGGCGCGCGCGCAGGCCGACGGCTTCCTGTTCGGCGTGGTCGGCGGCATCCCCAACCCCGGCCCGGACGCCGAGGGCTACCTCACCGCCGCGCTCGACACCGTGCGCTGGCTCGCCCTGCGCACCATCCGCACC
Source organism: uncultured Planctomycetota bacterium (assembly GCA_963818245.1). Taxonomy (GTDB): domain Bacteria; phylum Planctomycetota; class UBA11346; order UBA11346; family UBA11346; genus BOG-1363. Next base: position 2,343 of record CAWFSD010000023.1, read on the forward strand.
GGCGTGAACTGGGAGTACGTCGAGGACGCGCCGGGCAAGTGGAACGAGGCGCACCTCGACTGGTTCTCCAGGGGCGTCGACCGCTTCGCGGCGATCGGCACGCGCATCCAGTTCCTGCTCTGCTACTGCACGCGCTACGCCGCGGCGCCCGACAAGCAGAAGGCAGCCGACCACCTGCAGTGGATGTTCTCGCCGCCGGACCTCGAGGCGTGGCGGCGCTACGTCGCCAAGATGGTCGGCCGCTACGGCGACCGCGTGAAGATCTGGGAGGCGTGGAACGAGGCCGACATCGAGTTCTGGCGCGGCACCATCGAGCAGTACGAGCAGCTCCTGCACGTCACCCACGAGGAGGTCAAGCGCGGCGACCCCAGGAACATCGTGATGAACAGCGGCTTCGCCTTCGCGTGGCCGCGCAACGGCAACCACACCGCCGAGGTGCACTACCGCGTCGCCAAGGAGAGCCGCGCCGACTACGACGTCCTCGCCTACCACCTGCACAACGCCTTCCCCGAGTACCGCTTCATCCTGGAGGGCTGGCTGGCCGACGTGCGCAAGGGCGCGGGCGACCCGCCGCTGCTGTTCAACGAGTGCGCGGTGAACCTGGACGTCTACGGCGAGCGCGGGCAGGCCGAGCAGCTGCCGAAGAAGCTGATGTTCGCCTGGTCGCAGCGCGCGCTTGGCTATTTCTGGTACAACCTCACCGGCGGTCTGCGCCGGCCGGTGCCCGGGCACGACGCCAACTGGGGCCTGATGACCGACGACTTCCATCCGCGCGCGGTGTTCTGCTCGTACCACACGCTGATGGGGCTGCTCGCCGACGCCACCTGCGGCGGCCGCCTGCCCACCGCGCGCGACCGCTACGCGGTGCGCTTCGACACCCCGCAGGGCCAGGTGGTGGGCGCCTGGGACGAGGAGGAGCGCAAGGCCAGCGAGCCGCTGGTGCTGGCGGTCGGGCCGCGCGCGCGCTGCACCGCCGTCGACCTGATGGGCGTCCGCCACCCCCTGGCCAGCGACGGCGGCGTCTGCCTGATGGACGTCGGCCACACGCCGGCCTACGTGCTGATCGAAGGGGCGGAGGCGCCGGTGACGGTGCAGCCGCCGCTGGTGCACCTTGACGGCGGACTCACCGCCATCCCGGGCCGCACCACCACGCTGCGCCTCGCGCTCGCGGACCCCTTTCCCGCGCCCACGACGCTGCGCCTGGACTGGGCGCTGCCCACCGGCTTCGGGCCGGTCGCGGGCCAGACCATCGAGCTGGCGCCCGGCGCCGCGCGCAGCGTCGACGTGGCGCTGCCGGTCGCCGGCGGGCGGCCGGTGCGCCTCGGCGAGATCGCCACCTGCACGCTGCGCGTTGCCATCACCGGCACCGGCCACGTGGCCGCGGTGGCGGTGCCGGTGCAGCTCATCCCGGCGCTGCCCGCGGGGGCGTTCACGCGCGCGGCGGACTTCGTCCTCGCCGAGCGCGCGCAGATCACCGACCTGCACGCCAACGTGCCGCAGCGCCAGCACCGCAACTGGAGCGGTCCGGAGGACCTCTCGGCGCAGGTGTGGGTCGGTCGCCAGGGCGACCGCCTCGCGCTGCGCGCCGTCGTGCGCGATGACAAGCACGTGCAGAACCACGCTGCCGGCGATGCCTGGCAGGGCGATGCGCTGCAGGTGGGCTTCGCGGTCCCCGGCAGCCGCGACTTCTGGGAGTTCACCCTGGCGCGGGACGGCGCCAGCGGCGGTGCGCTGATCGCCAACACCGTGCACCCGCCCAGGGCCGCCGACGCGGCCGGGCAGACGACGTTGACGACCACGCGCGTCGGCGACCTCACCACCTACGAGGCGAGCTGGCCGCTCGCCGCCCTGGGCCTGGACGCGGAGCGCGTGCGCGCCGGGCTGGCCGTCGACCTGCTGGTCGATGATGATGATGGCGAGGGCCGCGATGGCTGGATCGAGCTCGCGCCTGGACTGGGGCGCGAGAAGGAGCCCGGGCGCTTCCCGGTGCTCAGCCTGGAGTGAGCCGGGGGCGGCCCGAAGCCGCGGTCCTGCCGGGGTCGAGCGCAGGGCTGCGCACGGAAGCGTTGCATCCCCGCTCCGTCGGGCAGCATCGCCGCGGCTGGCTTCCGTCGCTGCGCGACTGTCCGAAGGGGGCGGATCGCGAGCGCTGGCGCGCCGTCCAGGAGCTCCGCCATGATCATCGCCCTCGCCAGCGTCGCGCTCGTCCTCGTCCTGCTGCTGCTCGCCATCGCGATGCGGCCCGCGGCCTTCCGCATCGCGCGCAGCGGCCAGGTCAGGGCGTCACCGGACACGGTCTTCGCGCTGATCAACGACTTCAGCCAATGGCCGACCTGGTCGCCGTTCGAGGCCCTCGACCCGGCCATGACCAGGACCATCTCGACGCCGTCCCACGGTAACGGCGCCAGCTACGCGTGGAGCGGCAACGCGAAGGCCGGCGCGGGCACCATGACCATCAGCGAGTCGGCTGCGCCGCGGCTGGTCGCCATGTCGCTGGCCTTCACCCGGCCCTTCGCGTGCACCAACCAGGTGCGTTTTGACGTCGAACCGTCCGGCGACGGTTCTCGGGTGCGTTGGATCATGGAGGGCAGGAACGGTTTCATGGGCAAGGCCATGTCCATGGTCTGCGACATGGACCGCATGATCGGGAAGGACTTCGAGCGGGGGTTGGCCAACCTGGACCGCGCGGCGCAGGCGGCGGCGGATCCGTCCTAGGTGACGGACCAGCGTCCGCGCTCAGCGCTCACCGCCATCACGCCAGATCGCCACCGCGCGGGCCATGCCGTCGTGCGTGGCCGGCGAGCGCACATCCGCGATCACCACGGTGAGCGGAGCGGACTCGTCTGCTGCCCGCGCGTCCGGCAGGCCGCCATTTCGCCAGAAGCGCAGGCTGGCGGACTGGGCATCAGGCTGGGGGGCGCGGGTGGCGGCGGAGACGGGCGTCGCTGCCGCGGGAGTGGTCCGCGGGGCGGCTGAGCGCGGCTCGCGCAGGGCCAGGGCGCCCTCTTCGGCGCCCACCACCGTGGAGCCGATGGCGATGGTGATGACCACCGCCAGGGCGACGGCAGGACGTGATGACCGGGGCAGGGGATGTGGGCGCATGGCGATCTCCTCGGGGAGGTAGGGGTGGTGTCCGGATGCCTGCACGGTGAGTGCCAATGACACCTCACCAGCACCCGGGGCTTCGGCGGCAGGGGGAGTGCCCGGCGTCCGGGCGGCCTCCCGACCCACGCTTCGGTGCGGCGGAGAACGGCTGGTGGCAACGTTCGTCGGCCCTCAGTGGCGCTGACCGCCCGCAGGGCCCGGCGCAGCGTGGGGAGCGGGGGCGGGCGCGGCGCGCAGCGCCGGAGCCGGCGCAGGAGCGGGAGCAGCCCGGGGCGCCGGTGCCGCCTGCACCGCAGGCGGCGTCCAGGTGTTCGAGCGGTACTGATGGAACTGCTGCTCGCGTTGGACACCACGCTCCTCGGCGCGCTGCTGGCGCTCCAGGTACTCGCCACGATCGACCGCCGCCGGGGAGCGTGGTGGCTCCGCGACTGGAGCGTCGCCATGGCGTCCTGGCGGCTCCGTCCGCACCGGAGCGGGTTCACGGACGGGCTCGTGCACGGCGGGTGGAGCGGTGTGGTCGGTTTCCCCCGGAGTGGCGGTGCGTGGGCGATCGACGTGGACTCCTCCCACACCCGGCGGGCGCGGCCGCTCGGCCGGCGGAGGTTCGCGCTCGTCCCCAGGCCGCGCCGGCCGCGGCGCGGCAGGCATGGGATGCGAGGCCTCGGGGCCTGCCGGGCGCGGTGCTTCCGCCCCTGGCCGCGGCTGCTCGCGATGGAGCGGCGCCCAGCCGGTGCGCTGCCACTGCTCCCAGGCGCTGCCATTGCGGCGGAAGACGCCACCGTCGCGGTCGGTCGTGATGCGTTCGCGCGGGCCCGCCGGCCCGCGGGCGCCGCCGGCGGCCGTCACCGCGGCATGCGTCGGCCGGGTGGTGACGGACCCCGCGATGATGCGCCCATGGTTCGTGGGGGCGCGGTAGAGGTTGTCGTAGAGCGGCGGGTGGAACGTCCCCCCCGGGGCGCAGCGCGCCGGGCTGGCGCTGCCACGCCGTCCCGGCGCGCACGCTGCGCGGCGTGAAGGCCGCGTGGTATCCGGCCGGCCCCAGCCAGCCGCCGTGGAACCCGACCGTGCCCTCCGCCGGCCACCCGCCGCGCCGCCCGCCGCGGAAGCCGCTGCCCCAGTGGCCGGTCCAGGGATTGTAGGCCATGCCGAAGCCGTAGGTCCACGGGTGGGGGTAGTAGTGGTGGTGCCACCAGCCGCGGTAGGAGAAGCCGGTGCCCCACACCACCACGCCATCGAAGACGTACGTGCCCAGGTAGCCGGGAGCGTAGCCGACGTAGACCGCCTCATCGGTGCTGTCGTAGACGTAGGCGTAGCGCAGGTTGTAGGCCGGGCTGCCGGGTGGGATGCTCGCGACCTCCGCGGGTACGGTGGTCGACACCACCCACGGGCCGGTCGCCGAAGCGGAGCGGTACCACACGCCCTGGGTGCAGTCGTAATACTGGCCGTCCGCGGTCCTCAGGACCTGGGACGGCGAGTTCACGGCGTAGGCGAGGGAGGTGCCGGCGATCGGCTCGAACTGCGGTTCGCCATCGTAGGTGATGGTGATGGTGGCGTCGCGGCGCACCGCGGCGGTCTGCGGGACGCGCGCATCGGCCACCGCCTCCGCGGCCGCCGGCGTGCCCGGCACGTGGGCCAGCACGCGGCCGTAGCGCGAATCGGCGGGGATGCGCGCGAACCCCGGCGGCAGCGCGCGACCCGGCACGTGCTCCCAGGTGCCGCCGCGCAGCGCCGCGGTGCGGAACCAGCGGCCGCTGATCAGCACGTAGTGCAGGTTCTGCGCCGGGTCCTCGAACAGGTCGCTGTCGGTGTTGGCGACGCCGAGCAGGCCGGTGTCGTCGATCGGTTCGTACTGCGGCTGGCCGGCCAGGGTCACCAGCTCGGCCGGCTGCGTGGTGGCGAGGATGTCCTCGGGTTCCCGCCGGCGGCGGCGGGGGCCGCCGGTTCGGCGCTGGCGCCCGCGGCGGCGGTCAGCGGCGCGAGCGCGGCGGCGGTCGGCGCGTCCAGCTCCTGCGGCGCCGGGGCCCACGGACCGGTGATCGCCGGGGCGCGGTACCAGCGGCCATCGTCGGACAGCCAGAAGGCGCCGGAAGCCGGATCGCGCGCGACCAGCTGTGGCGTATTGACGATGCGCTCGAACGGGCTGTCCGGCAGCGGCTCTCCCTCTGGCGCGCCATCGAGCGCGAGCAGCAGCGTCGGCCGCTCCACCACGTAGATGGCCGGCGGCGCCGCGCTCAGGCTCTCATCGCCCTGCTGGCGCTCGCCTTCCACCTCTTCGAGGGTGGCCAGGATGCGGTCCAGGCTCAGCTCGTGGTCGCTGTCCTTCAGCGCCTGGTCGGCCGCGGTGGTGATGAGCGCGACCGCCGCCGTGTCTGCGCCCGCGAGCTGCACGCGCGTCACCGCCTCGTTGGCGAGGGTGATGGTGCGCTGCTCGCGGTCGATGTCGACGTGGGCCGCGATCCACAGCACGCCGAAGGTCGGCGCACCGCTGCCGCCCGTGGCCGCCACGCTGAACGCGGCGCGCGTGATCAGGCGGTCGCCGCTGAGGGTCTCGGGCTGCGGCTGGTAGACGCGCAGCTCGCCACCGGTGTACGCGGTGGTCAGCGGCCAGGCCGTGCTGTCATCGGCCGCAGCGGGCGCGTCCGCCGGGCTCACGGCGTCAGCGGCAGACACGGCGGGGGCGGTGCAGAGCAGCGCCAGACCGCACAGGATCACGGAAAGCCGGACTGGGAGGGGCGCGTGAGCGGTCATGGCGGGTTCCAGCGGTGCGGAGCGCTGGAGGGAAGCAGGAATCGTGCCGCGGTCCGCAGCGCTCCCGCTGCGCGCGGGCCCGGTGCTGGACGCCCAGCGGGTTGCGCAGAAGGACCTCCACGCCCTTCCACGCGGGATCGTGCACATTGCACAGTTCCGACCGCCGGCGCCTGCGCGTCGCGAAGATCACCTGACGGCGCGCTGACCGGCGTCCCAGCCGTGCGCTATCTCCCGCGCGCGGCCTCCACCGCGGCGACGCCCTTCGTCAAGGCCGCCGCATCCGCACCCAGCACGTTCAGGCACTGGTAGTTCCCCACGAACGGCGAGCACGTCACGCGCACCAGCGCGCTCCCGGCCTCTTGGCGATAGACTTCCGGTGGAAACAGGTCGCCAAGTCCCTGGTCGTAGATCAGCACGTTGCTCTTCAGGTCGCCGAGCAGCACCATATCGCTGGCGATGGTCTGCCACTGCGGGTGGTCCTGCGCCGCGGCGTAGGGCTGCACACCGACGATGGTGCTCGACGGCGAGACCGCGGCGAGGTGCGCAGGGCGACCGGCCTCGACGCAGGCGGCGACCAGGCGCGCGCCGAGCGCCTGCAGGGCGGGGTCGGCCTGCTGCGCCGCCGTCAGGGCGATGGCGAGCGGCACGTCCTTGCGCGCCAGGAAGCGCGTCAGCGCGGCCGTCTCGAGGATCGCCGGAGTCTTCCCGACCGTCGCCGCGCCGCCACTGGCGATGGTCGCGCTCGCGCTGCCGCGCAGGCCCGAGCACAACTCGGTGCACGTGATGGCGTACGCGCCGGCTGCGTCCCCACGCGCCACCGGCAGCCGCGTCGGACGCCCCGACGCGCTCCACAGCGTCGCGCTCGCCCCGCCCGGTCCGCTGATGGTCAGCTCGAGGGGCACGCCCGCGACCGGCCTGCCCGCCGCGGTGACCACCGGCGTCGTAGCGAGGAAACCATCCGCGCCGAACGCCACCGTCAGGGTCGGCGCGGCCACCAGCGCCGGCGGCAGGGCGTAGACGCGCACCGCGTCCTTCGACAGATCGCAGGTCGCCGCTTCAGCGGCGCTCAGCGATTTCCCGGCGGCGAGGTCGTAGATCGGCCGGTCGGTGGTCCAGCGCAACCCGGCGCCCGCCGGCGTGTACTCGCGCACGCTGTCCTTCCCCGGCGTGCTGCTCCAATTCGTGACCGTGACGTAGTCGACGTCGCCGGTGCGGTGCGGCACCGCCCACACCGTGGCCCGGTCCGACACCGCCAGCGGCTCCTTGGCGCCCGCCATGGCCTTCTTCAAGAGGCCCGCGTTCGCCGCGTTGCGCGCGCAGGCCAGCGCCACCTTGTCGCCGTCGGGCCCGGCCGGGCCCTGCGGCAGCGTGCCGCTGATCACCATGCCCGTGACCGCGCCGCCGAGGCCCGCCGGCAGCACCGACTCGTCGTCGAGCACCAGCCGGCCGCCGCGCTGCGCGAACGCCGCGAGCGCCGGCTCCAGGCCGTCGCTCCACGCCCAGCTGCCATCGAAGCGGTTGAGACCGGTCAGGAGCAGGCCGGACATGTCGGCGGGCAGCCCGCGGGCGAGCTCGGCGGTGGTGACGATGCGCGCCGGCCAGCCCGCGAGGTGGCAGAGCAGCAGCGCCTCGGTGACCTTCCCCTCGTGCGAGGCGCGCCGCATCTGCCCGGCGTTGTGCGGGTCGACGATCGGCCGCGACGCCGCCTGGTCGTGCACGTAGAGGATGCCGATGGCGGCGCGCGGCCTGGTGCCGGCGTAGGCGCCGCTCAGGCGGTGGACCCACGCCCACATCTCCGCCTCGTCGCGGCACAGCTCGGGGTGGGCCTGGTCGCCGGTCGGCTGCGGCATCCAGTTGTGGCCGATCATCTCGACGCCGCGCGTCAGGCCGATGGCGACGGTGCGCTGGCGCGCCTCGCGGCCGAACTTCAGGAAGAAGTCGTCGAGCAGCATCCACGCCGGCTTGTCCGGGTACCACGAGCGCAGGCGGTCCATCAGCGCCAGGTTGTGCAGCGGCTTCTCGGCGTCGGTCTCGTCCCAGTCGTAGCTCTGCAGCACGTCCAAGCCCTGGAAGATCGGCTCGCCGTTGACGCTGCCGCACGGCCAGCCGCCCTGCGCGAGCACGCCCGGCTGCGAGCCGTACGAGCCGGTGGTCAGGGTCAGCGCCGGGTCGACCTCGTGCAGGCGCGCCTGGAACTGGCCGTACTGCTGGAAGGTGGCGTCGTAGCGCTGCAGATAGGCGACGAAGTCCTTCTGCGGCCCCTTGACCTCGTAGCCCTTGCGCCCGTTCGGCTCCAGCCCCGGGCCGATGATCTGCTGCGGCCTGCCGGTCACGCCGTTGACGGCGAGGAAGGCCTCGCCCCACGGGCGGTTGGGGATGGGCGGCGCCCAGTCCCAGTACGGCACGTAGCCGCCGTTGTCCGCGCCGATGGTGAAGCCGGCGAGGTTGGGCAGGTGGCGCACGCGCTGCGCGACCAGCTGCGCGTCGCGCAGCTTGGGCAGCCAGAAGTCCGGCAGCGCGCGCGAGTAGTAGGCGAGGTTGGCGTTGTTGATGCTGACCAGGTTGAAGCCGACGCGCACGCCGTGGCGCAGGCAGGCGGCGGCGAGCGCCTCGGGCGTGCGGTTCCCCGCGTTCTTGAACTGCTCGACCACCACGTCGAGGTGCTGGCCGGCGAGGAAGGCGGCGTAGCCCTCGGCGTCGGCGGGGAACAGCCGCCCATCGTTCATGCGCCCGCGCGGCCCGTGCGCGGAGTCGAGCCAGAAGCCGCCGCTCATGCCGTGGGTCAGGCTCTCGGCGAAGGTCTGCAGCGGCGCGCGCGCGACCTCGACGCCGAGGTGGCGGGTGAAGTCGGCGCCGCCGGCTGCCGCCGCCTGCGCCTTGGGCCACGGCGCGCTGCGCGCCTGCATCTCGGCGACCTGCGCGGCGAGCTCCTTGGCGAAGGGGAAGCGCTCCGGCAGGGCCACGCTCGCGGCGCGCGTCGCCGGCGCGCCGGCCAGGGCGAGCGCGACGGGCAGCGGCTCCTCGCGCGGATCGCCGAGCGTCACCGGCTTCAGCCCGGCGTCGAAGGGCAGCGCCGGCGAGCCGTTCACCGCCAGCTCGTAGGACGGGCCCGGCCGGTTCTGCGGCAGGCACAGGGTCAGGCTGTCGAGCGGCTCGTCCCAGGTGCGGTCGTAGAGCGTGCGCCCGCCGCAGGTCAGCTTCACCGCCTTCACGCCACCGCCCTGAGCCGCGCTGATGCGCACGGGGAAGGTCCAGATCTCGAGTTCGCTGCCGGTGCCGCGCGCGCTGCTGTCGGTGGTGTAGACGTAGGTCTGGCCCCACAGCCAGGCCAGCGGCCGGTACCAGTGGTCGCCGGGGCGCACCACGGCGTCGTCGTCCTGCTGGAAGATCGGGCCACCGCCCTGGTGCAGCTTGCGCGCGCTCGGCACGCGCTCCTCGGGGCCGCCCGCGAACAGCTCGCGCTCGCCGTGCTCTCCGCGCGCTTCGCACCACAGCCGCGGCCAGTCGACCGCGTCCGGGCCGTCCACGCGCTGGCAGGTCGCGCGCGTCGCCTGCGGTTCGCCGCCGTCGCGGCTGCGGAAGCCCAGGGCCAGGTCGAAGCGCACCAGGCGCACCGCCACCGGCATGCGGCCGGGGGCGAGGTCCTCGCGCCGCGCCGGGCGCGTCGCCGGCGTCTCGCCGCGCGCGACGGCGGCGATGGTCGCCGCGTCGAGCCCCGCCGCGTAGATGCGCAGGTCGTCGAGGCGGCCGCTGAAGGCGGTGCGCCGGCTGTAGTCGTCGTTGGTGCCGTCGGCGTCGCCGACCAGCAGCGGCAGGTCGTTGCTGGCGAAGGTGCCGTCGAGGTGGCCGCGGCCGCACTCCTTGCCGTCGCGCCACGCGATCAGGTCGCCATCCGGCGTGTGCGTGAAGGCGAGGTGCGTCCACGCGCCCAGGGCGAGCCTGCCGAACTGGACCCACACCGTGTCGCGGCCGTTCTGCGCCGAGACGTTGGCCTGGCCATCGGGCTCGAGCATCACCTGGAAGGCGTAACCCTGCCAGAACGCGATGCGCTTGGACAGCAGGACGGTGTGCGAGTGCGCCGGCGGGAAGGCGTCGGGCGCGACCCACAGCGCCACCGTCGACGGCGAGCCGATCAGGTCGGCGACCGCATCGCCTTCCTTCCCGATCTCGAGCCGGCCCTGGCCGGTGAAGCGCCAGGACCCCCCGGTGTGCCCGTCGCCGGTGGCGCTGATGCCCTTGCCGGGATGGACCGGGAAGCCGACCCCGCCGTGGTCGCGGAAGGGCTCAGGGCCGTCCATGGGGAAGGCCGCGACCAGGGGCAGGTCCGCGCCCATGGCGGAGGTGGCTGCGATGGTAGCGATGAGGAGCGGAAGCAGGCGGGAGGCGGACATGGGAGCTCGGGTCCTGGGCGTGGGGCCGCCTCCGGAAATGGAAACGGCAACACTGGTTCGGTCCGCGGAACCGCACGTTGAAGCGCCTGCGACGACACCACCTCCCATGGTCTCGTACGGTCTGGATAAGAGGGGTCCAGATCGGCGCGGAGCGACGATCTGGACCATTGGAGTGGACATCCCTCGTGGGCTCGGGCCGCAGCTGCCACCCGCCGAGGCCACCTCGGGCTCAGGCGATCCGCCCCGCGCGGATGGCGAGCGGCCACGCGATAGCGCGCGCCTCCTCCGGCTTGCCCCACGCGCACCGCAGATCATCGGCGATCGCCGCGAGCGGATCCTTCCTCGTGCGGCGCTGGTGCGCCTTCACCCCCGACCAGGTGGCGAGGTAGCCGGTCAGGTGCGCGAGCGTCCAGCGCTCGTCGATTTGCAGGGCCGGCGCGGCGAGCTCCGCCAGCGGGAAGGGCAGCGAGCGGTAGCCCTGCTCGACGTGCACGCGCTCCGGCGGCCAGTCCTTGCCGAGCACGACGTGGTAGAGGCGGTCGATCACCCGGTCGACGCCCGGGTCGACGCGGCACAGCCCGTAGCCGATGGCGGCGAAGGCGCCGCCGGGGCGGGCGAGGCGGCGCAGTTCCGGGAAGAAGCGCGCGTGGTCGAACCAGTGGAAGGCCTGCGCGGCGATGATCAGGTCGGCGCACTGGGCGGGCAGGCCGGTGGCTTCCGCTGGCGCGACGCCATAGGTGATGCGCGCGTGCGGGACGGCCTGGGCGATCTGCTCGGCGCTGGGGTCGAGCGCCTGGACGGTGGCGAAATAGGCCGCCAGCCCGGCGCTGGCCTGGCCGTTGCCGCAGCCGAGGTCGAGCGCCGCGCCGTGGCGCTGCACCAGCGTCGCGAGCCAGGCGAACAGCGCCGGCGGATACCCGGGACGGCAGGCGCGGTAGTCCCGGGCGTGGGCGGAGAAGTGATCCTTGAAGCCGGCCATGGGCGCCTCCTGGGGGAGGGAGACTAGCATGGCGGACCACGGTGGCGATGCGTCTGCGCGAGAAGGTCCTGCACGGGGGCCACGAGCTGTGCTGCTTGGTGCGCAGGAAGGGCATTCCGCTGGCGGAGGTTGGCGAAGAGCGGCCCCGCGGGCAATGCTATCAAGCTGAGCTCTTTCTCTGGTTTCTCTGGTCCTCTGTGTCCGCTCGGCTGTCGGCTCCGCATCCACAGCTCCGACCCACATCGGACGGAAGGCAGGACATCCAGAGAGAACACAGAGGACCAGAGAGCCCAGAGCAGCGAGAATGACAGCTGCAGCCGATCCTGGGACGACGTGGGGACCTCAGCTTGATAGCGTTGCCCCGCGGGCCGCGGTCCCAGGGGAAGGCAGCCATCGCGCCACGGTTTCGCCCAACACAGGGCCGCGCACCACCTGGGACCGCGGCCACTGGGCCGCAGCGCATCCCGTCCATCAGGCGCCCGTCCGCGCTCCGCGCGGGCATGCCATCAACGACCTCCTCCACACGACGTCCGCCTCGCGCCTCGCGCCTCGCGCCTCGCGCCTCGCGCCTCGCGCCTCGCGCCTCGCGCCTCGCGCCTCGCGCCTACGGCGCCGCCACGAACCGCCACCTCCCCCACAGATTCGGCGACAACCGCGCTTCGCTCGGCACGTCCGCCGTCATCGAGGTCGCCTTGTTCGACCAGTAGCAGCGCTGCATGGTCTGGAAGCCGTTGCCGCGCAGCAGGCCGATGTCGGCCTTGATGACCTGCCCGGCAGCGGGCTTCAGGCCGAGCAGCGCGAGCGGCACCGACAGCTCGTAATCGCCGTCGTGGTTGGCGAGCTGCACCTGCTCGTCGACGCGCACCACCTCGTCCATGGCGATGCTCGACACCGGCGAGGTGAAGGGGAAGCGCTCGCCGGTGTGCCCGGCCACCAGCGGCCGGTAGAGCACGGCCACCAGCTTGTCCTGCACGCGCGAGACCAGCAGGCGGCTGTCGCCCTGGGCCGGCTCCGGTCGGTCGGGATTCGCCTTGGGATCCGCGCCGATCATCAGGTCGAGGCAGCCGCCGCTCTTGAACAGCGTCTGCCAGGTCGCGCCGGAGTTGCGCAGCAGGTTGCCGTCGGCGTTCTTCCACGCGGCGTAGAGGCGGTCGCCGTGCACGGCCACCGCGCCCTGCACCAGGTCGAGGCGCGCGCCCCAGTCGCCCTGGGTGACGGTGCGGCGGTCGATGGTCGCCCAGTCGACGCCGGCCCAGTCGTCGAGCTTGCCGTCGACGGTCGGCGCGGCCGCGCGCAGCGTGACGGCCAGCACGCCGCCGCCCTCCTCGCGCTGGCGGCGCGCCTCCTGCTCCAGCGTCCAGCTCGCCGCCTTGGCGAGCTGCTCGGCGCCCACCGCCAGGTCGACCGCCGGCAGGCGCTTGATGCTCTCCATGCCGCCGACCTGCACGATGCTGCTGCCCGAGACCACGTAGATGCGGCCGTCGGCGGTCTGCGTCAGGCTCGGCCAGAAGTTCTCCTGGCCCAGCGAGCTGTCCTCCAGGTGCATGCCGCGCGTCGCGGTCGGCATCGCCCAGGTCGAGGCCTGGCGGCCGTCCTTGAACAGCGTGGCGACGAACAGCCCGTCGCTGGTGAAGACGTAGATGCTGCCGTGGTTGCCGTTGATCGCCCAGCACCAGCCGGCGTCGGACCCCGCCGGCTTGAAGGGGGGGCCGACCACGCGCGTGGTGCCGATCAGCTCGCCCGGGCGGTCGGCGACCGGCGAGCGAGTGCGACGGGTGCAGGCCGGGCCACAGGCTGGGGTAGGTCCAGCGCACCACGCCGTCCTTGGCGCCGCTCATCGAGGACTGCTGCGGGAAGGGGGCCGGCGGGATGGTCAGCACCGCCCAGCCGTCGGGGCAGAGCATGGTGTTGCCGCCGCCCGAGGTGTTGGCGGTGCGGCCACCCGCGACCACTGCGGTCGCCGTGCTCGCGTCGTACAGCGGCACGCCCGTGGCATCGAAGCCGGTCGGCTTCGCCACCAGCCCGGTCGAGGTCGCCAGGGACAGGTCGGGCTGGACGGTGACCGCGCCGACCTCGTCGCGGTGGAAGGTGACCTCGTCCGCGTCGACCTTGCCGTCGTGGTTGCGGTCGCTCCAGGTGAAGAACAGCGCGTCGCGCTCGAACTCCACGCCCGCCGGCAGGCGCGCGCGGAAGGCGGCGGCGGAGGCGCCGGCGCCCGGCACCTCGAGCGCCCCGCCCGCGGGCAGGTCGAAGGCGATGGTGGGGTCGATGCGCGAGAAGGCGGGCCGGTCGAAGTTCTCGCCGTAGTGGTAGTCGCCGCGCAGGCCGCCCGCGCGCGGTGCCGCCGGCGGGGATGAGCTGCGCCGCCGGGATGGCGCCCTTGGGCAGGCCGGCGGCGGACCACAGCAGGTGCATGGTCGCGCCGCCGCTGCCCTGGTACCACTCCAGGCGGATGTCGACGGGCTTGCCGGCGGTCAGCGTCGCGCTGCCGGTGTCCTCGCTCGGGCCGTGGCCCGTCCAGTTGTCGATGATCTGCTTGCCGTCCACCCACAGCCGCACGCCGTCGTCGCTGGTGGTGTGGAAGGCGACCGCGCCGGTCACCGTCGGCACCACCTTGCCGGTCCAGCGCACCGAGAAGCGGTCGAGCCTGGCGAAGCGCTCGGCCAGGCTCGGCCACGAGCGCGCGCGGCCCGCCGCGGCGATCGGCCTGGCGATGCCGTTCTCCAGGCTCCAGATGCCGACGACGTCGGTGCCGCCGGTGGGATTGCTGTCGTAGGTGTTGGTCAGGTAGTCGTGGCCGCCGACGTGCTCCATGCGCTCCGGCTGGCCGCCGCCGACGTCCAGGCCGCCGCGCCAGATCACGCTGCGCAGCGCGTCGGCGCCCGCCTTCCAGTCCAGGCTGAACTCCATGCCCTCGAAGAACAGCCGGCTCTTGTCGAGCGGATCGATGGTGCCGCCGCAGCCGTAGCGCGCCGGCCCGTAGTAGGCGCGGTCGAGGCTGCCGTCCGCCTTCCACACGCTGATGCGCTTGGGCTGGTTCTCGTACTCGGCGACCCACAGCCGGCCGCGCGCGTCGATGGCCACGCCGGCGGGGTTGTTCATGTGCAGGGGATCGTAGGGGCCGACGCCCGGGCGGCCCGGGCGGCCGACGGTGCGCACGGCGGCGCCGTCCAGGCTGAAGACCTTGACCTGCTGGCTGGTGCCGCGGTCGCTGACGTAGACCTGCTGGCCCTCGACGCACAGGTCGACGGGATCCTCGAGGCCGCTGACCACCGCCTTCCCGCCGAGGTCCGGGTAGCCGGTGGCGGGGCCGTGGACGCTGAGCTCGCTGATCGACCACCAGTTGTTCTGGTCGCTGCCGGTGGAGACCAGCTTGAGGAAGCGCGCGCTGGTCCCGGCCGGCAGCGCGAGGTCGGTGACCGCGCCGCTGCCCGCCGCGCTGACCAGGGCCTTGCCCCAGGCCGCGCCATCGGCGCTCGCGTACAACTCGACGCCGCGCGGGAAGTCACCGTCGGCGCCTTTGCAGCTCAGCGACACGCTGGCGACCTTCTGGGCGCGGCCGAGGTCGAGCTGGAACCAGTCGCCCTCTCGCTGCGCATGCCCGGTGCCCCAGCGCGTGTCGCCCTTGCCGTCGATGGCGCCGGCCGCGTCGCCGGAACTGGCGCTCGCCACCCAGCTCGCGCGCTCGACCGGCGCGCCGGTGAAGCGCTCGGTGAAGTCCGCGGGCAGGTCGGCGCGCAGCAGGCGCGTGCCGCTCAGCACGAACAGGCGGCCCTGGGCGTCGAAGGCCACCCCGCGCGGGTCGGCGCACGGCAGCCGGGTGAGGATGCGCCCGTCGGCGGCCTGCACGAACATCAGCGTGCCCAGCTTGGGCAGGCTGCAGACGATCAGCCCGTCGCGTACCGCGATGCCGTTCAGCTCGCAGTCCGCCGGCGTCGGGAAGCGCCAGTGCAGGATCGCCCCGTCGCCGCCGGCGGTGCGCATGCCGGTCAGGCGCAGCTCGTTCTCCATGGCGGAGCCGACGTAGGCGTAGTAGCCGGTCAGGCGCTTCGCGCCGCGGTCCACGGCCAGGCGCGCCGCGCCGCTCCAGTTGCCGCCGATCCAACCCACGCCAGCACGCTTGCGGCCGTCGAGGTCGACCCAGGCCAGGCCGGAGCCGCCCTCGGTGATCGGGCTGCCCAGCAGCATGCACTCCTTGCCGTCGCCGGTCATGCCGGCCGGCACGAAGGCGCAGGCCTGCGGCGGGGTGTGGTTGGCGAGCCAGCCGCCGGTGCTGTCGGCGGTCTCCCACGCGGGCGTGCCGTGGGTGTAGAAGCTGAACTCGTAGGTCAGCGACACGTCATCGCGCACCAGGCCGCGCACGTGGTAGGTGCCGGGCGCGACCAGCCTGCCGGGGATGCGGTAGACGTGGTGCTCGGCGGCCTCGTAGTCGCGCTCGCGGTCGTCCAGGCCGTCCCACCACGCGGTGCAGTCGCCGGCGGGGAAGCGCGTCTCGCTGACCAGGTTGCGGATGCGGTTGCCCTCGCCGTCCTCGATCACCAGCGTGACCAGGCCCGGCTTGTCGAGGTGGAAGCGCAGCGGGATCGGCGGGTGCTCGTCGGCGGTGCGCGCGGGCGCCGGCGCGGTCAGCGGCTGGTCGCCGAGCGGGCTGAGGGCGAACACCTCGGACAGCCACATGCGCTTGCCGCCGTGGGCGATCCCGACCAGGTGCGGGTGGGTGTGCTGGTCGTCGTACGGCACCACGAAGCGCACGCGCACGCCGCGCGTGGTCACCGGCTTCGGGAAGGGCAGCGGGCTGAGGCCGAGCGAGCGCGGGTAGAGCGGGTCGACGCCGCTCGCGGGCACGATGGTGGTCCAGGCGGATTCCGGCGCGAGGGTCGGGTGCTGCTCGGCCGGCGCGGTGCAGTACTGCACCTCGGCCCTGGCCGCGCCCGCGCCCAGCAGGGCGAGCCCGGCGAGGGTGCGCGGCTGCTTCCACGACAGCATCACCCAGGTGGGGTGCTCGGCCGAGATCGGCAGCTCCTGGCCGTCGCCGCCGTTGTCCCACGAGCCCGAGTGGCCGTTGTCGCGCGCGTCGTTGATCTTCGTGGCCGCTTCGCTGTTCGCGCTGGCGCTCGCCACCGCCTGGCCGGCGACGTTGTCGTAGCGGCCCGCCATCACCCACACCGCGCCGACGCGCCCGACGTAGCGGCGGTCGTTGGCCTTGGCGACGTGGGTCAGGCGCAGCGCGCGCGTGCTGGTGCCGGGCGGCGCGACCCAGGTCGCCAGCTCGCCGGCGTCGACGGTGCTGGTCACTCCGCCCTGGCCGAGGCGCGCCAGCGGCAGCCACTGGCCGTCGTCGCCGAGGTCGCCGGGGTAGGCCGCGCTGGACTTCAGCACGCTGATGGTCTCGGCGTCGGCCAGGATGGTGCCGACCGCGATGGGCCTGGTGAAGCCGAGGCGCAGGTGGCGCGCCCCGGGCGCCTTGCTGTCGCCGAACTCCTGGCCGTACCAGCCGGCCTGGTTGTCGCGCGTCCACACCACCCAGGCCGGGCCCTCGCGGCGGCGGTCGGGGCCGATCACGGCCTCCTTGCCGTCGACCCACTCGCTGAAGGTGGCGGCGTCGAGGTCGGCCTTGTCCAGGGTCGGCTGGAAGGCGTCGGCACCGTGCAGGCGCGCGCACAGCACCAGGGCGAGCAGCGGCAGGAGGCGGGCGGGGGCGGAGGACGTGGTCATGGGCTTCCGATGCGGGGAACTGGGAGGAAAAAAGCGCTCAGTGCTTCTTGGACTTGTACTCGACGACGCGCGCGCGCCGCTTGCTCTCCCACTCGGGAGAGAAGCCCGCTGCCTGCCACGCGCGGTAGTTCGCGACGTGGATGAACTTGCCCGGCACCGAGCCGGTGGAGAAGGCGGTGTAGGTCTTGTAGCAGTCGATGCCGTCGGCGTTGCCGTAGACCACCCACTTCTGGTCGACGCAGGCCAGCATCTCCTGGCCCTTGCACTCCCACACCAGGGTGTGCCAGACGCCGCGCTCGAGCTTGCAGGTGGCGTGGTCCATGGCGTCGTCCTTGCGGTCCTTGCCGATCAGCGGCGTGCGGTTGATGGAGATGCCGTCGGGACTCAGGTGGCAGCCCATCATGTGCTGGCCGCCGTCGTTGTCGAAACCGAAGCTGAGCTCATCGACGCCGTCGAACATGAACGACACCTGCAGCACGAAGTCGGTGAGGTCGAAGTGGCGGATCCGATAGGGACCGTGATCGCCCGGCACGGCGGTGACCTTGACGCCCTGGCCCTCCTCGCACTGCCACTTGCCCGGCTGGAAGCCGCGCCAGTCGTCGTCCATCGACTTCTGGTTCATCGGGTTGTCGATCACCAGCCTGCCGCGCTCGAGCATCAGCGTCTTCACCTCCATGGTCTCGGGACCGGGCGGGGGCGGCGGCGCCTTCTTCGGCACCGCGGCGAACGCGGGCAGCGGCAGGCAGCACAGGCAGAGGAGCAGAAATCGCGAGAAGCGGCGCGGCATGGGGGTCCCGGAGTGGAGGATCATTCCGCGTCCAGCGCGATGCGCAGGCCGCGGCGTTCGTGGATGAAGTCGGGCGGGTAGCACAGGCGCGCCTCGGGGCGGCACCAGCGCGGCACCATGTTGCACGAGCCGCCGCACATCAGGCGGCGCTCGGGGTACTCGGCGTCGCTGTCGGCGACCCACTCCCAGGCGTTGCCCTCCATGCCGCGCAGGCCCCAGGCGTTGGCCGGGCAGGAGGCGGCCGGATCGAGCTCACGGCGGTGCACGTAGCGGCTGGCGGCGCCGGCGAAGGCGCGCTCCTCCTCGGCCACCGGCAGCGCGGAGCTGCCGGCGCGGCGCGCGTACTCCCACTCGTCGGCGCGCGGCAGGCGGTAGGCGCGGCCATCGCGCGCGGCCAAGCGCGCCACGAACTCCTGGCAGTCGTACCAGCTGACGCGCTCGACCGGCAGGTCGTCGCCCTTCACGATGCTGGGATCGGTGCCCATCACCGCGCGCCACTGCGCCTGGGTGACCTCGCACTCGCCGATCCAGAACGGGTGCGCGAAGGCCACGCTGCGCGGCGGGTGCTCGCGGTCGGCGCCGGTGCGGTCGCCGAGCACCGCGCCGCCCGCCGGCACCAGGCGCAGGCGCAGGTCGGCGAGGGAGGTCGCGAGCAGGTCCGGCAGCGTCACCGGCTTGACGAAGGCGGTGATCAGCAGCATGGCCATCGCCGCCAGGGGCAGCAGCACCGGCAGCAGCGCCCGGCCGTGATGCGCGCTCACGGCACCTCCGCGCCGGACACCGCGTACGGGCAGCCGGGCAATCTGGCGATGCCGGTGCACTCGAAGTCGGCGTCGCCCTTCTCGCCCAGCCCGCCGAACAGCGGCTCGTACCAGGGCGTCAGCGGGCGGAACAGGTAGTTGACGACCTGGCGGCCCTTGAAGTCGGCGACCGAGATGACGTCGGCCCAGCGCGCGTCCATCGGTTCGACCGCGACGGGGTCGATGAGGCGCTTGTCGCGCAGCGTCTTGATCGGCACGATGGTGTTGCCGACCACCTTCACCCAGTGCACCGAGCGGTCGCCGCGGCTGGTCACGAAGAACGAGTTCGCGGGGCCCAGGTTGTGCTGGCCGAGCCCGAAGCCGGTCGGGTTGCGCCCGACGCGCAGCACGCCCACCGGCGCGATTCCGCCGGGCTTGGCCGCGGCCAGGCCGAGCTGGCCGACCTCCATCAGCACCAGCTTGCCGTCCATGGTCGCGATCACCGACCTTGCTGCCGTAGCCGGGGTCGCCGTCCTTGAAGCCGTTCATCACCGCGGTCGGCTGCTCGATGGCGATGGTCGTCACCACCTTGCGGCTTCGCGAGCGGCGCGGCGGCGAAGGTGAAGGGCCACTCCTTCGCGTCGGGGCCCGGCTTCTCGGTCACGGCGAAGAGCTTGGCCGGGCCCAGGCGGTTGGCGCGCACCCACTGGAAGAGCGGCGCGAGGTCGATGAAGCAGGCGCGGTTCTCGCGCGCGCGAGATCACCACCGCGAAGCCGCGCGTGGCCGCGCAGTTCGGGTCCTCGGCCAGCTTGGCGCGCTTGCCCTCGTCGTGGATGTCGGCGTTCTCGATCTCCTTGCCGAAGGGCGAGTCGCTGCCGGCGCAGATGCCGCTCGGGCAGCGCAGGTCCTTGGGCAGGTCGATGAAGCCGAGCAGCTTCATGTCGCTGAAGAAGCCGTTGGTCGGCTGCATCCAGTTGATGGTCTTCATGGCGATGACCGCCACCTGGCCCTTGAGCGCGTTGACGTCCCACACGGTGATCAGCGCGAACTCCGCGGAGTTGGTCATCGCCACCGCGGTCGGCACCTTGCCCGGGGGCAGCTGCAGCGGCTTGCCGGGATCGCCGCTGTTGCCGCTGCCGTTATAGGTGATCAGGCCGTTGCGGAAGGCGATCACGCCGTTGTTCGCCCAGCACGCCTCGGCGCGGCCGATGGCGGTGGCGGTGCGCACCAGGTCCTTGCCCGCGGCGGCGGTGAAGGCCGGCGTGGTGATGCTGGGGTCGGGCAGGCTGCTCCACCACTGCCCGCCGTCCTTGGTGTCGATGCAGGGCTTGAGCAGGTAGACGTGCCAGAACTTCGCCGCGCCGTGGTTCTCGTGGTAGGACCAGCATGAAGGTCATGCGGTCGATGCCGGGATCGCCCGCCTTGTCGGGCGCGTACAGCACCTGGCCGCCGTGGCCGGTCCAGTCGACCGCCTTGGTGCCCTTCTCCTTCCACACGTACTCGCCGTCGGGGTGGCGCAGCAGGACCTGGGGGAACGCGTCGGCGGCGCCGGCGGGCTTCGCCTCGTCCGGCTTGTCCTCCGCCTTCTTCGCGGCCTTCGCCGCGCCGCCGTGGAAGGCGTCCCAGCCGGGTCCCAGGCGGTGGTCGATGTCGGGCGTGTCGACGCTGGCGCAGGCGCGCACGTAGACGCCGCGCACGACGCTGCCGTCCTTGGCGAACAGCGCCTTGTCCCAGGCGGCCACCGTGGTCGGCGCGGCGGGCGCCTCGCCCGGACCGGCGAGGTCGGCGAGCGCGGCGGCGACGTCGAGCGGTTCCGGCGCGGCGCTCGCCGCGTCGGGCTTGTCGCCCGGTCCGGCGGCCGCGCCGGCCTTGTCGGCCTTCTCAGGGCTTTTCTCAGCGCTCCTCTCCGCGTCCTTCTGCGCGCTTTTTTCCGCGCCCCGGCCGCCGCCCTGGGCCGCGTCCTTGCCGGCGCCGGCCGGGGCGACGCTCGCCACCGTCGCAGCGGGTTCGACGGTGCCGGCCAGGTCGGGCGCGCGCACGCGCAGGCGGTCGAGGCGGTCGGCGAAGGCGTGGTCGCGCGGCTTCTGGGCCGCGGCCAGGCGCAGCCACGCGGTCACCAGGGCGTCGTCCGCGCCGTCGATGGCGGGCGAGGCCAGCGCGGTCAGCGCCGCCGCGTCGAGCACGCGCCAGGGCAGCACCGCGTCGAAGTCGCGGGCGTGCAGGTGGGCGGTGGCCGCGTCGGCGGCCAGCAGCACCACGTTCGGGTGCGGAGTGCCGAGCAGCACGACGCGCTCCGCGGGGGCCGCGTCCGGTCCGGCGTGCGCCTGCAGGAAGGCGCGCAGCGCCGCGGCGTCGTCCTCGGCGCCGCTGAGGCAGGCGACGGCGAGCAGCGCGAGCGCTGCGCGCGCGCTGCGCGTCCACACCGCGGCGGCCTGGATCGTCCGACGGCCGCTCACGGCGCGATCTCGTCTTCGAAGCGCGCCGGCACGCGCGTCGCCGCGGGCGGGGTGCGGCCGGCGCGCTGCGCGTCGAGCAGCTCGAGGCAGCCGCGCAGCACCTCGCGCGCGTCGTAGCCCAGGCGGCGGATGGGCAGCATGCTGGGCGTCGGCCACGGGAAGTTGCAGTGCCCGATCACGGGCAGTTCCTTCGGCACGCGCACGCCGGCGGCGGCCACGCCGGCCATCGCGTGCTCGACCAGGTTGTCGTCGGTGATCAGCAGCGCGTCGGGGCGCCGGCCGTCGGGCCCGCTCACCAGCAGGTGCGCGCAGTTGCGCGCCCACGGCGCGGCGGCCGGGTCGATCGCCTGCATCAGGCGCGGATCGCCGTCCATGCCGCGCCGCGCCAGGCCCGCGCGCAGGTGGTCGTGGGCGTAGCCGGGCGTGGTCAGCACCGCGATGCGGCGGTGGCCGCCGGCGGCGAGCGCGTCCAGCGCCCGGTCGTCGAACGAGGCCAGGTCCGGGTAGAGCGTGGGGATCCGGGGCGGCGCCGCGCCCAGCATGACCGCCACGCACGGGATGCGCGGGTCGGCCAGGACCGGCGTGCCGGCCAGGCCGCCGGGCGGCGCGGCGAGCACGATGCCCGCCAGGCGCTGCGCGCGCACGTCGTGCAGCAGTTGCTGGTACGCGCGGTTCTCGGGGTGCGCGACGGTGTCGGGGAAGCACACCACCTCGCGCTCGCCGACCTGGGTGAGGGCGCTCGCCTCGCGGTGCAGGGCGTCCCAGAAGCGCGACCAGCGCGCGACCGGCTCGGGGAAGACCAGCGCGAAGCGGTGGAGGTGGGGGGGCGCGCGACCACGAAGGTGCCGGCGCGCCCGTTGGCGACGATGAAGCCGTCCTCCAGGAGCTGGTCGAAGACCCGCTGGATGGTGTCGCGGCTGACGCTGAACTCCTCCTGGAGGTCGTCGCGGCGCGGGAAGCGCGCGTTCGGCGGCAATTCCCCGCCGAGCATGCGCTGGCGCAGGATGCGCTCGATCTCGAGCTGCTTGAGCGGCGGACGGGTGACGAAGGAACGAGCCACCATTTTTGTTCCTGGAATCTAAGGGATATATAACAGACTCAAATGACGGACGTTGGCCCGCATGTCGGAGAAAATTCCGATCTGGCCCCAACGAACCATCTAAGTCACTACCCCATAAAAACTAAAGCTTCCCGGACAGTTTGTGGAAGGCGATGTCTGCCGCTCGGTTCACTTCATTTCCACAGTGAAATATTCCCCCACGGCCGCGATTTCAGGTAAACAAAGGACAGGCCGGACGAGTCTTCATCCTGATCATCAGCCCTGCGCACGGAGTCACGATGCCCATCAGCAGCATACCTCGGATCAGCCGCCCCCGTGGGGGCCTGGTGGCTGCGTTGCTGGCCTCGACCCTGGCGGTCGGCAGCTCCGCCACCGAGACCGAGCACCTCGGTCTGCGCGTGCTGCCCGCGACCACGCCGCCGGCGATCGATGGCGATGCGGCCGACTGGGACCTGTCGGGCGGCATCTTCGCCTGCGGCGACGTCGAGAACCAGCGCGAGCAGTTCGCGATGTGGGCGCACGCGGCCTGGGACGCCGACCACCTCTACCTGCTGGCGCGCTTCCGCGATCCCACGCCGCTCAACAACCCCGGCCAGGTCGAGGGCGATTACGGCTTCGCCGGCGACAGCCTGCAGTTCCGCGTGATCGTCGGCAGCGGCGACCAGGCGCGCGGCTCGCACTGGACGTGCTGGCGCGGACGCGACGGCAAGACCATCATGGACGTCGCCTACGGCGTGAAGTTCGACCAGGGCGCGCTCAAGGACGCGCAGACGAAGGGCGCGCAGCAGGCCTTCAAGGTCGCCGCCGACCGCAGCGGCTACGCGCAGGAGATCGCCATCCCGTGGTCGCTCATCGCGCCCGCCGGGTGGAAGCCCTCGGCCGGCGCCGCCATCCGCCTGACCTTCGAGCCCAACTTCACCGTCGGCACCAACGGCCGCCTGACGGTGAAGGAGCTGTTCGCGCCGGGCGCGTCCGTCGACCGGGTGTTCACCTTCATGAGCCCGCAGACCTGGGGCACCGCCACGCTCGCCGCCGCCGGCGCGGTCGCGCCCGCGCCGGTGCGCCTGTCCGACCGCCGCGAGTTCGCGGTCCACCTCGACGGCGGCGTGCCGGTGGTCGATTGGACGGGCCTGGTGAAGCAGAAGACCCTGGCCGGGTTCAGGAAGATCCCCTTCACCATGCCCTTCGACGGCTACATCTCGCTGAACATCCGCGCCGCGGACGGCAGCGTGGTGCGCCAGCTGCTGAACACCGCCTTCTACGCCAAGGGCGCGCACGAGGTGCTGTGGGATGGGCTGACCACGTTCTCGTGGCGCGATCCCGGCGAACCGGTGCCGGCCGGCACCTATACCTGGGAGGCGCTGGTCCACCCCGGGCTGGGGCTGAGCCTGGTCGGGTGGGCCGGCGAACAGCGGCAGCGCGCCATGGGACGGCCCGACCGGCAAGGAGAACTGGGGCGGCGACGAGGGCCTGCCGATCTCGGCGGCGAGCGCGGGCGACCGCGTGCTGCTCGGCTGGAGCTTCGCCGAGGCCGGCAAGGCGATGGTCGCCTGCGACCTCGACGGCGCGCGTGCGCTGGAAGCACAGCCGCCAGGGCATGTCCGGCTGCACCCAGGTCGCCAGCGACGGGAAGTACGTGTTCGGCGTGAACGGCAGCGTCTACCGCATCGCCCTGGCGGATGGCGCGTACGTGCCGTGGCCGGGCCGCGACTCGCCCGACCTCGCGCCGAAGGACCTGCTCGACAGCGCCCAGCGCGCGAAGATCCCGGACGAGATCAGCGCCCTGGCGGCGAGCGGCGGCACGCTGGTCATCGCGGTCGCCAAGGGCGACGCCCTGCTGGTGGTCGACGCCGTCAGCGGCGCGCTGCGCAAGGTCATCAGCGTGCCGGCCGTGACCGCGCTGGCGGCGCGCGACGCGACCCACGTCTACGCCAGCAGCAACCACGACGGCGTCGTGCTGGTCGACACGGTCTCCGGCCAGGTCACGCCGTTCGCGGCGTGCAAGGACGTCTGGGGCCTGGCCTGCGACGCGTCCGGCGCGGTTACGCCGCGGTGCGCGGCGGCGCGCAGCAGGTGCTGGTGCTGGACGCGGCCGGCAAGCCGGCTGCGCGCCATCGGCCGCGCGGGCGGGCGCACCCACGTCGGCCCGTGGGACGCGACCGGCCTGCGCGATCCGCACGGCATCGCGGTCGACGGCCGCGGCCAGGTGTGGGTCACCGAGGAGCACGGCGCCCCGAAGCGCATCAGCGTGTGGAACGCCGCGACCGGCGCCTTCGTCAAGGAGCTGTTCGGACCGACCTCCTACGGCGCGCTCGGCGGCAGCATCAGCCCCAAGGACCCGCTGACCATGGCCGGCCTGGGCTGCGAGTGGAAGATCGACCAGGCCAGCGGGCACGCGGCCTGCGTCGGCGTGATCGACGACGAGGGCTTCCAGAACAGCCGCTTCGCCACCGGCGCGAACGGGCGCGAGTACCTGGTCACCGCGGCCAACTGGGCCTTCGACCTCGGTCCGGTGAAGGTCTACGAGCGCACCGCGCCGGGGGCCTGGAAGCTGCGCGCGGCGATCGTCTACCGCGACAAGGAGGGCCAGGAGCTGACCCCGGCGCACGGCCCCAAGGGCGAGGACGGCGCCACCACGCGCCTGTGGGCCGACCGCAACGATGACGGGAAGATGGACGCGGACGAGTTCCTGCCGCCGGTGCCGGGCCTGCTCAAGGTCAGCGGCTGGTACATGAACATCACCCCGGACCTGACCCTGTACGCCGGGAAGGACCAGTTCCACACCACCGGCTTCACGGCGTGCGGAGCGCCGTTGTGGGACCTCGCGAAGCCGATCGTGATGCCGGCCGGCGGGCTGGGCTCGGTCGACGGCGCGCTGGTGCTGGCGCCCGGCGACTACGGCGTCGCGCACGGCCGCTTCCGCTGCCTGGACATCGCCACCGGCGCGCAGCGCTGGTGGTACCCCGACACCTTCGTCGGCGTGCACGGCAGCCACAACGCGCCGCCGGCCGAGGTCGGCATGATCCGCGGCTCGTTCGGCCCGTGCAGCGCGGTCCACCTGCCGGCGCCGATCGGCGACGCCTGGGTGATCGCGACCAACGTCGGCGAGTGGCACATCCTCACCGCGCAGGGCTTCTACCTGGGCCGGCTCTTCGAGCCCGACCAGACCAAGGTGGCGTTCCCCGCGCAGGCGGTGCCGGGCGCGCGCCTCGACGCGGTGCCGTGCGGCATGGGCGGTGAGGACTTCGGCGGCTCGGCCACGGTGGGCGCGGACGGCAGGCTCTACCTGGCGGCCGGCAAGACCGGCTTCTGGAACGTGCGCGTCGAGCACCTCGACCAGGTGAAGCTGATCACCGGCGGCGCTCCGCTGGTGGTCGCACCGGCGGACCTGGCGCTGGCGCAGGGCTTCAAGGAGCAGGCCATGCAGGCGGTGGTCGGCGTGCAGCGCGTCTCCGTGCGCAAGGCCACGCCCACCTTCACCGGCGACCTGGCCAAGGACTTCGCCGGCGCGCAGCTGCTCGGCTACGAGAAGGGCGAGGGTGCGCGCGCGCGCAGCGCCATCGCCTGGGACGACGCGGCGCTGCACCTCGGTTGGGAGGTGCAGGACCGCACGCCGTGGAGCAACGGCGCGCGCTCCGCCGACGCCCTCTACTGGGGCGGCGACACGGTCGACTTCCAGCTCGGCACCGACGCGGGCGCCCCGGCGCAGCGCGGCGAGGCGGCGCTGGGCGACCTGCGCCTGTCGATCGGCGCGCTGTCCGGCACCGACACCGCGGTGGTGTTCCGCAAGGTCGCGGCCGAGAAGCACCCGAAGACCTTCACGTCGGGGGTGGTCAAGGACTACGCGATGGACAGCGTGGTGGTGCTCACCGGCGCGAAGATCACCGTGATCAAGCGCGGCGACGGCTACACGGTCGAGGCGACCATCCCGCTCGCCGCCCTCGGCTTCACTCCGCGCCCTGGCCTGAAGCTGCGCGGTGACGTCGGCGTCACCTTCGGCGACCAGGCCGGCACGCGCACGCGCCTGCGTTCGTACTGGTCGAGCCAGCACACCGGCATCGTGGACGACGTGGTGTACGAGTTGATGATGGAGCCGAAGTACTGGGGGGAGGTGGAGTTCGAGTAGGCTGGATGCGAGGTGCGAGGTGCGAGGCGCGAGGCGCGAGGCGCGAGGCACGAGAGACGTCAGGGCCCCGGGCGTCTGTCCGGAGCGCCAATGGCGCGCCCCCGATCCCCAGCCCAGGGCAACGCCCTGGGTAGACGCGCACAAATCCGAATCGAGCCCTGTAAGGGCGACCCCAAATCATTCTGTCGTTATCCTGATTGGGGCCGTCCTTACAGGGCTCAACCGCTCCTTTCATCGCGTTCCCAGAGCGCTGCCCTGGGCTGGGGATCGGGGTCGCGCCCTCGGCGCTCGCGAATCCGCTTCCCGCAGTCGTTGCACACGCGAGCTCCGCGCCGCGTTCGCCGGTTGTGGCGCTGACAGAGCATGCAGCATGGACCCGGGCCGCGCCCGCCTCCACCGGCGGCCGAGGTGCTTCCCCGCCCATGCCCGACCCAGAACCCACCGCACCGACCGGCGCGCCCGCCGCCACCCGCAAGCAGGACGCGGTCATCCACGCCCTGCGCCGCGGCATCGCCGACGGCACCTGGGCGCCGGGCGCGCGCCTGCCGACACGGGAAGAGCTGCAAATCCGCTTCGGCGTCGCCAGCGCCACCCTGCAGCGCGCGCTCGACCGGCTCGGCGCGGACGGCTTCATCGTGGCGCGCGGCCGCCAGGGCACCTTCGTCGTCGACCACCCGGCCGCGGCGGTGCGCTACGGCCTGGTGCTGCCGGCGCTGGTCGCGCCGGCCCAGGTGCGCTTCTGGACGGCGCTCGCGCACGAGGCCGACGCGTTCGCGCGCGCCGCGTCGCCGCGGCGCATCGAGGTCTACCAGGAGGTCGATGGGCGCGTCGATGCCCCCGACCACCTGCGCCTGGTCAGCGACCTGCGCCACGACCGCCTCGCGGGCCTGGTGTTCGCGGTCAACCCGTTCGCCGTGATGCGCACGCCGGTGATCACCCGTCCCGGCGTGCCGCGCATCGCGATCATGGACGCGCCCAACCCGCCGGTGGCCGCCGCGGCCCTGGACGAGGCCGGGTTCATCGCCAAGGCCCTGGACCACTTCAGCGCCCGGCGCCGCACGCGCGTGGCGGTGCTGTCGGTCCCCGGCCTGGAGGGCGGCTTCCGCAAGCGCCTGGAAGGCGCCCTCGCCGAGCGCTGGCTGGAGACCCGGCCGTACTGGTGGCACACCCTCGACCACGCCTCCGCCGCCGGCGCGCGCGCCCTGGTGCACCTGCTGATGCACCCGGGCCAGGACGTGCGCCCCGACGCGCTGTTCATCACCGACGACAACCTGGTCGAGCCCGCGACCGCCGGCCTGCTCGCCGCCGGCGTGCGCGTGCCGGAGGACGTCGCGGTGGTCGCGCACTGCAACTTCCCCTGGCCGACCGCCGCGGCGACGCCCGCCCGCCGCCTCGGCTACGACGCGCGCGAAGTGCTGCTGCGCTGCATGGACTGGATCGACGCGCAGCGCGCCGGGCGGGCGGTGGAGCAGCGCATCCTGGTGCCGGCGCGGTTCGCGGACGAGCGGGTCGAATCCGGGGCGTAGGGAACGGTCCTGCGGCGTCGAGGGCGTTCCTGGAAGCCCCGATTTTTCACGCAGCGTGGTCGAGCTGGCGCTCGACCCTCCCGGCGGCTGGTGCCGTGGACCGCGACGAACCACGAACCCGCGAGCGGTCGCCGCGAGGGCCGAGCGCCAGCTCGACCATCGCACTCCGCGCAACCGGAAGACCTACTGCCGCGGCATGCCCGCGATCCACGCGCGCATCAGCGCCACGCCGTCCTGGTCGACCACGCTGGAGGCGATGCGCGGCATGCGCATCGGGCCGAGCGCGGCCATGCGCGCCAGGATCAGCGAGTGGTCGGGGTCGCCGGGGCGCAGCACCTTCGCGCCGGCGATGCCGAGGTCGCCGTGCTGGGGGTCGAGGTTGACCGCCCCGGTCTGGGCCAGCGGGATGGTGCTGGTCAGGAAGAAGTAGGCGTTGCCGCCGCCGTACTTCATGTGGCAGTGCGCGCAGTTGGCCTGCAGGTACGCGCGCGCGCGCGCCTCGAGCGGCGCCTGCGCGTCGTGCGGGTCGGCGAGGCGCGCGAGCTGGGCGGGCTTCTGCTCGCCCAGCGGGTGGACGAGCAGGCCGAGCCGGTCGAACACCGTCAGCTGGTTCGCCACCACGCCGCCGCCGTAGTCCTGGTCGCGGTTGAGCTGCGCGGTGCTGGTGCCCAGCACGTAATTCGCCGGCATGGTGTGGCACAGCGTGCACTCCGAGCGGCCCGGGAAGTGCCAGCGCTGCTCGCGCACGCCCCCCGGCGCCTTGGCGTCCTTGACGCTGTAGGCGCGGTCCAGGCCGGCCGGCGCATCGAGCAGCTCGGCGTCGGTCTGCGCGTCGTTCCACAGGTAGGTGTAGCCGTGCCAGGTGTTCTGCACCAGGTGCAGCAGCCGCGTCTCGATGCGCTTGCGCGAGGCCGGGTTGCCGGCCTCGAGGTCGAGCGCGAAGGTCTTCACCAGCACGGTGTCCTGCGGGAAGGTCCAGCCGTTGTCGGTCTGGTGGTCGATCTGCCCGTCGCCGGGGATGGCCATGAAGCGCTGCTTGGCCGCGCCGTCCGACCACAGCGGCGAGTTGACGCTGTAGGGGATGACGCCGGGCGCGACGCGGTGCTCGGCGGTCGACGCGAACAGCCCGGTCTCGCTGAGCAGGTGCGGGAAGTGGTGGCCGGCGGCGGCGGCGAGCACCGCGGGGTCCTCGGGCTCGAAGCGGTAGAGCCCGCCCATCAGGTCGACCAGCAGCAGTTCGCCGTCGGCGTCGGTGGCGAAGTCGACGATGCGCAGGCGGGGTGGCGGCGAGCTGCGCGTGCCAGGCGGGCTTGCCGGCGTCGCCGCGCACGCCCCACACCAGGCCGGTGTCGAAGTCGCCGTAGATGAAGGCGCCGGCGAGCTCGGGCATGCGCTTGCCGCGGTAGACCTGGCCGCCGATCAGCGAGCGCGACTCGAAGTGCGCGTGCTCGATCACCGGCGGCAGGATCGGCGTCGGGCCGTGCGGGCGCTCCGGGCGGAAGTCGTGGGTGCCCTCCAGGATCGACCAGCCGTAGTTGCCGCCGCGCTCGACCTTGAACACCGACTCCCACAGGTCCTGGCCGACGTCGCCGGCCCACAGGTCGCCGGTGGCGCCGGTCGAAGGCCATGCGCCAAATGTTGCGCACGCCGTAGGCCCAGATCTCCGGGCGCGCGCCCAGGCGCTCGGTGAAGGGGTTGCCGGCCGGGATGCTGTACATGCGCCCGCGGCTGGGGTGGTCGACGTCGATGCGGTGGATCGAGGCCTGGAAGTCGCCCAGGTCCTGGCCGCTCTCGCCGCCATCGCCGTAGCCGCTGCCGTCGCCGACCGAGAAGTAGAGGAAGCCGTCGGGCCCGAAGGCCATGCTGCCGCCGAAGTGGTCCTCGCCGGAGGGGAACTCGCAGATCACGGTCTCGCTGTCGAGGCGCGCGCGCGGCACCACCTCCGGTTCGCTGACGTCGACGGTGAAGCGCGAGATGCGCGTGCGCGGCGGGCCCGGGCGCTGATCGCGGTAGAAGACGTAGATCTGGCCGTTCTCGGCGAAGCGCGGGTGCAGGACCAGGCCGTAGGCGGCGCGGCGGAAGCGCTCGTTCTGGCCGGGCACACCGATGTCGAGGACCAGCTCGGGCTTCTGCGCCTCGCGCGGCTGCACGCCCTGGCTGGCGACCGGGAAGCTGCGCACCGTGCCGTTCAGCTCGAGCACGTACCAGCGCTGGCCGGCGGCGTCCAGGCGCAGGTCGACCGGGCTCTCGAGGGTCAGCTTGGGGTAGACGCGCACCACGTGGTAGGCGGCGGGCGGTTCGGCGGTGCCGTGCACCTGGGACGTCGTCCACTGGACGCGCTTGGTGGTATCGAAGGGTGTCGGCGCGTCGGCGCCGCACAGGCCGGCGCCGGCCGCGAGCAGCCACAGCAGGGCCGCGCAGCGGCTGCGGGCCCCGGACGCTTGCAGAACCTGGACCCGTAGCGCGTGCGTCATGCCCGACCCTTCCCCGAACCTCGGCGAGACCCGTACCCTAGTGGTGCCTGCCGACTCGCAAGGCAGGGAGGTGGAAGGCGTTTCAACCTGACGCGTTCCGGTGTGATGCAGACGGGAAGGGATATAGCGGTGCGGTCCGAGTCGACAGGTTCCTGGCTACGCAGCGCACCACGCTGTCCGTCGTGGCGCCTGGGTCATGCCGCCTCCTGAGGACGCTCGAGGGTCGAGCTGGTGCTCGACCCTCCCGGGGGGCGTCGCCGCGGCTCAATGGGCCACCCGCTGCGGCAGGGCCGCCAGCGGCACGCCGTAGGCGACCGCGGTGATGCCCTTGGCATCGACGGGCACGGTGGCCTTCTGCCAGGTCTTGCCGTCGGGCGCGACCTGGAGGCCGCCCCAGCCGCCATCGATGGCCACGCCGCCGGGGGCGGCGGCGCGCGGCAGGTGCGGCGGGTGCGCGACCGGCGTCCACTGCGCGCCGTCCGGCGAGGACTGCCAGCCTTTGCGACCGATCAGGAAGAAGGTCCCGCCTGCGAAGCGCACGCAGTCGTCGTCGTGCTCGTCCCCGGTTGCGAGGCCGCTGGCGGCGAACTCCTGGCCGTCCTTGGAGACCAGCACCGCGCCGGCGTGGGTGCAGGCGATGAAACGGCCGTTGCCGAAGGCCAGGCCGCGCACGTCGCTGGGCTGCATCGCCACGGTCAGCGCCGTGGCGCCGCCGCGCGTGCTGCCGATCCAGCCGACGCGCGGCACGCCGCCGGGCAGCCCGTAGTCGCCGGCGAAGACGATCACGCCCTTGCCCACCGCGGAGCGGCGGAAGAAACCGCCGCCGATGCCGTCGGCCGCCTTGGGCCTCGCCTCCGCCAGCGGCCGCCACGCGCTGCCGTCCGCCGAGGCCTGGAAGTGGTCGGCGAACACCGACAGGAACCCATCGTCGAGCGCGATCACGTCGTGGATGCGGTGGCGGTCGGTGGCGACCTCCGTCCACTGCTTGCCGTCCACCGAGCGCAGGATGAAGCCCTTCCCGCCGCCGCCGCCCGCGCATAGGAACACCCCGGCGCGGTACGTCAGCGAGAAGATCACCAGGTCGTCGTCCCTGCTCTCCGCCTCCCACCGCTCCGCCGTCCAGGCCTGACCGTCCACCGACCAGCCGCGAAACCCGCCGTATCCGACCGCGACGAACACCCCGGGCGCCTCCTGCGCGGCGGCGGTCATGACGAAGAGGACGAGTACCAGCAGAGCGTGGCGCATGGGGTTTCCAGGTGGACGTGGAGTACGGTGGACTGGGTCGACCGCAGGGGCTCAGGGCTATCGCCGCAGAGACGCAGAGTTCCAGAGAGGGCCGCAGAGGAGAGGTGAAGCGCAGGATCCGCGGAACTCCGCGGTGTCATGAGGGATGCGTGGCCCGACCGCGGTCGAAGTCGTTCCAAGAGCTGTCCTCTGCGGCCCTCTCCGCAACTCTGCGTCTCTGCGGCCATCACCGTTGTCCAGCGGTAGCATTCTGACTCACACGAACGCGATCGCCTGGATGTGCTGCGGGCAGGTGGCGACCTGCTTCCAGGTGATGGCGTCGTGCGAGACCAGGATGCGGCCCTTGTAGGCGGCACCGACGAAGGTGCCGCGCGCGTAGGCGCAGCACACCGGGGCGTCGTGGTTCGGGGTGCGCGTCCACCGCTGGCCGTCCTGCGAGACGTAGGTCGCGCCCAGGCCGACGCCGACGAACTCCTTGCCGGTGAAGACCACCGCGTGGACGTGCTCGCCCTCCTCGCCCTCCGCGCGGGCGCCCCAGGTCAGGCCGTCGGTGCTGGACAGGCGCAGGCCGTTCAGGCCCCCGCCCACGTAGACGCCGTTGCCGTAGGCGACATCGATGAGGGTGTCGGCGGGCGCTTGGCCGGCGGCGTCCTGCCAGGTCTGGCCATCGCTCGACACCGACTTCAGTCCGAAGGCGCCGATGCCCAGCCAGCCGTCCTTGCCGCGCACGACGCGGCCCAGCGAGTGCGCCTTCCTGGCGCGCGGCAGGCGTTCGCCCCACTTCAGGCCATCGTCGGAGAACTGCGTCACCCCCGAGTCGTCGCCGTTGACGCCGCCGGCCGACACCGCCATGAAGCGCCCGCCGCCGAAGGCGACCTGGTGCAGCATGAAGACGTAGTCGCTCTTCGCCGTCGCGGGCTCCCACTGCTGCAGGTCGGTGCTGCGGTAGAACACGTTCTGCCCGGTGCCGAACATGCCGGCGGCGACCACGCAGCCGTTGCCGGCGGCGACGCTGGCCAGGGTGTGCGGGTCCTTGGACAGCTGCGGCGTCGACCAGCTGGACCCGTCCGGACTGGTCAGGCGCAGGCCCATGCGGCCGACGGCGAGGAAGTGCTCGAACACGGCGTGCTCCTCGTCAGGTCAGGTCAGGTCGGCGAGCGGCCCGGTGCTCTCGCCGAACGCGGTCGGCGCCGCGCCCATGCGCTCGAGCATCGACACGTAGAGGTTGGCGACCGGCGTGCCCGGCGCGTAGGCGACGTGGCGCCCGGTCTTCAGCGTGCCCTGCGCGCGCCCGGCGAGCAGCACCGGGTAGTCCTTGGTGCCGTGGCCGCCGTCGGCCATGTAGCTGGTGTACAGCACCATGGTGTTGTCGAGCAGCGAAGTGCCGCCCTCGTCCAGCCCCTTCATCATCGCCAGGGTCTCCGCGAAGCGCGCCGAGTACCACTCGTGGATCTGCCGGCAGCCCTCGCGCGACAGGGGATCGGCCTTGCTCACCGGGTTGGCGTTGCCCTGGTGCTCCAGGGTATGGTGGTGGAACTCGTTGGTGACGGTGACGACGCCGTCCCACAACTCGCCGTCCTGGCCGAACGACAGCGTCGCGACGCGCGTGGTGTCGGTCTGGAAGGCGAGCAGGGCGAGCGTGGTCATCAGGCGCATGTACTCCGCGCGCTGCTCGGGATCGTCGCCGCTCCACTTCACGTTCCAGCCCGGCGCGCCGTCCGCGGGCAGGGCCAGGGACGGGACGCCACGCCCGCCGCGCGCGTCGGCGGCCTCGGCGGCGACGCGCTGGTCGAGGCGGATGACGCGCCGCTCGAGCGCGTGCACCGTCTCCAGGTACTCGTCGACGCGCGGCAGGTCGCTGCGCCCGACGCGGGCGCGCAGCGCCTTGGCCTGGTCGAGCACCGCGTCGATGACCAGCAGGTCGTCGCTGCCCGCGGCGGGCTTGGCGCCCGCCGCCGGCTTCGCCGCCGCGCGCTTCTTCCAGTCGGGCGCCGCCGGCACGTGGCCGCGGAAGAGGCGGTCGAAGGCCTGCTTCGGGCTCTTCTCATAGGGCACCACCGCGCCGGCCTCGCTCCACGAGTAGGTCTGCTCGCCGTTGGGCTCGCCCAGCTCCAGCGAGGGCAGGATGGTCGCGCCCGCCACCGCCGCGGCGGCGGCCTGGTCGACGGAGATGGTCGAGCGCGGCACCTTGCCCTCCCAGCTGAACAGCTTCGTGCCGGTCAGGTGCAGGCCGGCGCAGCAGGTGTGCGCGTTGCCGCCGCCCTCCTGGCGGCCGCCCTGGCCGAGGCCGGAGAGCAGCAGCAGGTCCTGCTGGTGGCCTTCGAGCGGGCGCAGGATCGACGGCAGCTTGCCGAGCGGGCCGGTCGTCCTCGGCTTCCACGACTCGATGACCGTGCCGCCGGCGACGGTGATGATGAGCTGGCGCAGCGGCGGGCCGCCGGCAGCGCCGCGCGCGGGCGCGGGGTCGCCGGCCCAGGCGCGCGCGGGCAGCGACTCCAGGAAGGGCAGCGCGAGCAGCGCGCCGGCGCCGCGCAGGAAGCGGCGGCGGGAGGGGGAGGTGGGCGTGGTCATGGTTTTCCCGCGGCAGAGGGCGGAGCGTGCTCGCTGGCGACGACCTCGGCACCGCGGCGCCACTGGAACGGGTAGCTCTCGGCCACCGCCAGGACCAGGGACGAGAAGCGGTAGCCGTCCTTGGCCAGGCGCGCGCACGCCGCCGCCAGCGGCTTCTCGTCGGCGGGGATGAGGTCGCGGCCGAGCGCTGAGATGAAGAACTGCTCGACGAGGTTGCGCATGATGCGCTCGCGCCGGCCCCACAGCACCTTCTTGAGCGCGTCGGCGCCGGCGAAGCGCTCGCCCCCCGGCAGCGCGCCGCTGGTGTCGAGCGGGCGCTCGGCGGTGCCCTCGCGCCAGGCGCCGATGCCGTCGAAGTTGTCCAGGCCGAAGCCGAGCGGGTCCATCTTGCGGTGGCAGGCCGCGCAGGCCGCGTCGGTGACGTGGTGGGCGAGCTGCTCGCGGAAGGTGCGCGGTGCGTCCGCGCTCTGGGCGGCCTTGTCGATCTGCGTGTTGACGCCGGGCGGCGGCGGCGGCGGCGGAGTGCCGAACAGCACCTCCAGCACCCACTTGCCGCGCAGCGTCGGGCTGGTGCGCGAGGTGTGCGAGGTCGCGGTCAGCACGCTGGCCATGCCGAGCAGCCCGCCGCGGTGGTCGCCGGGCTTCAGCGCCACGCGGCGCACCTGCGGTCCATCGACGCCGGGCAGGCCGTAGAGCCGCGCCAGGTCCTCGTTGACGAAGGCGTAGTCGCAGTCGAGCAGCTCCAGCAGCGGGCGGTCCTGCGCGCGCAGCTGGTCGACGAACATGGCGGTCTCGTCGTACATGGCGACGCGCAGCGGGGCGGTCAGCATCGGGAAGTACTGCTGCTGCGGGCGCGCGCGGTCGAGGTGGTCGATTTGCAGCCACGCGGCGAAGAAGCCGTCGACCAGGGCGTGGGCGCGCGGATCGGCCAGCAGGCGCGCGGCCTGCGCGGCGAAGGTCGCGGGATCGGCGAGGCGGCCGTGGTCGGCGAGCGCGGACAGCTCGCGGTCGGGCATGCTCGACCACAGGAAGTACGACAGGCGCGCGGCGAGCTCGTGGTCGCCGACGCGGCGCGGTTCGCCGGCCGCGCGGGCGGAGGACGCGTCCACCGGTTCGACGCGGTAGAGGAAGGCCGGCGCGACCAGCACGGTCTTGAGCGCCAGGCGCATGGCCGCGGGGAAGTCGCGACCCCGCGCCTGGGCCGCGGTGAACACCGCGCACGTGCGCGCCACCTCGTCCGGCGCCGCCGGGCGGCGGTAGGCGCGGCGCATGAACGCGGTGAGGTTGGCGCGCGCCGCGTCCTGGGGCGCGGTGCCGGCGGGAATGGCGAACAGCGCGTCCCAGGCCGCGCGCGCCGCGGCGGGGGCGCCGGTGGGCGGCTCGACCACGGCCTTGAGCGCGAGGTCGGCGGCGGTGAAGAGCTTCTCGAACTCCAGCGTCGGCATGCCCAGGCCGCCACCGTAGGTGTCGTAGCCGCGCGCGCCGTCGTCGGGCAGGCCGGCGGCGTCGCCGACGTCCAGCGCGATGCCGAGCAGGTCCTTGATGGTGGCGGTGTATTCGCGGCGGTTGAGCCGGCGCGCCACGGCCGGGCCCGGGTCCTTGATCTGCGCCAGGGCGGTGTCGGCCGCGGCCAGGGCGCGCTCCACGGCGGCGGCGAGCTGCTGGGCCTGCGCGGGCGTGGGGTGGACCTTGGCCTCTTCCGGGGGCATGTCGCCGGAGGCGAGCTGGGCCCGCACCTTGGTCCAGGTCCGGTAATCGCGCACCACGCCGGCGGCGTCGCAGGAGGCGCTCAGGTCGATGCCGCCCTTGCGCTTGGACGCTCCGTGGCAGGGGAAGCACTGGGTCTCGAGCAGCGCGCGCACCGCAGCGAGCTCGCCCGGACCTTCCACAGCCCGGGGCGGGTTCTCCGCGCCCGTGGCACGGCCGCCCGCGACGGCGCAGAAAGCCATGGCCACGCCCAGGGCGAACGTCACCGTACGGCCGCGCGCGCCCGCGCCGGCGCGTCCATGCTGGGGCCATCCGGCCTGCTGTCGGGGCTTGAGCATGGGGTAGGATACCATACCGAGAGGCCCATGGACCATTCCCGGGAAAAGGATTTCACACCGCGCAAGCCGCTGCAGCGCGTGACCCTGCGCGACGTCGCGCGGCGCGCGGCGGTGAGCGTCGGAACGGCCAGCAAGGTGCTGAGCGCGCCCGACAGCTACACCCGGGTCAGCGCCGCCTGCCGCACGCGCATCGTCGACGCGGCGCGCGACCTCGGCTACACCCCGTCCTTCTTCGCCAAGTCGCTGCGCGAGGGCCGGCGCGCGCGCGTCCTGGGCCTGGTCAGCACCGAGTCGCCGCTGCGCGCCTACGACAACGACCAGACCATCTACGATGCGCACTTCTGGGCGCCCCTGCGCGAGGGCCTGATCTCGGCCGCGCACGCGGCCGGCATGTTCCTGGCGCCGATCTACGCCGCCGACGGGGTGAGCGCGCCGCTCGCCGCGCGCGCCGCGCTGCTGGAGGGGCGCGTGGATGCGCTGATGCTGCTCGGCTTCGGCAAGCGCGGCCCCGAGAACCCGTCGCTGTTCACCGGCCTCGCCGCGCCGGTGGTGACCATCGAATGGCCCGACAACGCGGGCCTGCCCAGCATCTGCCTGGACGACGCCGCCGGCGCCGGCGCTGCGCTCGATCACTTCGCGGCGCACGGGCACCGCTCGATCGCGTGGTTCGGCCATCCGCGCGACGCCAACCGCTGGGCGCTGCGCCGCAGCGATGCCGTCGCCGAGCACGCGGCGCGCCTGGGCCAGACGGTGCACGCGCTGGAAGTGGCGCTCGACGCGCCGATCGGCGGTCGGCGCATCGACGTCGCGCGCGACGCCGCGCTGGCCGCGCGCGCGCTCCTCGCCAAGGCCACCGCCGTGCTGTGCTACGACGAGACCTACGCCGCCGGCCTCTACGCCGCCGCGGCCCAGCTGGGCTGGGCGATCCCCGCGCGGCTGTCGGTGATCGCCTTCGACGACGTCTACGCCTACCGCTTCTCGCCGCCGCTCACCGCCCTGCACCCGCCGTTCTTCGCGGCGGGGGTGACGGCGGTCGAGCTGGCCGTCTCAGGGCTGGCCGACCCGCAGTCCTGGCGCGCGCGCCCGCAGGTGGAGCGGATGGACCCGTGGCGGCTGGTGACCCGGGGGAGCGTGGGGCGGGCGCGGACCCACCACACCTGAGCCCGCGGAGCGGGCGGCAAAATTAGGGCGTGAGCCCTGCAAATAGCGGTGAATGAGGAATCCGAGCCCGCGGAGGCGGGCGACAGGATTTCCGTCACGTGGAGTCGTGGTGCGAAATGAGCGCGTGGATTCAGGAGAGTCAGGATTCGGGAGCAACCATGCGCAACGCCCATCTCCCTGGACTGATTCACCTTCTTCGGGGTGATCAACCAGGCGGGGAACGCCCCGTCAAAAATCCTGTCGCCCGCCTCCGCGGGCTTCGATGCCCGTTCCGCACGGGGTCCCAGGGCTCACGCCCTGGGCTAATTTCTTCCGCCCGCTCCGCGGGCTCATGGAATGGTGAACAACGTCGTGCCGTCTGCGAAGATCCGCATCCGCATCCGCATCCGCATCCGCATCCGGCCTCGGACCACGTTTTCGTCCCCTCGCCCTACGGCGCCACGAACCTCCCCGTACTGACTTTCACCCGCAGTTCCTTCGGCAGCGTCTTCCGCGTCACGCCCACGGTGATGCTGTGCTCGCCGGCCTGCAGGGCGACCTCGTGCGAGTTCTCCTCCATCGGGATGCCGTCGACCCACGGGCGCCAGCCGCCGTCGAAGGTGATGGTGACGGTGGCGGCGGCGGCGAGCTGGAAGCGCGCGACCGCGAACGCCTTGTCGCCGGGCGGCAGGGCGCCCAGCACGCCGCGCCACTGCGCCGGCGTCACGCGGCCGTCGACCAGGCTGAAGAGCAGCGGGCTGGTCGCGGGCAGCTTGCCGGGCGCGGCCTCGGCCTGGTCGCCGCTGACGCGGAACTGGCGCGCGGTGCGGCCGTCGCTGGCGTCCCACGCGCCGGGCTTGCCGAGCGCGCCGAGGAAGGCGTAGAGGTCGGCCTGGTCGGCCGCGCTCAGGGCCTGGGTCAGGCCGGGCGGCATCAGGCTGCCGCCGACCTCCTTCGACACCACGTCGGCCTTGGCCACCGCCTGCTCGCCGGCGGGCGTGCGCACCGACCAGGCGCGCTCGTTCTCGGCGAAGGGGATGCCGACGACGAAGCTGCCGTCCTTCATCTTGAAGGTCACGGCGTGGTAGCCCTCCTTCACCTTGGCCGCGGGCTGCAGCACGCTCTCGATGATGTAGTCGAGCGGCGCGCTGGTGCCGATGGTGGTCAGGTCCGGTCCGAGCTTGCCGCCGGCGCCGCCGATGGCGTGGCACTGGATGCACGCCGTGCCAGGGGCGAAGTAGAGGCGCTCGCCGCGGGCCGCGTCGCCGCGCTTGGTGCGCTCGACCCACTCGGCGAGGGTGGCGGGCGGCGCGCCGGTGTCGGCGGGCCTGGGCTGCGCCGCGGCGAAGCGCTCGGCGAGCGCGTTGCCGCGGTTGCCCAGCTCGCGCGCGCTGGCCAGGCCCGCCGCCAGGGCGGTCGGGCTGAGGTCGCCAGGCAGGCCGGCCTTCAGCACGGCGTCGATGACGCCGTTGCCCGGCCACAGCGCGCGCCAGATGCCGAGCGCCTCGTCCTGGCTGGCGGCCTTGGCGAGCAGCGGCCAGGCGTGCGTCAGCGCCGCGCCGCCGTCGACCTTGGCCAGCGCGGCGAGCGCGCTGCGCCGCGCGTCGCCGTCCTTGGCCGCGTCGATCAGGCCCTCGAGCGCGCGCACCGCGTCGGCGCCGCCGATCGCCTGCAGCGCAGCGACCGCCTCGTTGGCGACCGCGGGCTCGAGCACCGCGTCGCGCAGCGGCGCGATCAATTCCAGGCGTCGCCACTTGCCGGCCAGGCGCAGCGCGCCCTTGCGCACCTCGACGTCGGGGCTGGCGAGCAGCGCGGCGAGCGCGCTGGCGTCGGCGGGCGCGGGCACGCCGCGGCCCGCGGCCTCGCCGCAGGCGGCGAGCAGGCGCGCTTGCGCGCCGGCGTCCTTGCTGGCCGCGGCGACCGCGAACAGGCGCGCGATCGCGGCCTGGTCGCCGGCGTGCGCGGCCAGCTCGGGCCACGGGTCCTGCTCGACGTGCGGCTGGGTCGCCAGCAGCTTAGCGGCTGCGGGCGCGCCGACGTTCGCCGGCAGGATCTGCAGCGCGCGCACCGTCGCCGCTTCGCGGCCCGCCGGATCCCAGGTGCCGGCGACCAGCGCGTCGACCCAGCGCTTGCCGAAGGTGTCGAGGGTGACCAGCGCGGCGAAGTTCGCGTGCGCGTCGTCGCCCGGCACCTTGGCGATCGCGGCCAGCGCCGCGTCGAAGGCGGCGATGGTGGGGATGCGCGCCAGGGCGCGCATCGCCTCGAGGCGCACGCGCGGGACGTCATCGGTGGCGAGCTTGGCGAGGCGCGCCAGGCGGTCGGGTGCCTGCGCCAGGTCGCCCAGCCAGCGGGCGGAAATGAGCGCGCTGGTCGGCGGCCCCGGCGTCCAGGCCGGCGAGCGCGGCGGCGTCGCGGCCCGCGGAGCGGCGCACGAAGGCGGCGGCGCGCGTCGCGGTCGGCGTGCCCTGCCTGGCGGTCCACGCCGTCAGCGCGGCGTCGGCCGCGTCATCGAACGCGCAGGCCAGGACGCGGCGCGCGCTGTCGCGCTCCCAGGCGTTGGCGGACACCAGCGCGTCGCACAGTTCAGGGACGCTGCGCCCCGCGACCGGCTTCCACGCCAGCGGCGGCAGTCCGCCGCTGGTCACGCGCCAAATGCGGCCGTGGTCCTTGTCGCGGCGCGGATCGCGGAAGTCGACCTCGCCGTGGTTGATGACGGAGTTGGTCCAGTCGGCGAGGTAGAGCGCGCCGTCGGGGCCGAGCTTGGCGTCGATCGGGCGGAAGAACGCGTCCGGCGTGCGGATCGGGTCGGCCTGGTCGGCGGTGACGTAGCCGGCCTTGCCGGCGACCGGGGTGATCGCCATGCGCACCACGCGGTGCGCGCGGAAGTCGCAGGTGATGGCGTTGCCCTGCCAGTCGGCGGGGAAGGCCGGGCTGGCGACCAGCTCCAGGCCGCAGAACTTCGGGTAGCTGCCGGGGCTGATGCCGGGCATGGTCGCGCGCGAACCTTCGCTGGGCGCGAACACCGCGCCGGGGAAGCCCCAGTTGACGCCGCTGCTGCCGGCGCCGTCGGTGAAGAAGCTCTGGCCCTCGGCGTCCATCTTGTGGCCCCACGGGTTCCACAGGCCCTTGATGAACACCGCGACGCGCTCGCTGCGCGGGTCGTACGAGTAGACGCCGCCGCTGTTCAGGCGCACCACGCCCCACGGCGTCTCGAGGTGGCTGTGGATGTAGACGCTCTGGTCGAAGTACAGGCGCCCGTCGACGCCCCAGTACAGGGTGTGCAGGGTGTGGTG
The DNA here is from genome assembly GCA_963818245.1 of uncultured Planctomycetota bacterium. Taxonomy (GTDB): domain Bacteria; phylum Planctomycetota; class UBA11346; order UBA11346; family UBA11346; genus BOG-1363. Next base: position 42,745 of record CAWFSD010000023.1, read on the forward strand.
GGTGTCCTCGGTGCCGAAGCCGCTCAGCACCACGCGGCGCTGGTCGGCCTTGCCGTCGCCGTCGCTGTCGGTCAGCAGCAGCAGCTCGGTCGAGGCGCCGACGTAGGCCTGGGCCTTGCCGTCGGCGCGCTCCACCGGCGCCAGGCCGCTGGGGATCAGCAGCTGGTCGGTGAACACCGTGGCCTTGTCGGCCTTGCCGTCGTGGTCGGTGTCCTCGAGCACGTAGATGCGGTCGCTGGCGACCGCGCCGGGCTCGATCATCGGGTAGAGCGGCGTCGACGACACCCACAGGCGGCCGCGCGCGTCCCAGGCCAGGTGCACCGGCTTGGAGAGCAGCGGGTTCTGCGCCCACAGCGCGACCGCGACGCCGGGCGAGGTCTGGAAGGCGGGCGCGGGCACCGCCTCCTGGGCCGGGCCGATCGCCGGCTTGATGGGCAGCGCGGGCGCGGGCTGGCCGGCGACCTGCGCGGCGATGGCGGTCTCGGCCTCGGCGATCATGGTGTCGAACACGCCGATCTCGGCGCCGTTGCGGCCCTGCTCGTGCTTGCGGAAGCCGAACAGGTAGGTCTGGTTCGCCGGGCGCCAGCGGTGGAAGAACAGGTCGTTCTTGCGCTGGAGCGTGGCGCGCAGCGCGGCCAGCGCCGGTGCCGTCCAGGTGCGCTCGCCGCCGCCGCTCCAGCCCAGCGCGCCCGCGACCGCGTCGGCCCAGCGCTCGAGGCCGGCCGGGGTCGGGTGGATGCCGTTGTCGGTCAGGCCGCCGCCGGGCAGCAGCGCCGCGGTGTCGACGAAGCGCGCGCCGCGCGCCGCGGCGACCTCGCGCAGGACGGCGACGTAGCTCGGCGAGCAGCGCGCGGTGCGCGGCCGGATCCGGCATGGCCGGGCGGCCGGCGCGCAGATCTTCAGGCGCGATCGGCGCGACCAGCACGAAGCGCACCGCCGCGCCGCCGCTGCTGGCGGTGATGGCGTCCATCAGCCTGCCGAGGTCGTCCTTGAAGCGCGCGGCGGGGTAGCCCTCGCCATAGCGCGCGGCATCGGGGTTCAGGGTCGGGTCGCCGCTCTGCCAGGCGAGCTGGTCGAGGCTGGCCGCCATGCCGTAGCCGAGGATGGCCACGGTCGGCTTGACCAGGGCGAGCTGCTCGGTGAGCCGCGCCATGCCCGCGGCGAGCGGGTCGAAGCTGGCGCGCGAGATGCCGTCCGGGCGGTCGGCGCTCACCGACAGGTTGCGCACGGTGAAGGCGCGCGGCGCCCAGCGCTGGTACAGCCGCGTCTCCAGCGCCGCGGCCACGCCCTCGCGCTCGAACAGCGTGTCGCCGATGAGCAGGACGCGGTCGCCGGCGCGCACCTCGACCGGCTCCTCGCCGGGCAGGCCCACCGCCAGGGCGAAGAGCAGGACGGCGAGCGGCCAGCGGAGCGGGAAGGTCACGGACATGGGGTCACCTCGGAACACGGAAGTACCGACTCCGACGCGGGATGCTGACGGATAACCGGGGTCCCGCCGAGCGGCGCGGCAGTGACCTGCGAGCGTGCGGAGGGATCGTACCAGTCCAAGGCGACGATTGTACCGGACGGCGTCGGGGGGCGCCAGCGGGGCGCGGGGAACAGCAGAGGCGGAGGAGTGACGCCAGTCGAATGCTCACGAAGCTGGCGACGCGTCAAACCCGGCGCTCGACCCTGCCCGTCACCACAAGTCCTCGTGGATCAGTCTTCACGGCTGCAACGGGAGACGAGCTGGCAGCAGTATCGCGAGCGCCAACGGCGCGACACCAATCGTCAGCCCAGGGCAATGCCCTGGGCTGCACATCGGGGCCGCGCCGATGGCGCTCTCGATTCCCCATTCAGGTGGTTAAAACCCTTCCGGGGTATCGGAACTCCCCGCGGCGCCCCTATGGCACCAACTGCAATTTTCCCCACCCGCTGCGATCCATGGCGTCGTGCTCATCTCCATTCCACACCAGCTGCCGCGCCGTGCCGGTCGCGGCGTCGTTCACGACGAGATCGCAGCGCAGCTCCTGCCCAGCCTTCGCGGTGGTCCCGAGCGACGCCCACGGGATCGCGGCCTGCAGGGTGTAGCCCTTGCCATCGACCGCGGGCTGCGCGACCAGGTGGATCGCCGCGTCGGCCTTGCCGTTCACCAGGTTCCAGGTCTTGCCCTGAGCGGCGCCGAGCTGCACCCGGCGGTCGCTGGCGCGCAGCGCGCCCCCCTGGTCGGTCTGCTCGCCGCCGAAGAACAGCTCGAGGCCGTCGCCCTTGCCGCGTCCTGGCCGGCGAGCGGCGTCGGGTCGCTGACCACCGCCAGCACGTAGAGGTTCTGCTCGTCCCAGCACACCTTGACCGCCGCCTCCAGGCCCTTGCCGTCGCCGCCCGCGGCGACGCGCTCGGCGCCGATGCGCTCCGGCGGCCGGCCCGGCCAGTTCGTGACCGAGCCGTCGAGGGTGATCGCGCCGAGCGCGTGCCCGGCCTGGAGCAGTCTGGCCCCCGGTCGCGCCGCGCGGCGACGAACGGCTTCTGCTTGCCGGACCACACGTCATAGATCTCGCGGTGCGCGGCCGCCATCTCGTCGACCAGATCACGGTAGGGGCGGTCGGCGACATTGAAGAGGCCGGTATTGGTGCGCTCGCCGTTGAGGTACTGGAAGAAGCGACCGGTGACGGATTGGTCGATGAGCGTGAACCATTCGCGTGCCCACCACGAAGCCGGTGGCGGCGCCGGCCTCGACGAAAGCGCGGTAGGCCTCGCCGCGCCGGCGCTGGGTGCTTGCAAGTCGAGCGCGGCGGGCGCGACGTTGCTCTCGTCGCCGCTGGTATAGTACAATTCGCTCCACATCTGCGGCTTGTCGCCGGTCCACTGGTGGAGGCGCTGCATGAAGGAGCGATCGATGCCGAGCGTATAGTAGTTGATGCTGATCACGTCCATGTACTTGCCGGCGATGCGGCACAGCATTTCGCTGTTGGCGGTGCCCGGCTGCCAGCGATGGCCGAGCATGAGGTGGTTGCGGTCGTATTTGCGGAAGGTGGAGGTGATCGCCTGGTAATAGGTTTCGAGGAACAGCTCATTGTAGGCCTTCATGTCGGCGGTGGCCTTCTCCGTGGTCACCGCCAGGCCCTGGTCGGCAAGCGCATCGAAGCTGGCGGCATGCAGGTTCCACGCGCTATTGAAGGCGGCGATGTCCTTGTATTTGTCCTGCAGCAGCTTGACCAGGCGGCGCTTCGCCGCGTGCGTGCCGGGCAGCTGCGCGACGCCGCGCGGGATGTCCTCGAAGGCCTGCTCGTTGGCGAAGAAATAGCCGATGATCAGCGGGTCGTTGGCCTTGGCGGTCACCGACTTCGCCCAGTCCGCGTCCATGCCCTTCAGGGTGGCGTCGTCGAACGGGTCGGCGATGCCGCGGATGCCGGGCAGCTCGGGCCCCACCCAGATCATCTCGACGCGCGGGATCTTCTTCTGGGTGAAGGCCTTGTCGCCGGAGAACGCGCCGATCGAGTTGAAGCCCATTGCCGCACGCGGTCGACCATCACGCCCATGTGGCTGTCCAGGTCGTACGCCGTGCCGTACTTGCGCAGCAGGTTGGCGCGCAGGAACGAGAACGCCTTGTCGTGCCAGAAGCCGTCCGGGTGCCAGCACGGCGAGAACGGATCGCCCGACACCGGCGGCAGCCACGCGTAGATGCTCTCGCGCTCGCGCGTGTAGGTGAAGTCCTCGATGAAGCCGAACGAGCAGATGCCGAGGTGGAAGAAGGCGTTGCCGTCCGGGTCGAGCAGCAGCCAGCGCCCGCCGACCTTCTGCACGCGGAAGAAGCCGCTGCCCGTGGTGCCGAGCTTGGCCGCGCTGCCGGCGAGGCCGCCCCACGCGTCGGTCGCCACCGGCTTGAGGCCGGCGTAGTACGCGCCTTCGCCCTGCACGTCGGCCTTCAGGTCCGCCTCGTCCTTCGACCTTGCCCGGGAAATCCTTGCGGATGGTCTGACCGAAGCGGTCGATCAGCGTGTTGGCCTGCGCCGGCTCGGTCACACCGATGACCAGCTTGTGCACCTCCCAGCCGCGGTTGTACGGGCACCCACACCTGCCACTGGAAGGTCGGGTTGCCCCACTCCCGGTTGTCCTGCAGCTGCTGGTACGAGTGGTCGGGCACGCCCAGGCTGACGGTGTGCCCGACCACGTCGGTGAAGATGAAGGCGTCATCATTGCCCTGGTAGAGGAACGGCTTCGGCGGCTTCAGCTTGGGGAAGGGCTTGGCCTCGCCGGGGCCGACCTTCCAGGTGCCGCCGTCGCCGATGTCCGCGCCGATGCCGGTGGTGAGGTGGAAGGTGACGATCTCCGGCGGCACCTTGCGGAAGCGCAGCTCGACCGCGCTGCCGTCGCCCAGGCTGACGCTGACCTCGGCGCCATCGTCGTACTTCAGTTCCGCGGTGCGGCCGCTCACGTGCTTCTCGATCGGCGACTTGTCGCCGGGCATCAGCTTCGGCCAGCTGATGCCGAAGGTGCCCAGGCCCTTCACCACCACGGCGGGACCGTCATCGCCCATGCGCAGGTCGGCCGCGGACGCGCCGCCGGCGACGAGCGCGAGCAGGCAGCACGCGGACCAGCGGTGAGTGGAACGCAGGGATGCGGTTGCGAGCGAGGTCATTCGAGGCCTTTGCAATGAGGACGCGGGGGCGGGATGGGGTCGCAGCGGAAGGCAGAGGGTTTTCGCCGCAGAGACGCAGAGGGGGAGGCGGAGAGGGCCGCAGAGGGGAGGAATGAGGATCGCGGTCGGCTCACTGCGGAGGTCCTGGTTCTCTTCTCTGCGGCCCTCTCCGCCTCCCCGCTCTGCGCCTCTGCGGCAGGAGGTCCAGGTCGGTCATCGGTCAAGGCCGCGGGCCGGTGGAGGAGCGTACCATCAATGTGGTCGGCAGGCGCACCGTGCAGCCGGGGTCCTCGGCCGTCGGGCGGGTGCGGCGGCCGAGGAGCTGGCGCACGGCGGCGCGGCCGATGCCGTGCATGGCGACGCGCACGCTGGTCAGGGCGGGAGTCAGCAGCGCGGCGACCTCGATGTCGTCGAAGCCGACCACGCTGAGGTCGTGCGGCACGCGCAGGCCGCGGCGCTCCGCGGCGCGCAGGGCGCCGATGGCGATGGGGTCGTTCGCGCAAATCAGCGCAGTGGGGCGCTCCGGTCGCGCCAGCAGCGCCGCCACCGCGGCCGTGGTGCGCTCGATGTGGCTGTCGCCGAGCAGCACCCAGCCGGCGGGCGCGGGCAGGCCGGCGCGCTGGCGGTGGATGGCGAAGGCGCGCGCGCGCTCCTGGGCGGCCAGGCCGTGCTCGCAGCCGACGTAGCCGATGTCGCGGTGGCCGAGGCCGAGCAGGTGCTCGAAGGCCTGGCCGATGCCGGCGAGGTTGTCGGTGGTCACCTGGTCGGGCCCGCCGCGGGTGCAGGATGTCGACCAGCACCAGCGGGCGCGGGCAGGTGGCGATGAAGCGCTCCAGGCCCAGACCGCCCTCGCCCACGAGCAGCACGCCCAGCGTGGCATCGGCCGCCCCGGCGAGCAGCTCGGGTGCGGTCAGGTCGTGCGCGACCTGCAGCAGCGCCTTGTGCCCATGCACCGCCAGTTCGGCGAGGATGCCGTCCAGGATCTGGCGGTAGAAGTCGTTGCTGAGCTTCCACGGACCGGTCAGCAGGTTCTCCGCGGCGGCGGCGGTCAGCGGTCCGACGCTCAGGCCCGCGCCGTCGACGGCGACCTGCTCGATGGGGGTCTGGCGGTGCAGGATGACGTCGACGGTGCGCGCGGCGACCGCGGGTACGCGGGGGCGGCGCGCGACGAAACCGAGTTCGCGGATGGCGGCTGCGACGCGCTCCTGGACTTCTTTGCGCACCCCGTCGCCGCCGTTGACGACCCGGGAGACGGTCGCGATCGAGTATCCGGAACGCTGGCTGATGGTGGCGAGGGTGACGGGCATGGGGATTCCGTGGGGTGATACAGAGCTTCGGGCAGGGTGTTGAAAAATTCTCTGAAAAATTTCCAAGACCTTGGGGGCTGGGCCTGTTGGAATACGTAACTTAATGGTATAATTGGCTTTGAGTTCAAGTGGTCGAGCTGGCGCTGCCCTCTAACAGCTCGCAACTCGTTGTGCCACAAGCGCGAGTTTTCTGCTGTTAGCTCAGCCTCGATCGGGAAATCACCCCCGGAAAAGCTCGACCCTCCCGGGGGGACGGTAGCGATGGTCCACTGCAGAGCGCCGTGGCTGTCGCCGGGAGGGTCGAGCGCCAGCTCGACCATCGGTGCACCGATGCGCAGTGCGCGACGCCCTGCCCGCATCCCCCACCCGGATGAGGTGTTGGTCCATGCACCCCTGGAGACCGCCGGCGTGGCGAGCGCCAGCTCGACCACGCCCGCTCACGGACGCACGATCACCTCGCACCCCCACGATGAGCCCCATGGAACGTCCTTTGCTGCCCAGCAGCGGCGTCCCCGTCTTCGCCTTCCCCACGGACCAGCCCGGCAGCGGGCTGTGGCAGGACCCCATGGCCAAGCCCATCTACCTCGACCACCACGCCACCACGCCGCTCGATCCGCGCGTGCTCGAGCGCATGCTGCCGTACTTCACCGAGCACTTCGGCAACGCGGCGAGCGAGGACCACGCCTACGGCTGGGCTGCGGCCGAGGCCGTCGAGGCTGCGCGTCAGGCAGGTGGCGGGGCTGCTGAACGCGAGCGCCGCGGAGATCGTGTTCACCAGCGGCGCCACCGAGAGTTCCAACCTGGCGTGGCTGGGTCTCGCGCAACCGCACGCGCAGCGCCGCCACCTGGTCACCACCGCGGTCGAGCACGCCTCGATCCTGGCCACCGCCCACCACCTGCGCGCGCGCGGCTGGGAGGTCACCATCCTGCCCGTCGACGGCGACGGCCGCGTGGACCCCGCCGCGGTCGAGCGCGCGGTGCGCGCCGACACCCTGCTGGTCTCGGTGCAGTACGCCAACAACGAGGTCGGCACGCTGCAGCCGATCGCCGACATCGGCCGCATCTGCCGCGCGCGCGGCGCGCTCTTCCACAGCGACGCCGCGCAGGCGGCCGCGTGGCTGCCGCTCGACGTGCACGCCGACCGCATCGACCTGCTGTCGCTGTCGGCGCACAAGATGCACGGGCCGAAGGGCGTCGGCGCGCTCTACGTGCGCCGCGCGTCGCCGGCGCTGCCGCTCGCGGCGGTCGCGCACGGCGGCGGCCAGGAGCGCGGCCTGCGCCCCGGCACGCTGAACGTGCCGGCGATCGTCGGCTTCGGCGAGGCCTGCCGGCTGGCGCTCGCCGAGCGCGACGCCGACTGCCGGCGCGTGCGCGCCCTGCGCAACGCGCTGTGGGCGAGCATCCGCGGCGAGCCCGGCGCGGCCACGCTGAACGGCCACGCGCACGAGCGCCTGCCCAACAACCTGCACGCCTCCTTCTGCGCGGTCGCGGCGGAGCGCGTCATCGGCGCGCTGAAGGGCGTCGCCCTCTCCACCGGCGCCGCCTGCGCCAGCGGCCGGCGCGAGCCGTCGCACGTGCTGCGGGCGATGGGTCGCGACCTGGACGCCGCTCCACGGCAGCCTGCGCTTCGGCCTCGGGCGCTTCACCACCGCCGACGAGATCGTGCAGGCGGCCGAGCGCATCAACGCGGTGCTCGAGCGCGAGCGGGAGCCCGTCCATGAGTCCTGACCTGAACCGCCGCGGCTTCATCATCACCACGGCGGTGGCCGGTGCGGCCATCAGCCTGCCGGGCTGCGGCGAGGACGGCAGGACCGCCGGCGCCGCCGCGGCCGGCGCCGACCGCGGTCGTCCCCCACCTGCGCGGGATCTTCCGCGTCAACGGCGCCGCGCGCGCGGCGGACTTCGACCCGCGCACCTCCCTGCTCGACCTGCTGCGCGAGGGCTTCGCGCTGACCGGGGCGAAGAAGGGCTGCGACCACGGGCAGTGCGGCGCGTGCACGGTGCTGGTGGACGGGCGGCGCGTGCTGAGCTGCCTGACGCTCGCCGCGCAGGCGCGCGGGAAGGCGGTCACCACCATCGAGGGGCTGGCGCAGGGCGACGACCTGCACCCGATGCAGCAGGCCTTCCTCGACCACGACGCCTTCCAGTGCGGCTTCTGCACGCCGGGGCAGATCATGTCCGCGGTCGCGCTGCAGGGCGAGCCCTGCGGGGCCGGCGAGGACGCGGTGCGCGAGTGCATGAGCGGCAACCTCTGCCGCTGCGGCGCCTACCGCAACATCCTGGCGGCGATCGCCCAGGCGCGCGGACCAGGAGGCTCCCATGCGGCCCTTTGACTACGCGGACGGCGCCACGGCGGCGACCGCGATCGCGCTGCACGCGCAACCGGCCGCGGCCTACCTCGCCGGCGGCACCACGCTGGTCGACCTGATGCGCCTGCACGTCATGACGCCGCAGCGCGTCATCGACGTCACCGGGCTGCCGCTGAAGTCCATCACCGACCGCGGCGACGGCGTCGAGGTCGGCGCGCTGGCCACCAACGCCGACATGGCGCACCACCCGCTGGTGCGGGACGGCTTCCCGCGTGGTCGCGCAGGCGCTGCTCGCCGGCGCCTCGCCGCAGATCCGCAACATGGCGACCACCGCCGGCAACCTGCTGCAGCGCACGCGCTGCCAGTACTTCCGCGACGTCACTGCAAGGTGCAACAAGCGCGCGCCCGGGACCGGGTGCGATGCATTGGCGGGGTACAACCGCATGCACGCGATCCTCGGCACCAGCGAGCAGTGCATCGCCACCCACCCCTCCGACCTGTGCGTCGCGCTGGTGGCGGTCGGCGCGGTGGTCGCCGTCGAGGGGCCCGCGGGCCGGCGCGACCTCCCGATCAGCGGCTTCTTCGCGCTGCCCGGCGCCACCCCGCAGGTCGAGACCGCGCTGGCGCCCGGCGAGCTGATCGTGGCGGTGACCCTGCCGAAGCAGCCGTGGTTCGCGCGCTCGGCCTACGTCAAGGTGCGCGACCGCTCCTCGTACGCGTTCGCCCTGGTGTCGGCGGCGGTGGCGCTCGACCTCGATGGGGAGGTGGTGCGCCAGGCGCGCATCGCCTGCGGCGGCATCGGCACCGTGCCGTGGCGCGCCACGGCGGCCGAGGACGCGCTGCGCGGCGGGCCGGCCACCGCCGCGCGGGTGCGCGCCGCGGCGCGCACCATCACCGCCGGCGCGCGCACCACCGCCTTCAACGCCTTCAAGGTGGCGATGACCGAGCAGACGGTGGTGCGCGCGCTGGCGGCCGCCAGCGCCGCGCCGACCGCCGCTGGAGCCCAGCCATGAGCCACGCCGTCGGCCAACCCTACGAGCGCCGGGACGGTCGCGCCAAGGTCACCGGCACCGCGCGCTACACCGCCGACTGGGCGGTGCCGGGAACCGCCCACGGGGTGATCGTGCAGAGCACGATCGCCAGCGGCAAGGCGATCGCCTTCGACCTCGTCGCCGCGCGCGCGGTGCCGGGCGTCATCGACGTGCTGACCTGGCAGAACGCCCCGCGCCCCGCCGGCCACGCGCCCAAGGGCCCCTCCAAGCTCGGCGACCCGCGCCTGCCGCTGCAGGACAGCGGCGTGCAGTACCTGGGCCAGCCGGTGGCGGTGGTGGTCGCCGAGACCCTGGAGGCGGCGCAGCAGGGGGCCGCGCTGGTCGCGGTCACCTACCGGCGCGACCAGGCCGCGCTCGCCTTCGACGAGTCGCGGGTCGACGCCGGCGAGGTCATGAAGCACGACTCCAACGGCCGCGTCGCGACCACCGGCAAGGGCGACGTCGCCGCGCAGCTCGCCGCCTCGGCGCACGTCCTGCGCCGCACCTACGCGCTGCCGGTCGAGAACCACCACCCCATCGAGCCCTCGGCCACGCTCGCGCAGTGGCAGGACGGCCGGCTCACCGTGCACGACGCCACGCAGGGCGTGGCCAGCACCGCCGAGACCCTCGCCGCGCTGTTCGGCCTGGCGCCGGGCGACGTCCAGGTCATCACCAAGTTCGTGGGCGGCGCCTTCGGCTGCAAGGGCTCGGTGTGGACGCACGTGGTGATCGCGGTGCTGGCGGCCAAGGCCACCGCGCGACCGGTCCGGGTCGTGCTGACCCGCCAGCAGATGGCGACCAACGTCGGCTACCGCTCGCGCACCGTGCAGGAGGTGACCCTCGGCTGCGACGCCGGCGGCAAGCCTGCTGGCGATCGGGCACCTGACCGTCAACCCCACCGCGCTGCACAAGGACTACCCGGAGACCACCGGCGCGCTGTTCAAGCTGCTCTACGCCGCGCCGGCGATCTCGACCACCCAGCGGCTGGTGCGCCTCAACTGGCCCGGGCCGACCTTCATGCGCGCGCCGGGCGAATGCCCGGGCAGCTTCGCGCTGGAATCGGCGATGGACGAGCTCGCGCACGAGCTGGGCGTCGACCCCATCGCGCTGCGCCTGATCAACTACGCCGACCGCGATCCCCTCAAGGACATCCCCTTCAGCAGCAAGTCGCTGCGCCAGTGCTACGCGGACGGCGCGCGGCGCTTCGGCTGGGATCGCCGGCGGGCGACAGCCGGGCGGCGCGCGCGACGGCGACTGGCTGGTCGGCCACGGCATGGCCACGGCCTCGTACCCGGTGCACGTCTTCCCGGCGAGCGCGCGCATCACGCTGTCGGCGGACGGCACCGCCACGGTGATCAGCGCCACGCAGGACCTCGGCACCGGCACCTACACGGTGATGGGGCAGCTCGCCGCCGACGCGCTCGGCCTGGACTACGGCAAGGTGGCGTTCGACCTCGGCGACAGCCGCTACCCGGCGGCGGGGGTCTCGGGCGGCTCGAGCACGGTGTCGAGCGTGGGCTGGGCGATCGCCGCGGCCGCCAAGGAGGTGCTCGACCAGCTGCGCAAGCTGGCCGCCGCGGACGCCGCCTCGCCGCTGCACGGCCTGGCGCCGGAGCAGCTGGTCCCCGGTGGCGCGGGCCGCTTGCAGGCGGCGGCGGATCCCGCGCGGGGCGAGGATTACGCCACGATTATGCGGCGCGAGCGGCGGCGGAGCGCTGAACGGCGAGGGCAAGCTCGACCTGGCGACGCAAAAAGCCAACGAGGAGAAGTTCTCGCAGCACGCCTACGGCGCGCAGTTCGCCGAGGTGCGCGTGCACGCGCTCACCGGCGACGTGCGGCTGGCGAAGATGACCGGCGCCTTCGCGTGCGGCCACATCGTCAACCCGCGCACGGCGCGCAGCCAGTTCATGGGCGGCATGATCTTCGGCATCGGCATGGCGCTGAGCGAGGCCAACGTGGTGGACGCGCGCGACGGCAAGTTCATGAACCGCGACCTGGCGGAGTACCACGTGCCGGTGAACCGCGACGTCCCCGACCTCGACATCATCATGATCGACGAGCTCGACACCGTGGTGAACCCGGCCGGCACCAAGGGCATCGGCGAGATCGGCGCGGTCGGCTCCGCCGCGGCCATCGCCAACGCGGTGTTCAACGCCACCGGCGTCCGCGTGCGCGAGCTGCCGATCACGCCCGACCGCCTGGTCGGCGAGCTCGCGCAGCGCGGGTGAGGGCGTGACCGAGACCACGCGCATCCTCGCCGCGTACGCCCAGGCCCGGGCGCAGGGCCAGGCCTGCGCGCTGGCCACCATCACCCGCGTCGACGGGTCGTCCTACCGCCGGGTGGGCGCGCGCATGCTGATCAGCGACGCGGGCGAGCTGGTCGGCTGCGTCAGCGGCGGCTGCCTGGAGCGCGACCTGGCGCGCAAGGCGGCCTGGGCGATCGCCAAGGGCGGGCGCGCGCTGGTCGCGTACGACACGCGCGAGGACGGCGGGGAGGGCGCGACCACGCCCGGCGCGGGGCTGGGCTGCAACGGCGCGATCGAGATCCTGCTCGAGCCGATCCCGCCCGAGGCGCCGCACGCCGTGCTGGAGGCGCTGACGCGCTGCCACGCCGAGCGGCGGCCGGGCGGCGTGGTGCTCTTCCCCGGGGACGCGCAGCGCGCGGGCGTGCTGTGCAGCGGGGCCGGGGCCGCGCCCGCGCTGCCGGCGGACCTGCCGCGAGGGCCTGGCCGCGGCGGTGGACGAGGCGTGGCGCGCGGTCGCGGGGAAGCGGCGCGCGCTCGGTCTCGCCGCTGGCGACGGCACCCTGGCGCAGCGCCTGTACGTCGAGTCCTTCCTGCCGCCGGTGCGACTGGCGGTGATCGGCGCCGGGCACGACGCCGTGGCGATGGCCTTCCTGGGCGCGCACCTCGGCTACGAAGTCAGCGTCGTGGACCTGCACAGCGCGCTGCCGCTGCCGCGGCGCGCCTTCCACGGCGTGCACGCCTACATCCAGTGCCAGCCGGAGGAGCTGCCGGAGCGCCTGCCCCTGGACGCCGACAGCGTGGTGATCGTCATGACCCACCAGGCCAAGGACGACCTGGCGGTGATGCCGTACGTGGCGGGCAGCCAGCCGGCCTACCTGGGCCTGCTCGGGCCGAAGCTGCGCGGGCGCCGCCTGCTCGAGGCCTGCGCCGCGCTGGGCGTCACCGGCGCCGAGCGCGCCCACTTCCCCACCGGCCTGGACATCGGCGCCGAATCCCCCGACGAGATCGCGCTCGCGGTGTTCGCCGAGATCCAGGCGGTGCTCGCGGGCCGCCCAGGGGGCTTCCTGAAGGACCGCGCCGGGCCGATCCACGCGCGGCCGCCGCCATGAGATCGGGGATCGCCATCCTGGCCGCGGGCGTCTCGTCGCGCATGGGCGGCATCAAGCAGCTGCTGCCGTGGCGCGGGACCACCCTCATCCGCCACGTCGTCGGCGTCGCGGTGGCGAGCGGCGCTGGGGCCGGTCGCGGTGGTGCTCGGCGCGCACGGCCGGCGCATCACCACGGAACTGGCCGCGGACCCGGTGCGCGCGCTCGGCAACGACGTCTATGCGCGCGGACCGGGCACCTCGGTGCGCGTCGCGGCGCAGTGGGCGGAGGAGAGCGGGCTCGACGCGCTGATGATCATCCTCGGCGACCAGCCCTTCGTCACGCTGGAGGACCTGCGCACGCTCGCCCGCTTGGTGAGCGCTCGCGGCGCGGCGCTCGCGGGGGTCGGGTATGACGAGGGGCCGGGTGTTCCGGCGGTCTTCACGCGGGCGTATTTTCCGCAGTTGCGCCAGGTCCCGGATGCCGCGGGGGCCAAGGCGGTGCTGCGCGCGGCTGCTGGCCACGTGGCGATCGCCGCCATGCCCCATGCGCGGATCGATCTCGACACCCCTGCGGACTACGAGGCGGCGCTGGGGCGGTTGCGCGCCGAGGCGCCGCCTTCCATGTGATTCCTTTGCGCTGAACATGTCTTGCAACGCCGATGACGCATCCGGCATCGAGGCGGAGGCGGGATACTCGAGACTCGAGGTGAGAGACAGAGGATACCGCGTCGGGGTAATGGGACGAGGGACGCGGCTCTTTTGTCGGGCGGCTGCCGATGAGCCCGCTCAGCGGGCTCATTCGTGAGGAACGCAGGAGCACCCTCGGTCCTCGAACGTTCTCGCTCGACCAAGGAAACGTGGAATGCCATGCGGCTCACCAGGCGGCGGTATCTCCCCGCTCCGACGCCATCTCATCGACGCACCGTGCCGCAACTCGGCCTCTTGGGGCCCGATCCATACGAGCCGTACGCGTAGGGCCCACGGCCTCCACGAAACTCATTCACAAGCCAAGAGGACTCTTGACCGCCCACGCTCCCCCCGACCATCCCCCCATGCCCCGTCGCCCCGCCACTCCCCAGGCTGCGCCCGTCCCGCCCGCCCTGGAGTTCGCGCGCCGCAGTCCGCTGCCCCTCTACCACCAGCTCGCCGAGCGCCTGCGCGCTGAGTTGAAGGCGGGGCGCTTCGCCGCCGGCGACCGTTACTACTCCGACAGCGCGCTGCTCGCGGCCAGCGGCCTCAGCCTGCTCACCGTGCGCCAGGCGGTGGGCGTGCTGGTCGCGGAGGGCCTGCTGGCGCGCAAGCACGGCAGCGGCAGCCGCGTCTCGGCCAAGGGCGCAGCGCTGGCGCACCCGGCCGGCCCCGGACTGGTGCTGTTCGCGGGCTGGGGCCTGGACGCGCTCAGCGGATGGGACGCGATCTTCTTCCGCGACATCTACGCCGGTGCGCTGCGCGCGGCGCAGGCGCGCGGCTGCGCGCTGCTGGTCGACGACCCGGGCGAACGCGACGTGGCCGCGGCGGTCGCGCGCGCGGGCGGCGCGCGCGTGGTCGGCGTGGTGGCGGTGGTCGGCGACGGCGCGGCCGAGCGCGCCTCGGCCTTCGCCGCGCTCGGATTGCCGGTGGCCACCGTGAATCTGGAGGTCGACGGCCTGCCGTCCGTACAGCCGGAGGAGCACGCCGGCGCCGCCGCCCTGGTCGGGCGCCTGCTCGCGCTCGGGCACCGCCGCCTCGTCCACCTGCACAGCGGCGAGCGCACGCCGCACTGGCGCGCGGTGCGCGCGGCCTTCACCGCGACCATCGCCGCGGCCGGCCTCGCGCCGGTGGTGGTCGACAGCCCGCTGAAGGCGGGCGGTTCGCTCGAGGCCGGCCACGCCGCCGCCGCGCTGGCCATGGCGCGCACGCCGCGGCCGACCGCGCTGGTGTGCGGCAACGACCTGATGGCGGTCGGCGCGCTGCGCTGGCTGCACGAGCACGGCGTCGCGGTGCCGGGCGCGGTCAGCGTCACCGGGTATGACGACATCCTCGCCGCCCAGGTGTGCACGCCGCCGCTGACCACGGTGGCGGTCGACCGCGCCGGGCTGGGCGCGCACGCGGTCGAACTGCTCTTCGCCAGCGGGCCGGAGCGCCGTTCGCGCCTGCTGCCCACCTGGGTGGTCGAGCGCGGTTCCAGCGGGCCGGCACCGGGCTGACGCGTCACAGCCTTCCATATAAGACATTCATAAGACTGAATGAGTTGATCACGGCCACCGCCGCGGAGCCCACCATGCCCAGTCCCCGTTTCACAGCTTCTCGCAACCGCCTGTCCGGCTTGGCCTTGGCCATCGGGCTCGGGTCGCTGCTCGGTACCTGCGCAGGCGCGCTGCGGGCCGCCGAGGGCTCGGATGTCGATTTCGGCGGCCCCGGCGACCAGCCCGGACAGTTCCATGAACTCCGCGACCTCGCCTTCGACGCCCAGGGCGCCCTCTACGTCCTCGAGGGCCAGGAACGCGCCCGCCAGGGCGGCGGCGTCACCGGCAACGGCCGCGTGCAGAAGTTCGACCAGGCCGGCAAGGCACTCGCCCAAATCGACGTCAAGGACGCGGCGCTCGGCGACCAGCAGGACCCGCAGCGCCTGGCGCTGGGCGCCGACGGCACCATCTACGTCACCCAGCCGCGCGCCGACCGCGTGCAGCGCTTCAGCGCCGGCGGGTCCGCGCTGCCGCCCATCGCCATCCCGCACGCGCTGGCCATCACCGCCTGGACCGCCGGCGGCGCCACGCGCTTCGCGGTGCTCGCGGGCGGCGACGAGCGCGTCACCGCCGACCACATCGACGTCATCGGCGCCGACGGCGCCCTGGGCGCGCCCATCCCGCTGCAGCGCCCGCTCAGCGACGTGGTCGACGTCGCCGCCGATCCCAAGGGCGACCTGTGGATCCTCGCCGCGCGCCACCAGCTCTACCGCGTCGATCCGATGGGAAGGCCGGTCACGGTGATCGGAGCCGCCAGCGAGACGCGCAGCAGCGACGGCAGCGAGCCGCTGCACAGCATCGCGGTCGGGCCGGACGGCGCGCTCTACGCGTGGACCTTCGGCAATCCCGGGCACCTGCTGCGCTACAGCCCCGACCTGGCCACGGTCACCGCGCGCGAGGGCCAGTTCCGCTGGGCCGATCCGTGGAGCGTGCACAGCGGCTACAGCCCGCTCGCCATCGATCCCGCGGGGCGGCTGTGGGTGGGCGCGGCGCACGAGTTCGCGCGCGACAACCCGAACTTCGCCTATTACCGGCCCGCGCCGGCGGTGCTGCGCGTGACGCCTGATTTCTTCGATCCGCAGCGCAGCGGCGTGACGCAGCGCCAGGTGCTGGCGCTCGGCTTCAACCCGGCTCTGGCGGTCGACCTGCCCAGCGGCATCGCCTACGACCTCGCGCCCATCCGCATCACCGCGCAGGTCGGCAAGGCGGAACGCCGCGTGCACCGCGCGCACGGCGCCTGGCGCGTGCTCGACACCGCGCGCCACGAACTGGCGGCGGGCGCCTTCGACCTCGACCTGGTGGACGGCGCCGAGGCGCGGCAGGACCTGTCCTTCACGCCCGCCGCCTACGGCTGGTGCCTGGTCGAATGCGCGTGGAGCAGCGGCGGCGTCGAGCTCGGCACCAGCGCGCAGTTCTTCGGCGTCACGCAGCGCTACGCCGGGCTGGTCGCGCTCGGGAAGGACACGCCGCCGGGCGGCGCCACCGATCCCATGCGCAACGCCTTCGCCGGCCTGATCAACCAGCGCCTGCACGCGGTCAACGAACCGCAGCGCCTGGACGAGCTCGAGCAGCAGATCGCCTCGGCCCAGGCCAGCGGCTGCACCTGGTTCGTGCAGCTCTCGGACAAGAAGGACTGCCAGCCCGACGCCGTGCGCGGCATCGTCACCCGTCTCAAGGGCAGGGTGCCGATCTGGGAGGTCATGAACGAGCCGAACTTCACCTTCAACCCGCACGACTACGTCGCCACGCTGAAGGCCGCGCGCGCGGTCATCAAGGAGGTCGACCCGGCCGCGCGCATCATGGGCCCCGACGTCTGCGGCATCGACCTGGGGTGGTACGAGGCCTTCTACAAGGAGGGCGGCAAGGACCTGGTCGACATCCTCTCGCTGCACGATTACGAGGGCCACGAATCGATCGACCCCGCGCACTGGCGCTGGAAGGTCGGCGCGCTGCGCGCGCTGATGGCGAAATACGGCGACGCGGCCAAGGAGGTCTGGCAGACCGAGCGCGCGATCAGCGGCGTGCGCGGCGAGAACTGGATGGGCGGGGCGCAGGCCGCGCGCCTGGGGCTGCACGTCGACCTGATGGCCAGCCTGGGCATCCCGCCCGAGCACGACAACCACTTCTACGTCAACGACCACGGCTTCGGCGACTGCCCGAGCTGGGTGTGGTCGGCGAACGGGCCGCACCCCGCGGTGTTCACCCAGCGCGTGCGCCAGGCGCTGACCGCCGGGCGCACCTACGCCGGCCAGCTCGACTTCGGCGATCCGGGCAACGAGCTGTTCCTCGGCCTGCGCTACGCCGGTGCCGCTGGCGACGTGCTGGTGCTGCGCAACCTCGGCCTGGAGCCGCTGCCGCTCGCGCTGTCGGTCAGTGGAGGTGACGCAGCGATCGAGGTGGTGGACGCCTTCGGCAACCTGCGCGCCGTGAAGCCCAGCGGCGGCGCGCTGCGCCTCGACGTCGGCCAACTCGCCACCTACGTGCGCCTCGCTCCCGGCCGCACCGCCCAGCCGGTGCGCCAGGACTTCGGCCGCAACCACGCGCCGCGCGCGCACCTCGCCTGGTCCGGCGCGGCGGATGGCGATCCCGCCACGCTCACCGATGGCGTGTTGCAGACCTGGCAGGCCGGAAATCCCAGCGGCGGCACCGACGGCAAGGCCCTGTGGAGCGGTGGCCTGGGCGCGGAGCCGCAGACCCTCGACCTGACCTTCGACCAGCCGCGCCGCATCGACCGCGTCGTGCTCTATGGGCTGCACGCCGACAACGGCTTCTGCGCGCTGCTCGACTACGACCTGCAGGTGCGCAGCGCGGGCGCCTGGACGACGGTGCGCGAGGTGCGCAGCGCCTGCGCGCCGAGCGAGCCGCTGGCCACGGTCGGCTGCCGCTACGCCACCTGGCTGCTCGACGACAACCGCCACTGCGACGTCTTCCCCGCGGTGGTCGCCGACGGCGTGCGCGTGGTCGCGCGCCGCGCAACCCACGGCTTCCTGCCGGACGCCAGCACGCGCGCCTGGGGCAACGCCATCCCCAGCAAGGTGATGCTGCGCGAGATCGCGGTCTACGGTCCCGCGCCGGCCGCGACCATCAGCGCGGCGCTGGACGTGCCGCAGCGCGCGGCGGCCTTCGCCAGCACCGTGCTGACCGTCACGGTCACCGCCGGGCCTGGTGGCCCACGCAGCGCCACCGTGCACGTGGCGCCGCCGACGGGCTGGACCGCCGCGCCAGCGGACGCGCCGGTGGCTCTCGAGGCGGGCAAGGCCGTGCAGGTCGCGGTGACCCTGACCCCGCCCGCCGACCTGCCGGCCGGCGCGACGCCGATCGACGTGATCCTGCGCGACAGTGCGGGCGCACCGCTCGACGTCACCTGGGCGACGCTGGTGGTGACGCCGCCGCTGACGCTCGCGCCGCAGGCGCCGGGCCCACTGGACGCCAAGGGCCAGACCCTGGCGATCGCCCTGCATTCCGGCGCGCCCCAGCCGCTCGCCGGACGCGTGCGCCTCGCCCTGCGCGGCCCGTCGCGCGTCGCGCCGGTCGAGCAGGACTTCCCCGCCATCGCGCCGGGCCAGTCGGCGACGGTCGCGGTGCAGGTTCCCGGCGTCGACCTCGCCGCCGGCACCTGGAGCGCGCAGTGGACGGTGACCGCCGGACACCTGGTGATGACCGCCGGGCAGGACCTGGGCGTGCGCAGGTGGGCGGTGCTCGGCACCTTCGCGGCGGAGATCGACCACGATTTCGGACCCGAGGCCGGCGTCGACCTCGCCAAGGCCTCGATCGACCGCATGGGCAACGAGCAGCGCTGGCGCCTGGTGACTACCGACCCCCAGGGCTACCTCGACCTGACCGCCGCCTTCCAACAGCACGACAACGTCTGCGCCTACGCCGCCGCCTGGGTGCGGCCCCTCAATCCCGGCGCCGCGACCCTCGCCTTCGGCACCGACGACGGCGGCAAGGTGTGGTTCAACGGACGCCAGGTGCAGGACGACCGCGGCAGCCACGGCGCCTCCCCCGGGGCGGTGAAGGTGCCGGTGGACCTGAAGGCCGGGTGGAACCAGGTGCTGTTCAAGGTCATGCAGGGGGGCGGGGGATGGGGGATGTATTGCGAGGTCCTGGATGCGACTGGGAAGCCTGTGGCCGCGACGTGGGCGGCGCGTCCGGAGTAGGCGCGAGGCGCGAGGCACGAGGCGGGGGATGAGGAAGTTTCCGTGTTCCTTCGCTCGGACACCTGTGGAACGGGCAGCGGCCCAGAGGCAGGCCATCCACTTGGTCATCAACGGTCATCCCGTATCGAACCAGGCTGTCCCTCGCGCCTCGCGCCTCGCGCCTCGCGCCTCGCGCCTCGCGCCTCGCGCCTCGCGCCTCGCGCCTCGCGCCTCGCGCCTTAAACGCTTTCCCCTGCCCGTCTCCCCTGCCCCACCATTCCCAGGGTAACCTTCCCCGCCCCCGCGCTATCCCAGGGACGGACCATGCTCGACCCCACCGCCACCGATACCCTCGTGCTGCGCGCCCAGGCGGGCGATGCGGAGGCGTTCGGGGCGCTGGTGCGGGCCTTCGAGTGGGCGGTGCGGGCGTGGATCACGGCGCGCTGCCCGGCGGGGGCGGATGCCGACGACGTCGCCCAGGCGACCTTCGTCGAGGCCTTCAAGAACCTCGGGCGCTACAGCGCCGGCGGCGACTTCCGCGCCTGGCTGTTCACCATCGCGCGCTACCAGGTGATGGCCGAGCTGACGCGCCTGCGCCGCCTCGCCGACCAGCGCGAGCGCTACGTGCCGCACGCCCTGTGGCAGGAGCTGGAGCGCCGCGCGCTCGCCCCCGACGAGCACGAGGACGAGCGCCTGACCGCGCTGCGCGCCTGCCTGGCCGGCCTGGGCGAGGACGCGCGCGCCCTGCTCACCGCGCGCTATGCGGACGAGCTGCCGCTGCAGCGGATCGCCGATCAGCGCGCGCGCAGCGAAGGCGCGATCAAGAAGCACCTGTTCCTGCTGCGCGAGCGCCTGCATACCTGCCTGCTGCGCCGGCTCGCGCACCAGGAGCCGTGATGCCGGACGCGCCAGCCCCGGAATTCGCCGCGCTGTGGCAGGCCTTCCTCGATGGCGGCCTGGAGCCGGCGCAGGCGGAGGCGCTGGAACGTCTGCTGCGCGAGGACGCGGCGACCGCGGCGCACGCCGGCGAGCTCTACGTCGAGCACCGCCTGATCGGCCTCGCCTTGAAGCAGGAGGACGAGGGCCGCTTCGCGCACGCGACCATGGCGCGCCTCGCCGATGAGGGCCGCAGCTTCGCCGATCAGGTGCGCCTGCGCCTGACCCCGGCCCAGCCGATCGTGGTGCCGCTGCCGGTCCCCGCGCCCGCGCGGCGCCTGCCCGGCTGGCCGCTCGCCGCGCTCGCCGCCAGCCTGCTCGCCGCCGCGCTGCTGCTGCGCCCCGGCCCCGCGGCGCCGCAGCCGGATATCGCGCCCCCCGCCGTGGCGACGGACAGCGCCGCGGTCGCCACCCTGGTGCTGATCGATGGGGCGCGCTGGCAGGGCGCCATGCCCACCACCGGCCAGCGCCTGGCGGCCGGCGACCTGGAGCTCTCCGCCGGCCACGCCCTGCTGCGCTTCGCCGGCGGCGCCGAGGCCCTGCTCGACGCCCCGGTGGCGCTGCGCCTGGAGTCCGGCGGCAGCGCGCTGGTGCGCCGCGGTACGGTGACGGTGCGCGCCGCGGCCCAGGCCGCCGGCTTCATCCTGCGCACGCCGGTGGCCGAAATCACCGATCTGGGGACGGAATTCGCCTGCAGTGTCGAGGCCGGCGGTGCGACCACGCTCCAGGTGATCGAAGGCGACGTCGCCTGGCGGCCGCTCGACGCCCCCGCGGCCGGGCCCGGCGCTGCGCTGCGCGCCGGTCAGGCCCTGCGCGTGCGCGATGCCAGCGACCGCGCCGGCGAAGCGCTGGCGTTTTCCGCGCCGGCGATCGCCGCGCGCCTCGCCCAGCCCACGGGCCTGGCGGAAGCGCAGGGCGGCCTGCTCAGCTACGACGGCTTCGACTACCCCTTCGCCACCACCACCAGCCGCCAGCACCAGGCCGCCGGCGGCTCCGGCTGGCGCTCGCCGTGGTACCGCAACCAGCTCGACAACGGCCTGGTCATGGACTTCACCCCTGGCACCAGCCTGGCCGCGCCCGCCGGTCTGCGCCCGGGCCAGGGCGGCACCATGGAGCTGCCCACCGAGCCCGAGCGGCCCGACACCTACCGCGACGCCTGCATGCGCCTGTTCGCCGAGCCCATCCACCTCGACGGCGACGCGCTGCGCTACCTCAGCGTGCTGGTGCGGCGCAGCGCCGTCACCGCCGGGCCGACCCACCACTGGCTGCGCTGCATGCTGACCTCCGAGGCCGTGCCCGCCGACCGCCTCGGCTTCGGCGTGCTCAGCGACGGGCGGCCCGAGCTCATCGGGCGCTTCGGCAACAGCGTCGCCGACGCGCCGCTGGTCGACGGCGAGCCCTACCTGGTGGTCCTCAAGCTGAGCTGCGCCCGCGGCGCGCCGGGCCAGACCTTCCTGAAGGTCTACGGCCAGCACGACGCGGTGGACGCGTACGAACCGGCGCGCTGGACGGTGGTCGGCCAGGCCGGGCGCTTCCCCGGCGTGCTCGGCTCGCTGCACATCTACAACGGCACCGAGCGCGCCTGGTCCATCGACGAGGTGCGCATCGGCACCACCTGGCAGTCGGTCACCCCGCGGTCCTGAGCCCATGCCCCACGCGCGTCCCCACCCCGCCCACCTGCGCCACGCCCTCGCGGCGCTCCTCGCCCTCGCCCTGGGCGGCGTCGGCGCCGCCGAGCAGCCCGCAGGGGGCGTCCTGAAGACCTACTGCAGCGACTGCCACGACCACGACACCCGCAAGGGCGGCCTCGACCTCGAGGCCCTGGCCTGGCAGCCGGAGGACCCCGACAACACCGCGCGCTGGGTGAAGATCCACGACCGCGTGGCGGATGGCGAGATGCCGCCGCCGAAGAAGCCGCAGCCCGAGCGACAAGAGCGCGCCGCGCTGCTCGGCGCTCTCGCCGCGCGCCTGACCAAGGCCGAACTCGCGGCGCGCGCCGTCCAGGGGCGCAGCCCGCTGCGCTGGCTCAGCCGCGAGGAGTTCGAGTGGAGCGTGCGCGACCTGCTGGCGATGCCGGCGCTGCGCCTCAAGGACACCCTGCCCGAGGACGGGAAGTCGCACGGCTTCGACCGCCTCGCCGGCGCGCTCGACTTCTCGTCCATCCACCTGCAGGCCTACCTGGCCGCGGTCGACCGCGCGCTGGACGCGGCGCTGTGCCCGCTGCCGGAGCGGCCGGCGGTGCAGACCTACCGCTACCACCCGTGGGACCTGACCCGCCACGAGGGCAAGGAGTGCGAGGCCTGGGCGGGCCGCTCGGTGCAGGAGCGCATCGGCCTGGGCCTGGCCGGGCTGGAGCAGCTCGAGCGCTTCACCGCGCCGACCTCGTTCCAGATCGTCGATGGCGACCACCGCGCCACCGCCATCGGGCTGTTCCGCAACGAGGACGCCGACTTCCGCTGCTCGCTCGACACCATCCACCCGGTGATGACCGGTTGGCACAAGCTGCGGGTCTCGGCCTACAGCTTCGACTGGGACGGCCGGCAGGTGGTGCCGGCCACGCGCCCCGGCGCGATCTCGTGGGGCGTGTACAGCCGCAACGAGCTCTACGGCACCGTCGGCGTGCCCGCCAACAAGCCGGCGGTCGCCGAGCTCACCGCGTGGGTGCAGCGCGGCGGCGGCATGACCGGCGGTGCGGACGACAACCTGCGCGTGGTGCTGGCGTCGTGCGAGAACGTGCGCGACATCGGCGACAAGGAGAAGAAGCTGCGCGGCCCGCCGCGGCCGGCGCCCGGCCTGGCCATCGAGTGGCTGGAGATCGAGGGGCCGCTCTACGACCAGTGGCCGCCGGCCAGCCACCGCGCGCTGTTCGGCGAGCTGCCGGTGCTGGCGTGGACGCCGCAGAGCGGCGTGCCCAAGCCGGTCCAGCAGACCTGGCCGCAGGGCAATCCCTGGTCCTTCCCCAAGGACCCGTACGGCGAGCGCGGCGAGAAGCGCCCGGCGGTGTACGTGCCGAGCGCGGATCCGGCCGCCGACGCGCAGCGCCTGCTGCAGCATTTCGCGCGCCGCGCCTTCCGCCGGCCGGTGGGCGCCAGCGACGTCGCGCCCTACTTGGCGATCGCCAAGCAGCGCCTCGCGGCCGGCGCCGCCTTCCAGGACGCCATGCTCGCCGCCTACCGCGGCGTGCTGACCGCGCCGGACTTCCTGCTGCGCCGCGAGGCGGCGGGGAAGCTCGACGCGCACGCGCTGGCGGCGCGCCTGTCCTACCTGCTGTGGAGCTCGCTGCCCGACGACGAGCTGGCGGCCCTCGCGGACCGCGGCGAGCTCACCAAGCCGGCGGTGCTGCGCGCGCAGACCGAGCGCCTGCTCGCCGATCCGCGCTCGGCGCGCTTCGTCGAGCACTTCCTCGACCAGTGGCTGTCGCTGCGGGACATCGCCGCGACCCAGCCGGACAAGAAGCTCTACCCCGAGTACATGCCGTGGATGGGCGAGGCGATGCTGCTGGAATCGCGCGCCTTCCTCGCCGAGCTGCTGAGGGGCGACCTGCCGGCGACCAACCTGGTGCGGTCCGACTTCGCCATGCTCAACGAGCCGCTCGCCCACCACTACGGCATCCCGTGGACGGACAGCCCGGGCCTGACCGGCTTCCAGGTGCGCAAGGTGGCGCTGCCGCCGGGCAGCCACCGCGGCGGCTTCCTGACCCAGGCGGCGGTGCTGAAGGTCACCGCGGCCGGCACCACCACCTCGCCGGTCAAGCGCGGCGCCTTCGTGCTCGAGCGCCTGCTCGGCATCGTGCCCGACCCGCCGCCGCCCGACGCCGGCGCCATCGAGCCCGACGTGCAGGGCGCCACCACCGTGCGCGAGCAGCTCGCCAAGCACCGCCGCAACGACACCTGCAAGGCCTGCCACGCCAGGATGGACGGCTACGGCTTCGCGCTGGAGAGCTTCGACGTCACCGGCGCCTGGCGCAGCCAGTACCGCGCGGTCGGCGGCGCCGGCCGCGACGAGGATCGCAAGGTCGTGAACGCGCGCCTGGTCGAGTACCACGACGGCCCCGCGGTCGACTGCGCCGGCACCCTGGCCGATGGCCGCGCCTTCGCCGACGTCGAGGCGCTGCGCGACCTGCTGGTCGCCGACCCCGAGCGCCTGGCGCGCTCGTTCACCGAGCAGCTCGCCACCTACGCCACCGGCGCGCCGGTCTCCTTCGCCGACCGCACCGTCATCGCCGGCATCCTCGCCCGCGCCAAGGCCAAGGGCTACGGCCTGCGCACGCTGCTGCACGAAGTGGTGCAGAGCGACCTGTTCCTCAGCAAGTGAGTCCGGAGAACCGCCATGAACCCGCTCCGCCGCAAAGTCCTCGACCGCCGCACCCTGCTGCGCGGCGCCGGCGTGCTGCTGGCGCTGCCGCTGCTCGACGCCATGGTCCCCGCCGTCGCCTGGGCCGGTGACGGCGCCGCGGCGGCCGCGGCCGCGCCGCCGCGGCGCTTCGTCGGCATGATGACCAACATGGGCATCCTGCCGGACAACTTCTTCCCCAAGGAGACCGGGCGCCGACTACACCGCCCCGCCCTACCTGGCGCTGCTCGAGGCCCACCGCAAGGACCTCACCGTGATCTCCGGCGTGTCGCTGCCCGGCGTCGACGGCGGCCACGCCGCGGAGACGCTCCTTCCTGACCGGCGCGCCGGGCGCCAGCCGCGCGTCGTTCCACAACAGCGTCTCGCTCGACCAGGTGATGGCCGAGCAGGTCGGCTCGGCGACGCGCTTCGCGTCGCTGACGCTGATGGTCGGCGCCGAGGAGATGAGCATCTCGTACACGCGCAGCGGCGCGATGATCCCGCCGCTGCGCAGCCCGCTGCAGCTCTACCAGCGCCTGTTCACCGCCGACTCGCCGGAGGCGCGCGTCGCCGCGCACGCGCGCATCAGCGCCGACCGCAGCCTGCTCGACTCGCCTGCGCGCGCGGACCAAGGACCTGGAGCGCACGGTCGGCGCCGGCGACCGCCGCGAGCTCGACCAGTACTTCTCCGCCATCCGCGACCTCGAGCGCGACCTGGCCGGGCGCCGACGGCTGGGTCGACCGCGCCAAGCCCGAATCCCGGCCAGCCCAAGCCGGAGGACCTGCGCGACAACCAGCGCCTGATCACCCAGACGCGCAGCATGCTCGCCCTGGTGCGCCTGGCGCTGGCCAGCGACTCCACGCGCGTCGTGACGGTCGCCTGCAACTCCGGCTCGGTGTCGCCGAAGGAGATCCCCGGAGTGAACTCGGTGGTCCACGAGATGACCCACCACGGCAACCGCCCGGCGGTGCTCGCCGAACTGGCGCGCGTCGAGGCCGCGCAGTTCACCGAGCTGGCGACCTTCCTCGAGGGCCTGCGCGCCACCGCGCAGGGGTCGCGCACGCTGCTCGACCTGACGGCGGTGCTGTACGGCACCAACATGGGCAGCGCGAACTCGCACTCCAACGACAACCTGCCGGTGCTGCTCGCCGGCGGCGGCTTCAAGCACGCCGGCCACCTGGCCTTCGACCGCGCGCACAACTACCCGCTCACCAACCTGTACGTCGGGCTGCTGCAGCGCATGGGCGTGGCGACGGACACGTTCGTGAGCGGGAAGGGGACGATGCGCGGGTTGGAGATGGGGTGACGTGCTGGGGGCGCGAGTTGCGAGTTGCGAGTTGCGAGTTGCGAGTTGCGAGGCGCGAGGCGCGAGGCGCGAGGCGCTAGGCGCTAGGCGCTAGGCGCTAGGCGCTAGGCGCTAGGCGCAGGCGCTAGGCGCTAGGAAAATGGGAAATCCGCCGTGTTCAAGGGGGGGGTGCACGCAGGCATGAGTAGCGGGCGGGCTCACGCGTGGTGTGGATGATGGTGGTCGGACGAAGAGCGGCCCAGTGGGCAATGCCATCAAGCGAAGCTCTTCTCTGGTCTCTCTGGTGCTCTGTGTTCGATCGGCGGTCGGTACCACCCACCATCATTCCGGCTCGGCCGAACGGAAGATCAGACAGCATGAGAGAACACAGAGTACCAGAGGGACCAGAGCTGCGAGAAAGACGACTCCAGGCTATCGTAGGAACGGCCTTGTACGCTTAGCTTGCTAGCATTGCCCAGTGGGCCGCGGTCCCAGGGGGCGGTCCTCCTGGGATGTGGGGCGCAGCGCGGAAGTGGAGAGAGCGCGATTTTTCCGGAGCGAGACGACGCAGCGCACGCGCGACCTGGTGAAGCGGCTCGAACGCCCCCTGGGACCGCGGCCCACTGAGCCGCATCTCCGAATCTCGACATCATCTCGGACCCGCTCTCGATGCCGGCCGTCGAGCCCTTCCGTGTCCACCCGGTGATCCCGGCCCACCGCTGCATCGGCAGTGACTCCACGCACACCGTGACGCCCCCACCGTTCCGCATGGACGAATCAATGGTTTCACACCATCCGGGCTGAAAACCACGACAACGGGGCGCGGCCGGCCCGGTCATTGTAGACTGCCCGGCGCTCCCGCCTCCTGCCGGCCGGGCCGCCCAGGAGACCCGCATGAAGCCCGCCCTTCTGCTCCTCGCCCTCACCGCGGCGCTTCTGGGCTGCGCCTCCCCCGCCGCCGCCGCAGACTTCGGATCCGACCCGATCCCCACTCCCAATCTGATCCGCAACTCCAGCTTCGAGGTCGGCTTCGACGGCTATGGCATCACCCGCGCGGAATACCTGACCGCCGGCCAGCGCGACGTGCCATTCCACGCGCCGGTGCTCGATCCGGACCAGCCGTACCACGGCGCCGTCAGCCTGCGCATCGACAATCCCGCAGCGGGAGCGGTGCGGCTCTTCACCCGGCCGTTCGCGGTGGACCCGCACAAGCGCTACCTGATCTCCTTCGCGGCCCGCGCCGGCCGCGCCGGCCAGGACCTGACGGTGGGGCTGGAGACCGCGGAAGGCCCGTACGGCGAAGCCGGTGGCGGCGCGCGCGTCGGTGACGCGTGGCAGCGCTTCGCCATCGGCCCGGTCGAGGTGCCGGCCGGGCGCAGCCTGTGCAAGCTCCAGTTCGTGTGGGGCGTCTACGCGCGGCCCGCGCAGGGCACGGCGCTGTGGCTCGACGCCATCCAGGTGCGCGAGGCGCCGGCGGCGGACTACGCAGCGCGACCGCTCGAGGTCGGCGTCGCGGGCGCTGGTGCGCGCCAGTACACGCTCTCCAGCGGCGAAGCGGTGCCGGTGCGCTTCGCGCTTCGCGACAACGGCCCGGCGCCGGCCACCTGCACGCTGCGCTACCGCGTGCACGACGACTTCTGGGACACCGCGGGACCCGTCGTCGAGCTGCCGCGCGTCGCGCTCGCCGCCGGCGCCAGCGCGGAGCGCGCGCTGGCGGACGTCTCGCCGCACCGCCGCGGCCGCTTCACCGTGCAGGCCGAGCTGCTCGGCCCGGATGGTGCCGTCGCCGACCGCAGCAGCTTCGCCTTCGCGGTGATCGACAGCGTCAAGCGCGGCCTGGACCAGTTCACCGACGACTTCACCGTCAGCGACAACCTCGCCCAGAATCCCGGCCGGCCGATGGGGCCGGAGGGCGAGAGCCGCGGTCTGTGGATGCAGTACGCCGCCTCGGCCGACGCCATCTTCGACTTCCGCGCCGAGGCCGGCGACCGCTGGATCCGCAGCTGGGATTTTGCGTGGTGCAACCTCGAACCGCGCGATGGGGAGTTCGACTGGAGCCTGACCGACGTCCTGGTGCAGAAGGCGCGCGAGCGCGGCATGCGCGTGATGCCGGTGCTGGGCGACGACTTCATCCTCGACAACAGCCGCGACCCGCCCGCGTGGCTGCGCAGCGCGCCCGGCAGCCGCCTGCAGCCGCGCACCATGGACCCGCACCAGCAGGTGCTGCTGCCGGCGCCGGAGCGCTGGGTGCGCTACGTCGAAGCCATCGCGCGGCGCTACCGCGGCGTCATCACCACCTACGAGGTGCTGAACGAGCCGAACATGTACATCACCCCGGAGGTCTACCGCGACTACCTCGCCAGCGCCTCGGCGGCGCTGAAGCGCGTCGACCCTGCGATCACCGTGGTCGCGTTCTGCACCAGCCAGGACCACGGCCGCGACGCGTTCGACTACCTGGACGGCTGCCTCAAGGCCGGCGCGCTGCCGTTCTGCGACGTGGTCAGCTTCCACCCCTATGGCGCGCGCCTCGACTGGTCGACGCCGCTCTCGGCGATGGCGATGAACGCGCGCGTGCGCGCCTACGTCGACCAGGCCGGCGGGCGCGGCAAGGCGCTGTGGAACACCGAGATGTTCCACGTCTGCAAGCCCGGCGCCCCGGGCGAGGACGACAACTACCTCGGCCGCAAGCGTGCGCGGCGAGACCCTGGCGCGGCGTTGGCTGATCGACCTCGCCACCGGCCTGGGCCGCTCCTTCACGGTGCCCGACCTGAACTACTTCAGCCTGTTCGCGCCTGCGTCCTGGGCGGTCAACGCCCACCTGACCGTGGGCATGGATCCGTCGACCGGCTTCGTGGTCTACAACACCCTGGCATGGCTGTTCACCGGCGCGAAGCCGCGCGGCGAGGTCGCGGTGGGCGACACGCGCAAGCTCTACCTCTTCAGCAGCGGCGCGAGCGCCATCGCCGCGGCCTGGTCGTTCGCGGACGATGGGCGCCCAGCGCCGCTGCGCATTCCCGGTGGCGCGAAAGGCATCCGCGCGCTGGACGTGCTCGGCAACGCGGCCGCGGCGGCGAGCACCGTCGGCGGGGATCTGCGCCTGGCGCTCAGCGGGACGCCGCTCTACCTGCAGCCCGTCGGCATCGGCCCCGACGCATTCGCCGCGCTGCTCGCCCAAGCGGTGGTCGAGGCGCCCTGAACAGAGCGCGAGCCTCTCAGCCAGAGCCGGTTTGCTCCGCACGCATCCCCATGCTATGCTTGACGATGCACCCGGACCGGGCCCCGTCGGGGCCGCCACCCGAACACGCGACGCTGGCCCGCACCATCCCCGATGCGGACTTCTCGCCCGAGGGCACGCGGCGGCTCGCCGCGCAGACCCCGAGCGGGGCCGCGCCGGATCGCGCCGCACCCGCCCACGGGGCTGCCGGGCACGCTGCTCGCCGCCGCGGCCAGCGAGCCCGGCCACCGCGACCGCTTCGAGGTCCTCGGCCTGCTCGGCGCCGGCGGCAGCGGCGAGGTGTTCTCGGCGCGCGACCGCAACCTCGACCGGCTGGTGGCGGTGAAGCTGCTCGGCGCCGCCGACGGGCCCGCCGCCGAGGCCGAGCAGGGCTTCGTCGAGGAGGCGCGCCTGACCGCGGTGCTGCGCCACCCGAACGTGCTGCCGGTGCACGACCTCGACCGCAGCGCCGACGGCCGCCTGTTCTTCACCATGAGCCACGTCGAGGGCCGCCCGCTCGGGGACATCCTCGCGGCCTCGGCGCCGGGCGCGCGCGATGGCCGGCTGGCCTCGTTCAACGCCATCGTCACCGCCTTCATCGCCGTCGGCCAGGCGATCTCGTTCGCGCACAACCGCCGCATCGTGCACGGCGACATCAAGCCCGACAACATCATGCTCGGCGACTTCGGCGAGGTGCTGGTGCTGGACTGGGGCGCGGCCGCGCGCCTGGACGCCGACGGCTGCGCCAGCGCGAAGATGTACGGCACGCCGCTGTACATGAGCCCGGAGCAGGCGCGCGCGCGAGGGCGCGCGCGTCACCAGCGACGTCTACTGCCTCGGCGCGACGCTGTTCCACGCGCTGCTGCTGCGCGCGCCGATGTGGCGCGACGACCTCGACGAGTTCTGGCGGCTCAAGCGCTGCGGCGGCATCGACGCGCCGACGGCCGCCGAGCGCGCCGCGGTGCCGGCGCCGCTGCTCGCGATCGCGCTCAAGGCCCTGGCGGCGGAGCCGGCCGCGCGCTACGCGGACGCCGCCGCGCTGATCCGCGACCTGGAGGCCTACCAGACCGGGCTGGCGGTCAGCGCGCACCGCTACGCCCTGCGCGAGACCGCGGCGCGCTGGCTGCGCCGGCACGCGCGCACCATCGTGTGGGCGTCCGCGCTGCTGCTGGCGCTGGCGGTGCCGCTGCTGGCGCTGTTCGGCGAGCGCCTCAAGGAGATCGCCACCTGGGGCGCGCCGATCCTCACCGAGACCTTCGCCGACGACGGCTGGCGCGAGCGCTGGCTGGTGCGCGACGGGACCTTCGCGTCGCAGGACGGGCGCCTGGTCTCGACCTCCACGCACGAGGCGCTGATGCTGTACCGCACGCGCTGCGCCGGGGACACCGCCATCGAGTTCACCGGCGAGGTGCTGCCCGGGTCCTCGCTGTGCGACCTGTCGGTGTGCTGGTGCCGCGATGCCGAGCTCGACAGCGCGCGCGCCACGCCCATCTCCGACCTCTACAAGCTGCAGGTCGGCGCCTTCGACAACTCCTACAGCGCCATCATCCTGCCCGAGGAGCGCCAGGTGGCCATCAGCCACGTCCGCCTCGAGCACGGGCGCCGCTACCGCATCCGCGCCGAGATCGTCGATGCGACGCTGCGCCTGCTGGTCGACGGCCGCGAGATCCTCAGCTACACCGACCCCTTCCCCTTCGCCGGCGGGTACATCGGGCTGTACGGCTATTACCGCGGCAAGGCCTTCTCCGACCTGCGCATCTACTCGCTCGGCCTGCCGCAGCGGCTGCCGGCGACGGCGATCGGCGACGTGCTGGCGCAGAAGCGCAGCTTCGCGCTGGCGGCGGAACAGTACGCGCGGGTGTCCGCTGCGTTCCCCGACAGCGGCCTGGGCCGCGAGGCGCGCTTCCGCGAGGGGCTGTGCTGGTTCCGCCAGGAACGCTTCGACCAGGCCTTCGCCGCGTGGCGGCCGCTGGCCGGGACCGAGTTCGACGACCGCGTCTCCCTGCAGCGGATCGATCGCGCCTTCGCCGCCGGCGACCACCAGGTCGTGCTCGATGGCCTGGGCGCGCTCGCGCGGCGCGCCGACGCGGAGGTGCGCGCGCAGGTCGCGGTGCGCTGGGCGACGTACGCCTACGCGCTGAGCAGGGGCCAGGCGGGCGCGCGGCGCACGGAGCTGCTCGAGGCCTACCTGCGCGTCTACGACGACGTGAAGGGCGATCGCGGCCTGGCCGCGCGCGCGGCCGCGGAGAGCCTCATCACCCTCGGCCGCCCGGCGGAGATCCTCGCGCGCTTCCCCGCCGACCGCGTCTCCTGCGCCCTGGCGCTGCGCCAGCTCGGGCGCTGGGACGAGATCGTGCGCGACTACCAGGACCAGCGCTGGACGTGGGCCGAGGCCTGCCTGCGCACCGGCCACCACGAGGAACTGCTGCGCAGCGTGGACCCCGACGAGCGCGCCCTCGGCCTGGCCATGCTCGGCCGCGGTGACGAGGCCCTGCGGGATCCCGGTCTCGAACCCGATACGCGGGCGCGGGTGCTGATCGCGCTCGGGCGCTACCGCGAGGTGCTCGACCTGCCGCGCGTGGGCGACCGCTGGCAGGCGCTCGCGCAGATCGGGCTGGGCGGCGCGACGCGCGGCGCGCCATCCTCCGTCCTGGGCCTGCACCTGCTGGCGCTGGACCAGCCCGCCGCGCTGCTCGAACACGTCGAGCGCGGCAGCGAAGACGGCTGGACAGCGCGGCTGCTGCTCGACCTCGATGCGCGCGCGGTGGGGACCCACGCCGGGGAGGCGCCGGAAACCCCTGGTCTGATCACCAGCCTCGACCACCCGCAGCTGTGCTTCGCCGGCGGCTTCATGGCCCCATTCATCGCCGACCTGGGTGACCCCGCCGCCCGGCGCGCCCACCCGGACGCCCTCGAGCGCAGCTGCGCCCAGATCGTCGCGGGGTTCCGCTACGCCGACGCGCAGCACCCGTGGTACGCCGCGCGCTTCCTGACCGGCGCCTGCACCGCGGAGGAGTTCCTGCGGCAACCCGACCGCATCGGCACGCGCGCCTGGCTGCTGGCCCTGACCGGCATGAAGGCCGAGCGCGCCGGCCAGCCGGAGGACGCGCGGGCCGCCTACGAGGCCTACCTGGCGCTGCCGCCGCAGCGCCACGGCATGGACATGGACCCCATCATGGACCGCTTCGCCGCGTGGCGGGCGCACGTGCTCGCCGGTCCGCCCGCACGTGAGGGGACGCACTGAACCCGCTCCCTGGTCGAGCTGGCGATCGACCCCCCAGGGATCGGTCGCGGTGCCACGGTCCTCGCCGCGCCCAGCGCGGCCTCCAGGGGGCTCGGACGCCAGCTCGACGATGCACCACCGCGACCATGGTTGGCGCCCGTCCACGCCGAAACGCCCCCGGTCCCCCTCCAGAACCCGATTGGTGCACAACCTTTTCCCCCGCCGGGGGAACAACCCTGTCGCAGACCCTCGGACCGCAGCCCGCCGACCCCCGCCGGATACCGCCATGCACCGCCTCGCCCTCCTGCCCGCTCTCGCCCTGCTCGCCGGCGCCACCGCCCTGCACGCCGCCGATGACTTCCCGGTGCCCTTCGACACCCAGTCGACCGTCGGCAACCCGCTGACCCCGGCCGAGGAGTCGCTGCGCCGCCTGACCCTGCCCGCCGGCTTCGCCGCCACGCTGTACGCGTCGGAACCGGCGGTCTGCCAGCCCATCGCCATGACCTGGGATGGTCGTGGCCGCCTGTGGGTGGCCGAGAACTACACCTATGGCGACGGCCACCCCAACTTCGACCACAAGCTGCGCGACCGCATCCTGGTCTTCGCCGACAGCAAGGGCGACGGCCACGGCGACCAGCGCACGGTGTTCTGGGACAAGGGCTCGGAACTCACCAGCATCGCCGTCGGCCACGGCGGCGTGTTCGCGCTGTGCCCGCCGCGCCTGCTCTTCATCCCCGACGCCGACGGCGACGACCGCCCCGACGGCGAGCCGCAGGTGCTGCTCGACGGCTTCGACGACGACCGCGTCGGCCACAACGTCGCCAACGGCCTGAAGTGGGGGCCCGACGGCTGGCTGTACGGCCGCCACGGCATCCAGGCGACCTCGCACGTCGGCCTGCCCGGCGCGCCGGCGGGCGAGCGCGTCGCCCTCAACTGCAGCATCTCGGCGCTACCACCCCGCGCGCCACGTCTTCGAGGTCGTCGCCTCGGGCACCACCAACCCCTGGGGCATGGACTGGGACGCGCAGGGCGAGGGCTTCTTCATCAACACCGTCATCGGGCACCTCTGGCACTTCATCCCCGGCGCGCACTACCAGCGCATGGGCGG
Organism: uncultured Planctomycetota bacterium; assembly: GCA_963818245.1. Lineage (GTDB taxonomy): Bacteria > Planctomycetota > UBA11346 > UBA11346 > UBA11346 > BOG-1363. Next base: position 75,807 of record CAWFSD010000023.1, read on the forward strand.
CGCCGACCTCGACCCGGCGGTCTACGGCCTGATCGCGCAGCACGCCGACCACATCCACTGGGCGACCGGCGAGAAGTGGACGCAGACCCAGGGCGGGCGCCCGCCCAGCGACGCCACCTCCGCCGCCGGCGGCGGGCACGCGCACAGCGGCCTGATGATCTACCAGGGCGCCAACTGGCCCGAGAGCTACCGCGGCGGGCTGTTCACCCTGAACCTGCACGGCCGGCGGGTGAACATGGACAGCCTGGCGCCGGAGGGCTCGGGCTTCGTCGGCCACCACGCGCCGGACGTCCTCAGCAGCGGCGACCCGTGGTTCCGCGGCGTCGACCTGGGCAGCGGCCCGGACGGCGGCGTCTACCTGCTCGACTGGTCGGACATCGGCGAGTGCCACGAGCACGACGGCATCCACCGCTCCAGCGGGCGCATCTTCAAGGTCACCTACGGCACGCCGGCGGCGCAGGCGCCCCTCGACCTCGCCAAGGCGGACGACGCCGCGCTGGTCGAGCTGCTGACCCGCGAGGACGGGTGGTACGCGCGCCAGGCGCAGCAGCTGCTCAGCGGGCGCGCCGCCGCCGGCCACGACACCGCCGCGGTGCGGCCGCGCCTGCTGGCGCTGCTCGCCGGGGCGCCGTTGGTGCAGCGCCTGCGCGCGCTGTGGACGCTGAACGGTGTCGGCGGCGCCGACGAGGCGCTGCTGATCGGGCTGCTCGGCGATCCCGCGCCGCCGGTGCGCACCTGGGCGGTGCGCCTGCTCACCGACGCGCTGCCGCTGCGCGGCGGCGCCACGCAGCCGCCGGCCGAGACCATGTCCGAGCCGGTGCGCGCCGCGCTGGCGAGGCTGGCGGCCGGCGAGGCCGCGCCGAGCGTGCGCCTCGCCCTGGCGTCGGCCCTGCAGCGCCTGCCGCTCGCCGCGCGGCCCGCCATCGCCGCGCCGCTGCTCGCGCACGGCGAGGACGCCGGCGACCACAACCTGCCGCTGATGCTGTGGTACGCGGTCAAGGACCTGGCCGCGGGCGCACCCGAGGACCTCGCGCGGCTCGCCACCGGCGGCCGCATCCCGGTGGTCGCGCAGTACGCCGCGCGGCGTTTCGGCGAAGACCTCGACAAGCGTCCCGCCGGGCTCGACCTGCTGCTGCAGCTCGCCACCGCCCCGGCCGCCAGCGTCGAGACCCGCGCCGCGGTCGTCGCCGGCCTGGGCGAGGGCCTGCTCGGCCGCCGCCACGCGGCCCAGCCGGGCGCGTGGGACGCGTTCCGCGCGGCCGCGGGTACCGACGCGGCGCTGACCGCCAGGCTGCACGCCCTCGACGTGCTCTTCGGCAGCCAGGCCGCGCTCGCCGAGAGCCGCCACCTGGCCCTCGACCGCAGCCAGGACGCCGGCAAGCGCCGCGACGCGCTGCACGCGCTGATCGACGCCAAGCCCGACGACCTGCGCGCGGTGTGCGAAGGGCTGCTCGACGACCAGGACCTCAACGGCGAGGCGGTGCGCGGGCTGGCGCTGTACGATGATCCCGCCCTCGCCGCGAACCTGGTGAAGCGCTACCGCGCGGGCTTCCGCGACGACGCCAGGCCCGCGGTGCTGGCCGCGCTGGTCGGTCGCGCCTCGTCCGCGCGCGTGCTGGTCGCCGCCATCGGCGACGGGCCGGAGCAGGTGCCGCGCCGCGACCTCACCGCCTTCCACATCCGCCAGCTGCGCGCGCTCGGGGACAAGGACCTCGACGCCCAGCTCACCGCGGTGTGGGGCGTCCAGCGCGACAGCCCGGCGGCGAAGGTCGCGGAGATCCGCGCCTGGACCGCGAAGCTCACGCCCGCGGTGCTGGCCGGCGCCGACGCTTCGCGCGGCCGGCGCACCTTCGTGCAGACCTGCAGCGGTTGCCACAAGCTCTACGGCGAGGGCGGCGCGATCGGTCCCGACCTGACCGGTTCCCAGCGCAGCAACCTCGCCTTCGTGCTCGAGAGCGTGATCGACCCCAGCGCGGTGGTCGCCGCCGACTTCCGCCTGGTGATCGCGACCCTGAGCGACGGGCGCGTGGTCACCGGCATGGTCAAGAGCCGCACCGAGCGCGGCCTGGTCCTGCAGACCATGACCGAGGTCATGCCCCTCGAGCGCAGCCAGATCACCAAGCTGCAGGAGCTGCCCACGTCGCTCATGCCGGAGGGGCTGCTCGGGTTGATGACGCCGGAGCAGGTGCGCGACCTGGTGGCGTACCTGATGGGCAAGGAACAGGTGGCGCTGCCGAAGGAGTGAGGATTTCGGAACTGGGGACCCGAGACCCTAGGCCCTGCCGCTACCCACGAGATTGCATACGAAGACTTCGGAAAAGACGGTGACCCACGAGGCTGAATCGCGAGCGCCAACGGCGCCCCAATCCCAGCCCAGGGCAACGCCCTGGGAAGAAAACCCGATTAGAACAATCGAGAGCCCTGCAGGGGCGCCCCAGTCCGCGTACAGCAAGCGGCGATTGAGCCGCCCTTGCGGGTCTCTGCTCCTATTTCAGGTGTACCAGGGCGTTGCCCTCCCGGTTACCCACAAGTCCTCCTTCCCGCCCTGGATGTCAGCGATTTCAGCAAAATTTGCGAAATCTCCCCAATCTCCCCAATCTCCCCAAATCTGCGGATTCTTCTGCGGGTCTTCCGAAGAAGAATCCGCAGATTTGGGGAGATTTCGGGAGATTCATCAAAGTTTGATCACATCCACGGCTGCGACTTGTAGGTAATGAGCAGGGCGTTGCCCTGGGCTGGAACCGAGCCGCGCCTCCGGCGCTCTGGACAGGGCAACCCGGTCCCAGGCGAAAGATGTTGGTTATGGGAGAGCCCTGGACGGTAGGACCGGGTTGCGAGTTGCGAGTTGCGAGTCGCGAGTTGCGAGTTGCGAGTCGCGAGTTGCGAGTTGCGAGTTGCGAGTCGCGAGTTGCGAGTCGCGAGTCGCGAGGCCGTAGGTGGTAATACTCTCGCGCCGGGCGCTCCTCCGCTGATGCATACCAGGGTCATCCCCGACCAGCGCAGGTCAGCGCGCAGCGGCTGTGGGGGGTAGGAATGGGGCGCGATCGCCATCGCGCTCCGCGGCGGCAGCCGCTGGCGATTCCGTCTCCCGCATCCTGGACACCATTGACATGCGCAGGCTTCCGATCATCCCGGCACGCTTCCTCGTCCTGCTCTGCGCGTGGGCGTCCGCCACGGCGGCGGAACCCCACGCCGGCGAAGGCTGGGACGGCCTCTTCACCATCGTCCCGATGAGCGCGCCGCGCCTGGTGCTGGGCGCTGGCGACGGGGCGCTCGCCGACGGTGCGCGGGTCGCGCTGGCGGCTCCCGCCGATCCCGCCGCGCGGCGCTGGCGCGTCACCGCCAACGGCGACGGCACCTACGCCATCAGCCCGGCGGAATCGCAGACCCTGGTGCTGGCGGTGGCGGGCGGCGGCACGGCCAACGCCACCCCGGTGGTGCTCGAGACCGCGGCCGGCAAGCCGTCGCAGGCGTGGCGCATCGGCGGCGGCGCGGGCGGTCCGTGGACGCTGGTGCCGAAGCACGCGCCGGGCAAGGGCCTGGACGATTTCGGCGGCGCCGACCAGGCGGGCGCGCGCCAGGACCTGTGGGACCTCAACCCCGGCGACGAGCACCTGCAGTGGGTGCTGCGGCCGCTGGCGGGGGCGACCGTGCCGCCGGGCTACCTCGATCCGCTCAGCATCGCGCGCGGCGAGATCAAGGAGTTCACCTTCACCGCCAGCAAGGTCTTCCCCGGCACGAAGCGCAGCGGCACGCTGTTCATCCCCGCGCAGTACGACGGGTCGGCGCCGGCCTGCGTCTACGTGCGCCAGGACGGCTACAACGCGCGCGAGAAGGGCATGCTCGAGGCGCTGATCGCCGCCAAGGAGATGCCGGTGACGATCGGCGTGTTCATCCGCCCCGGCGACCTGCCGGCGCCGATGCCCGGCACCCTGGGCCGGCGCAACCGCTGCTTCGAGTACGACGGCGTCGGCGACGCCTACGCGCGCTTCCTGGTCGACGAGTTGCTGCCGTGGGTGGCGGCGACCTATTCGCTCAAGCTGTCGGAGAGCGGCAACGACCGCTGCATCGCTGGCGGCAGCAGCGGCGGCATCGCCGCCTTCAACGCGGCGTGGGAGCGGCCCGAGGCCTTCAGCCGCGTGTACGCCAACAGCGGCAGCTTCGTGGCGTTCCGCGGCGGCCACGAATTCCCCACCCTGATCCGCAAGTGCGAGGCGCGGCCGATCCGCGCCTACCTGACCACCGGCACCCACGACATGGAGAACTGCGCCGGCGACTGGTTCCTGCTCGACCAGGAGGTGGACAAGGCGCTGCGCTTCAGCGGCTACGACTACTCCTTCCACGCCCTCGAGGGCGGCCACGTCGCCGGCTGGAACGAGCACTTCGCCGACGCCATGCGCTTCATCTGGAAGGACTGGCCGGCCGCGGTGAAGCCCGGCGCCAGCGCGCCGCGCGTGCGCGACGTGATCGCGGGCGAGGCCGGATGGGAGCGCGTCGCCTTCGCCGGAACCGATGCGCGCGCGCCCGCCTGCGGCCCGACCGGCGAGGTGTTCTTCCTCGCCGGCGGCGGGCGCAGCGTGCAGTGCATCGGCCTGGACGGGCGCATCGCCACGGTGGTCCCCGACGCCGGCCAGGCCGACGGCCTGACCATCTCCGCCAGCGGCGAGATCATCGCGGTGTCCGCGCGCACCGGCCAGGTCACCGGCCACCCCGTGACCGGCCCCGCGCGCGTCATCGCCGAAGGCGCACCGGGGCGCTTCGCGCTCGCGCGACCGGACGGCGGCATCTACGTCGCCGGCGGCACCGGCCTGGGCGGGAAGCTGTGGCTGCTGCAGGGCGGCCAGCGCACCGCCCTCGACAGCGGCGTGGCCGATCCCACCGGCCTCGCCTACCGGCCGGACCAGTGGCTGCTGGCCGTCGGCGATGGCCGCTCGCGCTGGGCGTGGAGCATGGCCATCGCGCCGGACGGCACCCTCACCGACAAGGAGCGCTTCTTCCACCTCGAGGTCGCCGACCAGGACGACGACGCCGGCGTGGAGGGGATCTGCTACGCGCGCGAGGGCCAGCTGCTGCTGGCCACGCGCCTGGGCGTGCAGGTGTGCGCCGACGATGGCCCGGCCCAGGTGATCCTGCCGGTCCCCGACCACGCGCGCGTGCTCGGCGTGTGCCTGGGCGGACCGGGCATGACCACGCTGTACGCCTTCTGCGGCGGCGCCATCTGGAAGCGCGCGGCGAAGATCCACGCCATGGGCGCGTTCACGCCGTGGACGAAGGTCGGAGGCACGCCCTTGTAGGGAGGGGAGGCGCGAGGCGCGAGGCGCGAGGCGAGGAAAATGCCTTCGGAATAGTTTTCAACGTGGATGGGCAAGCGCGTTAGCGAGACGCACCCATCACCCTCATGTCCCCTCGGCAACGTCCGGGATGCGGTCGAGTGGCCTGAAATCCGGGCCATCTCCCCACATCTGCGGATTCTCTTGCGGGTTCTCCGAAGAGTCCGCAGATGTGGGGAGATTGCGCGGATGGGTGGGGGGATGGGCAGATCCGGATAGTGGGCGGGCTGCGCGCTGGGTTGAGATGCATCCCTCCGGCATCACAAAAGTACATGCCAACCCCCGGCCAAGTGCATGGCGGATCCCCGGTCGGTGCTACAATACGCACCATCCCTCCAGCCCACGGGTGAAGCCATGCACGTCTCCGAAGCGCCCGCCCCCACCCTTGCGACGCCCGCCCCCACCCACCGCTTCGGCGTCCTCGCCAGCAGCGTCGTCGCCGCCCTCGGCGGCCTGCTCTTCGGCTTCGACACCGCGGTGATCTCCGGGACCACCGCGGTGCTGCCGCGCGTCTTCGCGCTCGACGCCGGCGGCGTGCAGCTCGGCTTCACCGTGGCGAGCGCGCTGCTCGGCACGATCGTCGGCGCGCTGCTCGGCGGCGCGCCCGGTGAGCGCTTCGGGCGGCGCCGCGTGCTGTCCGCGGTCGCGGCGCTGTTCTTCCTCTCCGCCCTGGGCTGCAGCCTCGCACCGGTGTGGTCGGTGCTGGTCGCCTGCCGCTTCCTGGGCGGCATCGCGGTGGGCGCGGCCTCGGTGGTGTCGCCGCTCTACATCGCCGAGATCGCCCCGGCGCGCCTGCGCGGCCGCCTGGTCGCGATCAGCCAGGCCAACGTGGTCAGCGGCATCCTGCTCGCCTACGTGTCCAACTGGGCGGTGTTCAGCATCTGCGGCGCCAGCGACGGCGCCTGGCGCTGGATGCTCGCGGTGCAGATGGTACCCGCCGCCGCCTTCTTCGTCCTGCTCGCCTTCATCCCGGAGAGCCCGCGGTGGCTGGCCGCGCGCGGGCGCGACGACGACGCGCGCCGCGTCCTGGCCGGACTCGGCACGGCGGACGGCGGGCAGGAACTGGAGCGCATCCGCGCCTCGCTGCGTGGCGCGGCCACCGGCGCGCGCGAGCGGCTCTTCCAGCGCGCGTACTCCCTGCCCGTCCTCGCGACCATCCTGGTGGCGACCTTCAACCAGGTGTCGGGCATCAACGCCCTGATCTACTACGCGGGCGACATCTTCGCCCTGGCCGGGGCCGACCGCGGGTCAGCGCTGTTCCAGTCGATGCTGCTGGGTGGTACCAACCTGGTCTTCACCCTGCTCGCCATGACCTGCATCGACCGCTTCGGACGCCGCCCTCTGCTGATCATCGGCGGGCTCGGCACCGCGCTGTGCCTGGGAGGAGTCGCCTGGACCTTCTACCGCCACCCGCCGGGGGGACCCGCGACCGGCCAGGATGGCGCGCTGGTGCTGGCCTGCCTGCTCGGCTACATCGCGTTCTTCGCCTTCTCGCAGGGCGCGGTGATCTGGGTGTTCATCAGCGAGATCTTCCCCAACCGCGTGCGCACGAAAGGCCAGGCCCTCGGCAGCTTCGTGCACTGGGTGTGGGCGGCCGCGGTGAGCTGGACCTTCCCGGTCATCGCCAGCGCCTCGGGCGGGCACGCCTTCGCCTGCTTCGCGGCGATGATGCTGCTCCAGGCCTTCCTGGCGTGGCGCTTCATGCCCGAGACCAAGGGCGCCTCGCTGGAAGGCATCCAGCGGGATCTGGGGATACACTGAGCCATGCGCACGCGCTCCACCACCACCACCGCCCCGCCGCCGCTGCTGGTCGGCATCGGCGAGATCCTGTGGGACCTGCTGCCCGGTGGCCGGCAGCCCGGTGGGGCGCCGACCAACGTCGCCTGGCACGCCGCCCAGCTCGGCCTGCGCGCCACCGTGGTCAGCGCGGTCGGCGATGATGACGACGGCCGCGAGCTGATGGTGCGCCTCGATGGCATCGGCCTGGACCGCAGCCACATCGCCGTCGACCCCACGCACCCGACCGGGACGGCGGGCGTGGTGCTCGACGCCGCGGGGCGCTCGACCTTCACCATCGCCGCGCAGGTGGCGTGGGACCGCATCGCCCTGCACACCGGCCTGCTGCACCTCGCCGTCGAGGCGGCCGCGGTGTGCGTCGGCACCCTCGCCCAGCGCGACGAGGTCTCGCGCACCACCATCCAGGCCTTCCTCGCCGCCACCCGGCCGGGCTGCCTGCGCGTGTACGACGTCAACCTGCGCCAGCACCACTTCAACGCCACCATCGTCGCGCAGACCGTCGCCGCCTGCCACGTGGTCAAGGTCAGCGACGAGGAGTGGCCGGTGGTGGCGGCGCTGCTCGACCTGCCCGCGGATCCGCGCTCCGGCGCCATGGCGCTGCGCAAGCGCCACGGCCTGCGGCTGGTGGCGGTGACCCGTGGCGCGCACGGCAGCCTGCTGTGCGACGCGGGAGGCCTGCACGACCACCCGGGGATCCGCACCGCGGTGGTCGACACGGTCGGCGCCGGCGACGCCTTCACCGCCGCCGTCACCGCCGGCGTGCTGCTGGGCCTGCCGCTCGCGCGCCTGCACGACCTCGCGGCGCGCGCCGCCGCCCACGTCTGCGCGCGCCGCGGGGCGACGCCGACCCTGCCGGCGGAGCTCGCCGGCGCCTTCCGCGCGGCTCGGCAGGCGGCAGCGCGATGAGTCCCGCGCGCCGCGCCCACCACCCACCGCGCCCACTGCGCGAGAGGAACCCCATGCCCATCCGCTGCCTGCTGCTCGGCGCCGCGCTCGGCGCCGCCACCGCCACCGCCACCGAGGACCTCGTCGTCGCCGATTTCGACGGTGGCGATTATGGTGCGTGGACCACCACCGGCACCGCCTTCGGCAGCGCTCCCGCGCACGGCGCGCTCGACGGCCAGCAGCCGCTGCACGGCGTGCTCGGCGCCGGACTGGCCGATTCGTTCCACGGCCACGACGCTGCGACCGGCACGCTGACGTCGCCGCCCTTCGCCATCGCCCGCCGCCGCATCGCCCTGCTGGTCGGCGGCGGCGCGGACGCGCAGCGCCTCTCGGTCAGCCTGCTGGTCGACGGGGCGGTGGTGCGCTCCGCCACCGGCACCAGCAGCCGTCCGGAAGACCACGAGGTGCTCGACTGGGTGTCGTGGGACGTCGCCGCCTGGCAGGGCCGGCAGGCGACCATCGTGATCAGCGACACCGCCACCGGCGGCTGGGGGCACATCCTGGTGGACCACATCATCCAGAGCGATCAGGAGCCACGCGCCCGCCGCGCCGGCCGAGCGCGCCTTCCACCTCGACCACCGCTGGCTGGCGATCCCGGTGCAGCCCGGCGCGCCCAAGCGCACCGTGACCCTGCTGGTCGGCGGCGCGCTGCAGAAGGAGTTCGTGGTCGAGCTCGCCCCCGGCGCGCCCGCCTTCTGGACCGGCTGCGACCTGACCCCGTGGCAGGGGCAGGACGCGGTGCTGCGCATCGACCGCGTCGAGGCGGAGTCGGCAGGGTGGCGGTCGCTGGCCCTCGCCGACGCCATCCCCGGCACGGCGGACGTCTACCACGAGGCGCTGCGCCCGCAGTTCCACTTCACCGCGCGCCGCGGCTGGCTCAACGATCCCAACGGCCTGGTCTTCGCGGACGGCGAATACCACCTGTTCTACCAGCACAACCCCTTCGGCACCGCATGGGAGAACATGCACTGGGGCCACGCCGTCAGCCCCGACCTGGTGCACTGGCAGGAACTGCCGCCCGCGCTGTGGCGGCGCCACGCCTTCTCCGGCAGTGCGGCCGTCGATGCGGGCAACAGCGGTCATTTCCCCGGCGGGGATGCGCCCACGCTGGTCGCGGCGTGGACCAGCACCGACCGCGGCGAGTGCATCGCCTATTCGCGCGACCGCGGCCGCTCCTTCACCGAGATCCCGGGCAACCCCGTCATCCGCCACCAGGGCCGCGACCCGCGCATCTTCTGGCACGCGCCGTCGCAGCGCTGGGTGATGGCCGTGTACGACGAGTCGGAGGGCAAGCGCTGGATCGCCATCTACAATTCCACCGATCTCGCGCAGTGGGCGTTCACCAGCCGCATCGAGGGCTTCTTCGAGTGTCCCGACCTGTTCGAACTGCCCGTCGCCGGCCAGCCCGGCGACACGCGCTGGGTCCTGACCGCGGCCAACGGCCACTACCTGCTCGGCCGCTTCGACGGCCGCACCTTCATCCCCGACCAACCCGCGCAGATCGCCTTCCCCGCGGCCGGCAACCTCTACGCCGCGCAGACCTGGAACGACGCACCGGATGGTCGCCGCATGCGCATCGGCTGGTTCCAGACCGAGCTCCCCGGCATGCCGTTCAACCAGTCGATGTCCTTCCCGGTGGAGCTGACCCTGCGCGCCACGCCGGCCGGACTGCGCGTGTGCGCCAACCCGGCGCGCGAGATCGCGGCGCTGAAGGACCGCGTCCAGCGCATCGCCCTGGCTGGCGCGCTCCCCGCCGGAGTCGACGCGCTCGCCGGCGCCACGGCCGAGCTGCTCGACCTCCAGGGCACTTTCATCGTCCCGGCTGCGGGCCGGCTCACCTTCACCCTGCGCGGCGTGCCGCTGGCCTACGACGCCGGCCGCCAGCAGCTCACGTGCGGCGGCGCGACCGTGCCCTTGGCGCTGACCAACGGGCGGCTCGACCTGCGCGCGCTGGTCGACCGTGCCTCGATCGAGGTGTTCGCCGACGGCGGCCTGGTCTACATGCCCATGGCCGCCGCCATCGCGCCTGGCGAACGCTCGCTGCACCTCACCGCCGACGGTGGCGTGGAGATCGCCGACCTCACCCTGACGATGCTCCGTTCCGCCTGGCCGACGTCACCCTGATGCTTACGACGGGCTGAGCCGTCCCAGGTCGAAGCGGCTCGGCGCGACGCCGGTGCGCGCCTTGAAGAAGCGCGAGAAGTAGAACGGCGAGGCGAAGCCCAGCGCCTGCGCGACCTCGCCGACCGCCTCGCCGGCGAGCAGCCGCGCGCAGGCGCGCTCGACCAGGCGGTCGGCGATGAACTCCTTGGGCGGCTTGCCGAGCTGGGCGCGGAACTCGCGCGTGAAGTGCTCGCGGCTCAGCCCCATCAGTCCGGCGAGCTCGGCGCTGCGCAGGTCGGCCCGGCAGTTCGCCTCGATGTGGCGCAGCACCTCCAGGAAGCGGTGGTGGCTCTCGTGCCGCCGCTGCAGCCCGGCGAGGTCGCCCTTCAGGAAGTCCGCGATCAGCAGGGTCAGCGCGCCGCGCAGCCGCATCACCCGCTCCAGGTCGCCGTCCCCGCGGATCGCCTCGTAGGCCTGCGCCACCAGCTCGTGCCGGTCGCTGCGCAGCGCGCAGCCCTTCGCGCCGGTGAACACGTCGTGCCCAGGGATGGTCTCGAGCCGGAAGTGGAAGGCGATCATGCGCATGTCGGCGTGGAAATCGAAACCGAGCAGCCGCCCCGGCGGCATGAACACCACCGCCCCCGGCGTCAGCGGAAAGGCCCGGCGCCCCGCCGGCGCCGCGATGTCCGTCACCGTGCTGCCGGCACCCCGCTGTGCGCCCCCACCAGGAACAGCCGGCTCCACGGCAAGGCGTTGCGGCTGTGGATCTCCGGCCCGTCGACATCCACGCAGTAGTGGCAGATGACCTTGAACAGGCCGTGGTTGTGCTCGAACCAGTGGAGGTGCTTGTGCTGGGGCATCGGAAGACCCTAGACCCTAGACCCTAGACCCTAGATCGTGAGACAGGGTGTCCACCGCCCTGCCTTGGGATCAACCATGTGAATCCGCATGCGGTGCCACCATACGCCCTGGGTCCTTGCACACCACACCAGGGACAGTTTTCTAGGGTCTCGGGTCTCGGGTCTCGGGTCTCGGGTCTCGGGTCTCGGGTCTCTACTTCCCCTGCTGCGTCACCAGATACGCCACCAGATCCCCCAGCCTGTCCGCCGGAACGATCTGCCCGAACGCGTCCGGCATCAGGCTGGTCAATGACTGCGTCCTGCTCACCACGTCCTTGGTGGCGATGGTGGTCTCGATGCCCGCCATGTCCGCCAGCACCAGCGACTGCCCCTCGGTGCGGCGGATGATGCCGTACAGCACGCGACCGTCGGCCAGGGTCAGGGTGCTCTGGCGGAAGGCCTGGTCGACGTTGCGGCTGGGATCGAGGATGTCCTCGAGCAGGCGCTCCGGCCCCCGCTGGCCGATGCCGTCGAGCTGCGGGCCGATGGTGCCGCCCTGGCCGGCGATGCGGTGGCAGGCGGTGCACGTCGCGACGAAGACCTTGCGCCCCTCCTCCGCCGAGGGCGTACCGGCGCGGAACTGGCGCAGCCGCTCCTGGATGAGCTGGTCACGGTCCGCGCCCGCCGGCGGCAGGCCGCGGGTGAGCTCGGCGATGCGCGCGGTGTTGGCCGGATCGGCACCCGCCAGCCGGTCCGCGACCAGCCGCTCGCGCAGCACGCGCGGCGACAGCTTGCCGGCGGCGACGCTGGCGAGCAGCGCCGTCGAACCGGAGGCGGTGCCGGCGATCGCCGAGGCGATGCGCAGCTGGATGCGGTAGCTGGTCGCGGTCAGCGCGCCGACCAGGGTCGCGTTCGCGTCGCCGTCGTTCAGCCCGGCGAGGCCGTCGATGATCGCCTCGCGCACCGGCTGGGCCTGGTGCTCGTCCGCCAGCACGCCGGCGAGTCCGGCGCGGTGGCCCGCGCCGTCCACGGCGATCAGCGCCGCCACCGCCGCGGCGCGCGTCGACGGGTCGAAGGACGGGTCGGCGGCGACGTGCGCCAGGCCCGCGGCCGCGCCGGGCAGGCGCAGCGCCTTGGCCAGCTCGGCCGCGGCCTTCACCAGCACCGGATCGCCGCCGGGCAGCGCGGGCGATGGCGCGCTGAGGCGTCCCAGCGCCAACCACGCGTAGCCATCTCCGCGCTGCGCATCCACGATCTCGAGCACGACCTGCTTGCCGGCGCTGGCCGCGAGGTCCCACACCACTTCCGTGGCGACGTCCTGGCGCGGCGGCACCGCCTGCATCAGCACGGCGCCGCTCTGCGCGTCGAGCAGGTGCACGACGTTCAAGCCGGCGTCGGCGCTGCCCGGGGGCCCGTTGTGCCCGGCGAGCCAGAAGGAGAGGCGCGCGGGTGCGGCGAATGCCGGCGAGCGCACGCTGCCGGTGAGGGTCTCGCCCCGCTGGCGGCTGCTCAGGAAGGGCGCGCTGACGCCGTCGGCGCCGGGTCTGGTCTCCACCTCCCAGGGATCGGCGGACGCGGGCAGGCCGGGGACCGGCGCACGCGGCCACGGCGTGCGCTCGGTGGCCGCCCCCAGGATCTTCCCGACCAGGGCGTCGGCCCACGCCGTGGTGGCGGGATCGGCGGGCAGGCCGCGCTCGGCGCGCGTGTCGCGCAGGGTGCGCAGGAAGGCCAGCGCCGCCGCCGGGTCGCCGGCGAAGCGCGCCTGCACCTTCGCCACCACCTCGCCGAGCCGCTCCGGCGGCAGGTTGCGCACGACGTGGCGCAGCCGCGCCGCGCCCTGGCCCGCGTCCAGTCCGGGCAGGTCGAGGTGGTCGAGCAGGAAGCCCGCCGCGGCGGCGTCCGGGATCCCCAGGCAGACGTCCGCGAAGCGCACCAGGTCCGCCGGCGCGGGCGCGGCGGACACCGCGGCGGCGAGCGCGCCCGGCGCCAGCAGCTGGTCGCGCAGCGCCTTGCGCGCCATGTACAGCAGGTGGCTGTCCGCCGGCGGCACGCGCGGGATGAGGTCGAGCAGCGCGCGCACGTTGGCGGCGTCCGGGTGCTGGCCGAGCACCTCGGCGGCGGTGCGTTGCACGCCGGCGTCGGGGTCCTGCAGCGCGGCGCGCGCGCGCTCCAGCAGCGCCGCGGCCGGGGCGGCGCGCTCGGCGAGCATGGCGCAGGCGTGGCGGCGGACCAGCGCGTCGCCGTCGGCGAGCGCCGCGGCGAGCTGCGCGTCGTCCAGGCGCCGCAGGCGGTGCAGCGCCCACAGCGCGTGCACGCGCTGCAGTGCCGGCCGGTCCGCGGCGGCCGCCGCGACCAGCGCCGGGACCCCGGTGGCGCCGATGCGGTCGGAGAGCTGGTCGGTCGCCAGCATGCGCACCGCCAGGTTGGCGTCGGCGAGCGCGGCGATCAGCGCCGTGGCGTCGGCCTGAGCCAGGTCGCGCGGCGCCGGCGCCGGCGCGGCCTGGTCGCCGCGGTAGACGATGCGCCAGATGCGGCCGCGCTCGCGGTCGCGCTGCGGGTGGTGCAGGTCGACCTCGTAGTGGCCGATGATGCGGTTGTAGAAGTCCGCCACGTAGACGGCGCCGTCCGGGCCGAGCTGCATGTGCACCGGGCGGAACCACGGGTCGTCGCTCACCACCAGGTCGGGCGCCTCGTGCGCGGTCGGCGTCGATCCGGCGAAGGTGATGGTGTCGCGCACGACGCGCGACGTGACCACGTTGCAGGTGAAGCAGTTGCCGCGGAACTCCGCCGGGAACTGCTCGGCGCCGTAGTTCAGCACGCCGCACAGCGCGGTCGAGCCGTGCATGTGCGACATCATCGCCGGCGCGTAGCCCAGCCCGTCGTGGGGCAGGCCGAAACCGGGGTAGTGCCCGCCGCGCAGCAGCTGGTACACCGGCTTGGTCTCGCAATCGGAGGAGTAGAAGTTGCCGGCAGCGTCGAAGGTCATGCCGGACGGGTTGACACGCCCCCAGGTGTACTGCTCGACGTGCGCGCCGTCGAGGCGCATGCGGTAGGTGTTGCCCGACACCAGGGTGATCGCCTGGCCGTCGCGGCCGGCGATGGTCGAGGTGTTCTTGAAGCCGTGGCACGCGTACAGCCAGCCGTCGAAGCCGCGCGTGAAGCTGTTGGTCATGCCGTGGGTGTCCTCCTTGCCGAAGGTCCCGTACAGGGTCTCGCGCCGGTCGCACACCCCGGCGCCGGTGGTGTCGTGGAAGAAGGTGACGGCGGGGATGCTGAAGGCGATCGCACCGTCCCCGTGCGGGTAGACGCCGAGCGGGATGTCCAGCCCGTCCGCGAAGGTGGTGATGCGCGTCGCGCGCCCGCTCGCCGGATCGAGTTCCAGCACCTTGATGCTGTCGCGCCCCTTCGCCCCGTCCGCGACCGGGAACGGGTACTCGCGGGTGTCGGTCACCCACAGCCGGCCGCGCGCGTCGAAGGCGATGTTGATCGGCTTGCTGATCTCCGGCTCCGACGCCACGAGCTGCATGACGAAGCCCGGCGGCAGGTGGAAGCCCGCGCCCTCCTCCGTCGGCGTGCGCGCCTCGGTCCCGCGGATCGCCGCGTTCCACGCGTCCTGCGCGTGGCCCGCGCCGCACCCCGCGAGCACCGCGGCGAGGGTCGTGGAACGCAGCAGCTGGGGGTGCCTGGCCATGGGGAAACTCCGTGCGGAAAGGGTCCATCGACGCCCCGCCGCGGCATCGCACCGGCGGGAGAAGCATGCATCCTAGCACCCCGGCCGCGCGCCGACATGTCGGGAGTTGCGCCGTCCTTGTCATTTCTTGCTGTGCCCCGGGGATGTGCGCAGCGCGCGCGGCCGGTGCGGCGTATAATCGTGCGCGCAGATTGCTCTGGTCTGATCAACGCGCCGCCCGCGCCCCGGTAGGAGAATGCCCGCCATGCAGGCCCTGCACCATCGCACCCGGCACATCGCGCGCCTCGATTTCACCCGCGGCTGGGCGATGGCCGCGCACAGCCACGGCTTTCATGAGCTGGTGCTGGTGGTCGCCGGCGAGATCGAGACCACCATGGATGGGACGGTGACCGTCGCCGGCCCGGGCATGGTGAAGTTCCACCCACAGCACCTGCCGCACACCGAGCGCGCGCTCGGCTCCAAGGACCCGGTGCTGCTCTGCCTGTGCTGGGACGCGGACGCCGGCGGCGGCTGCGCGGGCTGGCCGCACCTCGCGGCGGATCGCACCGGCCGCATCCGCATGCTGATGGAGTGGATGATCGAGCTGTCGCCGCCGCACGACGCCGCCAGCGCGGCGGCGCGCGACGGTCTGCTCCAGGCGGTCGCGCTCGCCTACGCCGGCTCGGGACAGGGCGCGGACGACGACCTGGTGCTGGCGGTGCGCGGCTGGGTGCGCGCCCACCTCGCCCAGCCCATCTACCTCGAGGACCTCGCGCACGTCGCCGGCGTCAGCCGCTTCCACTTCAACCGCCGCTTCCACGCGGCCAGCGGCATGCCGCCGATGCGCTTCGTGCGCATGATGCGCGTCGACGAGGCGCGCTCGCTGCTGCTGGCCACCGCCATGCCGCTGCGCGAGATCGCCCCGCGCGTCGGCTTCGCCGATGAGTTCCAGCTCTCGCGCGTCTTCCGCGAAGTCACCGGCCAGACCCCGGCGACCATCCGCAAGCGCGGGTGATATCCTGCGGCCAGCCAGGCGCGCGTTCCCAGCGTGATCCGCGGACTGTCCCGCGAGAAGAGTCCGCAGATTGCGCAGATGGCGAAAGCCAGCGGGCGCGTCTAGCGCGGGCCCCGATCGGCCTGCGGGCCGGATGGAGCCGGGCCCTGCGCATGCTCGTCATCTGCGGCTTCTCGACCGCTGCGTTCCTGCGGTTGATCCGCCACGTGGTTCAGGTCAACGCGTCGGCCAGGGCTGAAACGTCCGCGTCGGTGGTCGCCCACGAGCACACGAAGCGCGCCGCGTTGCCGATGAAGGTGTAGTAGGCCCAGCCGGCGGCCTTCAGGCGCGCGTGGTGCTCGGGCTGCAGCACGGCGAACACGGTGTTGGCCTCCACCGGGCGCACCAGTCTCGCGCCGGGGACAGCGGCCAGGCGGGCACCCAGGGCCCGGGCGCAGCGGTTGGCGTTGGCGGCGTTGGCCAGCCACAGCCCGTCCTGGAAGCCGCGCACCCACGGCGCGGCCAGGTAGCGCATCTTGCTGGCGAGCTGGCCGGCCTGCTTGCAGCGCCAGCTGAATTCGGCGGACAGCGCGCGGTTGCGGAACACCACCGCCTCGCCGAAACCGAGCCCGTTCTTCACCGCTCCGAAGCACAGCACGTCCGCGTCGGCCGCCGCCACCACCTCCGCCGCGCTGACGCCGAGCGCCGCCACCGCGTTGGCGAAGCGCGCGCCGTCGAGGTGCACCGCCAGGCCGTGGCGCCTGGCCACCGCCACCAGCGCGCGCAGCTCGTCGAGGGAGTAGAGCGTGCCCAGCTCGGTGGGCAGGGTCAGGCTGAGCACGCGCGGCTTGGGGTAGTGCAGGTCGCGCCGCTGGGTCGCGAGGCGCTCGACCTCCGCGGGCGTCACCTTGCCGTCCGGCGCCCGCGCGGGCAGCAGCTTGGTGCCGTTGGAGAAGAACTCCGGCGCGCCGCACTCGTCGGTCGCGATGTGCGCCACCTCCGCGCAGATCACGCTGTGGTAGGACTGGCAGCACGCCGCCAGCGCCAGCGAGTTCGCCGCCGTGCCGTTGAAGACGAAGTAGACGTCGCAGTCGCCGCCGAGCGCGGCGCGGACGGCGTCCGCCGCCCGCGCCGTCAGCGCGTCCTCGCCGTAGGACGGGCACGCGCCCTGGTCGGCCGCGCGCAGCGCCTCCCACGCCGCGGGGCACAGGCCGGAGGTGTTGTCGCTGGCGAACCGGTAGTCCATCGGGCGCTCCTGGCGGCGACCGTAGCGGCCGGCCGGCCAGCGGTCCAGGGCGCGCGCGGGCCGCTCAGGGCGGTATCGCTCCCCGCGGTCGCGCGTCGCAGCTCATGTGGCGATCAGGGTCAGCAGCACCGACGCCTCGACGAGCTGGTTCCCCGCCCCGAGCAGGTCCCCGCTCTGCCCGCCGAGCCGCTGACGCAGGTAGAAGCCCCACAGCGCGGTGACCGCCACCGCCACGCCCACCGCCGCCGGCACGTCCGGCACCTCCGCCCACCACGCCGCGCCCGCGGCCGCGAGCGCCAGGCCGCTCGCGGCCACGGCCGGCAGAGCGCGCGCGTCGCTGCGGATGTCCTTCGCCAGTCCCTCGCCGAGCGCCGGCAGCCAGCGCAGCAGCGGCGCCGCGGTCCAGCGGCCCCAGGCGGCGGCCAGCGCGAAGATGGCGACGACCTGCACCGCCGGCCGCCCGGCGCAGGCCACGAGCACCGCGAAGCGCAGCGTCAGCAGCACCCACAGCCCCATCACGCCGTACGCGCCCACGCGCGAGTCGCGCATGATCGCCAGCACGCGCTCGCGGTCGGTACCGCCGCCCAGGCCGTCGGCGGCGTCGGCGACCGCGTCCTCGTGGAAGCCGCCGCCCAGCAGCAGGCCGCCGGCTATGGCGAGCACGGCGGCCACCGCCGGCGGCCACCAGGCGAGCGCACCCAGGAACAGCCCCGCGAGCGCGGCGCCGAGCAGCGCCCCGACCAGCGGGAACCACGCCACCGCGCCCGGCAGGTCGGCGGGGACGGTGGCCGGGCCCGGCACCGGGAGGCGCGTCAGGAAGCGGAGCGCGGCACGCAGGCCGGTCAGCATCAGGCGGGGGCGCCGCTGCGCAGCAGCGGCGTGGCGGCGGTGCTGACCCGGGCCTCGCCGAAGGTCGCCATGTGGTCCAGGGTGCGGGTCGCCGCGCGCAGCAGGTGCAGGGCGAGCAGCCCGCCCGTGCCCTCGCCCAGGCGCAGCTGCAAGGCGAGCAGCGGTTCGGCGTCGAGCGCGTCGAGCAGCTGGCGGTGGCCGCGCTCCGCGCCGACGTGGCTCCAGAACAGGAAGGGCTTGAGCGCGGGCTGCAGGTTGAGCGCGGCGAGCGCCGCCGCGGAGCTGATGAAGCCGTCGACCACCACCGCCACGCGCAGCGCCGCCGCCTGCAGCATCGCGCCGGCCATGGCCGCGATCTCCAGCCCGCCGAGCGCGGCGAGGGTGGCCTCGGCGTCGCCGAGCGCGGCGCGGTGGCGCTCGAGCCCCGCGCGGACCACCGCGCGCTTGCGCTCCAGGCCGGCCTGGTCGACGCCGGTGCCGCGCCCGCAGGCGTCCTCGACGTCGCAGCCCAGGTAGGCGACCATCAGCGCCGCGGCGCTGGTGGTGTTGCCGATGCCCATCTCGCCGACCACCAGCACCTGCACGCCGTCGTCGGCGGCGCGCCGCGCGCGCGCCGCGCCGACCGCCAGCGCGCGCGCGCAGGTGTCGGCGGACATCGCCGGGCCGAGGGTGAAGTCCTGGCTGCCCGGCGCGAGCTTGGCGTCGATCAGCAGGGGGTGGGGGGCGAGCGAGCCCGCCACCCCCACGTCGACCAGCTCGAACTCCGCGCCAGCCTGGCGCGCGAGCACGTTGGCCGCGCCTCCGCCCGCGCAGAAGTTCGCGCACATCTGCGCCGTGACCGTCGCCGGGTAGGCGCTGACGCCCTGGGCGCTGACGCCATGGTCGGCGGCGAAGACCAGGACCCGCGCGCGCTCGCACGCCGGCCGCGCGCGACCCTGGGTCGCGGCGAGTTGCAGGCTCAGCTCCTCGAGCCGGCCGAGCGCCCCCGCCGGCTTGGTCAGCTGCGCCTGGCGCGCCGCCGCCGCGCTGCGCGCGGACTCATCGAGGGGCGGGATGGGGAAGCGCATGGGCCGCCTTGAGGCGAGGGGTGGTGCTGATGCTCGAAGGTACGGCGGAGGGTGCGGGAGGGTTGTGGGAATTCCACGCAGGGACAGCGGGATCGGAGGCGGGGGGGCGCGGGGCGCGGGGCGCGAGGCGCGGGGCGCGAGGCGCGAGGCGCGGGGCGCGAGGCGCGGGGCGCGAGGGAAGAGGGGAGCAAGGAAGCAAGGAGAGCAAGGAAGCAAGGAAGCAAGGAAGCAAGCAAGTGAGGAAGAGGGCGTGCTCGCGAGGATTGGGCATTTTTCTGACGTGGATCTTCCTGGGGTCGCTTCTTCTTCCCGCCGGCTCACTTCAGCCAGAGCGGCAGCCCGCAGCTCACCAGCGCGACGCGCTGCGCGGCTGCGGCCAGGCGCTGGTTGGCGAAGCCCTGCAGGTCGCGGAAGCGCCGGCCGAGCTGGTGCTCGGGCACGATGCCGCTGCCGACCTCGTTGGTGACCAGCGCCACGTCGAGGGTCGGCGCCGCGAGCCAGGCGCACAGCCCGTCGACCCCGGCGAGCACCGCCGCCTCGTCCCAGTCGTGGTGCAGGCCGAGGTTGGTCAACCACAGCGTGGTGCAGTCGACCAGGGCGACGCGCGCGCCCTGGTGGCTGGCGAGCGCCAGCGCACCGAGCAGATCGCGGTCGACCTCGACGGTGTCCGCCCAGCCGCGCTCGCGCTCGCTGCGGTGCCGCGCGATGCGCTCCGCCATCTCCGCATCGCCGTGGTCGCGGCAGGTCGCGACGAAGGTGCGCGGCCCGTCCCGCCCCTCCGCCCACGTCCGCGCGAACCGCGACTTCCCGGAACGCGCGCCGCCGGTGACGAGCAGGGTGGCGGACATGGTGGTGACGGTACGTGCGCGCGGACGATCACCAAGACCCCGCCCCTTGTGCTCCCCGCGCCCTCCCCTAAACCCCCACCCGTCCAGGTGTCCGTCCCGATGCGAATCGGCGACGGGTGAAAAGGGAAGCCGGTGCGAATCCGGCGCGGACCCGCCACTGTGACCGGGGACTGGCCAGCGCGACCCACTGCATCTCCGGATGCGGGAAGGAGCTGGCCGGACTGATCCGGGAGCCAGGAGACCTGCCAGGACCTCGCGGCGCGACCCTCGTGGAACGGGGTACGGCCATGGCTGCGCACGCGCACGCCCCGTCCCGGGTTTCCCGAGGCCAGGGGGCGCGCGTCCGCGGCCTGGTCCCCGATCCATGCTGGTCCGCCGCGTGCGGCCCCGGGCACGTCGCCCGCGGCTCCCGTCCTCGGCTCCAGGATCGGTCCCATGCGCACGCTCTCCGCCTCCCTCGCCTCCCTCGCCCTCCTGGCCTGCGCCCCCGCGCTGCCCGCCGAGGACGCCGCGTCCCCACCGCCGCCAGCCGCCAGCCCCCAGCCGTCAGCCGGCACCGGACCCACCATCATCGTCACCGCGCAGCGTCAGGAGGAGGACGCCGCGCGCAGCACCGCCAGCACCACGACGCTCACCGCGGACGACCTCCACGACCGCGGCTACGCCACCAGCGCGCACGACTACCTGCGCGGCCTCGCCGGTGTCGACGTGCGCCAGAGCGGCGGCTACGGGGGCACCGTCGACGTGCAGATCCGCGGCGCGAGCAGCTACGACACCCAGGTCCTGCTCGACGGCATCCCCTTCAACGATCCCGGCGCCACCCAGGGCAACCCCGACCTGGGGTTGCTCAACCCCGCCGGCCTCGGCCGCGTCGAGGTGGTGAAGGGCGCGCAGAGCGGCCTGTGGGGCAGCCGCGCGGTCGGCGGCGTGATCAACCTGATCAGCCAGCGCCCGACGGCGGCCACCACGGGCGAGGTGCGCGTCGAGGCCGGTTCGTACGACGAATACCAGGCCGCGACCGCGCTGAGCGGCCCGCTCGGCGACGGTCTCGGCTTCGCGCTCGGCGTCGACGCGCTGACCGTCGGCGGCATCAGCGCCAAGACCGACGACCCGCAGGGCCGCCCGGGCGACCACGAGCGCGACGGCTTCACCCGCCTCGGCGTGAACGGCCGCTTCGAGGCGCGCGCCGACAGCGGCGCCGTGGGGTACCTCGGCCTCAACGCGCTGACCGCGACCTCCCGCTTCGACGGCGACCGCCCTGACTTCAGCGGCGACCCCGATGACGCGCAGTCGCTCCAGCAGGAACGCATCTGGCGCGGCAGCGGCGGTGGCGAGGTGCCGCTCGCGGACGGCCTGCGCCTGCTCGGCGACTTCGCCGAGACCGGCATCGACCGGCGCTACCCGAACGAGACCCAGTTCGACCAGGACTACGCCACCCAGGAGACCTACGCCTCGCTGCGCCTGCGCGACACGCACCTCGAGCACCTCGCCCTGACCCTGGGCGGGGACGGGACCTGGTCGCGGTTCGCCAGCAGATTCCCCGGTGGCGCCAGCGACATCGACGCCGGCGACCACCTCATCGGCGTGTGGGCGCAGGCCCTGGTGACCACGCGCCGCGCGGAGCTCTCGCTGGTCGGTCGCCACGACGAGCAATCGCGCGAGGGCGGCGCCAGCACCTACCGCGTCGCCGGCGCGCTGTTCCCGGTGGTCGACCGCTGCAAGGTCTTCGCCAGCGTCGCCAGCGCCTTCCGCGCGCCCAGCCTGTTCGAGCTCTACG
The DNA here is from genome assembly GCA_963818245.1 of uncultured Planctomycetota bacterium. Classification (GTDB taxonomy): domain Bacteria; phylum Planctomycetota; class UBA11346; order UBA11346; family UBA11346; genus BOG-1363. The sequence goes on from CAWFSD010000023.1 coordinate 97,272, forward strand.
CGCCGCCCTTCTTCGGCGCGCCGACCGGCAACCCCGACCTGCACGCCCAGAAGAGCACCAGCTACGAGGCCGGCGCCTCCGCCTTCGTCGACCAGGTCTTCGCCCTGACCGCCACCGCCTTCCGCACCGACTACGACCAGCAGATCGCCTTCGACTTCACGCAAGGCTACACCAACGCGCCCGGCGCAGCGGTGCGCGGCGTCGAGGCCGCCCTGGACGCCGGCGACGAGGCCGCCGGCCCGAGCGGGCGCCTGGCGTGGACCTGGCAGCAGAGCGAGGACGCCGGCGGCGTGCCGACGGTGTTCGTGCCGACGCAGAAGTTCTCCGCCGGCGCGCGCTGGGCGTGGGCGCAGGCGTGGATCAGCGGCCGCGTCGACGCGGTCGGCCGGCGCACCGACGCGGACCACGCGGACCTGCCCGGCTACGCCCTGCTCGGCGCCGCCGCCGGCTGGACGGTGCTGCCGCACGCCGAGCTCTACGTGCGCGGCGACAACCTCGCCGGCGCCCGCTACGTCGAGGTGCGCGGCTTCGGCACCACCTTCTCGACCATGGGCCGGAGCGGCGCCATCGGCCTGCGCGCCTGGTTCTGAGCCGGGCCGGACGATGGCGACTGGCATGGTCCACGGCGACGCTACGGTCACCGCCGTGCGCTACGGAGTGCTGCTCGCCGTCCTGCTCGCCCTGCTCGCGCTCGCGCTGGCGGTGGGCCTCGTCATCGGCCACGCCAGCCTCGCCGACCTGCAGGTGCGCGCGGTGCTGCTCGACCTGCGCCTGGCGCGCGGGGTGGCCGCGGCCCTGGCCGGCGCTGCGCTCGCGGTCGCCGGCGTGCTCATGCAGGGCCTGTTCCGCAACCCGCTGGCCAGCTCGTCGGTGCTCGGCGCCGACGCCGGCGCCAGCCTCGGCGGGCAGACCGCGCTGATCGTGCACGGGCTGTGCGCCGCCTGGCTGCCGGCGTGGATCGTGCCCGAACTCGCCCTGCCGCTCGGCTGCCTGGCCGGTGCGGCGCTCGCGCTCGCCGCCTTGGTGCTGCTGGTCGGCCGGGGCGCCGGCCTCGCCACCCTGCTGCTGATGGGGGTGATCCTCACCACGCTGTGCGGCAGCCTCTCGGCGCTGCTCGTCAGCCTCGCCCAGGACTCGTGGCAGCTCGGCCGCGCGCTGATCGCCTTCGGCCTGGGCAGCGTCGACGGCAAGGGCCTGCGCCACCTCGCGCTCGGCCTGCCGCTGGTCACCGCCGGCGTGGCCGCGGCGTGGTGGTGGGGCCGCGGCCTCGACCTCATGCTGTGCGGCGAGGAGGAGGCGGCCGCGCTCGGCGTCGACACCCGCGCGCTGGCCTTCTGGTGCCTGGCGTGGTGCGCGGTGCTGACCGGCGCCGCGGTCGCGCTCGGCGGCGGCGTGGCGTTCGTCGGCCTGATCGTGCCGCACGCGCTGCGCCCCTTCGCGGGCACCGCCCACCGCCGCCTGGTCCCCGCCGCGGCGCTCGGCGGCGCCGCCTTCCTGGTCGCCTGCGACGACCTCGCGCGCACCCTGCCGGCGACCGGGGAGGTGCCGCTGGGCGTCATCACCGGCCTCCTCGGCGCGCCGCTGTTCATCGCGATCCTGCTGCGCACGCGCCGCGAGCTGGGCTGGTGAGCGCCACCCTCGACATCGCGGGCCTCACGGTCGTGCGCGGCGGCGCCACCGTCGTCGACGGCGTGACGTTCACCGCCCCGGCCGGCGCGGTCACCGCGCTGGTCGGCGCGAACGGCGCCGGCAAGTCGAGCGTGCTCAAGGCGGTGCTCGGACTGCTGCCGGCGGCGGGGTCGGTGCGCTGGGCGGGCGAGGACCTGCGCGCGCTGCCGGCGGCCGCGCGCGCGCGGCGCCTCGGCTACGTGCCGCAGCGCAGCCTGCTGCACGCCGCGCTCAGCGGCGCCGAGGTGGTGGCGATGGCGCGCTTCGCGCAGCGCGGCGCCCTGGCGCGCCTCTCCGCCGCCGACGGCGCCGCGGTCGCCGCCGCCCTCGCGCGCGCCGGCGCCAGCGCCTTCGCCGGCCGCCGCTTCGACCGCCTGTCCTGCGGCGAGGCGCAGCGCGTGCTCATCGCGCGCGCCCTGGCCGGCGGGGCGCGCGCCATCCTGCTCGACGAGCCGACCGCCGCGCTCGACGTCGGCCAGGCGCTGGCGGTGCTGGAGCTGCTGCGCGGCCTGGCCGCCGAGGGCTGCGCGGTGCTCGCGGTGCTGCACGACCTCGAGCAGGTGCGCGCCTGCGCCGACGGCGCGGTGCTGCTGCAGCGCGGGCGCGTGCTCGCCGCCGGCCCCGTGGCGGAGGTGCTCGCCGCCGGCCCGCTGCGCGCCGCCTTCGCGGTCGCTCCCGTGCCCGGCGGCGCGCTCGGCTTCCGCGCGGTGCCGCCGTGAGGGCCGTGCACGCGTGGAACGCGCTGGCCGTGGCCGCGGCGCTGGCCACGGCGCTGCTCGGCGCGGCGCTGGCGGTGCCGCCCGCGCCGACCGCCCGCGCCACCGTGGCTCCGGCCGGCTCCGCCGCGACCGCCACCGACGCCTCCGGCACCGCGCTGCCGGTGCGCGACTACCGGCGCATCGCCAGCGCCGGCCTGGCCGCGGACGGCCTGCTCGCCGCGCTGGTCGAGCCGGCGCGCGTCGTCGCCTACAGCAGCTTCAGCACCGGCCCGGAGAGCTGGCGCTACGCCGGCGGCCCGCGCCTGACCGGCCTGCAGGACCTCGAGGCGATCGTCGCCCTGCGCCCCGACCTGGTGCTGTGCTGCCCCTACGGCAACGAGCACGACCGCCTCGCGCGCCTGCGCGCCGCCGGGGTGACGGTCTGCGACTTCGGCGAGCAGGGCGGCGTCGACGACCTGCTGCGCCAGGCCCGACTGCTCGGGGCGCTGATCGGCCACGCGGAGCGCGCCGAGCGCTTCTGCGCCGAGTTCACCCGGCGCCTGCGCGCGGTCTCGGCCGACCTGCCGCCGGAGCGGCCGCGCCGGCGCGCGCTCCTGCTCGACGTGGTCGGCGACTACCTCTACGGCGGCACCGTCGGCACCAGCTACCACGACGTGCTGCTGGCCGCCGGCCTCGCCGACGCCGCCGCCGCGCGCTACCGCAAGTGGCCGCAGTACGCGGTCGAGGAGATCATCGCCCTGGACCCGGACCTGCTCGTCACCGCCACAGGAAACGCCGCGCGCCTGCGCCGCCTGCCCGCCCTCGCCGGCCTGCGCGCCCTGCGCGACCCCGCCGGCATCGTCGAGGTCCCCGCCGCGGTGCTCGGCGACCCCGGCCCGGCGATGCTCACCGCGGCGGAGGCGCTGCACGACGCGCTGGCCGCCAGTGGCCGGTGAGTACCGCGGTGCCCCGATCGCGGCGACGCTCCAGGGGGCGCGGGGGGAGGTGCGAGGCACGAGGCCACCGAGCACGAAGTGGACCGCGTGCGCGCGCGTCTGGCGGTCGGACCTGGATGAGGGCGGCCCACTGGGCCGCATTGCACCCGAACAGGACAATCACCTGTTCGTCAACGACAGTCCCAATTCCTTCTAGGCTGCGCCTCGTGCCTCGTGCCTCGTGCCTCGCGCCTCGCGCCTCGCGCCTCGCGCCTCGCGCCTATCTCCTACCGCGCCGCAGCGCCAAAGGCTTATCCAGGATCTCCTTCAGCACCACCAGCTCCCGCACCGTGCGCGGCTGGCGCAGCAGGCGCGCGATGCGTTCCGCGCTGCGCGCCGGCTGCGGCGGCGCCACCGTCTTGGGTGCCGCCGCCGGCGCCGGACGCCGCGGCGTCGGCGGCTCGACCACCACGCGCTGCGTCAACGGCTGCGCGCGCCCCTGGCGCTCCCGCACCGCTTGCGGCGCGGGGACGCGCGCCGGCGCTGGCACCGGCGCGACGGGCCGCTGCTGCGGCTGCGCCTGCTTGGTCTTGGCCTCGTCGACCGACTCCTTGACGATGACGATGAGGTCTTCGAGGAAGCCCATGCCGTGTCCTTTCCGCCGCCCAGGCGCCGTGCGCGTCCGCGCTCAGGCCTTGTTCGGGTTGTTGTCGGGGTTGGCGATCGAGGTGCGCATCTCGGTGTCGGCCTGGACGTTCTTGAGGTTGTAGTAGTCCATCACGCCCAGGCGGCCGCTGCGGAAGGCCTCGGCGATGGCGAGCGGGATCTCGGCCTCGGCCAGCACCACCTTGGCGCGGTTCTCGGCGACCATCGCCACCATCTCCTGCTCGCGCGCCAC
>CAWFSD010000024.1:0-62763 GCA_963818245.1 uncultured Planctomycetota bacterium
CCTTTGCCGACCTGGTGGTCATAGCGAAGGAATTCTACCCGATCCCATTCCGAACTCGGCCGTCAAAGCCTTCTGCGTCCATGGTACTGCGGCTCAAGCCGCGGGAGAGTAGAACGCTGCCAGGTCTGCCAAGGACTGAAAGACACAGAAACCCGCCAACACAATTCAAGAAAAGCCCCGCCGGAGAAATCCGGCGGGGCTTTTTGTTTTGCGGGCGAGGTCGGGACATCGCACCAGGCTTTGTTCTCCCGGGGCTTCACCCCTGCAATAGACAATCAAAAGTCTCCGCGAGAGGAATCGTGGGGAGTGGTTGTTTTACCGTGAACTAGCGGTCCAGCAGCGCGGACAGATCCGCCGGAAACAGCTTTTCCAGCATGAAATCCGGCAGCAGATACTGCGGAAAGCTCTTGGACATATTGTCCTTCCGCAGCACATGCAGGCACAGGCCCTCGGTATCGGCGAAATGGTCCAGCCGGCAGCCCTTGGCCAGGGCGGCCGAGACAAAGCCGAAGTCCGAGGCATATTTCACATGCGGGAAGGGCGCCGTCTCCCACATGGATTTCCTGAAGACATAGCTGAAGCCATAGCCGGCATAGTTGTTCTTCATATTGTCCGGCGGCGTCTGGTTGAAAAAGGCGTTCAGCACCGGCTCCGGCCCGAAGGTGAAATGCAGCCCCAGCGTATTGGCCGTGTCCCAATAGCCCAGCCGCTTCAACTGCGCCGAATAGACGAACCAGGCCGACAGTTTGGTGATGTCGGCGCCGCTGCATCCAGCCGCGCCAGCATCGTGTCCAGATAATCCGGCGCGTAATAATCGTCATCGTCGAACTGGGCGATCACCGGCGCGAGCTGCCCGCTCGCACAGCCAGTTGCGCTTGGCCGAAACCAGCATCGGTCGCCTCGGCCAGATGGGTGTAGCGGATGCGCGGATCCGAAAGCTGCTGCGAAATAGGCGAGGGCTGCGGGCCCGTCATCCAGGATCAGCCATTCGAAATCCTGGCAGCTCTGGGCGCACACAATGTCGTATTGCGCGCTGCAGCAGCGCATGGCGATTGAAGGTCGGGGTGATGATCGAGACGGCGGGCGCCAGTCATGCCCGGATTATAGGCCAAAGTGGCCGATCAGTCGCGCGAGGCGGTGGTCAAGCCTTTGGCGATGAAGCCGCTGATGGCATAGACATGGCTGCCGAAGGCGCCCGAGCGGATGTCCCAGACCCGCACCAGGCTCCAGTCATTGGCGGCGCTGACATCCAGCACCGGGGTGGCGTGGTCGATTTCGCCTTTATTCTGCCAGTTGGCCTGGTCGACGATGATCTGGCGCGGGCTGACGATATCGGTCACCACCGCGACATGGCCGCGGCTCAGCCGCTTGGAGCCGGAAAACACCATCACCGCTTCCTCGACCGGATGGGGCAGGCGGGCATAGAGATTCTTGGCGCGCTCCCACCAATGCTTGGCATCGCCGAACACGGCCAGGCCCGAACGCATGCGGGCATATTCCACGCAGAACAGCCGGTGCAGCGGCGCTCCACCGTCGGCTTTTCGCGCGCCATCTCCGGCATGGCCGGCGGGGCGGCTTCGGTGACAACCGCCACCGGCTCGATGGCCGGGCCTTCAGTTCGGGCGCGCTACCGGCTGGGGATCGGTAGGGTTATCGGCCTGGTTGGGGCCAAAGCCGAAAAATGAAACCACGTCATGGCTGATGTCGCCGACGCCCTTGCCCAGGTCCTGGAGCTGGCTTTCCACGGACGCATGGGCGGGCGCCGCCGCGAACAGCGCAGCCGCAAACATGCCAGCGATGGAAAGAACCTTCGACACCCGCAACCCGACCCATTTATTCGTTACGCCGGTTTTCCGGCTTTTGGCCCTTGGTGCGGATAGCCCCTCCGACAGCATCGGACCGGCCGCAATAGAGCAAGTCTTGGCATTGTCACAAAGACGTAATCTCCGCCACGTTAACGTGGCATTTCGTGCCACATTAAGTCATTGATTTATGCTAGATATTATCTATGTGCTGCATCGCGGCATCACAGGCCTTGTTTCGTTCTGTTGCGCATTGCGTGACAAAAAAAAGGGCCCGGCGCGGCCGGGCCCGTCTTTTTCATGCAGTCTGAGAGCTATGCCTATTTGCGCCGTCACGATGGCCAGCGACTTGTCGACATGCTGGTCGGGCGAAAGCTTGTCGTCCTTGGAGGACAGGGTGGCGAGGATCTTGCCGTCCTTGCCGATCACATAGGTCACGCGCTCGATGAAGGCGTGGTTGATCTCGACCTGGTTCACGTCCTTGGCGCCGGCGCGCGGGCGGGGTGACATTCAGGTTATAGGACTGGGCGATCTTGGTGTCGGCGTCCGAGGCGATGGGGAACTTGCCGGCGCAGAATTGTGGGATCGGCCGAGAACTGCTTCAGCCGGCCCAGATCGTCGGCCGACACGCCGATGATGGTGGCGCCGGCGGCGGCGAACTTGTCGGACTGTTCGGCGAAGGTATGGGCTTCCAGGTCGCAGCCGCCGGTATAGGCGGAGGGATAGAAATAGACGACCACCGGGCCCTTCTTCAGCGCGTCCTTCAGGTGGAAGGTTGAAGTCCTTGCCGCCAAGGCTGCCGGCGGCGGAGAAATCGGGCGCCATGTCGCCGGGCTTGAGGGCGGCAAAGGCGGGGGTGGCGCAAGGGCGGCCATCGAGGCCAATCACAAGCTGCTTTTTCATCGGGGTCGTCCTTAAAATGGGTGCGGGACGCTATCATGGTGCCGGGGCATCGTTAAGGTGCCGTCCACTTGCCGGCATGGCGGGCCGGGTAAAGGAATGGAAAAATGGGCGTTCAGGCGCTGGAGCATGTCACCATCCGTTGCGCGCAGCTCCGGCGCACCCGCGACTTCTATGTCGAGCTGATGGGCTTGACCGAAGGCGAGCGGCCCGATTTTCCCTTCCGGGGCTATTGGCTCTATCTGGGCGGCATTCCCGTGGTCCATCTGGTGGAAGCCAGCGACAAGGCCGGCGCCTGGGGCCGGGAAGAGCGCCACGCCTGTGGCCGAGGACGGCACCGGGGCTTTCGACCATGTGGCTTTCCATGGCGATGATTTCGAGGGCATGCGCGCCCGGCTGAAAGACACCGGCATCACCTTCAAGGAACGCGTCGTGCCCGGCGGGCGGCTGAAGCAGCTTTTCGTCCCCGATCCGGAAGGCGTGCTGGTCGAGATCAATTTCCGTAACGACTGGGAGCGGCGAAGCCGCGTAGCGGTCGCTAGCGACAGCGTCAAGAGTCATCCTCAATATCCGCGCCGCCGGATGTCGGTATACGGCGTCCCGTCTGTGCGCGTGTACATGGCCGGGGTTACGCCCATTCGAACGCCAGATCGATATCGGGATATTCCCCGCGCGTCATTGGAGCGATGCGCGTGCCGATTTCCAGCAGCAGCGCGTCGGCTTGCCGACGGTTCTGCAGATGATGGCCGTCCTCCTCGCCAGCCTTGAAGCCGGCGCAATCGCCGGCCTTCAGCACCTCCTCGCCGGCATCGGTCACCAGCACGACCTCGCCGGCCAGGACATAGACGAACTCGTCCTCGCTTGCTGTGCCAGTGGCGCTGGCTGGACCAGGCGCCGGGCGGCAGGCGCAGCAGGTTGACGCCGAACTGGGTCAGGCCCGCCGCATCGCCCAGCTGCCGCCGCTCGCGCGCCCGGCAAGGCTCGTCATAGGGCGGGGGATAAAGGTGCCTCGCACCAGCGGCAGGCCGCGACATCGATCTTCCTGGGCATGACGCACCCTGCAGACGCGGAAGTCTGGCCAAAAAAGAAAAGGCGGGCAGCGCGTCGGAGCTATGCCAGCCTTGTCGTTTCGAGAAGCGGGCGACTCAGTCCTTGGCGCGTTCGACGTAAGAGCCGTCTTCGGTCATCACCACGATGCGGGTGCCGACGGTGATGTGGGTGGGCACCATGGTGCGCACGCCGTTGGACAGCATGGCGGGCTTGAACGAGCCCGAGGCGGTCTGGCCCTTCATCACCGGTTCGGTCTCGGTGATCTCGAAGGTGGCGCGCTGGGGAATTTCGATGCGAGATGGCGTTGCCTTCGAACAGCTGCAGCTGCACGTCCATGTTCTCGGTCAGGTAGGGCGCTAATCGCCCACCACATCGCCGCCGACATGCAGCTGGTCGAAGGTCTGCGGGTTCATGAACACATACTGTTCGCCGTCCTGGTACAGGAACTGGAAGTTCTGGTGCTCGACGAAGGCCTTCTCGATGCTGTCGGTGGTGCGCAGGCGCTCCACGGTCTTCACCCCGTCGCTGATGCGGCGCATTTCCAGATGGGTGACGGGCGTGCCCTTGCCGGGATGGATATTCTCGGCCGTGATGACGAGATAGAGCTTGCCCTCCTTCTCGATGACATTGCCTTTGCGCACAGAGCTGGCGATAACCGAAACCACGGGAAACCTCTTCAAATCGGCGGAATTTGCGGGGGTCTATAGCAGGAGGGTAAGAGACCGCAAATGCCCTGGTGGAAGCCGCAGAACCATGCCGATCGCCGGCCCGCTGCTGCTGGCGCGGGGCCGGATAAAGGCGCGCTTTGCGGGCCTGGTTCGAGGGCCAGGGATTCACCGAGGTCGAGTGCCGGCGCGCTGGTCACGTCGCCCGGCAACGAGACCCATCTGCACGCCTTCGAGACCCAGGCTGATCGGGCCGGATGCGTGGCGCAGACGCTTTACCTGCACACCTCGCCGGAGTTCGCCGCCAAGAAGCTGCTGGCGGCGGGCGAGGCAGAAGATTTTCGATTTCGCGCGCGTGTTCCGCAACCGGGAACGCGGCCGGCTGCATGCGCCGGAATTTACCATGCTGGAATGGTACCGGGCGCGAGAGCACTTACGAGGCGGTGATCGAGGACGCGATGGCGCTGTTGCGGCTGGCGGCCGACGTGGCGCGGCGCGGAACGCTTGCGCTATCGCGAGGCGCGAATGCGATCCGCGCGCCGCCGCCGACCGGCTGACGGTGGCGGAGGCTTTCACCCATCTGGCCGGCATCGATCTGCTGGCCACGTTGTCGGCGATCGGGCGAGGCGATGCGCGATGCGTTGCGCGCCGGGCGCGGCGCGGCGGCATTGATGTGGCGGACGATGACGACTGGTCCGACATGTTCGCCAAGATACTGACCTTGCGGATCGAGCCGCGGCTGGGACTGGAGCGGCCCTGCATCCTTTATGAATATCCGGTCTGCGAGGCGGCGCTGGCGCGGTTAGCCCGCACGATGCCGCGCGTGGCCGAACGCTTCGAGCTGTATGCCTGCGGCGTCGAGCTGGCCAATGGCTTTGGCGAATTGACCGATCCGGTCGCAGCAGCGGGCCCGCTTCGAGAGCGAGATGGCAAAGAAGGAGCACATCTATGGCCAGCGCTATCCGCTGGACGAGGATTTGCTGGCGGCGCTCGGCCAGATGCCGCCAGCCAGCGGTGTGGCGCTGGGCTTCGACCGGCTGGTGATGCTGGCGACGGGAGCTCCCACATCGACTTTGTTTATGGACGCCGCTTCCCTGATGGCGGCGACATGCGGGTAACAACGCTCCCTGCTGCAGCACGGCGGCGACGCCGCGCTCAGGAAGCTCGCGACCATGGAGTTGAGCAGCCCCGAGGGCGGCCCGCGCCAGGCCGAGATCGCCGACGGCTGGTACGAGCAGGCGCGCAAGGCCGGGGACGGCAAGACCGGCGAGAGCAAGGACGCGCTGCTCGCGCACGCGCTGCAGTGGTACCGGCAGGCGATCACCACCCTCGACGGCATGAGCAAGAGCGCGGCCGACAAGCGCATCGCCGACATCCTGGGCACCATCCTGATGGACGGCATCACCGACTGGAACAACCTGACCGCCGCGCAGTGGGAGCGCGTGCGCTCGCCGATCGTCGAGGTGGCGGTCGGCAAGGCGCGCAACGAGGTGCCGCCCACCGCGCACCCCGCCGGTCCCTACCGCATCCTGCCGCAGCCCGCCGACACCTGGAGCGTGCTGGCGATGGGCATGGACGATCCGGTCACCTGGCGGGGCGACGCGCAGAAAGCGGTCGGCGCGTTCCAGGCCGGCGAGCTGGTGATGGCGCTGGGCGCGGAGCTGCCGCGCCGGCTCGGCGACGTCGACAAGGCGCAGCCGCTGGCGCTGATGGCGGCCACCGATCTGAGCATCAAGCCGGCGGCCGGCGCCTTCGGCAACGGCGGTGGCGGACGCCGCGGCGGTTTCGGCGGCGGTGGGTCCGGCGGCGGGACCCTGCCCGGCAAGGGGGTGATCCGCGTCAAGTTCATGGCGATCGAGGGGCAGTAGGGCACCCCGGCGCGCCCACGACCGCGGAGCACGGTCGAGCTGGCGCTCGACCCTCCCGGGGGTCGGACCGCTTGACGGGGCGCACGTGGACGCGCGCGCCGTCGCCGGGAGGGTCGAGCGCCAGCTCGACCATCGAGAGTCCCGTGATGGTCGAAGCACGGTGGGTCGCCCCGGCGCGCCCACGACCGCGGAGCGATGGTCGAGCTGGCGCTCGACCCTCCCGGGGTCGGCCCGGTGGACGGGGCGCACGTGGACGCGCGCGCCGTCGCCGGGAGGGTCGAGCGCCAGCTCGACCATCGAGAGTCCCGTGATGGTGGAACGCACGGTGGGTCATCCCTGCGCGCCGCGAGTGCGGAGCGATGGTCGAGCTGGCGCTCGACCCTCCCGGGGGCGGACAGCTGGACGGGGCGGACACTGTCGACGCGCGCGCCGTCGCCGGGAGGGTCGAGCGCCAGCTCGACCATCGAGAGTCCCGTGATGGTCGAACGCACGGTGGGTCATCCCGGCGCGCCGCGACCGCGGAGCGATGGTCGAGCTGGCGCTCGACCCTCCCGGGGGACGGACCGCTTGACGGGGCGCACGTGGACGCGCGCGCCGTCGCCGGGAGGGTCGAGCGCCAGCTCGACCATCGAGAGTCCCGTGATGCTCGAAGCACGGTGGGTCATCCCGGCGCGCCCACGACCGCGGAGCGATGGTCGAGCTGGCGCTGCCCTCTAACAGCTCGCAACTCGTTGTGCCACAAGCGCGAGTTTTCTGCTGTTAGCTCAGCCTCGATCGGGAAATCACCCCCGGAAAAGCTCGACCCTCCCGGGGGTCGGACCGTTTGACGGGGCGCACGTGGACGCGCGCGCCGTCGCCGGGAGGGTCGAGCGCCAGCTCGACCATCGAGAGTCCCGTGATGCTCGAAGCACGGTGGGTCACCCCGGCGCGCCCACGACCGCGGAGCGATGGTCGACCTGGCGCTCGACCCTCCCGGGGGTACCTGGAGACCTTCCGAGGTCCTCCTTGAAATATATCATATATGATTAACCTGGGCGCGACCACCCCCCGCGGACCGCCCATGACCATCCGTCCCATCGGCATCATCCTCAACGGCGTCACCGGGCGCATGGGCACCAACCAGCACCTGGTGCGCTCGGTCCTGGCGATCATGCAGCAGGGGGGGATCAGGGTCAGCGACGACCTGACCCTGATGCCGGATCCGATCCTGACCGGGCGCAGCGCGGCCAAGCTGCAGGCGCTGTGCGCGCGCCACGCCCCGGCCGGGCGAGAGCTGGCCTACAGCACCGACCTGGACAAGGTGCTGGCCGACCCGCGCTACCAGGTGTTCTTCGATTCCAGCGGCACCCTGCAGCGCGCCGGCTTCGTCGAGCGCGCGGCGGCCGCCGGCAAGGCCATCTACTGCGAGAAGCCCACCGCGGTCACCACCGCCGAGGCGCTGCGCCTGGCCACCGTCTGCGAGCGGGCGGGCGTGAAGAACGGCGTGGTCCAGGACAAGCTCTGGCTGCCCGGCCTGCGCAAGCTGCAGATGCTGAAGGAGCAGGGCTTCTTCGGGCGCATCCTGTCGGTGCGCGGCGAGTTCGGCTATTGGGTGTTCACCGGCCACGTCGGCGACCAGCCCGCGCAGCGGCCGAGCTGGAACTACCGCAAGGAGGACGGCGGCGGCATCATCATCGACATGCTCTGCCACTGGCGCTACGTGATCGACAACCTGTTCGGCAACGTCACCGGGGTCAGCTGCCTGGGCGCCACCCACCTGCCCGAGCGCATCGGCGAGGACGGCGAGCCCTACGCCTGCACCGCCGACGACAGCGCCTACGCGACCTTCCAGCTCGACAACGGCGTGGTCTGCCAGTTCAACAGTTCGTGGGACGTGCGCGTGCGCCGCGACGACCTGCTCACCGTGCAGGTCGACGGCACGCACGGCACGGCGGTGGCCGGACTGCGCAAGTGCTGGGCGCAGCACGCCGCGGCCACGCCGCGCCCGGTGTGGAACCCCGACATCGACAGCCCGCTGAACCACTTCGACCGCTGGACCGAGGTGCCCGACGCCACCACCTACGACAACGCCTTCAAGATCCAGTGGGAGCTGTTCCTGCGCCACGTCGCGCTGGACGAGCCCTTCCGCTGGACGCTGCGCGAGGGCGCCAAGGGCGTGCAGCTCGCCGAGGCCGGCCTGCGCTCGTGGCGCGAGCGCCGCTGGGTCGACCTGGAGCCGCTGTGACGCGCGCTGCGCCCGATCCGCGCCGGCTGTGCGTGCACACCATGACCACGAAGCCGTGGTCGCTGGCGCAGGCGGTCGCCGCCTACGAGCGCGCCGGGGTGCCGGCGATCAGCGTGTGGCGGCAGCACCTCGACGCGGCCGGCGCGGCCGCGCTGAAGGCGTCGGGCCTGCGCGTGACCAGCCTGTGCCGCGGCGGCTTCTTCCCCGCCACCGACGCGGCGGGCCGCCAGCGCGCGATCGACGACAACCGCGCCGCCATCGACCAGGCCGCCGCGATCGGCGCGCCGCACGTGGTGCTGGTGTGCGGCGCGGTGCCCGGCCTGGCGCTCGCCGAGGCGCGCCGCCACATCGCGGACGGCATCGCGGCGGTGCTGCCGCACGCGCGCGCCGCCGGCGTGCGCCTGGCGATCGAGCCCCTGCACCCGCAGTACGCCGCCGATCGCTCGGCGGTCACGACCCTGGCGCAGGCGCGGCGCATCTGCGAGCAGGTGAACGCGGCGGGCCGCGCCGACGTCGGTATCGCCGTCGACGTCTACCACGTGTGGTGGGACGACGCCCTCGACGAGGAGCTGGCGCGCGCCGGCCGGCTCGGCCTGCTGCACGCGTTCCACGTCTGCGACTGGAAGGTGCGGCAGGAGGACGTGCTGAACGACCGCGGCCTGATGGGCGAAGGCTGCATCGACCTGCCCGCCATCCGCGCCAGCATCGAGGCCGCCGGCTTCAGCGGCGACATCGAGGTCGAGGTCTTCTCGACCCGCCACTGGGCGGGAGACCAGAGCGCGTGGCTCCAGCGGATCATCGCCGCGTACCGGGATCACGTCTGAGTATGGCGGTCGCTCATGATAGAACCGCCAAGACGCCAAGACGCCAAGGTGACGGCCCGGAAATCTCCGGCTTCGCCAACAGTTGCAGGCTGTCGCCGGCTGAGAACGTGATCGGACATCCACCAGCCCGGTTGCCGCCACCTTGGCGCCCTTGGCGTCTTGGCGGTCCTATCGTGCCTATGAGGCCCTCATGAACACTCATGCCCCCGTCACCGCGCTGCAGACCACCGACGCGTTCACCGCGCGCATCCGCCCGCGGCGCGCCATCTACGGCTCCACGGCGGTGCTGCTGCCCTTCCACGCGGATGGCCGCATCAACTGGGAGGACTTCGGGCGCCACCTGGCGCTGACCGCGGCCAGCGGCCTCGAGCCGGCGCTCAACATGGACACCGGCTTCGGTCCGCAGTTGACGCCGGCGCAGCGCCGCGAGGTGCTGGCCTTCGCGCGCCGCCAGCTCGGACCGGCCGCACCGCTGATCGCGGGCGCGGCCGCCTTCGGCGGCTTGGGCGACGCGCTCGCCAACTACCAGGCGGCGGTGCGCGACATCCTCGACCACGGCGCCGCGCCGATCATCTTCCAGAGCCCGTGGCTGACCGCGCTCGGCGGGGCGGAGCTGGCTGCGGCCTACCAGGCGATCACCGCTCCGGCGCCGCGCGCCTTCGCGTTCGAGCTCGGGCGGATGTTCGCGCCCTTCGGCGCGATCTACGACCTCGACACCTATGCGCGCCTGCTGGACATCCCGCAGCTGAAGGGCGCCAAGCACTCGTCGCTCGACCGCCGGCTCGAGCTGCAGCGCCTGGCGCTGCGCGACCGCGCGCGCCCGGACTGGCTGGTGCTGACCGGCAACGACCTGGCCATCGACCTGGTGCAGTACGGTTCGGACTACCTGCTCGGCCTGTCGACCTACGACCCCGAGGCCTTCGCCCTGCGCGACCGCTGGTGGCGGGACGGGGATGCGCGCTTCTACCAGCTCAACGACGCGCTGCAGTGGCTGGGCATGGTCGGCTTCCGCGACCCGGTGCCGGCCTACAAGCACAGCGCCGCGATCTACCTGATGCTGGCCGGGCGCATGGCCGACGCGCACGTGCACGCCAGCTGCCCGCGCCGGCCGGAGTGGGAGATCGACCTGCTGCGGCCGATCCACGCGCTGGTCGAGAGCGCGAAGCGGCAGCCCGCGGTGGTTTGACGCCGCGTCCGGGGATTTTTACCGCCAAGACGCCAAGACGCCAAGACGCCAAGGCGCCAAGTGGACGGCCCAGAAGGTGGGGTTCTCGGGAATGGTCACCGAAAACATGGAACATAGGCTTGCAATCGGTTGGAATCTCCTCTCTCCGTCCCCCTGTGTTTCTCCATGTCGTTTTCTTCCGGGATCTCCCGGAGAGGGGTCGACATGGAGGCACGGAGAGGACGGAGGGGGAAGGAGGAGGGGAGCCAGCCCACCCTCGGCGCCGGAGAGCCGGTTCTTCAAACGTGGCGCCTTGGCGTCTGGGCGGTGAAAATCCCCAGTCGCGGTTTGGACACTGGCCAGGGCTTCCGGGCCAGGCAGGATCCCGGCCCTGGAGTCCCGGCATGATCCCGCGCGACCACCTCATGCAGCGCTTCCGCGCCGCGCTGGCCGCGGTCGAGCCGGCGGCGGCGGTGCGTGCGCACCTCGCCTGGGATGGGCGCGAGCTGCGCTGCGGTGCGTGGCGGCACGCGGTGCGCGGGCAGGTGGTGGTGATCGGCGCGGGCAAGGCTTCGGCACCGATGGCGCAAGCGGTCGAGGCGCTGCTCGGTGCGCGCATCGCGCGTGGCGTGATCGTGGTCAAGCACGGCCATGGGGCGCCGCTGGCGCGCCTGGACCTGCGGGAGGCGGGGCATCCCGTGCCGGACGCCGATGGCGTCGCCGGCGCCGCGGCCATCGAGGCGGCGGTGCGCGGCCTGGGCCCGGATGATTTGGTGATCTGCTGCCTGTCGGGCGGCGCCTCGGCGCTGCTGCCGGCGCCGCGCGCGCCGCTGACCCTCGCCGACAAGCAGGCGGTGACGCGCCAGCTGCTCGCCAGCGGCGCCGACATCCAGGTGCTGAACACCGTGCGCAAGCACCTCTCGCGCCTGAAAGGCGGGCGCCTGGCGCTGGCCTGCGCGCCGGCGCGGGTGCTGACCCTGGCCATCTCCGACGTGCCGGGCGACGACCTGGCGGTGATCGGCAGCGGGCCGACCGCGCCGGACCCCTCGACCGACGCCGACGCGCGCGCGTTGCTGCTGCGCCACCTCGACCCCGCCCGCATCCCGCCCGCCGTGCTCGCGGCGCTGGCCGGTGACCAGCCCTGGACGCCGAAGGCCGATGACGCGCTCTTCGCGCGCGTGCACAACGTCATCATCGCCTCCAACCGGCTCGCGCTCGACGCGGTCGGCGCCGACGCCATCGCCGCGCCGCTCGCAGGCGAGGCGTGGCAGGCGGCGGAGCGCTTCGCCGCCCAGGCAGCGGCGGCGCCGCCCGGCACGCTGCTCGCCGCTGGCGGCGAGACCACGGTGACCCTGGGCGACGACCCCGGCCGCGGTGGCCGCAACCAGGAGTTCGCGCTCGCCGCCGCGCGCTGGCTGGCACGCAGCGGGGCGCCGGTGACCGTGCTCGCCTGCGGCACCGACGGCAACGACGGTCCGACCGACGCGGCGGGCGGCCTGGTCGATGGCGGCAGCTGGGCGCGCATCGCGGCTCGCGGTCTCGACCCGGAACGCTTCCTCCAGCGCCATGACGCGTACCCGGCCTTGCAAGCCGGGGGCGATCTCGTCGTGACGGGCCCGACCAATACCAACGTCATGGACCTGGCGTTGGCGTGGCGGGGGTAGGAGGGAGGCGCTGGACGGTAGACCCTGGATCCTAGACCCTAGACCCTTAGACCCTAGACCCTAGACCCTAGACCGTAGACCGTAGACCGTAGACCGTAGACCGTAGACCGTAGACCCTAGACCCTAGACCCTAGACCCTAGACCCTAGATCCTAGACCCTGGACGTTACCACGATTCAAAGGCGCTCTCCATCGGCGTCATCTGCGAAATCTGCGGACTCTCCCGCGAGGAGAATCCGAAGATTTCGCCGATTGGATGAAGGCGCCAGGCGCATGCATGTGCCCTTGAAGGTCTGGTTCCGGTGGGGTGTCGGAGCGTCGGTTTTCCGGCTGTTCCAGGTGATGCATCGCTTGCGTGGTGTGACACGCTGGGGGTGGGGGTTGGCCGTGCGGTCGTGAGGCGGGGTGCGTGGCGATCATAGGTTTTCGGCTCCCTCCCTCCCCCGCACCCCTGATCCTGGAACCACCGATGCCCGCCATCCGCCAGTTCATCCCGTTCCTCCTGCTCGCCTGCATCGCGTTGTTCGGGCAGGCCTGGGCGGCTGATGCCAAGCCCAAGTCGGCCACGGGCGAGATCACGGCCATCGATACCGCGAAGATGACCATCACCATCAAGGATGCCAAGAGCGGCGACGTGACCGCCAACGTGCCGGCGGGGACCTTCATCAGCATCGACAAGCAGCCATCGTCGCTCAGCGACCTCAAGGTCGGCGACAAGCTCAAGTACACGGTCAAGGACGGAGCCGCCAGTTCGCTGGTGATCACGCGTAACGGGAAGAAGAAATAGGGCTTCCTAGCGCTTCGACCCCAGCAGTTCCCTGACCAGGAAATCCGCCCGCTTCCGGCTTCCGAAGGGCGTTTCCGCCGCCCCGTGGCCGGCGCCCTGGACGACCACCAGCTCGAAGTCCTTGCCCGCCTGCTCGAGGGCGTGCGCCACCTGGTAGGTGCACGCCGGGTCGACGTTGTCGTCGATCTCGCCGACGATCAGCATCAGCCGGCCCTGCAGGCGCGCGGCGTTCACCACGTTGGATTGTGCGGCGTAGTGCGGGCCGACCGGCCAGCCCATCCACAGCTCGTTCCACCACATCTTGTCGACGCGGTTGTCGTGGCAGCCGCAGTCGGCGACCGCGACCTGGTAGAACTCCGGGTGCCAGAGCAGCGCGCCGAGCGCGTTCTGCCCGCCCGCAGAGCCGCCATAGATGCCGACGCGCGACAGGTCGAGCCAGGGGCGCGTCGCCGCGGCGGCCTTCCACCACGGGATGCGATCGGGAAAGCCGGCGTCGGCGAGGTTCTTCCAGCAGACGTCGTGGAAGGCCTTCGAGCGGTACGAGGTGCCCATGCAGTCGACCATGCCGACCACGAAGCCGAGGTCGGCGATGGCCTGCTGGCCGTAGGTGACCTGGAAGGCCTTCGGCACGTAGGCGGCCTGGGGCCCGGCATAGATGCACTCGACCACCGGGTAGCGCTTGTCCGCGGAGAAGCCGCGCGGTCGCCACAGCACGCCGTACACGTCGGTGACGCCATCGCGCGCCTTGGCGGCGAAGCGCTCCGGGCTCTGCCAGCCGAGCGCGCGCAGGCCGGTGATGTCGGCCTGTTCCAGGGGCATGACCTGTCTGCCGGTCGCGCCATCGCGCAGCACGCTCTGCGGCGGCGCGTCGACGCGCGACCAGGTGTCCACGAACCAGCGCCGGTCCGGCGACCACGTCACCACGTGATCGCCATCGCCGGCGGTAAGCACGGTCAGGCCGCTGCCGTCGAAGGCGACGCGCGCCAGGTGGCGCTGGTAGGGGTCTTCCCCTGGGACCAGGCCGCCGGCGGTGAACCAGATCAGGCCGGCGGTCTCGTCGACGCGCTCGACGGAGCGGACCGCCCAGGCGCCGCGCGTGATCTGGTTCTTCACCTGGCCGGTCACCGCATCGTAGCGGTAGAGGTGGTTCCAGCCGTCGCGCTCGGACATCCAGAGGATCTCGCGGCGCCGTGGCAGCGGGTGGTAGAACGACTTTCCGGCGTAATCGATGAAGGTGGCGGCCTTCTCGGTGATCACCGCCCGCGCCGTGCCGGCGCGATCGATCTCGACCACGCGCATGAACTCGTGCCCGCGCTGGTTGTAGAGCATGGTGAAGGCCTGCCCGTCCGGGTTCCAGGCCAAATGATCGATGCTCCAGGGCCCGTCGAGCAGGGCGGTGACGATGCGGACCTGGCGGAGTCCCTCCACCGCGAACAGGCAGGGGCGGGCCGTGTCGATGCGGTCCCCCGGTTTGGGGTAGGTGATGGAACGCTCCTTCGGCTGCACGCCATCCGCGGGGGCGGCTTCGCGCAGGGTGATGGTGCGCCGCTCTCCGGCGAGGACGCGCATCGCGACCAGGTGGGTGGAGTCCGGGGACCACCGGTACGGTGGCCCGTACGCATCCGCGGGACTGCCGTCGCTGGTCAGTGGCACCTCGTCGTCCTTGCCGGTCAGCACCCGGACCTGCGCACCCTCGACGTCGGTCCGGCGCAGCCAGAGATTGCCGGCGCGCCGCAGGATCAGCCACTTGCCGTCGGGGGAGGCGCAGTCCGGGTCGGGAGGCGGGGGATCGTTCTCCGGGGGATCGACGGCGAAGATGTCAGCGAAACAGTCGTCTTCACCCGCCTCCACCACCCCGCAGATCCGGCCTCTGCACTCGGCTAGCCACACATGGCCGCCATAGGTGTGGAGTTCCCGCTCCTGCTGCGGAGCGACCGCGCCAAAGGGGACGCGTGCGCCGTTGAAATCGAGCCAGAAGAGCGAGAACGGCACGCGGCCGCGGTTGGTGAGGGTGAGGGTCGAGGCGCCGCCCCCGCTGCGTGATGGACGTGGGACATCATCGCAGGCCAGGGTGGGCTTGCGCCCGGTCACGGCCAGGGTGGGTTCGGGCATGCTGCCCTGCCAGTAGCGCCCACCCGCCTTGATCCACAAGGTCGCCCCCTGATCGAGTACGTCGAGCGCGGTGATCGGCAGGCTGCGCGCATCGATGTCGCCGCCGAGCGCGGCCTGCAGCTGCGTCGCGAGGCGCGCGTGGTCGAAGAGCGGCTGCCGCTTGCCGCTGAGGGCGTCGATGAGGACGTATTCCGAGCGCCCCGGCGCAGACTGCCGGCGGTACCAGGCACCTTTCCCACCCGGCAGCCAGTGGAGCACGACGCGCGCGTTCAGCACCGCATCATGCGACGGCTGACCTGTGTCGGCGGCCGGTGCGGCGCCGAGTGCGGCGAGCAGGACGCAGACGCTGGCGAAGCTGCCGGGGCCGCTCGTCGAAGTGCTGGTTGGACTGGCCATGGGGCTTCAGGATGGTGGTGGTTTCGCACCCCGGTGCACGTGCCGAGGAGGATTCGCGGCGCGCGCGTGGAAGCCACACGCGCGATCATGGCGATCCGGCAGCCTGGGCGGGCCGGCCAGCGGCCCCAGTGCGGCCGGCCGCCCGGTCCTCAGGTTCCGCAAACCCCTCAAGCCCAGCGCCTTCCTGCCGATGCTCCGGGGGTCGCCCACCGCAGGATGCAAAGGCTGCTACGCATGGACTACTCCGACAGCCCCGTCGCCACGCAATCCTCCACGACGGCGAGCGCCGGCAGTGGTGCCGACGGCGGTGGCCGTCAGCGCTCGTCGGCGGGCGATTCGCTCACCCTCAGCAAGGAGGGGCTCGCCGCCCTGCTCAAGAGCCAGGTCCCCGGCGGCGCGCGGTCGGCTGCCGAATAGGGCGCGGACGCCCCTCTCAGTGCCCCGGAACGCCGGCCCCCGCCGCCCGCGGCCGCCGGCACACCCAGATCAACCCGATGACCGCCAGGAAGGCCCACGCCGACGCCCAGTAGATGTCGATCACGCCGCTGATCGCCGCCTGGCGGTCGATCTCGGCGGAGACCGCGGCCGCCTGCTTCACGGGATCGGTGAGACCCGCCTGGCCGAGCAGCCAGGTGAACGCCGCGTAGGCCGGGTCGCCGCCGGCGACGTGCCGGATCAGGTCGCCGCGGTGGATGGCCTGGCGGTGGTCCCAGACCGTGGTGACCAGCGAGGCGCCGAAGCTGGTCGCGATCAGGCGGATGAAGTTCACCAGGCCGGAGCCGTTCGCCACCTGGTGCGGCGCCAGGTCTGATACCGCCATGGTCATCAACGGCGTGAAGAAGCAGGCGGTGGCCACGCCCTGCAGGATCTGCGGCATCGCCAGGTGGTAGAAGTCCACGTCCCCGGTCATGCGCGCGCGCAGGAAGCTGACCGCGGCGAACACCGCGAAGGCGGCGCTCGCCAGCAGCCGCGGGTCGACCTTGCCGAGGCTGCGCCCGACCAGCGGCGACAGCGCCATCGCCAGGACGCCGCCGGGCGCGATCGCCAGGCCGGCCCAGGTCGCGGTGTAGCCCGCGCCGGTCTGCAGCCACAGCGGCAGCAGGATGACCGACCCGGCGAAGAACAGGGCGAAGCCCACCATCAGCGCCGCGGTGGCGGCCGTGAAGTTGCGGATGGCGAACAGGCGCAGTTCGACGACGGGGTGGGCATCGCCCAGCTCCCAGACCAGGAACAGCGCGCAGCCGATGCCGGCGACCAGCGCCAGGGCGCAGATGGCGGGGCTGGCGAACCAGTCCAGCTCGTTGCCCTTGTCGAGCATGATCTGCAGCGCACCCACCCAGGCCACGATCAGGCCGAGGCCGATGGCATCGATCGGCACCTGGCGGCGCGGCGACTCGCGCGCGGCGAGCATGCGCCACGTCAGCAGCGCGGCGACGGCGCCGAACGGGATGTTGATGAAGAAGATCCACGGCCAGCTGAAATTGTCGGTGATCCACCCGCCCAGGATGGGGCCGATGATCGGCGCCACGGTGATGGTCATCGCCCAGACGCCCATGCCCAGGCCGCGCTTGGCCGGCGGGTAGATGCTGATGATCAGGGCCTGCGACAGCGGCACCATCAGGCCGGCGACCGCGCCCTGCAGGACGCGGAAGAGCAGCAGCATGGGGAAGGTGAACGACAGCCCGCAGAGCAGCGAGAACAGCGTGAACAGCACCACGGCCGCGGTGAACACGCGCACCTGGCCGAAGCGCTGCGCCAGCCAGCCGGCGATCATCACCGCGATGGCGTTGGAGACCGCGTACGAGGTGATCACCCAGGTGCCTTCGGTCGGGCTGACGCCGAGGTCGCCGGCGATGGTCGGGATCGAGACGTTGGCGATGCTGATGTCGAGCACCTCCATGAAGTTGGCCAGCGACAGCGCCACCGTGGCCAGCGCGAGGCGGCCGCCGCTGAGGGGGGCGGAGCTGGGGTGGTCCACGGGCGCCGTCCTAGCGCGGCGGCGCGGCTGGCCCGGCCTCGTCGCCGAGGTTGCGCGCGATCACCGCGGCGATGGTGCGCTCAGCCTCGGCGGCCAGGCCGGCTGGCACGCTGGTGCGCAGCGCCGCCACGGGCGACGCTGGCGCGGCCGGCCCCGCGCGCGTCACGCCGTCCAGGGCCACGTCCACCTGCATCGACAGGCCGATGCGCAGCGGGTGGCGCGCGACCTCGGCCGGGTCGAGGACGATGCGCACCGGCAGGCGCTGGACGATCTTGATCCAGTTGCCGGTCGCGTTCTGCGCGGGCAGCAGGGCGAAGGCCGCACCGGTGCCGGCGGCCAGGCCGGCGACGCGGCCGTGGTAGACCACGCGCGAGCCGTAGAGGTCGGCGCGCAGGCGCACCTCCTGACCCGGGTGCACCGCGCGCAGCTGGCTCTCCTTGAAGTTGGCGTCGACCCACACCTGGTCGAGCGGCACCACCGCCAGCAGCGGCTGGCCGGGCTGGACGCGCTGGCCGACCTGCGCGGTGCGCCTGGCGACCATGCCGGCGAGCGGTGCGACGATGGTGCCGCGCTGCCCGGTGAGCAGCGCGTCCCGCAGGCGCGCCGCCGCCTGCTGTACCTGCGGGTGGGACGCGATGGTGGTGCCGTCGACCTGCGCGCTGAGGCCGGCGAGCGCGGCGCGCGCGGCGGCGAGCTCGGCCGCGGCCTGGCGCTCGGCGAGGCGCGCGTGCGCGAGCTCCTCGTCCGAGATGGTGCCGGCGCGCGGACCGCCGGAGCGCCGCTGCACGTCGGCGCGCGCTCGCTCCAGCGCGATCGCCGCGACCTCGACCTGGGCGCCGAGGCGCTCCGCGTCGGCGCGCATCTGACGCACCGCGCGTACCGCGGCGCCCAGCGCAGCCTCCGCTGCGTCGATGCCCAGCTGCGGGTCGGTGGGGTCGAGCTCGACCAGCTTCTGCCCGGCCACCACCTGGTCGGTGTCGTCGGCGTCGATGGCCAGCACCGTGCCCGCGACCAGGGCGTTCACCTGGACCAGATCGCCGCCGACGTAGGCGTCATCGGTGCTGACGTGGTGGCGGCCGTGCACCAGCCACCAGGCCAGCCACGCCGCGGCGGCGACCAGCACGATGGCCGCGATGATGATGAGCCCGATGCGCCGGCGGCGCGCGCGGGCGGGATCCACGGGCTTTTCCGGTGGCTTTTTGCCATCTGCGCCCGCCTCCGGCGCGCTTTTCCGCCGGCGCGCCGGTACCGGGCCGGTCCAGCGGTCTGGCGCTGGCGCGCCCTGGTCGTCGTGGGCTTCCGCCGGTCGCGGCGGCTGCGCAGCCTGCCGGCGTTCCGGTCGTGCGGTCGGGGGCTTCGCTCATGGTGTCGTCCCGCGCACGGCGGCGAGATCGGCGGCGGGTGGCCTCGCCGCCGGGGGTGGTGGCGGAGGGGGAGGAGGTGGCGCCACCGGCGCGGACTCCGGATCCCAGCCACCGCCAAGCGCCTTGGCGAGCGCGACCGCGTCCTCGGCCAGGGCCTGGCGGGCGCCGGTGACCAGGTCCGCAGCGGCGAGGCGTTCCTGCGCCGCGGCCAGGACCTGGCGGTCGCCGGTCAGCCCGCGCGCGCGCAGGTCGCGCGCTGCGCGCTCGGCGACCAGCGCCTGCCCGAGCGCGGCCTGCACCGCCTCGTGGCGGCGGCGGTCTGCGGCGAAGCCATCGAGCTGCGTGGCGACGTCCTCTTCGGCGCGGCGCAGCGCGGCGTCGTAGGCGATCATCGCCTCGGCGACGCGCGCGTCCGCGGCGCGGATGCCGCTGCGCACCCGGCCCCAGTCGAGCAGGCGCCAGCGCACGGCCGGACCGACGCTCCACACCGCCGCGCCCGTGCTGAACAGGGTGCCGGTGCTGGTCGACTGCACGCCGAAGGACCCGTCCAGCGACAGGCGGGGGAACAGGTCGGCCTCGGCGACGCCGACCTGCGCGGTGGCGGAAGCCAGGCGGCGCTCGGCGGCGCGCAGGTCGGGCCGGCGGCGCAGCAGGTCCGCGGGCACGCCGTGCTCGAGCTCGACCGGGACGCCGGGCAGGGGCAGCGGCTCCGCCAGCTCGGCGTCGAGCGCGCCCGGGTCGAGGCCCAGCAGCACCGCCAGCCGGTAGCGCTGGCGCGCCGCCTGCGCGGCCAGCGGCGCGCGCTGCGCCGCGGCGCGCGCCTCGGCGCCGGCGGCTTCCGCGACGTCGCTCACGGTGCCCAGGCCGTCCTGCTGGCGCCGCTCCGCCAGCGCGCGCGCCGCGCCCGTCGCCGCCACCAGTTCCTCGGCCAGGCGCCCGCGCTGGGCCGCCGCCTGCAGGGCGAGGTAGGCGCGCGCGATCTCGGCGACCACGGTGTCCGCGACGTCGACCGCGTTCCAGCTCTCAGCGGCCAGTTCACCGAGCGCCGCCTCGCGCCCGCGCCGCACGGCGCCCCACAGGTCGATCTCCCAGCTCGCGTCGAAGCCCGCCTGCCACAGCGTCAGCGGCGGCACGTAGAACGGGATCGGCCCGTAGTGGCTCATCGCGCTGCGCGTCACGCCGGCCTGCGCGTCGATGCTGGGCCCGAGCGCGGCCTCGGCGATGCCGAGCGTGGCGCGGGCCTCCTCCAGGCGGGCCAGGGCCAGGCGCAGGTCGTGGTTCGCGGTCAGGCCGCGCTCCACCAGGTCATCGAGGTGGCGGTCGCCGAACGAGGTCCACCATGCGGCCAACGGGTGCGCGGTGCGCGGGGACGTGCCGTCGCCAGCGGAGGGGAAGGCCGCCGGCAGGTCGGGCTGCGGCGCGTGGTAATCGCGCCCGACGACGGCGCATCCCGGCAGGACGAGGACCAGCAGCACGGAAAGCACGAGCAGGCGGTGCCGCGGTGGAACGCGCCGCTCGGCGGGTCGCCACTGGTGGACCTGAGCGGTCGCTGACAGATGTGGTTCCCCTGGGGAACCGGTGCGTTCACGCTGCATGGCGGGAATTCCGCGATCGTGCAGACTGCACGAGGCCGGTGCTGGCGCGCGCACGCTACGCGGCGGGTTCATCGCGCGCCGACCGCGGTATGCGCCGGATTTCCCCAAGGAAGAGGCGGCGTTTGCACTGGGCGTTGTCGCGTGCGCGTCGTCATGTCACCACCGCCTTGCAAAGATCATTCCGACCCCGGCGGCGGTCCAGCGTGCGCGGCATGGACCTTGCTGCGCGAGCCGCAGGGCCGCCCCCCGTCACCCCGCACCGAGTCCACCATGCCCGATCCCATCAAGCCCGCCGCTCCCGTACCGCACCGCGTGGTGATCGTCGGCGGCGGTTTCGGCGGCCTGCAGGTGGCGCTCGGCCTGCGGCGCGCGGCGGTGAACGTGACCCTGATCGACCGCCGCAACTTCCACCTCTTCCAGCCGCTGCTGTACCAGGTCGCCACCGGCGGCCTGGCGCCGTCGAACATCGCCACGCCGCTGCGCTCGATCCTCAAGAAGCAGCGCAACACCGAGGTCATGCTCGGCGAGGTGGAGACCATCGATCCAGCGGCCCGCGCGGTGCGCCTGCGCGACGGCGAGGCCGTCCCCTACGACACCCTGGTCGTCGCCACCGGTTCGCGGCACCACTACTTCGGGCACCCCGAGTGGGAGGCGTACGCCCCGGGCCTCAAGACCGTCGAGGACGCGACGCGCATGCGCCGGCTGATCTACAGCGCCCTGGAGCGCGCCGAGCGCGAGCACGACGACGCGCGCCGCACCGCGCTGATGACCTTCGTCATCGTCGGCGGCGGCCCGACCGCGGTCGAGCTGGCCGGAGCGCTCGCCGAGATCGTGCGCCACACCGTGGTCGGCGAGTTCCGCCGCATCGATCCGACGCGCGTGCGCATCCTCGTCGTCGAGGCCGAAAAGCGCATCCTGGCCGGGGGCTACGCGCCGGACCTCTCCGACAAGGCCGCCGCGGCGCTGCAGGGTCTCGGGGTCGAGGTGGTGATCGATACGCGCGTCACCGAGGTCTACCCGGACGCCGTGGTCATGGTCGGCAAGGACGGTCCGCAGCGCGTGCCGTGCGCCGGCGTGCTGTGGGCCGCCGGCGTGGCGGCCTCGCCGCTGGGCCGGCTGCTCGCCGCGGCCACGGGGGTGGTGGCCGACAAGGTGGGCCGCATCCCGGTCGAGGCCGACTGCACCATCCCCGGGCACGGGGCGATCTTCGTCATCGGCGACCTCGCGGCGCAGGCCGGCGCCGACGGTCGGCCCCTGCCCGGCATCGCCGCGGTGGCGATGCAGCAGGGCACCTACGTCGCGCGCGCGGTGCACGACCGCCTCGCCGGGCGGACCGTGGCGCCGTTCCGCTACCGCGACTACGGCGTCCTCGCCACCATCGGCAAGCGCCTCGCCATCGCCCAGTTCGGCAAGCTCCACCTCAGCGGCACCCTCGCCTGGCTGGCCTGGGTCTTCATCCACCTGCTGAAGCTGGTGCGCTTCGAGAGCCGCCTCCTGGTGCTCGTGCAGTGGAGCTGGTACTACCTGACCTGGAACCGCAGCGCGCGCCTGATCACCAGCAGCGAGGGCGAGCCCACGCCGGGGCAGGACGCACCACCGGTGGCGATCCGCGAGAAGCCGCGCGAGGAGAAGTCCTCGTGAGTCGCAGGTCACTGACTCCGCGCATTGCCCTGGGGTTCGCCCCGGGGGGGCCGAGCGCCAGCTCGACCACGCACGACCATGCACCCGCATGAACTCCAGACGCCTCTCGATGGTCGAGCTGGCGCTCGACCCCCCAGGGGAGACGCCTCGCCAAGCGACGTCACCGATCGCCCTCAGCGCGCCCCGGCGGCGCACTGCGCACCCACATGTCCCCTCCGACGAACAGCAGCAGCACCGCGGTCAGCGCCAGGGCCAGCAGCAGCGCCAGCCGCATGCTCGCCGGCGCGCGCCCGAGGCCCATGAACACCCAGGCGATGAGCAGCGCCTTGGTCGCGGCGATGGCGATCGCGAGCGTCGCCTGCCCGGTGCGCAGGCCGCCCACGGCCGCGGTGAACGAGGCGGCGGCGAGCGCCACCAGCACCACGTAGGCGATCGTGCAGGCGCGGGCGGAGGCCGGTTCGTCGCTCATGCGCCACCCTGTTTCAGCAGGTAGAACAGCGGCCACAGGAACACCCACACCAGGTCGACGAAGTGCCAGTAGAGCGCGGCGATCTCCAGGCGGTGCGGGCTACCGCGCGCCGCCGCGCGCCACGCCAGCGCCGATCAGCGCCAGGCCGGCGACGACGTGCAGCGCGTGCGTGCCGGTCATCAGGTAGTAGAGCGCCGTGAAGGCGGTCCCGCCGTGGCCCGGCGCTCCCGCGCCACCGGGCTCCAGCCCCGCGCGCAGGTGGTGCGCGTACTCGCCGCCCTTGATGACCAGGAAGACCACGCCCAGCAGCAGGGTCGCGGCCACCAGCAGGCGCGCGCTGCGCAGCGCGCCCTGGCGCAGCCGGACGAGCGCCATCGCGATGCACCAGCTGCTGGTCAGCAGCACCCAGGTGTTCAGCGGTGCCGGCCCACAGCACGCCCTCGGCGACGCCGTGCGCGAACTCGGCGGGATAGCGCAGCCGGTAGGCGGCGTAGAGCCCGAACATCCCGGCGAACAGCATCGCCTCGCTGGCGAGGAACACCGTCATGCCCAGGCGCCCGGCGGCGCGCTGCTGCGCGGGATCGGCGAAGTGGTCGGCGAGGGCCTCAGCCATGGTCGGCCTCGGGCGCCGGCGCGCGCAGGTGGTAGTCGTAGGGACCGGGCACGGGCACCAGCGGCGTGGCGAAGTTGCCCGGCGGCGGCGGCGAGGCGGTGCGCCACTCGAAGCTCAGCGACCCCCACGGATCGTCGCCGGCGCGCCGGCCGCGCAGCGCCCCGTGCAGCAGCGTCGCCCCCGCGGTCATGACGCCCAGGCTGATCAGCCACGACCCGACCGTCGAGACCACGTTGAGCGTCTGGAAGCGCTCGGGGTAATCGTAGTAGCGCCGCGGCATGCCGCCGTTGCCGAGCAGGAACTGCGGGAAGAAGGTGATGAAGAAGCCGAGGAAGACCAGCGCCGCGCCGACCAGCCCCCAGCGCTCGCTGGTACAGGCGCCCGGTGATCTTCGGCAGCCAGTAGTGCAGGCCGGCGAGCAGCCCGGTCATGCGTGCCGCCGACCATGATGAAGTGGAAGTGCGCGACGATGAAGTAGGTGTCGTGCCAGTGCACGTCGAGCGACATGGTCGCCTGCGCCACGCCGGTCATGCCGCCGAACACGAACAGGAACAGGAAGATGAAGACGTAGGCCAGCGGCGTGGCGAAGCTGATGGAGCCGCGGTGCATGGTGGCGAGCCAGGCGAAGACCTTGATCGCCGAGAAGATCGCCACGAGCTCGGAGAGCGACGCCGAAGGCGCCCGCGGCGTAGGCCGACTGCCCGGCCACGAACAGGTGGTGCCCCCAGGTCAGGAAGCCGACCAGGGCGATGCCCAGCGATGAGAAGGCGATGGCCTTGTACGACGACGGGGCCTTGCGGCTGAAGGTGCACACCACCTCGCTGATCACGCCCATCGCGGGCAGGATCATGATGTACACCGCGGGGTGCGAGTAGAACCAGAACAGGTGCTGGTAGAGCAGCGGGTCGCCGCCACGCGCGGGGTCGAAGATCCCCCAGCCGCCGGCGTGGTCCAGCGCCACCAGAGCCAGCGACAGGCCCAGCACCGGGGTGGCCAGCACCTGGATGATGCTGGTCGCGTAGATCGACCAGGCGAACAGCGGCATGGCGAACCAGCCGAGCCCGCGCGCGCGCAGCGCGTGCACGGTCACGATGAAGTTGATGCCGCCCATGATCGACGAGATGCCGAGCACGAACACGCCCAGCACTACCGGCGTCACCGCCGACGGTGAAGTCGCGCTGTAGGGGGTGTAGAAGGTCCAGCCCGTGTCCGCGCCGCCCCACAGCATGGCGCCGAGCGTCAGCGCTGCGCCGGCCAGGTAGATGTAGAAGCTCAGCAGGTTGAGGCGCGGGAAGGCCACGTCGCGCGCGCCGAGCATCAGCGGCAGCAGGAAGTTGCCCAGCCCGGACGGGATCACCGGGATCATGAACAGCCACACCATCACCACCCCGTGCAGGGTGAACAGGCGGTTGTAGGTCTCGGCGCGCATGATGGTGTGGTGCGGCGTCAGGTGCTCGATGCGGATGAGCAGCGCGAACACCCCGCCGAGCAGCATCGCCAGCAGGGTCGCCCCCAGGAACATCAGCCCGATGCGCTTGTGGTCGCGCGTGGTGAGCCACGAGCGCACGGTGGTGCCGGCGGCGAGGTAGCGACGGCCCTGCGGCGGTGGTGGTCATGGAGCGGCCTGGGCGGGGAGGGGGGCGGGCACGGCGGGAACGGGGGCGGACGGCACCACCGCGGGCAGCGGCGGGCCCGCCGGTCCGGGGTCCGCGTGCTGCAGGGTCTTGATGAACTCGACGATCGCGGCCGCGTCGAACGGATCGAGCAGCCCCTGGTAGGACGGCATCAGCGGCGCGTAGCCGGCGACGACCTCGACCTGCGGCTCCATCATCGAGCGCGTCAGGTAGGCCTCGTCGGCGACGGTGGTCCGCCCGCCGCCCAGGTCCACGCGGCTGGCGAACAGTCCGCGCCAGGACGGCCCGATGTGGCGCTGGCCGTCGGTGGTGTGGCAGGCCAGGCAGCCATAGCGCGCGGCCAGCGCGCGGCCGCGCGTGGGCAGGTCGGCCTCGCCGTCCGGGCGCGCGCCGTCGTCCTCGGGCCCGTCCCAGGACATCGCCGCGCGCTCGGCCGCGAAGTCCGCGTTGGCGCGGCGCAGCGGCGCCGGGTCGCCGCCCTGGCCCCACGCCGCGAAGTCCGCCGGCGACAGCGCGACCACCGCGCCGCGCATCTTGGCGTGCGAGGTGCCGCAGTACTGCGTGCAGAGGATCTCGTGCACGCCCGGCTGGTCGACCTCGAACCACAGCGTGGAGACGGCGCCCGGCATGACGTCGTGCTTGACGCGGAAGTCGGGCACGAAGAAGCCGTGGATGACGTCGCGCGAGCTCATCAGCAGCTGCACCGGCCGCCCGGTGGGCACCACCAGCAGCGACAGCGACCGGCGCCCGTCCGGGTAGGCGAACTTCCACATCCACTGCTTGGCGGAGACGTAGACCGTCATCGCCCCGGGCGGCGCGACCTGCAGCGTCAGGTACTGTCGGTAGCCCAGCCACCACCACCACACGAACAGCGTCAGCAGGCCACCCATCGCCACCCACTCCAGGCCGGGCCGCCCGGGTCGGGGCGGCGCCGCGGCGTCCCCCGGCCGGCGCCGGTAGCGCACCGCGAAGCCGACCGCCGCCAGGCCGACCGCCGCCGCCCCGGCCATGGTCGCGAGGATGACCAGGAAGTGCAGGTGGTCGATCGACCGCGCCACCGTCGAGGCCTGCTCGGGGAGCCCGAGCAGGCGGCGCATGAGCTCGTTCATGACGCCGCCCGCCGGCGCGTCACCGCCACCAGGAGCCAGATCAGGGCGATGCTCGCCGCGAGCACCGCCACGCCCCCGATGCGCAGGAACCACGAGATGAACAGGCCGTAGCGGTGGGTCGACGGATCGTAGCGGTAGCAGGTCAGCAGCGCGCGCTCGGCCAGCGACGCGCTGCGCCCCGCGCCGGCCTCCATCAGCGCCAGCTTGAGGTCGCGCGGCGGCAGGTCGATGCCGCTCAGGTAGCGGCGCACGACGCCGTCGCCGCCCACCACCACCATCACCGCCGGGTGCGCGTACTCGCCGCCCTCCACGCGCTGGACGCGCTCGCCGATGGCGGTCATCAGGCTGGTGATGGCGGCCTCGTCGCCGGTCAGGAACGGCCACGCGGCCGCGGCGAAGCGCGCGTCGCCGGCGCCCTCGGCGAGCACCGCGCGCTGCTTCTGCACCGCCTCCGCCGGGCCCTCGCCGGGGTCGAAGCTGACCACCGCGATGCGGTAGCGGTCGCCGGGCACCCAGTCGATGCCGCGCGCCGCCGCCACCGCGCCGCGCAGCACCAGCCCGCACAGCATCGGGCAGCGGTAATAGGCGGGGATGAGCAGCAGCGGCTTGCCGTCGCTGCAGAGCTCGGAGAAGCGCCGCGGGTGGCCATCCTGGTCGGTGAAGGTCAGGCCGCCCGGGGATGGCGGTGCCGATGCGCTCCACGAGCGCCGGTCCGACGGGCTCCGCCTGCTCGGCGCCGCTGGCGGCCACGGTCGCGAGCGCCAGGACGAGCAGGACGCGCAGCGGGCTCACGGCCGCGCTCCCGCCAGGTAGAGGTCGATCGCCACGTCGACCGGCGCGCGCACCACGCCGGCGGGCCGGTCCACCCAGGACCAGCGATCGCGGACCGCGACCTGCCGCGCGGCCAGCCCCGCGGCGCGACCGGTGGCGGCGTACTGCGTCATGATCACGCCCGCGACCTCGTCCGCGACCGGCGCGGGAGCGCCGCGCGGCGCGCGCGCCGCGGTCATCCACCACGCCCAGGCGATCGCCGCCGCGATCACCACCGCCGTGGCGGCACCGGCGGCGATGCTGGGCCAGAACGGTACCGCATCGGGTTCCGCCACGGGTCCTTCCGCGCGCTCGTCGCTCATGGTCCGCTCCGGTAGGCGAGCCCCGCCGCCAGGTCGGGATCGCCGGTGGGGTATTCCGCCACGCCGCGCGCGCGCCACGCCGCCAGCAGGGTGGCCGCGCCCGCGACCGCGAGCAGCGCCGCCGCGCAGCGCCAGGCGAGGCCGGCGCCCAGGCCGGCCGGCGCCGCCGGCAGCACCAGCCAGGCGAGGTCGGCCACGTGCGCCACCAGCACCAGCCACGCGGCGGTCGCCAGGACGCGGGGAGCGCGCTTGGCCGCGCGCGCGAGCAGCAGCGCGAACGGCAGCACGAAGTGCGCCGCCAGCACCGCGAGCCCGATCAGGCCCCAGCTCCCGGTGAGCCGCGGCAGGTACCAGGCGGCCTCGTCGGGCAGGTCGCCCATCCACGCCACCAGCAGCTGCATGAAGGCGAGGTAGGCCCACATCACCACGGCCGCGAACAGCAGCTTGCCGAGCGCGTGGCGGTGCTCCGCTCCGACCTCTTCCGGCAACCGGCCGCGCCGGCGCCAGCGCGCGGCGATGAGGATGATCGCCGCGTTGCCCGCCGCGAAGGCGCCGACCAGCACCTGCAGGCCATAGATGGTCGAGGCCCAGGTGGTCTCCAGCGACATCATCCAGTCGGCCGCGGCGAGCGTGACGGTGAGCGCCAGCGGCAGCAGCGCCGCGGACGCCAGGCCGCGCCGGCGGGCGGTGCGGTCCGCGGCCCCCGCCGCGTCCTGGCGCCGCGACCAGCGGCGCAGCACCTCCGCCGCAGCGATCCAGGCGGCGAACAGCAGCGCCGCGCGCCACGTGAAGGCCGTGGGGTTGAGCCAGGCGTGGCGGTGGGCGAGCACCGCGCGCAGGTGGGCGTCGGCCGGTGGCGGCCCGGCCCACGGGTAGAGCCGGGCCAGGCCGGCGAGGAGCGGGGCGAACAGCACCGCCAGCGCCGGCAGCGCCGCGCTGCAGGCCTCCGCGGCGCGGCGCAGGGGCACGAACCACACCGCGCCGCAGGCGTCGCACACCATCGCCACGGCCAGCGCGCCGAGCGCGGTGGTCAGCGCGCACAGCAGGGCGAGCAGCCACGCGAAGGCGCTGGCGACCGGTTCCGTCCCGATCCCCATGGCGAATGCGGTGGCGCCGAGCAGCGCGCAGATGGCGGCGGCGATCATGGCAGCTGCTCCAGCGCCTGCCGCCGGGCGTCGGCGGGCAGCGCCTCCAGCCGGACCGCCGCCGCCAGCTGCAGCGCCTGCACGTACGCCGCCACCGCCCACGCGTCGCGTGGCTGGAGCAGGCTGGCGTAGCCCGGCATCAGCCCGTAGCCGCCGCGGATCACCGCGACCAGGCGGCCGATGGGGTAGCCGCGCCAGGGTTCGACGAGCAGGTTCCGCGGCTTGACCTTGGTGAGCGCCGGAGCGACCGGGCCCGCGCCGTCGCCGAGCGCGCCGTGGCAGGGCGTGCAGGCGATCGCGTAGCGCTCCTGGCCGCGCCGCAGCAGCGCGCGGTCCACCGGCAGCGGCGCGACGCGGAGGAAGCCCGCACCACCCTGCCCGGTCAGCACGGGGGAGTCCGGTGGGAGCGCGTCGCGGGGGACGGTATGCGCAGGTGGCACGCGCATCGCCGACCCGTCCGGGAAGGCGTCGCTCGGAGCGTAGGGCGCGACCCGCCGCTGGTCGACCATGCGCGCCAGGGTGAGCTCCGGCGCGACCAGTTTCGGCTGCTCGGCGCACGCGGCGAGCAGCAGGGCCGCCAGCATCACGGCAGCCACCGCCACGGCTTCGGAGCGGTTCACGGCGCCTCCCCGGGAACGGCGACCCGTAGCGGCGCGCACGCCGCCAGGTCGGCCGCGCTGCGCCCATCGGCGTGGCGCGGTTCGCGCTCATCGACGGCCAGGAAGAAACGGTCGTCGCTCGCGCGCTCGAAGCCCGCGCACGTGAAGGCCTGGTCCCACCAGCGCGGCAGGCCGGTGACCAGCGCCAGGGCCAGCAGTCCGCCGAGCGCGCCGCCCAGCACCATGGTCTCGAAGGCGATCGGCACGAAGGCGGGCATGGCGTGGACCGGCATCGCGCCCACGCGCAGCGGGTAGTCCTGGGCCGTCCACCACTGCAGCGCGTAGCCCGCCGGCGGCGCCCAGCAGGGTGGCGGCCAGCGTCGCCGCGGCGACGCGCCGCGGCCCGCGCCCCGCCGGCAGGTCGAGGTCCTCGAGCGCGTAGGGGCCGTACACCTCGAGGCGCGCGTAGCCCAGTCCGCGCAGGCGCCGCACCGCTGCCGCGACGGCCGGCGGGTCGGCGAACTCGGCGAGCAGGCCTATCCTCACGCCGCCTCCCCATCCGCCGTCCGGCGCTTCAGCTCCTTCAGCTCGCTGATCGCCACGCACGGCACCAGGCGCAGGAAGAGCAGGAACAGGAACAGGAAGAAGCAGATCGACCCCACCAGCAGCGTCAGGTCGACCAGCGACGGCGCGTAGCCGCCCCAGCTGCTCGGCAGGAAGTCGCGGTGCAGGCTGCCCACGACGATGACGAAGCGCTCGCTCCACATCCCGACCTGGATGAACAGCGAGGCGGCGAACAGGAAGGCCACGTTCCGGCGCAGGCGCGGGAACCACAGCAGCTGCGGCAGCACCACGTTGGCCGGCGATGGTCAGCCAGTAGACGCCCGCGAAGGCCGTCGAAGGGCCGGCTCGCGAGCAGCGCGAAGCCCTCGCACGGGTCGCCGCTGTACCACGCCATGAACGGCTCGACCAGGTAGCTGTAGGCGACGATCGAGCCGGTCGCGAGCAGCACCTTGGCGAGGTTGTCGAGGTGCCGCGGGGTGATCGCCCACTCCAGCCCCATGACGCGGCGCAGCGGGATGACCAGGGTCAGCACCATGGCGAAGCCCGAGAAGATCGCGCCCGCGACGAAGTAGGGCGGGAAGATCGTCGAGTGCCAGCCCGGCAGCTTGGTCACCGCGAAGTCGAGGCTGACGATGCTGTGCACCGACACCACCAGCGGCGTCGCCAGGCCGGCGAGCAGCAGGTACGCCATGCGGTAGGCGCGCCAGTGGCTGGCCGCGCCGCGCCAGCCGAGGGCGAAGAAGCCGTAGATGCGCGCGCGCCAGCGCTCCGGCGCGGCGTCGCGCGCGCACGCCAGGTCGGGCACCAGGCCGAGGTACCAGAACAGCAGCGACACCGTCGCGTAGGTGCTGATCGCGGCGATGTCCCAGGTCAGCGAGCTGCGGAACTGCGGCCACACCTCCATGGTCGACGGGTAGGGCACCAGCCAGTACGAAGAACCACGGCCGGCCGAGGTGGGCGAGCGGGAACAGCCCGGCGTTGGCCACCGCGAACAGCGTCATCGCCTCGGCGAAGCGGTTGATCGAGGTGCGCCACTCCTGCTGCAGCAGGTAGAGGATCGCCGAGATGAAGGTGCCGGCGTGGCCGATGCCGATCCACCACACGAAGTTGGTGATCGCGAAGGCCCACGCGACCGGGATGTTGTTGCCCCACATGCCGATGCCGGCGGTGAAGGTGTAGGCCAGCGCGGCGAAGAACACCAGGCTGCCGGCGCCGCTGGCCGCGATCAGCCAGGTCAGCAGCGGCGCGGCCGCGCCACAGCGGCGCCAGCACGCGCGCGCCCAGGGCGCGGTCGTCGCCGGGTTCGACCAGCAGCGGGTCGGCGCGGTGGCGGGCGGCGACGCTCACGCCAGCTCCGGGTTGGGGTTGCGCACGCGCGCCAGGTAGCGCGTGCGCGGCGCCGCGCCGGTCTCCGCCAGCACCGCGTAGGCGCGCGCGTCGGCGCGCAGCGCGGCCACCGGGTCTGCGGGGTCGTTCAGGTCGCCGAAGGTGATCGCGCGCGGTCGGGCAGGTCTGCTGGCAGGCGGTGCGCACGGTCCCGGTGGTCAGCGGCGCGCCGCCGGTCGTCGCGGTGATCTCCGCCTCGCGGATGCGCTGCACGCAGGAGGTGCACTTCTCCATCACGCCGCGCGCGCGCACCGTGACGTCGGGGTTGCGCGCCAGGCGCGTCACCGGCGCGGCGCCGGCGTTGAAGTCGTACCAGTTGAAGCGCCGCACCTTGTACGGGCAGTTGTTCGAGCAGAAGCGCGTGCCGACGCAGCGGTTGTAGATCATCTCGTTCAGCCCGTCCGGGCTGTGCGTGGTGGCGTAGGTGGGGCACACGTACTCGCACGGCGCCTTCTCGCAGTGCTGGCAGGGCATCGGCTGGTCGACGACCAGCGGATCGTCGCCGATGCTTTCGGCCGCGACTCCCGGCATGGCGCCGGCGGGGTCCGGCGCCCGCTCGCGGTCGCGGTAGTAGCGGTCGATGCGCAGCCAGTGCATCTCGCGCCCGAGCAGCACGTTGTCCTTGCCGACCACGGGGATGTTGTTCTCCGCCTGGCAGGCGACCACGCAGGCGCTGCAGCCGATGCAGGCGTCCAGGTCGATGGCCATGGCCCACTGGCGGCCGGTCATCGCAACCGCTGGCCGCAGGGAGGGCGGTGGGCCCGGCGGCGCAGCTGGGGGGAGCGCGCCCCACTCCGCGCTGGTCAGCTCGCGGATGATGCCGTCGCGCCCGTCCAGCGTCCAATGCTGCTGGGTGATGGCGAGCCGCTCGCGCCGCCCGGTCCGGGCGACCGCCAGCCCGGCGGCGGACCACGGGGCCGCGGTCGTGCGCAGGCGGTACGCGTCGACGCCGACGCCCGCCGCGGTGCGCTCGCCGCCGTCCGCGCGCGGCCGTACCCGAGCGCCAACGTGACCGTGCCGTCGGCCTGCCCCGGCTGCACCAGCACCGGCGCCTCCAGCGTGCGCCCGCCGAGGCCCAGCGCGACGACGTCGCCGGTGACCACGCCCAGGCGCCGCGCCGCGCGCGGGCTGACCAGCGCCGCGTTGCCCCAGGTCAGCTTGGTGACCGGATCGGGCAGCTCGAGCAGCCAGGGATTGTTGGCGAAGCGGCCGTCGTGGACCTTGGCGTCGGCGCGCAGGGACAACTCCCACCCTGCCGGCTCCGCTGGCACCCGTGGAGCCGCCGCGATCAGGCGTCCGAGCGCGTTCCAGTCGCACGGCACCGCTCGCGCCGGCGTGGCGCTGTCCGCCAGGACGCCGCTGTGCAGGGTCAGCGCGAACCGGGAGGAAGGATCCGCGGCTCCCACCCCATCAGCCACGCCCCAGTGCGCCTGCCAATGCGCGCGCAGCAGCCCATGGGCATCGCCTTCGCCACCGCTGAGCGCGATCACCAGCTCCGCCGCGGTGCGGCCGCCGCGCAGCGGCCGGATGAGCGGCTGCTGCAGGCTCACCGTGCCGTCCAGCGCGCGCGCGTCCCCCCAGCTCTCGAGCCAGTGCGCCGCCGGTACGAACCAGTCGCTGGCGCGCGCGGTGGCGTTCTCGTACAGGCCGAGGTGGACGCGCCGCCCGGCCCGCGCCCAGGCGGCTGCAAGCCCGAGGTCGGCCGGAGCGGTGGCGAGGGGGTCGCCGCCGAGGCTCACCAGCGTGCGCACCGCCCCGGCCGCGAGCATCCCGGCCAGCGCCGCGAGGTCGCCATCCGCCGCCAGCAGGGGATCATCGCCATACGCGACCGTCCGCCCGGCGTTCCCGAGCACCTCGTTGAGCGCGTGCGCCAGCGCGTGGGCCAGCGGCGGTTGCCGCGGCCCGGCGACCACCAGTCCGGCGCCGCGGTGGCGCGCGAGGTCGTCCGCGGCGGCGCGGACCCAGCGGCGCGCGTCCTCCGGCAGGGCCGACTCGCCCCAGGCGAGGTCGGGGAGTCCGGCGCCACCCGCTCCCGCGCCGCGCGCGCGCGCGAGCAGCGCCGCGGCGACCGCCACGACCTGCTGATCGGCGATGCGCAGGCGGTGGTCGGCGCGCCCGCCGGTGCACGTCGGCGAGCTCTCGGCCACGTAGAGCCGGTTCACCCCGGCCGCGGGCCCGCCGGCCCGCCGGTGGGTGGCGAAATCGGCAGCGTGCGCGAGGTGCCACGGGCCGCTCGCCAGCAGGTCGCTGTCCAGGGCGACGATGACGCGCGCCGGGGCGAGGTCGTGGCGCGCCACCAGCCGCCCGCCGAGCACGCTCTGCGCGGCCGCGGCCGCGCCGCCCGCGAGCGGTGCGTGCGCGAAGACGCGGCAGAGCGGCAGGCGCGCGCGCAGGCGCTCCAGGCAGGACGCGAGCAGCGGCGAGGATTCCGGCTCCAGCAGCACCGCCAGCCCCTCGCCCCGGTCGTCGTCGCCCGGGCGGACCTCGGCGCGCAGATCGTCCCAGGTCCGCGGCGTCGCGCCCGCGCGCAACGTCCCGGCCCGGTCAGGATCGTAGAGCGCGAGCAGCTCCGCCTGCTCGAGGACGCCGCAGGCTCCGCGACTGGCGGGGTGCTGGGGGTTGCCTTCGATCTTGGTCGGCCTGCCCTCGTGCGCCTCGACCACCAGCCCGGTGGCGTAGCCGTCGAGGGTCATCGCCGTCGCATAGGCCGCGGCCGCGCCGGGGGTGCGCTCCGCTTCGCGCACGTACGGCACCAGCGCCTGATCGCCCGGTCCCGCGCAGCCGCCCAGTCCGGCCAGCGCCATGCCCGCCGCGCAGAGCTGCAGGAGGTCGCGCCGCTTCCAGCCCGGCGGCGGCAGGTCGGCTCCGACCGGGAACTCGCCGGCGCCCGCGGGTGCGCCATAGGCTTCGGCCAGCGTCCGCCAGTAGGTGGCACCGCGATCGGGTCGAGAGGTGGGCAGGGTCATGCGCGTTCCATCGGCGTCAGCGGTGGCAGCCGGAGCAGTGCAGCGGCGGCGCGATGCCCCCGGCCTGGACGAGGTCGCGGCCGATGCGCTCCTGGTCGTCGGGGCGCGGCGCCCACGCGCTGTCGGTGAGGCGCTCCTGCGGGCGCAGCGACGCGCTCCGGGTGGCGGTGGCAGTCCAGGCACCAACCCATGGTCAGCGGCGCCACCTGGCGCACCTTGGCCATGGTGTCGACCGCGCCGTGGCAGCTCGCGCAGCCGACGCCGCGCGCGGTGTGCGCAGCGTGGTTGAAGAACACGAAGTCGGGCAAGCGGTGCACGCGCCGCCAGCGGATCGGCTCCCCGCTGTCCAGGCTGGCGCGCACCGGCGCGAGGAGCGCGGCGCGGTCCCAGATCTGGGCGTGGCAGTTCAGGCAGCGCTCGGTCGGCGGGACGCCGGCGTGCGCGCCGCGCTCCGCCCCTTCGTGGCAGTAGCGGCAGTCGATGCCCTCGTCCCGCACGTGGTGGCGGTGATCGAATTCGATGGGCTGCTCGATGGTCGCGTCCTGCCCGGTCACCGGCGGCGCGCGCATGGCCAGCATCAGCAGGCACGGTGCGCCGATGGCGACCAGCCCGAGCGCGGCGAGCGCGCCGCGCAGGGCACTGTTGGTCCAGCGGGGGAACAGGGGTCCGTTCACCGTCCACCCGCCCATGCGCGCGCCCGACAAGCGGCGCTCCTGCGCACCGACCACGTCAATCCGCAGTGGCGCCGCATGGTCGTTCGCTGCAATCCGCCCGGTGGCGGGGCAGAGGTCCTCGACGGCCGGTGGGGCGGGCCGTCACCGGGACCAGGCTCACCGGGGCTTGTCCGCGCCGCCTTCCTGCCCGGAGTTCCGGTCGCGACCGCGGTAATTCCACAGCACGGCCACGACGAGCGTCGCGGCGACCAGACCGACGGCGATGATGATCTCCATGGCAGGTCCTCCATGGCGGGGCCATAGCGAAAGCCGCGCCATCCGCCGGTCAGCGAATGGTCATCAATGATGCGTCAATGACCGGCAGGACCAGGGGCCTCGATCGCGGCCGTCGGGGTGCCCGCTGGCGCTGCCGCGGGCGCCCGGCCCCCGCCGCCCGCCCAGCGCCGGATCGCGACGTAGAACACCGGCGTCAGCGCCAGGCCGAACAAGGTCACGCCGATCATGCCGCTGAACACCGCGACGCCCAGCGAGTGGCGGGTCTCGGCGCCGGCGCCGTGCGACTCGACCAGCGGCCACACGCCCATGATGAAGGCCAGCGAGGTCATCAGGATCGGGCGCAGGCGCAGCCGGCAGGCGGTGAGCGCGGCGTGCACGCGCGAACTGCCGCGCAGCTCCTCATCGCGCGCGAACTCGACGATCAGGATGGCGTTCTTGCAGGCCAGGCCGACCAGCACGATGAAGCCGATCTGGGTGAAGATGTCGATCACGCCCTTGCCGCCGAACCACGACCGGTCGACCGCCACGCCGATGGTCGCGCAGAGCAGGCACATCGGCACGATCAGGATCACCACCAGCGGCAGCGACCAGCTCTCGTACAGCGCCGCCAGCACCATGAACACCAGCGCCACGCACAGCACGAAGATGTAGACCGAGGTGTTGCCGGCGAGCTGCTGCTGGTAGACCAGCTCCGTCCAGTCGTGGGTCAGCCCGCTGGGCAGCTCGCGGTTGAGGATCTCCTCCATCATCGCCTGCGCCGCGTCCGAGCTGGTGCCCGGCGCCGCCGCGCTGGTGATGTCCGAGGCGAGCTGGCCGTTGTAGCGGGGCACGCGGTCCGGGCCCGCCGTCTCGCGCACGTCGACCAGCCCCGCGAGCGGCAGCATGCGCCCGTCCTTGCTGCGCACGCGCAGGCGGCCGATGTCCTCGGCGCGCTGGCGGAACGGCGCGTCGGCCTGGACGTCGACCTGGTAGGTGCGGCCGAAGCGGTTGAAGTCGTTGGCGTAGGCCGAGCCCAGGAAGGTGCCGAGCGTCGCGGAGAGGTCGGCGAAGGACACGTTCTGCCGCTTCATGCGCTCGCGGTCGAAGGTCAGTTCGACCTGCGGCACGCTCATGGTGAAGGTGGTCAGGGTCTGGCTGGCGTCGAGCCCCGGCGTCGCCTTGGCCGCCGCCAGGACGCGCTGGGTGGCGTCGAACAGCCCCTTCAGGCCGACGCCGCCGGTGTCCTCGATCTCGACCTTGAAGCCGCCGGTGAAGCTCAGGCCGCGCACCGGCGGCGGCGCGATGGCGAACACCACGGCCTCGTCGATGCCCGCGAAGCGCTTGTTGAGCGCCTGGCGGATGGCCTCGCCGCCCAGGTCCGCGCTCTCGCGCTCGGCGAAGGCCTTGAGCGGGATGAACATCAGGCCCTGGCTGCTGGTCGCCGAGAAGCCGAAGCCGATGCCCGGGATCCCGACGGTGGCGAGCACGCCCTTGGTCTCCATCGCCATGGCGCTCATGCGCCGCATCACCGCCACCGTGCGGTCGAGGTTGGCGCCGTCGGGCAGGCGCGCGAAGGCCATGATGAACTGCTTGTCCATGCCGGGGATGTAGCCGGTGGGCATGCGCTCGAAGCTGAACACCGTGAGCGCGTTGCAGATCAGGTAGAGCCCGCCGGCGACGACGCTGAAGCGCAGGATGCGCGCCACACCGCGCACATAGCCGCGCGCGGCCGCGGCGAAGCCGCGGTTGAAGGGCCGGAACAGCCAGCCGAACAGGAAGTTGAGGCCGCGCGTCAGCAGGTCGGGCCGCGCGCCGTGCGGCTTGAGCAGCACCGCCGCCAGCGCCGGGCTGAGCGTCAGCGAGTTGAACGCCGAGATCACCGTCGAGATCGCGATGGTGATGGCGAACTGCTTGTAGAACTGCCCGGTCAGGCCGCTGATGAAGGCGGTCGGCACGAACACCGCGCACAGCACCAGGGCGGTGGCCACGATGGGGCCGGTGACCTCGCGCATCGCCTTCCTGGTCGCCGCGTGCGGCTCCAGGCCCAGGGCGATGTTGCGCTCGACGTTCTCGACCACGACGATGGCGTCGTCGACGACGATGCCGATGGCCAGCACCAGCCCGAACATCGAGATGGTGTTGATCGAGAAGCCCAGGCCGAGCATCACCGAGAACGTGCCGACCAGCGACACCGGCACCGCGACCAGCGGGATGATCGAGGCGCGCCACGTCTGCAGGAACAGCACCACCACCAGCACCACCAGCACGATCGCCTCGCTCAGCGTGCGGATCACCGCGTTGATCGAGCCGCGCACGAACACCGTCGGGTCGTAGAGGATGCCGTAGGTCAGCCCGGCCGGGAAGTCCTTGCTCAGGTCGGCCATCGCCGAGCGCACCTGGTTGGAGACGTCCAGGGCGTTCGCCCCCGGCGCCTGGAAGGCGACCACCCCGGCCGCGGGGACGGCCTCCGGCGCGTCGCTGGTGGCCAGGAAGCTGTGCATGGCGTACGCGCTGGCACCGAGCTCGACGCGCGCGATGTCGGCCAGGTGGGTGATGCGCCCGTCGGCGGTCGCGCGCACCACGATGCGCGAGAAATCGCCCTCGCTGAGCATGCGCCCCTGCCCCGAGATGGTCAGGCGCGTGGCGATGAGGTGGTCGCCCGGCTCGTTGCCGAGCGCGCCGGCCGCGACCTGCAGGTTCTGCTCGCGGATCGCGTCCATGACGTCGCCCGCGGTCAGCCCCAGCGAGGTCATGCGGTCGCGGTCCAGCCAGAATGCGCAGCGAGTACTCGCCGGCGCCGAACACGCGCACCTCGCCCATGCCGGGCAGGCGCGACAGCGCGTCGACCACGTGCAGGCGCGCGTAGTTGGCGAGGTAGAGCTCGTCGTAGCGCTTGTCGGGCGAGACCAGGTTGACCACCAGGGTCAGGTCGGGCGAGGTCCGCTTGGCGATCACGCCCAGGCGGCGCACCTCGTCGGGCAGGCGCGGGGTGGCCTGCTGGATGCGGTTCTGCACCTCGACCAGCGCCTCCTGCAGCTTGGTGCCGAGGCGGAAGGTCAGGATCACGGCGAGCGCGCCGTCGGCCGACGAGGTCGACGACATGTAGAGCATGCCCTCGATGCCGGTGAGCTGCTGCTCCAGCGGCGCGGCCACGGTCTCGGCGATGACCTGCGGGCTGGCGCCCGGGTAGGTCGCGGTGACGCTGATCGTCGGCGGCACCACCTCCGGGTACTCGTTGATCGGCATCTTGAACAGGCAGATCGCGCCGACGATGAGGATCAGCGCCGACAGCACGGTGGCGAAGATCGGCCGCGAGACGAAGTAGTCCGGCAGGTTCACTTCGCGGCTCCGCCCGCCGCCCCGACGGCCGGAGCCGCCGCCGCCGGCCCCGCGTCGGCGGGCTTGACCGTGACCGGCGCGCCCTGGCGGGCCTTGGCGATGTCGAAGATCACCTGGTCGCCGGCCTTCACCCCGCTGCGCACGATGCGCAGGCCCCCGTCGACCGCGGGGCCGAGCACGACCTTGTGGTAGATGGCCTTGCCGTCCTCGAGGATCAGCACGTAGCGGTTGCTCTGGTCGGTGCCGATGGCGCGCTCATCGACCAGCAGGCGCGGCGCCGCGGCCGCCACCGGCACGTGCAGGCGCACGTAGCCGCCCACCGGCATGAGGCCGTCGGGGTTGGGCAGGGTGGCGCGGATGCGCATGGTGCCGGTCGCCGGGTCGACGCGGTTGTCGGCGAAGGCGAAGCGCGCCTGGTGCGGCCAGCCGCTCTCGCCATCGAGCACCAGCGGCAGGGGCTTGGCGTCGGCCGCGGTCAGCAGCGGCCGCGCCGCCAGCCAGCTGCGCTCGTCGAGGTCGACGGTCGCGTAGATGGGGTCGGTGGACACCACGGTGGCGACCGCCGCGCCCGTGGGACCGGCGGGGTTGCCGGCGCTGACGGTGATGCGCCCGACGCGCCCGGCCAGCGGCGAGGTGACGCGCGTGTAGTCCAGGTCGAGCTGCGCCGCGGCCAGCGCCGCCTCGGCGGCGGCGACGGCGGCCTGCTGCACGGCGACGGCGGAGCTGCGATTGTCGGCCTCCTCCTTCGAGATCGCCTCCTTCTCGAGCAGCTGCTGGGCGCGACCCACGTCGCGCTGCGCCTTGGCCAGGTTTGCGCGCGCCTCGGCGAGCTGGGCCGCGGCGCGGCGCGCCTGCACCTGGAACGGGCGCGGATCGAGCTCGAGCAGCAGGTCGCCCACCGCGACCACCGCGCCGTCCTTGACCAGGACCTTGTCGATGAAGCCGGCCACGCGCGGGCGCACCTCGACCAGCTCCGGTGCCTCGAGCCGGCCCACGCCGTCCTCCCACTCGGCCTCGGCGCGCTCGATGACCGGGTTGACGGTCACGACGGGAGCGGGCGGCGCGGCGACCTGCTTGGCGGCATCACCGCAGGCGGTCACGACGACGAGCACGGTGCCGGCGAAGGCGTGGGTCCAGGGACGACGCATCGGGCTGCTTTCTGGGTGCGGCGAAGAAGGCTGGTGGAGCGGTCTGCCGTCGGCTTCAGAATGGAGTTGGAACGCCTTGGGAGTCAATCGCTAAGACGGTCGGGTTGCTGCAAGCGAGACGAGTGGGTGATGGAAACGCCAAGCGCCGACAGGCCCAGCCCGTCAGCCCCTGCCTTCCTCTGCATTCCTCTTCCCTCCGTCACTCTGTGTCTCCATGTCGACCCCTCTTTGAGAGACCTCTTGGTGAACATTGACATGGAGACACAGAGCGACGCAGAGGATGCGCGGAGGAGGGCGCGGGCCGCAGGAATCTGTTGCCCGACTTCACCCGCTCGACCCACCGAAGAACCCTCTTTATTGCGGCTTCTCCGGCGGAGTCTCGCGCGCGGCCAGGACGAAGACCAGCACCGACGCCTCCTGGGCGGGGGTGAGCTTGGCCTTGCGCGCCATCTTGCGCATCCAGTCGTGCCACTCCTGCTCGTCGTAGCCGCGCGGGTCGTTCAGCGAGTGGCAGGAGTTGCAGCGGTTGACGTACAGCGCGCGCGCCACCTCCATGGCCGGCAGGTCGGTGGCCTGGTCGTGCTTCCGGGCGTAGCCCACCAGTTCCGGGGTCACGCGCGGGATCACTGCGCCGCAGCCCGCGAGCGCGGCGCAGGCGACCGTCAGGGTCACCCCCGACAGCACGCCACGTCCCCCGGTGCGGACGGGTGGCCTCGGCCTGGTGGGTGGAGCGCTCGACATGGTGCTCAAGGGCCTCGTGGTGACGGTGGGGCGGCGCACCGCGCCATCGGTCGCGGGTGACCGTGCGCGACCCGGCGCGGCGCGCAAGCCCAGGGGCGGTGGGCGGCGCGCCCGCCCCACCGCGCGGGATTCAGAAGAAGAAGCCGACGCCACCCAGCAGGTGGTTGGTGTGCAGGCCTTCCGGGCTGCCGTCGAGGACCGCCTGGTAGTCGAGCTTGAGCACCACCTCGGGTGCCGGGAACACCGCCAGGCCCACGGTGTGGAACTGGATGCGGCCGGCGCCGGTGGGATG
Organism: uncultured Planctomycetota bacterium; assembly: GCA_963818245.1. Lineage (GTDB taxonomy): Bacteria > Planctomycetota > UBA11346 > UBA11346 > UBA11346 > BOG-1363. The sequence continues at coordinate 40,102 of CAWFSD010000024.1, forward strand.
GTCGTCGTCGAGCCCGGAGAACCCGGTGTTCTGCAGCGACTCGCGCGAGTAGCGGTAGAACGGCACGAACTCCCAGCTGTCGCCGAAGCGCTGGTGCCAGGCCACCTCGGCCGAGACGCCCCACATGCCGTGGCCGACGTTGTCGGTCGGGTCGCCGTCGTTGTTGGTGCGCAGGTCGCCGGGATTCGAGAACCACACGCCGACCGCCTCGGCGCGCAGCTCGATGCCGTCGTGGGCCGGGCGGAAGCGCAGCTCGGTGTCGGCCATGGTCAGCGCGCAGCGGTGCAGGTCGCCGAGCCGGACGCCGTTGATGTCGCTCGCGTAGGCGTGGCGCGGCACCACGTTCGGGGTGAAGTAGACGCTGCTGCTGCCTTCCAGCCCCGGGACGGGCGGGACGCTGTACGCCAGGCGCGCGGCGTAGGCGACCTGGTTGGACTCCTGCTTGAACTCGTCGGTGGTGGGGTGGGCGAGGCCCAGCGCGTCGGCGGTGCCGCTGATGCCGGCGGGGTACCCGCCCGGGTTCGCCGGGCCGTTCGCGGCGCTGGTGTCGCGCACGTTGCCGCCATCGTCGACCAGGCTGCCGACCACCTGGAACTGGTACGACACCGGGCCGGCGAGCACGCCATGGACGCTGGTCGAGGCGCCGTACCAGGTGGTCGGGATCAGGCCGTTGGCGAGGTCGGTGCGCTGCACGCTGTAGAACAGCGTGGGCTCGTGGTAGAGGTTGGTGTAGCCGAACGGCACCACGTCGATGCCCGGCAGGCGCCAGTGGACGTGCTCGTTGACGGTGTAGTCGAGCTAGCACTGCTCGACCTCGACCGCGCCGGCGAGCTTGTCGTCGTCGTCGACGGCGGTCCCGCCGTGCTCGACTTCGATCTCGGCCTTGAACAGCAGGCGGTCATCGACCTGGTAGCTGGGCAGCAGGGTGACGCGGCCGCCGTCGAAGCCGTTCTGCCACGCGCCGCCGTCGTCGGGGTTCTGCACCGCGCCGAACTTCATCTCGCCGTAGGCGCCGAAGACCAGGCCGCCGGTGCCGGCCGCCGGCGCGGGCGTGGTCGCGGGCGCCTTGTTGGCGTCCTCGAGGGCCTTCAGACGCGCCTCGAGGGTGTCGACGCGCTGCTGCAGCGCGGCGGGATCGGCGTCGGCGGCGCGCAGCGCGCCGCAGCCGGCGAGGGCGAGCAGGGTCGCCGCGGTGCAGCGCGGCAAGGGGCGGGACAGGGGGGCGCGGCTGGGCATCGGGGCTCCGGAGCGGATGGGTGCGGGATCGGATCAGTTGTTGGACTGGGGCGGGGGCAGCAGGCCGACGAACGCGTCGTCGGTCAGGGTCTGGATGAAGGCGATCAGGTCGTGGATCTCGGCGGCGTCCAGGTGCGGCGCCTCGCCCGGGTGGCGGTCGTAGGGGACCTCGGCGGTGTTGACGTTGCCGCGGAACGCGGCGTCGAGGTCGTTGAACTTGGGGCCGCCGCCGTACCAGCGCGTGGGGTCGGTGTCGCGGGTCGACGTAGAACTCGATGGTCTCCTGCAGCGTGGTGAACCGGCCGTTGTGGAAGAACGCCTCCTTCACCGCGACGTTGCGCAGCGTCGGCACCTTGAAGGCCCCGTTGAGCGTGGTGTCGCCGCCGGGCAGGGTGCGCTTCGGTCCGCCCAGGCCGTAGTCGAAGAAGGTGGGGTCGCTGTTGGCCGGGATGCCGGTGTTGCGTGGTACGCCGAGGTTGTCGTAGGTGAAGTCGGTGAACAACGAGGCGGCGGGATCGCCGCTGGTGAGGTCGGCCGCGTGGCAACCGACGCAGTTGCCCTTGCTGGGATCGAAGAACAGCCGCATGCCGCGCCGCTGCGACGGGGTGAAGGTGTCGTGGCCGCGCACGTAGTCGTCGAAGCGCGACGAGAACGGGTGGAGCTCCGCGCTGTGCTCGTAGGCCTGCAGCGCCGCGCCGACGGCGGCGAAGGCGTCGCCCGGGCGCGCGAAGATGTCGGCGCCGAACTCGGCCTGGAAGTCGGCGGCGTAGCTGGCCAGCGAGACGCTGTGGGCGACCGTGGCGCCGTCCGGGTTGCCCATCTCGGTCGCCGCCAGCAGCGGCTGCAGCGCCTGCTGCGCCTGGGTGTCGACGCGCCCGTCGAGGAACTGCCCGCCGGTCGGCGTCGGGCCGTCGTCGCCCGGCACCATGGCGAAGCCCGGCGCGAAGCTGCCGTACATGATCGATGGCGTGTTGCGCGTGCCCTGCACACCCGCCACGTTGCCGACCGCCACGCCGTCGGTCGAGCCGTTGTTGCCGCCGAAGGCGCGCGACGGGTCGTGGCAGGTGGCGCAGGACATGCCCGCGGGCGTCGACAGCGCGGGGTCGTTGAAGAGCTGCTTGCCGAGGCGCGCGCGCCGCGACAGCGCGTGGTCCGCGTCGCTCGAAGGCGGCGCGCCGTTGTCGGCGCTGCCGGCGCAGCCCGCGAGGGCGAGGACGCCAGCGCCGACCATTGCCGCGAGCGCGCGGCCGGGGCGGTGACGTCCCCCATGGCAGACGGTCTGGGCGCGGGTGGATCGTCTCTCGGGGATCATCGCTGGCTCACGGCTGGCACGGCTCCAGGCCGTGGGGCGCGGTCTTAGATTGCCGTGATGCTCTTGCAAATGATTTTCATTAGTAATGGAGAAAGCGCCCCTGGGCGGGTCAGCGGATTCGTTGGCCCATCGAGTCCAAGTCACGTCGAAACCGCATCTTGCGGCTCCCGTCGGGCTCCGGCAGCATGCCGGTCGTGACCGCTCGCGGAAAAGCCCCATTACCCACGTCTGGTCAGCCACATCACGCGCCGTATGTGCCGCGCGGTGGATCCGCTGATCGCCTGCGCACCAGGGCAGCGCAGCGCCGGGCGATCCGCATCCTGTCGCTGATCGTGGGTGGTCTGATCGTCCTCGCCGGAGCGGCGGGCCTGGTCTTCGGCGTGCGCAATCAGGTCCTCGCCGCCAGTTCCACCGGCTGGACCGGGGTGGATGCGGAGGTCGTGGTGTCCCGAGTGGTCGCCGGGTATCGTCGCCATGGGCATTCCTCCTACGCTCCGGATGTGGAGTACGCCTATTCCGTCGCCGGCCAACGCTTCGTCGGGACACGGATGTCCTTCAGCTCCGTGGGCAGCGGCCGGGACCCGGTTCCCAGCCAGGATGTGATCGCGCACTACCAGGTCGGGAAGCGGATCCGGGTCTTCTACGACCCCGTCGACCCCGCCCAGAGCGTCATCACGCCAGGCCCCGGGCCGGACGACGGCGGCTTGACGATCATCGCTGGGGCGTTCCTCGCGTTCGGCGCGGTGGTGATCGTGCTCGGCAGGCGCTGACGGGAACCTGCGCTCAGGGGGTGGTTCCTGGCGCCTGAGCCCCATTCCACCGCCGCCACCACGGCGCCGCCGCGCTCGCGATCAGCAGCTGCAGCAGGTGGTAGGCCATCAGCGGCAGGATCAGCGCGCCCAGGTCGGGATCGCCGGCGAAGACGATGCGCACCAGCGGCAGGCCGAGCGCCACGGTCTTCTGCGTGGAGCAGATCACCGCTGCGGTGCGCCGCGGCCGGCTGAGGCGCCACCAGCGCCACCCGCTCGACTGGAACGCGCCGACGAGCGCGGCGAGGTGGAGCGCGAGCATCAGACCGCCGATACCGGCGATGCTCGCCCAGGACGGCCTGAAGCCGCGCAGCACGCTGCCGCAGAAGACCTGCCACACCAGCACCAGCAGCAGCCATTGGCTGACCAGCCCGAGCGCGCCGCGCACCCGGGCCAGTGGGCGCGGCGCCAGCGCCTGGATGACCTGCCCGACGATCACCGGCAGCACCACCTGCAGCGCCAGGCCGGTGATCACCTGGCCGACCGGCAGCGCACCGTGGCGGCCGGTGGCGGCGAGGATGAGCAGCGGCGACACCACCACGCCGAGCAGGCTGCCGAGGGTGGCGTTGAACAGCGCGCCCGCCTCGTCGCCGCCCGCGGCGCGCGTGAAGGTCACGCCGCTGGTGGTGGTGGTCGAGAGCGCGCCCAGCACCACCACGCCGGTGCACAGCGCGGCATCGACGTGGGCGGCCCCGAGCAGCGACGCCACGCCGAAGAAGGCCACCGGCAGCACGACCAGGCTGTAGCCCTGGGTGAACAGGTGCAGGCGCCAGTCGGCCGACGCGGCGCGCACCTCGTGCGTGCGCAGGACCAGGCCGCTGATCAGGAACAGCAGCGGCACGATCGCCGGGCCCCACAGCGCGGTGCGCAGGGGGCCCTGGTCGCCGCCCAGCTGCGGCGCCAGGGCGGCGAGCGCGACGGCGACGCCCAGGACGAGGACGAACCAGTGCTGGCGCCAGTGGCGCATGCGGACTCCGGCGGCGGCCCCCGCGGTTCCGGGTGGCCGGTGCGCGCCCAGGGTGGCGCCCGGCGGGGCCGCTGTCCAGGCGCGGCCGGGGCCGCCGGAGCCCTGGGCGAACCTGACAACCGCATGTCGCGGGACGCGCTTGGGCGCCAGCCACCGGCGCATATGCTTGCACTGTGCAATCATCCTCCCGAGCAAGCATTCCCGCGGCCGCCCGGCGCTGCGCGCGCGACGTCTGCGAGACCGTGCCGCTGCTGATCCGGGCGATGCGCGGCCAGTCGCGCCGCCACCGCGAGGCGCTGTCGCTGCCCCAGTTCCGCGCGCTGGTGGCGATCGACCTGCAACCCGACACCAGCCTCTCGGCGGTGGCGGAGCACCTCGGCCTGTCGCTGTCCAGCGCCTCGCGCATCATCGCTGCGCTCGGCGACGCCGGGCTGCTGGTGCGCCGCGACTCGCGGGCCGACCGCCGCCTGCTGGTGCTCGCCCTCACCGCCAAGGGCGCGGCGGTGCTGGCGCGCGCGCGCGCCGCCGCGCAGGCGGACCTGCAGCGCCATCTCGGCGCGCTCAGCGCCCGGGAACTCGACACCATCGCCGCCGCCATGGGCACCCTGCGCGCGGTCATCTCGCCGCCGCGCCGCCTCCGTCCCACCTCTGCCTGACCCGCCTCCCGGAGCCTCCTTCCATGCCCGCCGTCCAGCACCGCCCGTCTGCCGCCGTCCCGCCCGCGCGCGCCGCTGGCCGCTCCCCGCGGCGCTCGCCGTCGGCCTCGCCCTCGCCCTGTCCGGTTGCGGCAAGCCGGCCGCAGGCCGACGCCAAGGGCCCTGGTCAGGCCGGCGGCGGCGCCCGCGGCGGCGGCGGCCCCGTCCCGGTGGTCACGGCCAAGGCGCAGCAGGGCGACCTGCCGGTGCTGCTCACCGGCCTGGGCACGGTGACGCCGTTCAGCACGGTGACGGTGCGCGCGCGCGTCGACGGCCAGCTGCTCAAGGTCGCCTTCGCCGAGGGCCAGCAGGTCGCGGCCGGGGACGTGCTCGCCGAGATCGACGAGCGGCCCTACGCCGCGCAGCTCAAGCAGGCCCAGGGCCAGCTCGCGCGCGACCAGGCGCAGCTGCGCAACGCCCAGCTCGACCTCGTGCGCTACAAGGGCGGCGGCACCATCTTCACCCAGCAGCAGATCGACACCCAGGCGGCCGCCGTCGACCAGCTCGCCGGGACCATCGCCACCGACCAGGGCCTGGTCGACAACGCCCAGCTCCAGCTCGGCTTCTGCCGCGTGGTCGCGCCGGTCGCGGGGCGCATCGGGCTGCGCCTGGTGGACGCCGGCAACATGATCCACGCCGCCGACGCCACCGGGCTGGCGGTGATCACCACCCTGCAGCCCATCGCCGTGGTCTTCACCATCCGCCAGGACGACCTGCCGCAGGTGCTGGCCAGACAGGGCGCGGGCGGCGGCGCCGGGCTCAGCCGCCGAAGCGTGGGGCCGCGACCTGCAGAAGCGCCTGGCCACCGGCGCGCTGACCGCGATCGACAACCAGATCGATCCCGGCACCGGCACGGTGCGGCTCAAGGCGACCTTCGCCAACGCCGACAACGCGCTGTTCCCCAACCAGTTCGTCAACATCCGCCTGCTCGTCGACACGCTCAAGGGCGTGGTGCTGGTGCCGAACGCCGCCATCCAGCGCGCGCCCGACAAGATGTACGTCTACGTGGTCGGCGAGGACCAGAAGGTCGCGATGCGCGAGGTCACCGTCGGCGTCAACGAGGGCGGGCTGACCCAGGTCGACGGCATCCACGCCGGGGACACCGTGGTCACCGACGGCGTCGACAAGCTCAAGGACGGCGCCGCGGTCACCACGCGCGCCGGCGGCGCGGGCGGCCACCGCCACAAGGGCACGGATGGCGGTGATGGCCAGAGCGGCGCCACGAGTGCGGGCGACAAGGCGGACGGCGGCGGTGCGGCGAGGGGGCGCCCCAAGGACGGCGACAAGGCGGCCGAGGACGGCGACAAGGGTGCAAAGGGCGATGTGGTCCCCGGCGCCGAGGGCGCGCCGCGCGCGCAGCACCACCGCAAGGACGGCGACGCCGGCGATGCGGGCAAGGGCGCGGGCAAGGACGCGCCCGCCGCGGGCGGCGCCCCGTGAACATCTCGGCACCGTTCATCGCCCGCCCGGTGGCGACCTCGCTGCTGATGGTGGCGGTGCTGTGCGCGGGCATCATCGCCTACCAGCTGCTGCCGGTCTCGGCGCTGCCGCAGGTCGACTACCCGACCATCCAGGTCGCCACCTTCTACCCGGGCGCCGGACCCGAGGTGATGGCCTCGTCGGTGACCGCGCCGCTCGAGCGCCAGTTCGGCCAGCTCCCCGGCCTCAACCAGATGACCTCCACCAGCTCGGGCGGCTGCGCGGTGGTGACGCTGCAGTTCAGCCTCGAGCTGAACATCGACATCGCCGAGCAGGAGGTCCAGTCGGCGATCAACGCCTCCACCACCTACCTGCCCAAGGACCTGCCCAACCCGCCGGTCTACAGCAAGGTCAACCCGGCCGACGCGCCGATCATGACCCTGGCGCTGACCTCGCCGACGCTGCCGCTGTCGCAGGTCGAGGACTTCGCCGACACGCGCCTGGCGCAGAAGATCTCGCAGCTGCCCGGCGTCGGCCTGGTCAGCATCAGCGGCGGGCAGAAGCCGGCGGTGCGCGTGCAGGCCAATCCCACCGCGCTGGCCGCCACTCGGCATGACCCTGGAGGACCTGCGCACCGCCATCGGCCGCGCCAACGTCAACCAGGCCAAGGGCAGCTTCGACGGCCCGCACCAGTCCTTCACCATCGGCGCCAACGACCAGCTGCTCAGCAGCGACCACTACCGCCAGCTGGTCATCGCCTACAAGAACGGCGCGCCGGTGCAGCTCGACCGACGTCGCCGACGGTGGTCGACGACATCGAGGACCTGCACCAGGCGGCCTGGGTGCGCGACGTGCCGGCGGTGATCCTCAACATCCAGCGCCAGCCCGGCGCCAACATCATCACCGTGGTCGACCGCGTGAAGGCGCTGCTGCCGCGCCTGCGGCGCTCGCTGCCGCCGGCGGTCGCGGTCGCCATCCTCACCGACCGCACCATCACCATCCGCGCCTCGGTCGAGCGACGTGCAGTGGCGAGCTGCTGCTCACCATCGGCCTGGTGGTGCTGGTGATCTTCGTCTTCCTGCGCAACTGGCGCGCCACCATCATCCCCGCGGTGGCGGTGCCGCTGTCGCTGGTCGGCACCTTCGCGGTGATGTACCTGCTCGGCTACAGCCTCAACAACCTGACCCTGATGGCGCTGGTGATCTCGACCGGCTTCGTGGTCGACGACGCCATCGTCATGATCGAGAACGTCGCCCGCCACGTCGAGGAGGGCGCGACGCCGCTGCAGGCGGCGCTCAAGGGCTCGGCGCAGATCGGCTTCACCATCCTCTCGCTGAGCGTGTCGCTGATCGCGGTGCTGATCCCGCTGCTGTTCATGGGCGACATCGTCGGGCGGCTGTTCCGCGAGTTCGCGGTCACGCTCAGCATCACCATCCTGGTCTCGGCGGTGGTCTCGCTGACCCTGACGCCGATGATGAGCGCGCGCCTGCTGCACCGCGAGGACGCCGCGCGCCGCGGCCGCCTGTTCCGCCTGTCCGAGCGCGGCTTCCAGGCGGTGATCGACTTCTACGGCCGCACCCTGCGCTGGGTGCTGCGCCACCAGGGCCTGACCCTGCTGGTCGCGGCCGCGACCCTGGCCGCGACCGTGCTGCTCGCCATCGCCATCCCCAAGGGCTTCTTCCCGATCCAGGACACCGGCTCGATCCTCGGCATCTCCGAGGCGCCGCAGCGCGTGTCGTTCGCGGCGATGGCCGAGCGCCAGCGCGCGCTCGCCGCGGTGATCCTCGCCGACCCCGCGGTCGCGAGCCTGTCCTCGTTCATCGGCGTCGACGGCACCAACAGCACGCTGAACAGCGGGCGCATCCAGATCGACCTCAAGCCGCTCGAGGTGCGCGGCGACGACGCCCAGGCGGTCATCGCGCGCCTGCAACCCGCGCTGGCGAAGGTCCACGGCATCACCCTCTACCTGCAGCCGGTGCAGGACCTCAGCGTCGAGGACCGCGTCAGCCGCACCCAGTTCCAGTACAGCGTCACCGACCCCGACGCCGCCGAGCTCGCCACCTGGGTGGGGCGGCTGGTCGAGAGGTTCTCCGCGCTGCCGCAGCTGCAGGACGTCACCAGCGACCTGCACAACGACGGGCTCCAGGTCATGCTCGCGATCGACCGCGACACCGCGGCGCGCCTGGGCGTCTCCCCGCAGGCGCTCGACGACGCGCTCTACGACGCCTACGGCCAGCGCCAGGTCTCGACCATGTTCACCCAGCTCAACCAGTACCACGTGATCCTCGAGGTCGCGCCGGAGTTCCGCAAGGACCCCGACGCGCTGCAGCACCTCTACGTGCGCGCCACCGGCGGCGGCAGCGTGCCGCTCGCCGCCTTCACCCGCATCGAGCAGGGCACCACGCCGCTGGTCATCAGCCACCAGGGCCAGTTCCCGGCGGTGACGATCTCGTTCAACCTGGCGCCGGGGTCGTCGCTCGGCGAGGCCACGGAGGCCGTCGAGGCGGCGCAGCGCGAACTCGCCCCGCCGCTCAGCCTGCAGACCGCGTTCGAGGGCACCGCGCGCGCCTTCCAGGCCTCGCTCGCCAACGAACCGCTGCTGGTGCTGGCCGCGATCGTCACCGTCTACATCGTGCTCGGCGTCCTCTACGAGAGCTTCGTCCACCCGCTCACCATCCTCTCGACCCTGCCCTCGGCGGCGGTCGGCGCGCTGCTCGCGCTGCTCGCCTGCCGCACCGAGTTCAGCGTCATCGCGCTGATCGGCATCATCCTGCTGATCGGCATCGTCGAGAAGAACGCGATCATGATGATCGACTTCGCCCTGGACGCGCAGCGCCGCGAGGGCAAGCCGGCCGACGAAGCCATCCTGCAGGCCTGCCTGATCCGCTTCCGCCCGATCCTGATGACCACCATGGCGGCGCTGTTCGGCGCGCTGCCGCTGGCGCTCGGCACCGGCATCGGCGCGGAGCTGCGCCGGCCGATGGGCATCGCGATCATCGGCGGGCTGATCTTCAGCCAGCTGCTCACCCTCTACACCACGCCGGTGGTCTACCTGGCCTTCGACCGCCTCGGGCAGCGCCTCGGACTCGGTAGGAAGGGGCCGGACGACGCGGGGGACGACGAGGACGGCGCCGAGCCGCGGGACGGGCGGGCGGCCCCGGCGCAGGCGGTCGCGCTGCTGCCGGCGCCGGAGGCCGGCCGCGCATGAACCTCGCGGGCCCGTTCATCCGCCGCCCGGTCGGCACCGCGCTGCTGACCATCGCCATCGCCCTGGCCGGGGCGCTCGGCTACCTGCTGCTGCCGGTGTCGCCGCTGCCGCAGATCGAGTTCCCGACCATCTCGGTGTCGGCGGCGCTGCCCGGCGCCAGCCCCGAGACCATGGCCTCGGCGGTGGCGACGCCGCTGGAGCGGCAGTTCGGGCGCATCGCCGGCATCACCGAGATGACCTCGACCAGCTTCCTCGGGCTCGACCTCGATCACCATGCAGTTCGACCTCGCGCGCGACATCGACGGCGCGGCGCGCGACGTGCAGGCGGCGATCAACGCCGCGCGCAGCCAGCTGCCCAGCTACCTGCCCGGCAACCCCACCTACCGCAAGGTCAACCCCGCCGACGCGCCGATCATCATCCTGTCGCTGACGTCCCAGGTCTACGGCAAGGCGCGCATGTACGACGCGGCCTCGTCGATCCTGGCGCAGAAGCTCTCGCAGGTGCAGGGGGTCGGGCAGGTCAACGTCGGCGGCGGCGCGCTGCCGGCGGTGCGCGTCGACGTCAACCCGACCGCGCTCAACCAACCTCGGCCTGGGTCTCGCCGACGTGCGCACCACCCTGGCCGCCGCCAACGTCAACCGCCCGAAGGGCTTCATCGGCGAGGGCGACAGCACCTGGGCGCTGGCCACCACCGACCAGCTGCAGACCGCCAACGAGTACCGCCCGCTGGTCATCGCCTACCGCGCCGGCGCGGCGGTGCGCGTCGGCGACGTGGCGGTGGTCAGCGACGGCGTCGAGGACGTGCGCACCACCGGCCTGGCCGACGGCAAGCCGGCGGTGCTGATGATCATCTCGCGCCAACCGGGCGCCAACATCATCCAGACCGTCGACCGCGTGCGCGCGCTGATCCCCGAGCTGCAGGCCGAGATCCCCGCCGGCATCGACCTGGGCGTGGTCATGGACCGCACCACCACCATCCGCGCGTCGGTCCACGACGTGCAGGTGACGCTGCTGATCTCGCTGCTGCTGGTGGTGCTGGTGGTGTTCGCCTTCCTGCGCGACTGGCGCGCCACGTTCATCCCCGCCATCGCCGTGCCGGTCTCGATCGTCGGCACCTTCGGCGTGATGTGGCTGCTCGGCTACACCATCGACAACCTGTCGCTGATGGCGCTGACCATCGCCACCGGCTTCGTGGTCGACGACGCCATCGTGGTGATCGAGAACATCACCCGCCACCTGGAGGCGGGCATGCGCCCGCGCGCCGCCGCGCTGCGCGGCGCCAGGGAGATCGGCTTCACCGTGCTGTCGATCAGCATCTCGCTGGTCGCGGTGTTCATCCCGCTGCTGCTGATGAGCGGCCTGGTCGGGCGGCTGTTCCGCGAGTTCGCGGTGACGCTGTCGGTGGCGGTCGGCATCTCGATGGTGATCTCGCTGACCACCACCCCGATGCTGTGCGCCGTGCTGCTGAAGCACGAGGACGACGAGCGCCGCGGCCGCCTGTTCAACGCCAGCGAGCGCGTGTTCACCTGGGTGCTGGGGGGCTACCGCCGCTCGCTCACCTGGGCGCTCGACCACCACTGGATCATGCTCGCGGTGACGCTGGCGACCATCGCCGTCACCATGAACCTGTACGGCCTGGTGCCCAAGGGCTTCTTCCCGCAGCAGGACACCGGGCGGCTGACCGGCTCGATCCGCGCGGACCAGTCGACCTCGTCGCAGGCGATGGCCGGCCTGGTGGCGCGCCTCGCCAAGGTGGTCAGCGAGGATCCCGCGGTCGAGAACGTGATCGCGTTCACCGGCGGCGGCCGCAGCACCGCCAACACCGGCAACTGCTTCATCACGCTCAAGGACGTGCGCGTGCGCCGCATGACCGCCGACGAGGTGATCGGCCGACTGCGCCCCAAGCTCGCCACCATCCCCGGCGTCACGCTGTTCCTGCAACCGGTGCAGGACCTGCGCATCGGCGGGCGCGCCAGCAACGCGCAGTACCAGTTCACCCTGCAGGGCGACGACCTCGCCGAGCTCAGCACCTGGTCGGCGCGCCTGACCGAGGCGCTGCGCGGCGCGCCCGGCTTCGCGGACGTCAACAGCGACCAGCAGAACAACGGCCTGCAGGCCGACCTCGCCATCGACCGCCCGACCGCGGCGCGCCTGGGCATCACCCCGGCGGCGATCGACAGCGCGCTCTACGACGCCTTCGGCCAGCGCCAGGTCTCGACCATGTACCGCCAGCTGAACCAGTACCACGTGGTCATGGAGATGACGCCGGCGCTGTGGCAGGACCCGAGCGGCCTCGACCACCTGCGCGTCGCCGGCGCGCGACGGCGCGCAGGTGCCGCTGGCGGTGTTCGCGCACCAGGGCTTCGACACCCACAACCTGGCGGTCAACCACCAGGGGCAGTTCCCCTCGGTGACGATCTCGTTCAACCTCGCCCCCGGCCTGGCGCTCAGCGACGCGGTCAAGGCGGTCCAGGACACGGTGCGGGACATCGGCATGCCGGTCACGCTGACCACGACCTTCTCGGGGACGGCCCAGGCCTTCCAGGACTCCGCGCGCAGCACGCTGTACCTGCTGGCCGCGGCCATCGTCGCGGTCTACATCGTCCTGGGCATGCTCTACGAGAGCCTGGTCCACCCCATCACCATCATCTCGACGCTGCCCTCCGCCGGGCTCGGCGCGCTGCTCGCCCTGCTGGTCACCGGCACCGACCTCAGCCTGATCGCCTTCATCGGCATCATCCTGCTCATCGGCATCGTCAAGAAGAACGCCATCATGATGATCGACTTCGCGCTGCAGGCCGAGCAGCAGGACGGCCTCACCCCGCGCGAGGCGATCTTCCAGGCCTGCCTGCTGCGCTTCCGCCCGATCATGATGACCACCACCGCCGCGCTGTTCGGCGGCCTGCCGCTCGCCTTCGGCTCCGGCACCGGCGCCGAGCTGCGCCGCCCGCTCGGCATCGCCATCGTCGGCGGGCTGCTGGTCAGCCAGGTGCTCACGCTCTACACCACGCCAGTGGTGTTCCTGCTGCTGGACTGGCTGCGCACGTGGGCGCGGAAGAAGTTGGGGCGGAAGGTCGCCGCGCCGGTGGCGGAACGGGCGGTGATCGTGGCGCCGGGGGGTTAGGATTGTGGCTTGCGAGGCGCGAGGCGCGAGGCGCGAGGATGAGTGATGAACCATGCTCTCGCGGAGTTGGTCCGCCCGCGGAGCGGGCGGAAGAATCCAGCCCTGGGCGTGAGCCCTACTCATTACCTACATCTCTCGCCCGTGACCCGCTCCCACTGTCCAGAGCGCCGGAGGCGCGGCCCAATCCCAGCCCAGGGCAACGCCCTGGGTACCTCGGTACAATAGGAACCGAGCCCTGCAGGGGCGGCCCAATCGTCGCTGGCGGCACACGGATTGGGCCGCCCCTGCAGGGCTCGTGAATGTTTTTATGGGGATCTCGTTCCCAGGGCGTTGCCCTGGGCTGGGATTGGGGCGCGCCGTTGGCGCTCTCGATTTCCGGCCGGCGGTTTCTTCGTTTTCAGGGCCGCGCGTGAACCCATGAGATGTGGGTAATGGGCAGGGCGTGAGCCCTGGGAACATCGCGACATGACGGGACCAGCCCGCGGAGCGGGCGAAAGAAATCATCCCCGGGCGCGAGCCCGGGGTCGGGTCCTGGTTGACGGTGCGCCGATCTCGATTGGGTGCGTGCGCGAGAAATCAAACCGTTCGCGCGCTTATTCCGCGCAGTGCCGGTTTTTCGAGGTCCGCTTCCCCGGGCTCACGCCCGGGGGCATTTTCTTCCGCCCGCTCCGCGGGCTCGTCTGATCGTCTCGCTATGGTCCCACGGCTGACGCCCTGGGCTGGCTTCTTCCGCCCGCATCCGCGGGCGCATCTGCAGACTATCCTGTGCTGCCTTCGCGCTCGCACCTCGGTGCGCCCCGAGACCGATGAGCACGCGCGCAGGGCTCCGCCCACCATGCCAAACGACCGCGGCGATGGGGCATCCCCATCGCCGCTCGCATCCATCACGTCCGCCGCACGCGCGGCGAACCGGGTCATCCCTCACACCAGGTCGTTCGACGGCTTCGTCCCGCTGCCGATGGTGCGGTCCGGCGCGCAGCCGGCGCGCGCCAGCATGGCCATGAGCAGGTCGCCCTGGCTGCCGGTGGCGTGCACCAGGCGGCCGGTGCGGATGGTGCCGCCGCCGCGCCCGGCGAGGATGGTGGGCAGGTTGTTGTTGCTGTGCTGGATGCCGTAGCCCATGCCCGAGCCCCACATGATCATGCTGTTGTCGAGCAGCGTGCCGTTGCCGTCGAGCAGGCCCTTCATGCGCCCGACGATGTAGGCGAACTGCTCGATCTGGAAGCGCTCGATCTTGCACAGCTTCTCGAGCTTCTCCTTGTTGTTGTCGTGGTGGCTGCACTCGTGGTGGCCCTCGGTGAAGCCCAGCTCGGGGTAGCTGATGCCGAACGGGTGCTCGAAGACGAAGGTCGCGATGCGCGTCAGGTCGGTCTGGAAGGCGAGGATCATCAGGTCGCCCATCAGCTTGACCTTCTCGCTCCACTTGCCGCCGTCGTGGACGGCGACCTCGATCGGGTCGGAGTACTTGAGGCCGCTCTTGGTGTTGCCCTTGGACTGCTTGGCGCGCGCGGCCTCGGCCTGCTGCTTCTCGATGGCGGCGACGCGCTGCTCGAGCGAGCGCACCCCGTCGAGGTACTCGTCGACGGTGCGCTGGTCGTTGCCGCTGATGTGCTTGCGCAGGTCGGCGGTGCTCTGCATCACCACGTCGAGCATCGACTGGTCGAGCGACGGGCCGTCGCCCTCTTCGGCGCCGCCGCCGACCGCGGCCACGCCGCCGCTGGAGACGCGCCGCTTGGGCATCGACTTGCGCGACGAGAACAGGCGGTTGAGCACCGAGCGCGGGTTGTTCTCGCACGGCAGCGGCTGGGTCGGCGTGCGGTACGAGATGGTGTCGTAGTACGCGCCGGCGAAGCCGTCCTCGCCGGTGTGGCTGAAGTTGCAGTTCTGGATGCCGAGCTCGAGCGAGGGGATCGCGGTGTAGGCGCCGACCTGCAGCGCCGCGATCTGGTCGGCCGAGACGCCGACCTCGACCATGCCGCCGCCCTTGGGCGCGGTGCAGGTCAGCCACGCCGAGGTCTCGACCAGGTGGGTCGAGCCCTTGGTGGCGTTGACGCCCGGGTTCTGCAGGCCCTGGATGACCAGGCAGTCGCCGAGCAGCGCGCGCAGCGGCTCGAGCGTCGGCGGGACCACGCCCGAGGGGCCGAAGGTCTTGGCGTCCTTGGGCCAGAAGTTGTCCGGGTAGACGCCGAAGGGGGACGACAGGAAGGCCATGCGCACGGGGTTCTTGGCCGCGCCCTTGGGCGTCTCGCCCCACGACATGGTCTCGAGGAAGGGGAGCGCCATGGCTACGCCGAGCCCCTTGAGGCAGGTGCGGCGCGAGAGGGTGGTGCGATGGGGCATGGGGTGCTCCTGGCGGGACTAATGGAGGTTCTGGCGGTTCTTGAAGGGATAGCTGGCGACGATGCGGCCGATCAGCGCGTCGAGCCTGTACTCGTCCTTGGCCATCTGCTCGACCAGGTCCTCGACCACGACCTCGTCGTAGCCGACGAGCTTGCGGCCGAGCGCGAAGGCGAGCAGCTTGCCGGTGAAGTTGCGCAGGAACTCGTCCTTCCGGCCCATCAGGATCTTCTTCAGCTCGCTCGGCGAGCCGAAGCGCTGCTTGCCCGGCAGCTCGCCGATGGCGTCGACCGCGCCGCCGGTGTCGTCGCGGTCGCGCCAGCGGCCGATCGCGTCGAAGTTCTCCAGGCCGAAGCCGATCGGGTCCATGACGCGGTGGCAGCTGGCGCAGGCGGGGTCGTCGCGGTGGCGCTCGGTCTTCTGGCGCAGGGTCAGCTTGGCGTTCTCGGGCGTGTCCTGCTTGTCGAGCGGCGGGACGTTGGGCGGCGGCGGCGGCGGCGAGGCGCCGAGCAGCTCCTCCAGCACCCACTTGCCGCGCTTCACCGGGCTGGTGCGGTTCGGCGTCGAGGTCACCATCAGCACGCCCGGCATGGTCGCGGCGCCGCCGCGGTTCCGTGTCGTCCAGGTGCACCTTCTGCATCTTCGGCCCCTTGACCGCAGTCGATGCCGTAGAGGCGGGCGGTCAGCCCGTTCATGTAGGCGTAGTCGCAGTCGATGAAGTCGAGCACGCTGCCGCCCTCGCGCAGCATGCCGTCGAAGAAGGTCAGCCCCTCGTCGGCCAGCGCCTGGCGCATGTCCTTGGTGATGCCGGGGAACTTCTTCTCGTCGAGGGTGGCGTCGGCGACCTTGTCGAGGCCCAGCCACGGCGCGGCGAAGTTCTCGGCCAGCGCGTGCGCGCGCGGATCCTTGATCAGGCGCTTCACCTGCGCGGCGAGGGTCTCGGGCTCGTGCAGCTTGCCGTCCTTGGCGAGCTTGAAGAGCTCGTCGTCGGGCATCGTCGCCCACAGGAAGTAGGACAGCCGCGAGGCCAGCTCGTAGTCGCCGAGCGGCACCACCGGGCCCTTGGCCTCGACGCGGTCGTCGGGGGTGCGGTAGAGGAATTGCGGCGAGACCAGCACCGCCTTGAGCATCAGCTTGATCGACTCGTTGAAGACCTCGTCCTGGCCGTCGGCGAGGTCGAAGATCTTGAGCAGCGCCTGGATCTCCTCGTCGGTCGGCGGCCGGCGGTAGGCGCGGTAGGCGAAGGCCTGGGCGATCCTCTGCGCGGCGTCGCGCTTGGTGACGTCCTTGCCGGGCAGCGCGACGAACACGCGGCGCTGCGCCTCGCCGGCGAAGCCGGCGGGCGGACCGACGATCTCGATGCTCTCGATCAGCAGGGTGCGGTTGGCGGCCTTGCCGGGATCGGCGGCGGGCGCCGCCGGCTTCGCCGGGGCCGCAGGCTTGGCCGGCGCGGGCTTGGGCGCCGCACCGACGGGCGTCTTCTTGCCGGTTCCGGCGGGCGCCGCGGGCGCGGCCGGGGGCGCGTCGACGTCCGCGACCGGGTTGATGAACACCACCGAGAAGCGCGTCTTGCCGTTGACCAGCTTGGTCGAGCAGGTGTAGACCGCCGGCCGCTTGGTCGGCGCGAGCACCTTCAGCTCCTGCACGAACTGGCCGTCGAAGCGCAGGCCGATGCGCACCGGCTCCTTGCCGAGCTGCTCGGCGCCGGCCTTGATGCGGATCGAGTAGTTGCCCTCGGCCGGGATGCTGAGCACGGTGGTGAGCTCGGCGGGCGAGGTGAAGACCCGCTCCTTGCCGTCCGGCTTGCCCTCTTCCGGCACGCCGGCGATGATCGCGCCGAGCTGGCCGGCCGGGCTGGTCAGGTGGTACTGGTCGGGCACGATCAGGTGGTCGAGGATGTCGTCGGCCGCCAGCAGGTACTTCTCCATCAGCAGCGGCGAGACGGTGTTGCCGAAGCCCTCGCCCGGCGCGTCCGCGGGCAGGTCGCTGCCGGCCTTGAGGTCGACGCCGAAGATGTCGCGGATGGTGTTGTCGTACTCGACCTTCGCGAGGCGGCGGATGATGAACGGGCCCGGGTCCGGCGGCTGCAGGCGCTTGAGCGCGCGCATCCACACCTGCATGGTCTGCCGCTCGGCGTCGGTGGGCTGCTTCTTCTCCTTGGTCGGCGGCATCTCCTGGTCGGTGAGCTTGGCGAGCGCGCTCTTCCACAGCGGCAGCTGGCCCAGGGCCTGCTCGCCGTCCTTGGCCGTGGAGAAGTCGACGTCGCCCTTCTGCTTCTCGGTGCCGTGGCACGCGGCGCAGTAGGTGTTCAGCAGCGGCTTGACCTGCTTGTCGAAGGCCGCGGCCAGCATCGCGGAGGTGGTATCGGCGCTCCAGCCGGCCGGACCGCCGATGAGGCCGCCCGCCGTCGTCAGGAACGCGGTGAGGGCGAGGGCGGAACGGCTGGGCGAGCGCATGGGAGGGGCCGGGGCACCTTGGGGAGTGTACGTTCGGGAAAGGTGCGGCGCTGGCGAGCTCGACCTTCCACTCTACGGCATATGCGCCCTCGCGAGCCCGTCATGTCGGCCAATCGGAGGCGTTACCGACCAATGGTCTACTTCCGTGTGATGCATTGGTTTGCGACTTTGCTGCAGATCCGTGGCCAGTCTTGGCCCCGGTCCTGAGAGGGGGGTCTAACTCGTGAGTGTGAAGCTCTTTATGAAGGTCTGTATTTCATGGACGGAATGGTCCTGAGTGGGTCGATAACACGCTAATACTATCAGTGCGACACCCACGACCACCACGGCAGAGATGGGGATAGCGGGTCGCGCTCTCGCCCCCGGGCCGGTTTCGGCCGTCCGCTCCGCTGACTCGTCTGCGACGGTCGTGCGTCCAGGCGAGATCATCGGGTTCGGAAGCAGGCGCCCCCGCACCCTACCTTCCAACCGTCACCGTAACCTGCTCGTGGAACGTATCCCTCCCCCGGATCCGCCCCTGCGCATCGACGTCGAGCGGATCCACGCACATCAGCCCGCGCCCCTCGTTGGCACGCTCGCGGCGGTAGGACACCCACTTCCGTTTGTCCGGCCCGTCGAAGACCGCGAGGTGCCCGCCGAAGAACACCTTCCGCTCCGGGTCCCTGGTGTACGGCCCCAGCGGCGAGTCGGCGTAGGCGACGCCGGTCCAGTAGCCGTCGTCCTTGTAGAGTTCGGCGTAGAGCAGGCAGTAGCGCGTGCCGATGCGCTCGACCCACGGGCCTTCGAGGTAGTCGGGGCTGGTCGCGCCGGGCTGGTCGTCGGCGCTGGTGACGACCTTGACCTCCGGCCCGGTGCGCGTGATCACGCCCTGGTCCAATGCGCTGAGATCGACCTTCTGGACGAGGATGTCGCGGCGCGGCATGGCCAGGTAGAACCCGCCCTTCCCGTCGGCGAACAGCGTGGTGTCGCACGGCCCGTTCGGGATCTTGGTGATGTGCTGGTACGGCCCGGTGACCTTGTTCGCGACGCCGATGAAGGCGTAGTAGCCCTCCTGCAGGCCGTAGGTCTTCGCCTGCCAATTGCTGGCGGTGAAGATCAGGTAGAACCTCCCGTTGAAATGGTGGATCTCCGGCGCCCAGAACTGATGCCTGTAGGGGCAGTCGGCGGGCAGCTCCGAACTCTTCACCAGCCAGCCGTCGTCCTTCCACGTGGCGAGGTCGGCGGACGAATAGATGCGGATGCCCGGCGAGCTGCCCATGTCCACGTCGCCGAGGTGCTTCTCGTCGCGATTGGCGAACGGCCACATGGTGAAGATCGCGTAGTAGCGTCCGCCCTCGTGGATGACGCAGGGATCGCGCACCTCGGTGCGTTCCTTGCCGTGCGACTCGTACGAGAACGGCAGGGGGTTGGTGTACGAGAACATCTCCGCCCGTGCGCAGGTGGCGGCGGCGAGCAGGACCGATGCGGCGAGGAGGCGGAGGAGCATGCGGGATTTCCTGGATCGGCTCGAAGCGGGTTGCGTGGGTTTTCGCCGCAGAGACGCAGAGGTGCGGAGAGGGCCGCGGATGGGGCATGCGGAGTTTCTCGAATGAGCTGAGAGCGGGTTCAGCGGGTTTTCGCCGCAGAGACGCAGAGAAGCGGAGAGGGCCGCAGAGGGGAAGATTTGGGAGATGATGAAATAGCTGGTCGGTGCAAGCGGGAGGGATTATAGGTCAGGAAGGTCTCCGGCTTCCTGAGACGTCCTCTGCGGCCCTCTCTGCAACGCTGCAACTCTGCAACTCTGCGTCTCTGCGGCGAAAACCGTGGTCATGACCCCGCGAGCGCCATCGGGTCAATGCTTCACCAGTCCAATCTCAGCCCCGGTGACGCCCTCGACGTCCTTGCCGGTGAGGAGCATGGTCTTGGCGAATTGTCCCGGCCTGGTCGCGGTATTGCCGGAGAAGGCCACGTTCGCGCAGTGCTCGAGCAGCACCAGCGCGCCATGCTTCTCGTCCTTGCCGAGATCGAGCTGCTGGTATCCCGAGAAGGTGTTGTCCGCGATCTTCACGCCATCGGCCCAGCCGATGATGATGTTGGCGCCGGGCACGTCCTCGATGCGGTTGCCGGTGATGACGATGTCGCGGTTTCCCTTCGCGCCGTCGCCGTGCACCAGGATCGCGCCGTTGTTGCCGAAGTCGTTGGTCGCGTAATTGGTGGAGCGGATGGTGTTGTTGCTGATGGTCACGTGCCGGCAGTAGTCGCCCTCGTTCCACCAGTACTCCGGCCCGACGCTGATGCCCGACATGGTCGAGCCCTCGATGGTGTTGCCCTCGATCAGGCCGTTGTCGCCCTTGGCCAGGATGCCGCGCGCGCGGTTGTTGCGGATGGTGTTGTTGATGATCCGGTAGCCGTCGCCGGAGGCGCTGGGGTTGCCGACCTTGCAGCCGGCGGTGGCGGCGAGGTCCTTGTCCAGGGTGATCGCCCAGCGCTGGTCGGCCTGCTTCTCGATCTTCGCCACCGTGGCCTCGGCCAGGAAGCCCTTGTCGCTGGAGACGCGCGCCAGGTCGCCGACGCGGAAGGTGTGCTCCTTGACGATCAGGGTCGCTCCCGAGACCTCGAGGATCGGCGCGAAGTAGCCGTGGATGGCGAAGGCGTCGTCGAGCATGCTCTCGAAGTCGCAACCCTCGATGATCGGCCCGCGCCGCGACGCGGCGGAGTGCAGGCCATCGGCGCTCTGCGATATGAATGGCGGGTTGGTCGCGCCCGGCGGCGTGGCGCCCGGGCGTCAGCGCGATGCGCAGGTAGTGGTTGGCCTCCGACGGGCCGGTCTCGAAGATGCCGAAGATCCCGCCCCAATAGAGCTTCAGGTCCCGGAAGGTGCAGGTCACGCAGCCGTCGGTGTGCAGCAGCGAACTGCCGTCCCCGCGGCACACCAGGTAGTCGCCGACCGCGACCGGGCTGCGCGGCGGGACCAGGTTGCGGTCCTCCCAGTACACCTTGAGGTGGCCGACGCCGTCGAGCTTCGTCACCGACTTCGCGCCGCTGTCCCAGGTGTGGAACTTGATGCGGCGTTCTTTCACGGTGAAGATCTCGGACGCCTTCCAGGTGGCATCGACGGGATAGCCGGCGTCGACCTGCACCTCGTACCACACCTGCTTGTCCTCGCTGCCGAAGGCCAGGATCTTCGCCTGGCTGAAGCGCGGGTGGTCGTAGTGGATGGTGGCGCCGGTGAAGGTGGTGTCGTTGCAAGCGGCGAAGGTCACGCCATCGCGGTCGGAGTGCAAGGACAGTTCGACCCCGCTGAAGTCGAGGGTCACGCCGGCGAGGTCGCGGAAGCCGAGCCCCTGCGGCAGCTGGTAGATGCCCGGTGTCACCGTCACGGATTTCGCTCCGCCCATGAGAGCCGCCGAAATGTCCTTCTCGAGACTCTCGGGGTGCGCGGGATCGCCGACCGTGGCGGCGCCGGCGGCGACCGCGAGGGTGGCGAGGACGGCGATGAGGACCGGGCGTGGGTGCATGGGCTGTCGGGTAGGAGGTGGTGGCGGACGTGGGTATGCACTGCTATGCATGGCCCATCAACCATATACCGGTCCGGGTGGTAGGCCGTTGCGTGGCGGCGATGGAATGGCGCAGGCCGAGCGATCCGTGGGTGGAAAGAGTCCACCAGGATACCCTGCCCGGGACTGCGAGAGGCGGTTTGTTTACCTCCTGCCCTCGCCGAGCGTTCTTGCGCGTGTGGATCGCGGCCAAACGCCCATGGCATGGGTCCGATCACGCTATCCTGCCGTTGCCCGCCCTCACCACCGCGAGGATCCCGATGCCGCATGCCCACCTCCTCGTCGCCACCGCGCTGTCCGCCCTCAGCGCCGCCGTGGCCGCTGCCGCCGAGCCCGCGGCCGCCCAGCACCGCTTCGCCATCCTCGACAATGGCGCTGGCCACCTGGTGCTGGTCGACCAGGTGCACCCCGAGCTGGGCTGGAGCGTCGGCGTGCCGGGCGGGGCGCGCGACATGCAGCGCCTCGGCATGGTGAGCCAGCAGTCCATAGCGAAGAAGCCGGGCGCACCGGATCCGCTCCAGTCCGGCGAGCCACGCATCCTGGTCAGTCATGGCGATGGTGCCGGCGAGTACGCCATCGCCACCGGCAAGCTGCTGTGGTCGGTGAAGGGCCAGCGCGGCGTGTCGAGCGCGCGGCGCCTGCCCGACGGCAACACCCTGCTCGGCTCGAGCGAGGGCGGCGTGCACCTCATCACCGTCGATCCCAAGGGGAAGGTGGTGTCGACCGTCGCCGTCGAGTGCCCCGGCGACCTGCGCCTGGTGCGCACCACCCCGGACGGGCACTTCCTGCTCGGCCTGGCCGGACCGCACCTGATCTGGGAGGTCGACGCGACCGGCAAGAAAGTCGCGGAGTACAAGCTGCCCGGCAAGGGCTACATCGCCGACCGCCTGCCCAACGGCCACGTCATCGCTGCGACCGGCGATGGCCTGACCATCGTCGAACTCGACTCGATGGGGAAGATCGTGCGCACCACCGGCGGCAAGGCCGCCTTCCCCGACGAGAAGTTCCTGTGGTTCTCCGCCTACGACTTCCTGCCCGCGGGCCACCTGCTGGTCGCCAACTGGAACGGCCACGGCCACGAGGGGCAGGGGCCGCACGTGTTCGAGTTCGACGCGGACAACCACCTGGTGTGGAAGTGGGAGGACCACCAGCTGGTGAAGGACGCGACGGGGGTGTTGGCGCTGGATGAGCGGTGAAGTGGAGGATTTCCGCGATGATAATGGGGAAATGCGGGTTTCCCGGTGGCCTGGTCGCCCTCTCCGACTGGGACCGGTCGCTGGTCGCGGATTGGCGGAACGTGCCCGACTGATCGGCGCGGCGAGAGCCCGCGGAGCGGGCGGCGCATCGTAGCCCAGGGCGTGAGCCTTGCCCATTACCCACATCTCATGGGATCACGCGCGGCCCTGGACACGAAGACACCGCCGGCCGGGAATCGAGAGCGCCAACGGCGCGCCCCCATCCCAGCCCAGGGCAACGCCCTGGGGATGAGATCCCCATAAAAACATCCAAGAGCCCTGCAGGGGCGGCCCAATCCGCGTGCCGCCAGCGACGATTGGGCCGCC
>CAWFSD010000025.1:0-116498 GCA_963818245.1 uncultured Planctomycetota bacterium
CTTCACCACTGCGCGCAACCTCTTGCTTGACCCGTCTGCCGGGAGGCGACGCTGCGCAGCGCTTCCGCGGCCCGGCGCGCGATGATCCGCACCACCTCAGGAACTCCCGAATGCCCGGTTCCCCCGCGACCTTCCGCCGTCCCGCGCCGCGTGCGCTCGGCGGGGCGCTGCGCGCGCTGGCGCTCGGCGGCACCCTGATGGCGACGCTCGCGGCGGCGGATCCAGCGGGCGCCGACGCCACCGTCACCCTCCCCCCGACCTGCGACATCGCGCAGCTCACCGACCTGGTCGCCCGCAGCACCGGTGTGTCGTTCCAGTTCGGCGTGGGCAAGGTCTCGGGCAGCGTGCGGCTGTCGGTGGCGGCGCCGGTCACCAACAAGGACCTGTGGTCCATCTACCACCAGGCCCTCGCCAACCAGGGCTTCACCACGGTGATCACCGCCCTGCCCGCCGTCTACCAGGTGGTACCGCTGGCCGACGCTCACCAGAGCGCGCGCGTGCTGACCGACGAGGAGTACGCCCAACTCCCCTACCCGCCCGGCTTCCAGACGGTCCTCCGCGACCTGCGCAACCTGTCGGCCGACACCGCGATGAAGGCGCTCAGCGCCGTGTTCACCACGCCCTTCACCCAGGTGCGCGTGATGGGCCCCGACGGCCGCAAGCTGCTCATCGCCGCCCCCACCCAGCGCATCAGCGAGGCCGACGCCGTGCTGCGCGTCATCGATCAGCCCGGGCAGATTCCCGAGGTCCGCCTGTTCCGGCCCGAACGCACCACCGCGCAGGCCCTGCAGGCCTCGGCCTCCGGCGCCTGGAACGCGCTGGGCCGCGTCGACGAGCACCCGCGCGCCGCCGAGGTCATGATCGCGCCTGACGGCCTGCAGCTCATGCTGGTCGCGACCGCCACGGACATCGCCGCGCTGGAGAAGGTCGCCCGCGACCTCGACCGCAGCGAGCCGACCGAGGTGCGCACCTACCGTCCGAAGTCCTTCACGCTCGAGGACGTCGCCTCCCTCATCCAGCAGACGCTCGGAACCGCCACCAAGGTCGAGATCGTCCGCGACTACCTGACCGGCAGCCTGGTCATCCGCGCCACCCATGCCGAGCACGAGCGCATCGCGGCCGTGGTGAAATCGCTCGACGACGCCCCGGAATCCTCGCGCCGGCAGGCGCAATCGCTGCAGGTCAAGCACCGGCGCGCGGACGAGATCGCGCGTCTGGTCATGGCGATGATCTCGGCCGAGAGCGGTGCCGGCGCCCACGGGCAGCCCGGCGCCCAGGGCGCGCAGACCGCTGGCGCCCTGCCGGCCGCGGCCCAGCCTGGCGCCGCCTCCGTCCAGCCCACCGGCATGGCGCAGCAACCCACCGGCTTCGGCGCCGGCCAGGCGGGCCAGGGCCAGGGCCTGGGCGGGATCACCGGCGGGAACACCAACGGTCTCGGCGGCGGCGGCCTGAGCCTGCCCCCCGCCGTGCAGGTGAACACCGCGCCGACGGTGGCGACCTCCGCCGACGGCTCGCTGGTGCTCACCGCGGACCCCGTCACCAACCGCCTGCTGGTGCTCGGCGAGCCGCGCATGATCGAGCAGGTCGTCAAGCTGGTCGCCCAGGTCGACGTCTACCAGCCGCAGGTCGATCTCGAGCTGATCCTGGTCGACCTGACCGACGACCAGTCGCGGAACGTGGGCGTCGAGCTCGCGAAGCAGCTGCAGGCGGGCACCAACACCTCGGTGGACCTCACCTCGCTGTTCGGCCTGAGCGCGCCGGTCGGGCGGTCCTCGGTCAACCGCACCCTCAACGGCAGCGGCCTCGGCACGGTGGTGCTCAAGCCCGGGCAGTACGCCGCAGTGCTGCAGGCCCTGGAGACCGTCAACTCCGGCCACTCGCTGATCCGCTCGCAGCTGGTGGTCGCCAACAACGCCCAGGCCACCCTCAATGGCGTGGTGCAGGAGCCGGTCAGCTCGATCAACAGCTCGACCCAGCTCGCCACCACCTCGTTCTCGGGCACCAGCGATGCGGGCACGCAGATCACCATCTCGCCGCAGATCTCGCCCGCGGACTACGTGACGATCAGCTACGCCATCGGGCAGAGCTCGTTCCTGGGCAACGCCACGGTCACCGCCAACGGGGTGATCCCGCCGACCAAGCGCAACGACAACGTCGCCAGCACCGCCACCGTCCCCGATGGCTACGTGATCGCGCTGGGCGGGCTCTCGAACCGCACCAGCGGGCGCAGCGAATCGCGCGTCCCGCTGCTCGGGCAGATCCCCCTCCTCGGCTGGCTGTTCCGCACGCGCAACGACAGCGCCAACGAGTCGCGCTTCTACGTGTTCATCCGCGCGTCGATCCTGCGCCGCACCGACTTCGCCGACCTGCGCTACACCAGCGACCTGCACGCCGGCGAGGCCGACCTGAAGGACGATGGGCGAGCCGCGCCTGGAGCCGCAGTTCGTCAAGTAAGGGGAACGTTTCCGCTCAGGGAGCGGCGAATGAAGGCGAGGCGGGCGCCCCCACACTCAGGGGGCGGCGAGCGCAGGGCGCGCATCGAGGCTCAGGCGCCAGCGCTGGGCCCAGTCGCGCCAGCGCTGGTCGGTGCTGCGCATGATGATGGTGTCGAGGTGCCCGCGCGTCTGCGCGTCGGTCAAGCCCTCGCGCACCTGGATGTAGGCGATCGCCTGGATCGCCGGCAGGTTGCCCGGGTGCGCTCTCGAGCGCGGCGTGGGCGGCGTCGAGCGCGTCGAGGTGCTTGCCGCCGCGCTCGAGGGCGATGGCGAGGTTGACGCGCGGCTCGGGATTGCCCGGCATGAGCTTGCGCGCCCACTCGAACTCCTCGGCGGCGTCGTAGAGGCGGTCCTGCTTGAGAAGCAGGACGCCGAGGTTGTTGTGCGCCGGGCCGAGGTAGAGGTCGTAGCCGAGCGCCTCGCGCAGCAGCGCCTCGGCCTGCTTCGGGTCGCTGGCCAGCACCGCGTTCGCGTTGCGGTAGGTGGCCTGGGCGCGGACCTCGTCGTGCTGGCTCGAGCCATCCGAGGAGTACGGGCCACGCGCGCCGCCGCAGCCCGCCAGGAGCGCGGTCAGGGCCGCCAGGGCGGGCAGCAGGATGTGGACGCGGATGGTCATGGCGAGTCCTCGAGCGAGCGCATCAGCAGGGTGACCGTAACCGCGAAACGGTTGCTGTCGAGCGTGGTGACCGCCGCCATCCTGGGAGTGGGCGAGCGCCAACCCCTGCACCCGCCATGGCTGGTCCGGCGTCAGCCAGGCCGCCAGCCAGGCGCCGAGTTCGGCGGGGGCCAGGCTGTTCAGGCGCAGCTGCAGGCTGCGCTGCTGGACGTGCGAGACCGGGTCGAGCTGGTCGCCGAGCGGCTGGATGCCGCTGAAGGCGGTGGTCGGCAGGCCGGCCGCGACCAGCGCCTGCTGGATGCGCGAGACCAGGTCGGTGTCGGGCACGCTGCGGCTGACGATGTGCGCCTCGTGCGCGCGCAGGCGCGCCAAGCGGTCGAGGTCGCGGTCGGCGCTCTGCGCGCGCGCGCTGGCGGCGGCGAGGGCGGCCTGCGCCGACCCGAGGCGGAGCCCGCCCCACGAGCGCCACCGCCAGCAGGCGCGAGGGCGGCGATGAGGATGACGGGGCGGCGCGCCGCTCACGGAGCCCCCGCGGCGACCAGGCTGATGTTCGCCAGCGCGAAGCCCTCGGCCTGCTGCGCCTGGAGCGGTTCGCTGCGGTACGGCACGCCAGGGACGCGGGCGAGGGCCTGGTGCAGCTTCTCCGCGGCCACCAGGTCGGCGGTGCGGGCGCGGATCAGGATGCGGTCCGGCGCGACCACCAGCGATTCGACCTGGATGCGCAGCTCGGTGGGCAGGGCGGCGAGCAGCGCCTCGAGGGTGCGCGCCGCGTCGTCACCGCCCTGCCCGGACAGCGCTGCGGACGCCTCCAGGCGGCGCAGCTCGAGGAGCAGGCGCTGGGCGGCCGGCTGAGCGTCGTCGCCCGGGACCGCCAGTTCGATGCGGCGGCGGGTGGCCGCGTCGAGCGCGGCGGCGAGGTCGAGGCGGCGCTGCCGCTGCCGTTCGATGCCGACCAGCGCCAGCAGGGCGACGAGCAGCGCGGCCCCCAGGCAGGTGGCCGCCAACGCGCGGCGCAGGCGGCGGCGCGGCGCCGGCTCGAACGCGCCGTGCAGCAGGTCCAGCGAGGTGCGCGCCGCGGCGCACCGCGCGGGCAGGTGCGCGGGCACGCGGTCGGGGACCAGGGACCAGGTCTGCGGCGTGACGTCAGCGCGCTCCGCGAGGTGGGTGCGCAGGCGCTCCGGCTCGATGCCGATGAAGATCTGCTCGCCGCCCGGCAAGCGCCGCCAGGTGCCATGCAACCGGTCGATGTCGACCGGCAGGAAGCGCTCCACGCGGTAACGGCCGGCCTGCGCATCGCCGGCGGTGCCCGCCGGCAGGAAGCCCCAATAGAGCAGGTCCGCGGGCAATTCCGCGGCAAGTGGCCGGGCTTGCCACTCATGGCGTCATCTCGAGGCGCATTGAGCGGCCGGCGACGACCACGGTGGCGCTGGAGCGGTCGATGGCGGTGACCGTGACCACACCCGCGCTCTCGCCAGCCTTCAGGTAGACCAGCCCGTCGCCGCCGCCGAGGTCCAGCGCCGCGACCGCGCTGCGGTCGCGGCCCATGATCGAGAACAGGCGCACGTTCGGCGGCGGCGCAGTGGGCGCGGCGGCCACCACCTGTCGGTGAACGGCCGCCACAGCACGCGCAGCCCAACGGTCGCGGTCGATCGGGGGCGCGCCGGCGACGGCGGCCGGCGCGGCGGGCATGGCGCGCCCGCGCGGCGGCGCCGGCACCGGCGCGAACGCCCACCAGGCGGTCAGGGCCAGCGCCACGGCCCCCGACACCGGCGCTGGCGGCGATGCGCAGCTCCAGCGCGCGCCGCGGATCACTGGTCGAGCTCATGGCGCTGCACGATGTGGAGATTCGCGGCCGCGCCAGCGAGGACCACCCACCAGGATCGCTGCCGGCCATCCAGCAGTCGCGGTGATGAGGCAGTTCCACGCCAGGGAGCCGGAGGTGAGGACGGGCAGGGCGGCGTTCGGCGCCCTGGTCGCCGGGAGGATCGCTGTGCAGGCGGCGGCGGCGGTGCTCCTCGACCTCGCGCGGCAGGATGTTGCCGTGCAGGCGGTAGACTTCGCGGACGACCTCCAGCGGCGCGGTGTCGATGTTGATGCGGCCATCGGAATGCACGCTGAGGATCTGCGCCAGGCTGGGCAGGGGCGTGCCCCCGCCGCCGGACGGCGCCGGGGCGGGGAGCACCCCGGAGGGCGCCCAGGACGCCGTGGGGCCCGCGTGCGCCTGCTGGGGATCCGGGAAGATTCTCATGCCCAGTGGCGCTTCGAGGCGCACCAGGGCGTCGCTGGCGGCGAGGGCGGCGTCGGGCGCGGCCACGACGGTGGTGGGGATGGCGCAGGTCAGCGCCGCCGCCGGCACCACGCGGCGCAGCGCGCCGCGTGGTGCGGCGAAGGCCAGCGGGATCCCGGCCCAATCGTCGTAGACGGTGACGCTCAGCCCGCCGCTGGTGGCGCCGTCGACGGTCCAGACGTCGCGCACGATCGTCCAGCCACCGCCCTCGGGAGGTGCGACGAGCTGACCGGCATTGGAGGAGAGGTAGCGCAGCGCCAGGCGCTCGCCGCCGTGCAACAGCGCGACCAGGCCGTCATCGACGTCCTCGACCTGCAATTCGGCGCGCAACCCGGCGGCCGTGCGCACCCAGGCCACGACCGCGCCCAGGATCACGATGAGGATCGCCAGCACCATCAGCAGGGCGAAGCCGCGGCGCCTCATGGGCTGTCCGCGGGCAGGGACCACAGGGGCTGCGCAGCGGCGGTGGGAGAGCGCGCCACCGCCGTCCCGGTCACCGCCTGCGCACCGACCGCGAGCCAATCGCACCACAGGGCCTGGTTCGCGCCGGCGCTGCGGAAGCGCACCTCGACGCGGCGGCTGAGCGTGCGCACCTGGCCACCGTCGTCGCGGCGCAGCCCGGCGGCGGCGTCCCAGGTCCAGCGCACCGCGCGCGCGCCGACGCTGGTGCTGCCCGGCACGGTGTGGAGCGTGACCAGCATCAACGAGTGCTCGTCGCTGAGCGCGTACCCGGGTGCCCTCGCGACGCTGCCGAGGAGGTCGTCCCGCAGCAGGCGCTGGCAGGCCAGCGCGTCCTGGCCGGCGAGGCCGGTGGCGCGCTGCGCGGCGCTGCTGCGCTGGATGGCGAGCGACCAGGTCCAGCCCGCGGCAGCGATCGCGCCGAGCAGGCTGATCGCGAGCAGAAGCTCGAGCAGGGTCAGGGCCCGCCGCGCCGCGCCGGTCATGGGGCCGCCGTGGGCGCCGCGGGCCACGCACTGACCACCTGGGCCAAGGGCTGGTCGACGCCGCGCGCGCGGACGCTGATGCGCCACCACGCGCGCCCGACCAGCAGGGGCTGGCCGGGCCGGGGGGCGAGCGCCTCGACGCGCAGCACGAGGTCACCTTGCGCGCCGACCGACCGCTCGCCGGCCGCGAGTTGAAAGCCGGGATCGGCGAGCTGGCGCACAAGTTCCGCGCGCGCCTCGGTGCAGCGCTCGGTGCGGGCGTGGCCGACCACCAGGGTGCGCTGCAGGGGCACGATGGCGACGGCGAGCAGGCCGAGCAGCACCAGCGCCGCGAGGACCTCGATGAGCGTGAAGGCGGCGCGGCGCGCGCTCATGGCGGCACCACTCCAGGCGCCGGGGCGAACCACGCTCCGCTCAGCCCGCTGACCACCCAGGTGGCGCGCGCCGGGCCCCGGGAGACGGTCACCAGCAGATCGCCCGAGCGGCCGTGGGCGTCGATGGCGAGGTCGGAGAGCGGCAGCGCGGGGCGAGGCCGCGCCAGGTCACCGCCGACGCCATCGGGGCAATGGTAGGTCACGGCCAGCCCGGCGGTGACCGCGCCAGTCCAGACCATCGCTGCGCAGGCCGAGGCGCGCACCGCTGCCGACCGCCAGGCGGCGGACCTCGCCTAGCGCCTGGCGCAGCCCTTCGCTGGCGGCGGCGACCGGATCCACCGCAGCCGGCGCACCAGGATGGGACCGGCCAGGACGCGTGACCATGCCCAGGATCAGCACCACCGCGAGGAGTTCGACCAGGGTGTAGCCGGCGCCAGGGTGGCGGCGCGGAAGGAAAGGCGGACGGCTGGGTGCGCCATGGGGAAGCCATACCCAGGGTTGCCAGCCCGGGAAGCGTCCCATCCTGTCCAGGCTGGAAACGCATGGAACCGCATGACCTCGCCACCGCACCGCCCGCCGCCGACGCCGACGCTGCGCCGCAGCGCCGTTGACGACCATCGATGCGCTGGCCGCGGGCGCCGGACTTCCTGGCGCGCATCCCCCGCGATTTCGCGCGCGACCACGGGGTGCTGTCGCTCGGCCAGGAGGACGGCGTGGAGCTGCTCGGCGTGTGGGACGGCTGCGACCCGCTGGTGGTCTGGAACATCGGCGTGCGGCTCGGCCGACCGGTGCGCACGGTGGCCTGCGCGCGCGAGGCGCTGCAGCTGGCCGTCGACGCCGCCTACGAGCGCGCCGCGGCCAAGCCGCAGGCGACGGAGGCCGACCCCGACGCGGACGGCGGGGTGGTTATCGTCGCCGGACGAGGAGGACATCGACCGCCTGCTCGCCGCCGCCGACCGCGACCTGCTCTCAAGCGACGGCAAGGCGCCGCTGGTGCGGCTGCTCGACCGCCTGCTGTTCGCCGCGGTGACCGCCGGCGCCAGCGACCTGCACCTGCAGCCGACCGCGGAGCACCTGCTGGTCCGCCAGCGCATCGACGGCGTCCTCGACCAGGGCCGGCAGCTGCCGCTCGCGCTGGTCAAGCCGCTGCTCAGCCGCATCAAGGTGATGGGGCGCATGGACGTGGCGGAGCGCCTGGTGCCGCAGGACGGGCGCACCACCCTGCACCTGGGCGAGCGCACCGTCGACGTGCGCATCAGCACCATCCCCACCGCCTACGGCGAGCGCGCCGTGCTGCGCCTGCTCGACACCAGCAAGCAGCTCTTCGCCATGGAGAGCCTGGGCATGCCCGCGCACATCGGCGACGGCTTCCTGGGCGCCGCGCGCCGCGCCAGCGGCATCATCCTGGTCACCGGGCCGACCGGCTCGGGCAAGACCACCACGCTGTACGCGACGCTGCGCTCGCTCGACGCGGTCGAGCGCAACGTCATGACCATCGAGGACCCGATCGAGTACGAACTGTCCTCGCTCGGCGTGCCGATCAGCCAGAGCCAGGTCAACACGCGCAAGGGCATCACCTTCGCCAACGGCCTGCGCCACGTGCTGCGCCAGGACCCCGACGTGATCATGGTCGGCGAGATCCGCGACGCCGAGACCGCGCGCATGGCGATCCAGGCGAGCCTGACCGGGCACCTGGTGTTCTCGACCCTGCACACCAACGACGCGCTGTCGGCGGTGACGCGCCTGGTCGACCTGGGCGTCGAGCCGTACCTGGTCGCCGCCTCGCTGTCGACGGTGCTGGCGCAGCGCCTGGTGCGCACGACCTGCGCCGCGCTGCGGCGGCCCGGAGGCGGCCGGCTGCGCGGCCTGCGCGACCTGCAAGGGCAGCGGCTTCAAGGGCCGCACCGGCATCTTCGAGCTGCTGACGGTCGACGAGGCGGTGCGCGCCGCGATCGCCGACGGCGCCACCATGGGCGCGCTGCGCGCGGCGGCGCGCGCCACCGGCATGCGCACCCTCGCCGACGAGGGCGCAGCGCTGGTGGCCGCGAAGCGCACCCTGGCCAGCGAGATCGAGCGGGTCATCCACCATGGCTGAGCCCGCGCCGGCCGCGCCCACCGCAGCGCCGCTCCCACCGCGCCGGGCGGGAGCGGCGACCTGCGCCTGCCGGCGGCGCAGGCGCGCTTCCGCTACCGCGCGGTCGAGGCCGCGACCGGGCGTCTGCACCACGGCGAGCTGGCCGGCGACTCCGCCTACACCGTGCGCGCCGCGCTGCGCCGCATCGGCCTGCAGGCCACGCAGGTCGAGGCGATCGCGCCGTTCGCCCCGCCGCGCTGGCTGGCGCCGCTGGCCCACGCCTGGCACGAGCGCCAGCGCCGCCGCCGGCGCCTGGCCAAGGCCGACCTGTGCGACGCGCTCGCCACGCTGCTGCAGGCAGGCATGAACATCGAGGAGGCGCTGTCCTCGCTCAGCACCTCGCTGACCCGCACGGTCGCCGAGCGCACCCTGGCGCAGCGCCTGCGCGACGCGCTGCGCGGCGGCCAACCGCTCAGCGAGGCCTGCGCCCTGCAGCCCGGCTGGTTCGACCGCTTCGACGTCGCGCTGCTCGCCGCCGGCCAGCACGCCGGCGACCTGGTCGAGACCCTGGGCACGATCGCCACCCACCACCAGCGCGCCGGCTCGATCGGCCAGCGGCTGTTCGTCGCGCTCGCCTACCCCGCGACGCTGGTCGTCGCCGGGCATCGCGGTGCTCGAGTTCATGAGCTTCCAGATCCTGCCGCAGCTGGTCGGGCTGATCGTCCAGGCGAAGAAGACCGCGCCGTGGCTGACCGAGCAGCGTCATGGCCACCGGGCACCTGCTGGCGTGGTCGTGGCCGCTGTTCGCGATCGCCGCCCTCGCCGCGGCGTGGGGCGTGCGCGCGCTCGCCGGCGCACCGCTCCCGGACGGCCGGCTCGGTGCGCTGCTGCACGGCAACCTGATCGCGCGTGTGCGCCGCCGCTACCGCGCCGCCAACCTCGCCTGGGCGCTGTCGCGCCTGCGCCGCGCCGGCATGCCCCTGGCCGCCGCCATCGGCGTGGTGCGCGAGGCGGTGCCCGACCCGGCGCTGCGCCACGCCCTGGACGAGACCATCGCCGCCATCACCCGCGGCGAGGACTTCTCGGCCGCGCTGGCGCGCAGCGGGCTGCTCGACCAGGAGTTCACGCAGCTGCTCGCCATCGGCGAGCGCAGCGGTGAGCTGACCACGGTGCTCGAGCGGCTCGCCGAGCGCTCGTACCGCTCGGCCGACCGCACCGCCGACCGCGTGGCCGCGATCCTCGGGCCGCTGGCGATCGTCATCCTGGCCATTCTCATCGGCGTGCTGGTGCTGGCCTGCGCCATGCCGCTCGCGCAACTCGGAGATCTCGTGTGACCTAGCTCCATGCCATGCTCCTGCGTTTCACCGTGATTCCGGCCAGCGGGGGCGCCGGGCGATGACCCTCATCGAGATCCTGGCGGTGGTGGTCATCCTTGGCCTGCTCGCCGTGACCCTGACGGTCGGCATCACCGCCAAGCTGGGGCGGGCGAAGCAGGAGATCGTGAAGACGCAGATCGCGCAGATCGTGTCGCAGATCCAGGCGTTCCAGCTCGAGAAGAGGGCGATTCCGACGATGTCGCAGGGGTTGTCGCAGCTCAGCGCGGATCCGTCGTCGATCTATTACATGGAGGCGGAGAAATTGAAGGATCCGTGGGGAAATCCGTACCATTACCTGGTTCCGGGGCCCGGGGGGGCGCCGTTCGAGATCACCGTCCTATGGAGCGGACAATCAGCCGGGGGGTGATGGGGAGAATGCGGACGTGTCGTCGGCGCTGCTGTCGGGGGCGGGGGCTGCGCGGGCATTGAGGAAGAGTGCATTGCGAGGTGCGATGCACCCAACTCGGGCGAGGCGGATCGACGATGCGACTCAAGCCCGATACTGGCCGAGAGCACCAGCATTCAGACGTGGCTATCTCATCGCCATTTCTTCCGCACCAATCGGCTCGTGACAGGCCCCTACTGTGCGCATCAATTCTTGCCGAGTGAAATGCTAGAATTCTAACCAATATTTTTTGTCGAATTTTCGCAGCGTATCAGGACATCAGGCTTGCCAGTCGAACCTGATTCGTACATCTGAAAGCCTTCATCTCATCGAATTCCCCTTCAAAGATTCGCCATGGTACGCGCGATGGCTTCGGCCAATTGTTTGATGTTATTAACGCCGAATTTAATCTCCTGGGATAGGTCCTCAACCTTCCCTTGAGTACCGTTTGAGTCTGCGATCATAGCGCACAAACTAAATCCAGCCGCATCACTTCGTATTTTCCAACATTTTGATGAACGCTCAAAGGCTGACCACGATTTTTCCTTACAATATTTCAGCATTACTGGCTTTGAGAAAGCGCTTCTATCTGGAGTTTCCACCAATGGATTCCCAGCTTTCACCGCCGATTCAATGGCGAGGGAAACCCCCGCCTCGTCAATTGATGGCAGTGCAACCACTGGTTCCGTGTTCATAAAAAAACCTGCCTCTGTCCTAGCCACAGTGGGAATATAAACGAACTTTTTGTAATAATAAATCTGCCATAATGAAATCATGGGACCACCGTAACGGTAACCTGCACTCCAACGCCCTGCGCACGCGCTGCTGCTGCTGCAATTGCCGCTTGCTGAGCGTTAGTTCCCATCCCCGGAACAGCGACTTGCAATTCTCTTCCTGTAATCTGGGCAGCGTCAATCACGACATCCCCCAAGGATGCTCCCTTGAAAGCAGCAACTCGATCAACATAGCCATTCAATTTACTTAAAACCGCCGCCCCATTTTGATAAGAAGGAGCATTGAGATCAATGGATTTTATGCTGGTAGCGACTCCACCATTGAACCTATCAATGGTTTTGAATCCAGGGGGCAAGTTTCCACCCAATTGTTGTTCAATAGCAAGGCCTCTCTTATCCGGACGTAGCGACCATGGAGAAGCCTTTGGCGCACACCGGCTTCCATAGATTGCCGGTGCATTTTGGATTAAGTGAAACAGAGCATCCAAACTTGCGGCCTTGAGGGCTTCATTAACAGCCGACCCTGCAGATCCACCATCCGCGAGTGTTGCGGCGCCCGCAAGAGTACCCGCGCCAACCGAACTGACGGCCATTTGTCCAACTGGCGATAGCAGAAACGGCGTAGCTCGATAAGCCGTCTGAACTGTTGCCGCAGCAATGCCAGGAGCGGCAACAATTCCAGCCACTAACGCTGGGGCCGCTGCCACCCCGGCAAATCCCCATCTCAAATTACTCAAGCTGTTTTGCAACTCTTGGGGATGCTGAGCCCAATAATCCATATTTTCTTTTCTTCGCGAATAATTTGCGCGCCGATACTTGGAAGCCGCCTCATCACTCCAGAGGCTCTTGAACCAGTTTCCCCACGTACAGTCAGCGCTGAGCCCGAACGGATCGAAGAAATTCCAGGGACTTCCGCATACGTACTGATAGAAATTTGATCCATCAATATACTCGGCAGGATCTCGACCCACAAAAATGCCTAGACAGGGATCGTAGTATCTGGCGCGATAGTAATAGAGCCCCGTCTCGACATCCAAACGGCGACCAGTGAAGGCAGTACGGACGTCGAATGACGATTGACTGC
This sequence comes from uncultured Planctomycetota bacterium, assembly GCA_963818245.1. GTDB lineage: Bacteria > Planctomycetota > UBA11346 > UBA11346 > UBA11346 > BOG-1363. The sequence continues at coordinate 12,370 of CAWFSD010000025.1, forward strand.
GCTCCGTCGTGCCGTCTGGAGCATAGATTTGACGCCGGCCATATGGATCATATCGGTAGCGCTCAGTGACGGTCCCGGTCGCATCCGTCACCGCAGTGATATTATGATTGGCGTCCGGTAGGTAGACGATCGTCTCATCGAAGGTGCCGTTATTGGCCGTAGAGCGGTACCGGCACAGCGGCGAATCGATGTAATCCTTATCCCAAACATACTGCTCATACGCCGCCGTACCGGCATTGCGGCGGACTTCGAGCTCCTGATCGGACTCATTGTAGTAGAAATCATCGGTGGTCGCACCCGACGTCTTGGCCACGACGATGCGCCGACCCAGGCCGTCGTAACGGTATTGCGCGATGACCGGCCCGGGGACGTCCGGAGCCGGTGTCGCGCTGTCAGCGCAGATCTTCACCAGACGGCCCCATGCATCCCAAATGTAGTGCTGACGAACCGTACCAGACCCGGGAACGGGGCCGGAGCGGATGTCGCCCGCGGCATCGTACAGGGGATCGATCCAATTGACCCCAGTACCGCTGATGCTGTCCCCAGGAGTGTCCGTGTGGTCGTTATTAGTGTCGATCTCGTTGGCGTTGTTGAACAGTCGCGCCTGAGCCGTGGCGACTCCCGATCCCGCACCATCGAGGTCCTGGCTGAACTGCTTCCAATTCCCCACCGCGTCCAACTGCCAGCGCTGCTGCCAGGTCGAATTGGCATCAGCGATCTGGCCCAGGGTCAAGGTTCCCCGGTTCACCTTGGTCACACGGTTGAGGTTGTCGTACGCAGCGAATTCGTCGATTCCGGTCGGGCTACCATTCCATGCTGGGTGCCGGCTCAGGCGATCGCCCAAGATGTCATATGAATACCCGGTTCCATCGATGGTGGTCGCGGACTTCGTCCACGCGTGGCTGATCACCTGGCCAAAGCGGTCCAAGCTCGCATAGCCGCTCGCCGCGATGTCGCGACTGATGGTGCCAGCCAGGGGCTCAGTGAGCGTGACCGTGGTCCCCGCACCGAGGTAGGTGTACTGCCCATACACCGAGGCCCCTACCGAATCCGCAGCGACCCGATCAGGGCGGTTCAGAGCATCACCAATGCCGCTCGCTGGGTACAGCAGCCACTCGACGCGGCTCGAGCTTGGATAGGTGATCGAACTCAACCTGACGAAGCGGGAGGCACTGGAAATTGCGCCATCCGAAAAGGCGTAACTGACCTTGGGCGACCCCGCCACTACGGCGCCGGCGTGCGATTGCTGGCTGGAGGCGACCTGTCCATAATTCCCATACACGTATGCGACCTGATCGAGCGGAACCCCCGCCCCCGCGACACTCGACGCGTAGCTGCTGACCGTCTTGGTCCTGCTAACGTCGTCGAAGGTCCAGTCGATGCGCTGGACCGCACCGTCGACGATGGTCGCAGGGATGGTCGTGGCGGCGTCCGACTGCTTCCGACCCTGGGCGTCGTAACGATACGTATGGACCACGCCGCGCTGGTCGGTCCGGGTGACGGCCCGTCCCAGGCGATCGTAGGTGCATTTGACCTGATCGGCCCCGCTGGCGGTCATATCGTTTGAATCCGGGTAGATCGTGTTGGTCAGCCACCCCGCATCGATCGTCGACGTGTAGAAATACTTGGTGATCTCATCAACGATGGCCGATCCGTTCGGGACGCGAGCCGTGCGGCTGAGCAGCGTTCCACCCGGGTTGTACGCGAAGATCGTGGTTCGATCGCTGTCGACCTCGGAATTGGTGGGCACCCCATCGATGCGGTTCTCGATCAAGGTGGTCACGTGCCCAAGGAGGTCGTATTGGCGCTCCATGACCCTCGCGCCAGGGTCCTTGGTCTGGTACACGCGGCCTGCCGCGTCGTAGGAGGTGGCGGTCGCCCGGTAGTCGGTTACGGAAAGGCCAGGAGCCCGGGGAGTCCCCACGGCTTCGCTGGGGAGACCGGTGGCCAAGTCGGCGATCAGAGCACCGCTCGCGGCGTAGACGTACCGCGTCGAGCCGTTGTCCCGACCATAATCGGCGCTCGCGACCGATCGGTGGGCCAAGTCAAACCAGTTGATCGAGGTGGTGTAGTACGCATTCAAGGTCGTCAGCGCACCGGTCGAACTGCCATCCGTCTCCCGGCGATGGAAGGCTGTCGTGCACACCGGCAGGCTCGCGCGATCGTAGATTGTTTCGGCGGCATCGATGACCGTGTCACCGGTGAGGGTGGCGGCGGCGGCGTAACTCGTCTCGGTCCCGTCGGTGCTGTGGCTGACCCGGATGGTCCTCCCGAGGCCGTCGAACAGCGCCTTGGAGAGCAACCCCGAGGGCGAGCGCGACTTGAGGACCGCGCCGCGACCATTGTACCAGAGGTTCGTCGTCAGGCTGTTGCGAACGGTGCCGGGGCTGGAATCGGTCGCCGAGTCGACTTGGTAGGAGACCGACTGGTAGGCATGACCATTCTCGTCGAAGAGGCTCGCCGAGCGGCCGCGCAGGTTGGCTGCCGCAGGAATGATGTCGGGCGCTGTCGCCGCAGCGTAAGTGTCGAGCTGAATGGTTCGACCTAGATTGTCGAGGGTTCTTCTCTGCAGGATTCCGTCGGGACCGAGGGCCCCAACCAGACGATCGCGGAAGTCATACGCGTTCTTCGATGAGTAGTTGGTGGACGCATCAGCCGAGACCGACGTCGTCGTCAGTGTGCCATTGCCGACACCATTCAAGGGCGCCAGGCCATCGTAGGCGAAGGTGGCCGTCGCGGACATGCTGCCGGGATTGCTCGGGGTGAAACCGGTGTCCGAGAGCCCCTTCCACGTCGCCACCGGCCGGGAGAGGTGGTCGAAGAGCGTCCGCACGATGGTTCCCGTGCCGTCGACTAGGCGCTCTTGGCGCCCGCGCGAGTCGTAGCCGAATTGGGAGTGGTAGTAGGTCGTACCGGCGGCGCCGATCTCCAGGCTCGTCGCGCTGTAGGTCTGCCCCGTCAGCGAGACGTACTCATCGCGGTATTGAACGCGATAATTGGCATCGAGGACATCTCGCGACCAAGACTGGATGTCGGTGGTCAAGAACGATTCAGTGCCATTCGGCTTTCCGCCGCTTACCGACGGCGCGGTGGAGAGGGTGAGGGTCTCCTGGTAGTTCAGGCCGCGGTCCTCGCGCAGGAGGATCGTCGGCAACGTCGGACGGTTCGTGGAAATGTTCCATGCGCGATAGACGCGCACTTCGTGGGTTGGATCCTTGTGGACGGTGTAGGTGATCGTCCCGGTCGGATCCGTCTCGATGAGAGGACGCCCGAGATCATCGACGGTGCGGGTGGCGATCAGATGCTTGCCGCCACCGATCGGAGTCGACCAACCCGAAGGCAGGCTGGTGAAATCCGCAGTCTTGCTCACATCGACATCGCTGATCGTCTTGGTCACGGCTCCCGTCGCGGGATCGAAGCACTGGTACCTAAGGAACCCGTCGCCATCTTTCGTCCAGATAAGCCGGCCATAGGCATCGTAAACTTCTGCGACCTGGACTGCGGTGCCGGAACCATTGTGCCCCGACGCCACCGTCGGCAGCGTGGTCATCCGCGTTGCAATGCGATTGGTTTGCTGGGTGCCGACTACTTGGAACGTGTAATCATAGGTGGTGACCAACGCACTCGTCAGTGTTCCGTCGGGATAGACGGTCTCAGTCTTGACGGGATAAATGGTCACCAAGGGCATGGCTGCGCCCTGAATCGTCACCGAGGCGGTGGCCGGCGGCGACGCCCCGGCGGTGGCGGTGACGGTGAATGGACCGCCAGGCGATGAGGCCGCGAGGAAGAGTCCGCTGCCATCGATGCTGCCACCACCCGAAACAGACCAGATCGGCTGGACCCCCGGAATGGCTTGGCCGAACTGATCGGCTACCGACGCCGTGTAGGCCTGGCTGGCCAAGGGGGCCACGGTGGCGCCCGCAGGAGCAACACCGCTGACCGTTGTCTGCGTCTGGGAGACCGTGATGGAGATGACCGCCGTGGACACCGCCAATGGGACCGTATCGCTGATAGTGCAGTGCAGCATGTAAACGCCCGCTCTCGTGAAGGTCGCCGAGAGTGATTTCCCAGCATTCGACCCGTTGGTCGCAGCGAAGCTGACAGAACCACCCGATGGGACGCTATCGGATATCCACGTGTACTTGAGGAGGTATTCTCCCTGGTCATCGGCACCAAGCGCGCTCACGGTGGACGTCGTCCCTGTGACGACGGAAGGCGATGCGGAGGCTGGCGTCTGGATGGTCGGAGCGTTGTACATCACCGCACGGAAATTCGAACCCAGCGAGGCAGAGAAGCCCGGCTCCAGGCTTATCGAACTCGTAGCGATGATGAGGACGTTCGTACCGCTTGCGAAGGTCGTCGGCGAGGCCCCCGTGGGATTGCCATTAACGTCGGTCGTCGGCACCGATGCGACCGTCGGCACGACGCCGGTCGTTGGATAGGTGATCGCCGTGGGGTCCGTCCGCGTGCCGGTCGGCAGGCTGAAGTCGGCCGCACCAACCTCGGCCATAGAACCCAGAATGAGCATTGGCAAAGCGAGGATAAAGCGGCGCATAGGGTTCCTATTCACGTGAGCCGTGCTTAAATCGGATTTCATATCATTGCCCCGAATGCGCCACATAGGTCACCAACCGGATGGGCGTCGGCGCCGGATCGCTCTGCCCCTTTTGCACCAGCTGCCGCTTCAGATAGTTGGCAACCGCTCCTGTCGCAGAGTCGGTGGTCGGGTAATACTCGGTGGTGGTGATAAGACCGTCGGCGCTGCGCACGATCGGGGAGGGCAGGGTCAAACGGAGGTCCGCATTCGCCTCGTCGGTCGAGCCGTTGGCAGTGTTGAATGCGGTCATCGCCGATGGCGAGGCGTGCCAGATCTCGCGCCCTTGGGCATCGTAGCGGAAGGCATCGATCCACTGCTTGCCCGCCGCCGCCGGATTGCTGGTCACGCGCATCATCACCTGCGAAGCGGCATTGCAGTAGACGGTATTGACCGTGCCGTCGGGCAGAGTCTCTACCGTCTTGGTCGCCCATTGGTTCGGGTCACTGCGGCCGGCGACGTTCACATAACTGTATGTCTGGGTGCTGCTGCCGTCGATTTCAGCTCCATGAAGCACCTGCGAGGTCACTCGACCCTGGTTATCGTACGCGTAGCCCTTGTCAGCCCACGTACCAATCCCCGCCGCTGTATTGGCGATGGCGAGGGGATCGGAACCGGTAGCTAGAATTCTAGCATAGGTGTTCGCATTGACTACGTACCTCAGCATCCCGACTGCCTGCACGCCGGGGTCTACTGCGCGCCAATACCGATAGTGGTACTGGTCAATGGTCGAACCCGTTCCGTCTTGGATGGTGACAGAGTTGAGCTGGTTGGCCTCACCAAATTCGCCCGCAGCGCCCGTATAGTAGGCATAGAGCGCCTTGCGCACAACGGATGTCACCCCACTGCGCGACACCTCACGTCTGACTGCGTTCAAAGCGCCGTTAGTAGCATAGTCGTAGATGAACGATTCTTTCACCGGCGCACCCTTTACCGACGCCGCGCGGTCTACGCGGGCAAGCCGGTTCGCCGTGTCGACGGTCACCACCGAGAGGTTGCCCGCGGCATCTATGAACGATTTAAGGTGTCCCTGCAAGGCCCGGCCGACGGCCGTCGTGAAACCATAAAATACCGTGCGGTTACCGGTTGTGTCCGTGAACAACATGTCGTCTCCGCGAACATTTAGCGATTCCTGATTATACCGTAAGGCCCTATAGGAGCCATCCGCCTGCACCTGATAGACAATCGTCGTGGTTCCGCTGATGTTGACCATTACATACGAACCGGACTGAGTAATCGATGGCATTTGGTTGAGGAACCAACCCGGACCAAGGGGACTGAGGGCATATGGCCTGGATGCCGAATAGCTGCGGCGCACGGACCACGGCGAGAAACCCTCGGATTGAAGGTCGTCTATATAGAGTTCGACCTCTCCACTTCCGTACCGGATGGGGTCTGCGCTGGAAGTCTGGGCGGAACCCTTGGGGTTGGCGCCGGCAGCCTGCGCCAAGCCGGGACTTCCACAGCAGTCGTTGTCGGAATCGTCAGCCGGGACGTGTGTGGGATCGCCGAGGAATCCATAATTTAATGTCACGATGAAATCGTCAGAAAGCACATCGAAATTTGTGATCCCACGTCGGGGTGTAGTAGCACTGGGATTTGTGGCCGGATTCCCTATGGTATAGCCAGCAATGAATTTGAGCCGTCTCATACCAGTGCCAAGGTTGGGGAATGAATACGTAAATTCCCCAAAAGAATCTGTTTTTTGCGTCGCGGGCGGGTTATTATTCCTGCTGTCCAGAAGTGGGGCGTTCGAGTTACCATCGAAAACTTGAATAAATGCAGTTATTCCAGCCGGAAGCGATACAGTTCCCACATCGGCTCCTTTAAAGTAGTGCGCCGTAACCGTGGTAGTGGTGGAATTGTTATTTATGACCATATATGCAGTATTTACCCGCGTGAAATTCCCATTAATTGTAAAATGTGCATCCTGCAAATCTATAAATTGATTTGCAAGTGACGCAATTATCCTTGGAGTTGCCATTTTTGAGCCAATTACAATCACCCCGCGCTGCTCATCGGCCGCAAATGAGCTGCCGTTGAAACTCAAATTGATCGCCGGTGATCCAGAGGTCAGAACGACATTGCCTAGCAATGGGCCACGACCAAGATCGGCGAAAATGTCAGGCCTACTCACAGGTGGAGTTAGCCAGCCAGTACTAGTAATCAAATCGGTGTGAGGAAGAGTTGGCGGACAATAAAACTGCAAGGTATCACTCGGGTCAAAACTTTCGTAAATCTGGGGCTCCACCAGGACGATTGAATCAATATGACCGGAGTAGTGTGAAAAATCACCACAGAAGGCAACGCGGTACTCCGGCCCGTTACTAGCAGTATATCCTATCGAAGCCCAACTTTCAAAACTTGATCCACTATCATCAAACATGTTTAGTCTGCAAGGAACATCGACCGATGTTTCGGAATAGGCAAGATTAGTCGCAAACATACTAACCGCAGTGAGGCAAAGTAAATATGTCCGCATCGAAGAACCCTTCGGGGCCTGTTTTTTGTTTGAGGAACCCATTAGCACATGTGAACGCTCGGTTTCCGTGACCGAACTGATGGAAGAGAAATCTATGGAGATACAATTTCTTTGGTCGAGCGCGCTCATTCGTTACCTCCGAGGCCATGAGTCGAGGCGAGGATCAATTCAATCGCCGCCAATTTGCCCTGCATCTCCGCGGCAGCCTTGTCCCGCTCCTTCTGCCGGTCGATCAAAGCATCGATAACCTTCTGTTGCCGAATTGCATACAGCGTCAACTCCTCGATCTTCGCCAACTGCACCGTCACCACCTCCGCCACCGGCAACCCGGCCTCCCCCATCTCCTTCGCCGACATCACTCCCGGCAGGTGCCGCTCGCGGCCGACGAAGGCCTCGACTTGGGCAAGCGGAGCGAGCTTATAGCCGTCATCGAAGACGTAGTCGGCACCGCTACTGGTGACTTTTATCTCCTTCGCGGTGATGGTCCCGACAACTGACAGCTTTGCGTTAGCCGCGGTGGACCCGATCGTCACATTCCCGCTGGCGATGATCTGACCACCGCCGATCTGCACCTCCCCGGCGGTGGCGGTGGTCACCTGGTTGCCGAAGAACGAGGTCGTCAAATTGGGGTTGAGGGTCACGCCCACGCCCAAGGCATTGACCAGATAGACCGGGTTGTTGGTGTTGGTTCCAAATGCGGTCGTGGACGAATTCTGTCCAAGGAAGAAGGCCATCCTCGCCAGCGGGATCGTGGTTGCGAACAGGTTCCCGGACCTCGTCTTGCCATACCAGATGGCTCCAGCGCCCGCCCAGGTGGGCGTACCGTTGTTGTAGTAATTGAGGTCCGCGGCGAATACGTCGGCCTCGGCGTTGTCCGCACTCGCATAGGCCGCCATCGAACTGAACACCTGCAATTGCGTGTTGGTGCGGTTGTCGGTCGGCGCGGTCCCCACCCGCAGCGCGCCGGCTGCGCTCCCATTGACGACGACACTCCCGTCATTGGTGAGGCGCAGGCGCTCGCTCATGCCTTCGCCCGGCCCGCACCGCAGGACCACGTCACCCGCGCGCGTAGCGTTGGCGCGGTTGGTGACCACGCCGCCGACGCCGCCGATGCGGTAGACGTTGCCGGCATCGGTCTTGGCCCCGAACAGGAGGTCGGCCTCATCGCCGCCACCCGTCACCACGCCAGCGTTCTGGTTCTGTAAAGTTAGGATCTCCTGCCGGCCGGACGTCAGGGTCGTGACGTTGAGCGGCGCCGGGATGTCCTGTGCGAGCGCCACGGTCGAGGCAGCCGCGAGGAGACAGGCGATGGTGCATTTCATGGCGATCCTCGAAGGTGTGAGAATGGCGGAATAGATAGAGTGGGCGGGGCTCTCGTCAATCACGGCGAGGCCTTCGACCTTCCGCGCTCAGCTTCGAAAGCCGCCAGCCGGGCGAGCACCTGCACGAGCGCGGCGTCCTGCCACGCGGCAGCCTCCGCAGCGGCCTTCTGCTGGGCCATCAATCGATCGATGAGCTTCTGCTGGTGGATGGCGTAGAGCGTGAGTTCTTCAATCTTCGCGAGCTGCACCGTCACCACCTGCGCCACCGGCATGCCGCTATCCGCCATCTCCTTGGCGGCCATCACCCCGGGGAGGTGGCGCTCGCGGGTCACGAAGGCCTCGACCTCAGCGAGGGGACGCAGGGCGTAGCCCGCGTTGAACACGTAGTCGGCGCCGCTGGTGGTGACCTTGATCTCCTTGGCGCTGATCGTCCCGATCACCGACAACTTGGCGTTGTTGACCGAGGTCCCGACGGTCACATTGCCGCCAGAATCGATTTGGAGGCGATCGACGTTGGCCGTGGTATCGGTGATGGTGAGCTTTCCCGCGCCGGACGCCGCCCATGAGCGGATGCTGTACTGGTGGCCGCTCGCGGCCACGCTGTCCAGCTCCAACGAGGCGATGTTGCCGGTTTTGTTGAAGACGGCCATGTGCGCATCACCAGTCGGCGGCAGCACCAGGAAGTAGTTCCCGGTCATGTTGATGCTGCCATTCGTGTCGATGAGCAACCGCTGAACGGCGAGGGTCTCGTCGGAGATCGCGAACGCGCCATTCGGGGTGAAGCTGCTGCCGTAATTGCTGATCGACCAGTGGCGGTAACCGTTCTGAAGGCCGAAGCGCGTCATGCCGCCGTCGGTCGCGCGCGCATAGATGCTCGCGGAGCCCGGTGCGCCGCTGCTGACGACATCGAGCTTGTACTGGGGGCCGCTCGTACCGATGCCCAGCTTGCCGTTGGGGAAGTAGACGGAGTTGACGTTCAGCCCCGCGCGATTGGCGACCATGGCCTGGCTGGACGCGGACTCGGCGTCGTTCGAACCGAAGAGCACCCACGTCCCATTCGTGTCCACCGTCTGGTTCCAGTGGCGCTGGTCGACTGGAGCGTAGGGATTCCATTGCCGAATATAGGCTGATCCGTTCGCGATATTGGGGACCACCCAGACGTTCTGGTTCGCGGTGACGTTGTCATAAGTCACATCGACGGCCTGCGCGCGCGTGCATAGGCCCGAAGCGCCGGACAGCAGCGCGAGACTCAGGCCGATAATGGGTTTCATCACAGTGATCCGTAGGTTCGAAAAGAATTCAAGGGGCGACCGGTATGGAGGAAGAATGGCCAGCTTGGATGGCAGTCAGCTTGCCAAGCACCAGGACCAGCACCGCGTCCTGGCGCTGCATGGTCTCCGCTGCAGCTTTTTGCTGAGCCATGAGAGCGTCGATGACCTTCTGCTGCTGGATGACGTACAGATTCAATTCCTCGATCTTCTCAAGATGCGCCCGCATGAGATCCGCGACCATCTCCCCCTGCTCCTCCTGCTCCTTGGCCGACGGCACCCCGGGCAGGTGCTTGTGCGCGGTGATGAACGCTTCGACCTCGGCGAGCGGGCGCAGGCGGTAGCCGTCGGCGAAGACGTAGTCGGCGGGGCTGGCGACGACCTTGAGTTCCTTGGCGCTGATGACTCCGTTGACGGCGAGGGCGGACGTGGGGGCGGCGACGCCGATGCCGACATTGCCGATGTCGGTGATGACCATGCGCTGGGACAGCGTCCCAGCCGTCGTGGTGTAGAAACTCAAGTAACCACCGAGCGAAGTGGTATTCGTGCACACGGAATTGATGACTGCGGTGCGCCCTTTGGTCGGTGAGCCGAAATCGATTTGCCCCAAGGGGTTTCCAACCACGGCCGACGACGTGGTCAGTTCGAGCAGGCCATAGGGAATGCCGGGAGCCGTGCCATGGACCTGCAAAATGGTGGGGTTGCCACCACTTCCGAACGTTGTAGGCGACGGAGTCCCGATTCCGACATTGCCGGCGCCGTCCAGGCGCATGCGCTCGATACCCACCGTGGTCAACGCCATCGGCCAGCCATTCGCGCAACCAAGGTAGGCAGTTCCGGAAGGCGCGCCGAAACCATTGGTGGCAGCCGTCCCATTGAAGCCCATCGCGACGGCACAGGTGCCGGAAACGGTCACTGACATGTTCCCATCGGCGCCGGAAGGCACGACGACGGCCGTGTTGGCCCGAAACCGGGTGCTTCCGAAGACATCGAGCTTGTCACCCCCCGATGCGCCTCCAATGCCGACATTGCCGATCCCATCGACCAGAACCCGGTCCAGCGCGTTCGTGTTCAACGCCAGGGACGCGGCATTCAGGGTTTCGACGCGCAGTACGTTGTCCATTCCCACCCCGAGGTACGCTCGCTCGGTTCCTGATTCCAGGATCGTCAGCAGTCTATTGGTGGCGATGGCGCCATTGAGGGAGAGCTTTCCATTGAGGCTCGCAGGCCCACCTATGCCGATGCCGCCGCTCGTCACCAACTGACCGCCACCGATCTTCACTTGCCCGCTCGTCACCGCGGTTGGAGCCGATCCGTTCACGAGGAGATCGTTGGACGCGTTCGTGAGCGCGTAGGTGTCATCGGCCGCGCTGAGGAGTTGATCGGATCCAGCCCAGACTAAGGCAAGAAGCACGGAAACGAGGTTGAATTTCAGGATTGAGAAGGAGGAGCGTCGCATGGAGTCCCTTGTCTTCAATGAACCATTGCATCGAGATGGATTCGATAGGTCGCTATGCCCCCTCGCGAAGTGCCGATTCTTCCCGAACTGAACACGAGAAGCACATTCCGGACCCGCCTCCAGCAATCCATCCGAGGCCGTGGAAGCTGCCGTAGGCGACATGGGCAAGGGCGAGCCACGGTGTCCGCCGAATCCGAAAGATTCGCGGGCCAAATCCGGTATGGCCTTGAGTAACTGGGGGCGGAGCATTGAGCTTGCGAATAGTTAGGTCAAGTTCTCGGATCGTCAAGACAAGATGATATGGTGCGCCGATAGTCAATGGAGGGAACTGGGGTACGGCCAATGCCGTTCACTTTAAGATTCGCGTAAAATAAATATTGACAGTGCTTTAAGATCTGGTCGCGGCGCCTCATGGGCACTCCGCGAACACCACACGACCTCCTCCACCACCTCGACATCGCTCTCGCTGGACTGGCGACCTCATTTACGCGCTTGCGACGATGGTCACCACGGTCGATCGTCGTCGCCGTGATGTTGCTGACTCGTCCTGATCAACGCACGAGCTACGCCAGCATGTTGGCGAGCTTGGCCGATGAGACCTGCCGCTGGCTGTGCATGTCGACAGCTCCCACGCGCAGCAGTCTGAGCGTGGCGCGTCGCAAGGTGTCGGTCGAATCTTTCCGGCAGGTCCTGCATCAACTCGTCGATCACGTGAGTGGATTATTGCCCGGTGCGCTGAAGCATTTCAGCGGAGATCGACGTTTCATCGCAGTGGATGCGACCAGCCTGGTGTGTCCAAACACCCCGTCGCTGGTAAAGAACCTGGATCGTCCGCATTGGAGCCCGTGGCTTCTCGCCCATTACCCACGTGCAATGGTCGTCGTAGCGTTCGATGTGGTGCGGCGGCTGCCCTTGGAATGGGTTCTCCTGGAGAAGGGGACTGGTGAACGCGCGGCCATAGAACCGCTCCTCAAGCGCTTCCGGCGCGGCGACGTCGTCATCATGGACCGGGGCTACCCATCACGCGCCGTCCTGGCCTCGCTGGTCCGCAGTGGCGTAGATGTGGTCATGCGCATGACCGCAGGCAAGGCGGGAGCATGGCCGGAAGTGAAGAAATTCCTGGATTCGGGGGCCAAGACAGCGGTTATCGACTACACCTGGGCCAAGGGAAAGACCGTCGCTATCCGCTTGATTCGCCGCAATCCGCCGCCGGGCCGGCCGCTCAAACATCAGAAGCGAGAGACGATGATCGTCCTCACCACCCTGCTGCCGAAGCACGGCTTCGAGGCCAAGGACATCCTCGATCTCTATGGGAAACGGTGGGACATCGAATCGCTCTTCCGGGAGATAAAGGAAGCCTTCGGCATCGAGCGTTTCCACGCGCGGACCCTTGACGGCATCCAGCAAGAAATTGCAACCGTGCTCATGTGGATCGCCCTTATTGCGGTCATCCATGGCGCGGTTCAGGACGGTCTCACCGACGGAAAACGGGCCAATCGCACCGTCAGCCGCGAGATCGCCAGAGTCTGCATCCTCAGCGCCATTGAGGGTCGAATGCCCGATATCCCCCGCTTCATCACAGAAGCACGAAGACACTCGTACAAGCCGAGGCCAGGCAGGTCATTCCCCCGAGTATCTCGAATTCCATACGGAAGATTCAGGAATCGGTCGGCTACTAAGAGGCAGTTTCAAAACCCTCCCGGGAACTATGAAGCGGTTAATCGCGCTAGTCCCTGATATGACCCAAGGATGACCTCAAACCTACTGCCGGACTCCCTTTGGGAACTCATCCAACCCTTACTTCCGCCTCCAAGAAGAAGGAAGAAGGGTGGTCGACCTCGCCTTGCCGATCGGCGGGCGCTCTTGGGCATCCTGATAGTCTTAAGATTCTCCATCCCATGGAAGGCCCTCCCAAAGGAGCTTGGATGTGGATCAGGTAGCACATGTCGACGACGACTCATAGAATGGCAAGGCCGGGGCTGTTGGGAGCGGATTTGGAAGGTGCTTCTCAATACTCTGGGCAAGAAAAACGGCATCGACATGAGGCGGGTGGCGGTGGATGGTTCCAACGTACCAGCCAAAAAGGGGGGCAAGGCCTTGGTCCCAATCCGACAGATCGCGGGAGAAACGGCACAAAGCATCACCTCGCGGTCGATGCTCGGGGTGTTCCCATTGCGCTCGCACTATCGCCGGCGAATGTCAATGATTCCAAGATGATGATCCCACTTTTGGACGCGATGACGCCCATTCAGGGTCCGCGGGGTAGGCCAAGACGCAAACCAATTAAACTGCATGCCGATAAAGGCTACGACTATCCCAGCTGCCGCAGAGCATTACGCAATCGGCGCATCATTGATCGCATCGCACGCCGAGGGATTGAATCGAAGAAGCACTTGGGGAGGCATCGCTGGGTCGTAGAACGCACTTTCTCTTGGCTCAAGGCGTTTCGGCGTCTGCAAATACGCTATGAACGCATCGAATCCATCCATCGTGCGTTTCTCGTCATCGGCTGCATACTGATTTGCTGGCGCGCGCTCGATCATGGGTTTTGAAACCACCCCTAAGTGAACGGCATTGGGGGTACGGCCCCCTCCCCCATGGCGACCAGGAAGGCTTCCCGCTGCATGCATAGATGAGGCTCTCGATTTTATAGAGGCGGAATCCTGATTCGGCGACACGAGCATGGCTTTAAAATGGATTTAATTTAATCTTTGTGATCATTTATGGCCCTCTATGCTTTGAATCGAGGCAAGACCCCCTGTCAACTTCATAACCTTTTCCTCCAATGCCATGAAGGCCTTATTCTGGATTTGCTGCCGTTCGGAGAGCGCATCAATGACCTTCTGCTGTCGGATCGCATAGAGCGTCAACTCCTCGATCTTCGCCAATTGCACCGTCACGACCTGCGACACCGTGAGACCCGAATCACCCATCTCCTTCGCCGCCATCATCCCGGGAAGGTGCCGCTCGCGGGTGACGAAGGCCTCGACCTCGGCGAGCGGGCGCAGGGCGTATCCATCTTCGAAAACGTAATCGGCGCCCGTGCTGGTGACCTTGATCTCCTTCGCGGAAATAACCCCGAACACCGTCAGCTTGTTGGACACCGTCCCCGTTCCCGTGCCGATGACGACGTTCCCGTTGTTCGGGTTCAGCACGAGGTTGTGGTCGGTCGCATAATCGTTGATCAGCGACGGCTGCAGCCAAATATCGCCATTTAAGTAGTCGCCCATGCGCAGGGCGACGTTCTGGTTGCCGAGGGTGCAGAACTGGTTCGCATCCATTGAGCCGGTGTGCGTCGGCTGCCCACCGGCAGCGCCATGATAGGCGACCTGGAGAGCACCGCGGGAGTTCGTCGGCTGGATTCCTACGCCGACGCCGCCTCCGTTCGGATTCAACACCGTGTTCAGGTTCACCGAGTAGTCACCGGCGTAGCACGGGAGCATCCAGGTGTCGCCATTGGTGTAGAGACCCATGCGGAATGACACCGCGGGGTTGCCGAAGGAGGCGATCTGGTTCGGATCGGTCGTGCCTGCGCTTACCGGCGGTCCCCCACCGATGTCGACGCGCGAGACGCTCAGCGCTCCAGTGCTTCCGGGAGAGGCCCCGCTGATGGTCAGCAGATTGCCGATCGCGGCGGTGCCAACGCCCAATTTTCCGGTCACAACGAACGTTCCTCCCGTAGTTAGGACACCGGCGCTGCTACGAGCCAAGCTGGTATCAAACCCCGCAGTTCCGGGGCCCCAAAGGAGCGAGCCTGAATTGAAGATGCTGAGCCGAGACTGACCTTCACCAGCGATGCCGAAAGAGCACCCACTGGCATTATTCGCCGCGTTGGTATTGAAATAGAGATATCCATTGAAATATCCATCGCCGCTAGCCGCGATGGTTCCACCACCGATCGCCACCTGTCCCGCCGCGGCTGACGCCGGGCGCGTGCCCTCGACTGTAACTCCTCCCTGGAAATCCATGAGATTCGAGATGGGCGAAGGTGAAGAGACCGCCGCTCCGCACGCGTTCGTGCAGGTGATGGCGAGCAGGGACAGGAACAATGTGGAGCGACGAAACATGGTCATTCCTCGCGTGATGCAAAGGTGGCCGCCAAGATCCTTGTTCACTTGACCACCCCGCCCTTGCCTTCGAGCAACGCCAGCCTGGCGAGCACCTCAGCGAAAGATTTGTCCCGCGCCTTCTGTTGCGCGACCAAATCTTCGATGACCTTCTGTTGCTGGATGACGTACAGGTTGAGCTCCTCGATCTTCTCCAGGTGCGCCCGCATCAGGTCGGCGACCATCTCGCCCTGCTCCTCCTGCTCCTTGGCCGACGGCACGCCGGGCAGGTGCTTGTGCGCGGCGATGAAGGCCTCGACCTCGGCGAGCGGGCGCAGGTGGTAGCCGTTGGCGAAGACGTAATCGGCGGGGTTGGCGACGACCTTGATCTCCTTGGCGCTGATGAGGCCGTTGACGGCGAGGGCGGAGGTGGGGGCTGGGACGCCGATGCCGATGTTACCGCTGGGCGCGATCACCAACGCGTGCGATAACGTCCCGGCGTTGTAAACCGCGAAATCGAGGCCGCCGGTCGTGCTACCATTGATGTTGTGGTTGTAGTTGATGGCTGAGATGAAGGCCGTTGGCCCCCCTCCGCCGTTCACGAATTCAATACCGGAGGCGTTGCCGGAAGTGGTGTTGGCGTTCGCCAGGATGAGATTCGCAGCCCCTGTCGCGCCGTTAGCCGAAGCAATGTCGAAACGGCCACCCGCGTTGGTGCTGCTCACGAGATGGAGGGCGTTGGACGGGCTCGCGGTCCCAATGCCCACGTTGCCCGCGCTATCGATGAGCATCCTGACCGACGTCCCACCGGTGGTGAACTTCCACCCCGTAACCGAGAACAGGACGCCTGTGTTGTCGTAGGCGCCCCCGATGACGGCCGACCAGTTGCCGAATGCCTGGTTGTACCCACCGCCCTGTCCGCACACGATGGCACTGCCATCACCTGACGCTGTCTTGCCACCATTCAACCTCACCATCACGTTGCCGGAACCCGGCTGGATCTGCAATTGGCCCTGGCCACCGACTGGAATCGAGCCGATACCGACGTTGCCCATGCCATCGATGACCATGCGATCCGCATTGGCCGTGCGGAACGTCAGCGGCACGCTGCTGTCCGTCACCAGGTAACCGCCGCCGGCGGTCGCAGCGAGATAGGTGCGGGCCGCACCCCGCTGCAGAGCCATGGTCACATCGCCACCCCCGGTGTCGATCGCGAGGCTGCCGGTGTTGTAGCGGTACAAGGACACGTCCGCACCCAGGGCCAAGCCCTGGTCGCGAGTGGTGCCTTGAGGGAGTTGCAGCCTGCCGATAGCGGCCACCGGCGCGGTACCAATGCCGACGCGCCCGCCCGTATCCAACCGCATGCGCTCGACGCCCATGGTGGTCAGCGACAGGTTCTGGCCGTTGGTGCCACCGAGGTACAGCGCTCCCGCCGGAGCTCCGTAGGGATTCGCGGCAGCGGTCGCGTTGAAACCCATCCCGATGGTGCCCGTACCGGTCACCGTCAGGCTCACCGACCCATCCGCCGCAGCGGGAACGGTGACCGCGGTATTGCCGCGCAGGCGCGTGGTGCCAAAGACATCGAGGCGGTCGCCGCCAGACAGTCCGCCGATGCCCACGTTTCCGCCGGTGGCCAGCTGCCCCCCGCCGATCTTCACCTGCGCCGCGGTCACGGCGGTCGGGGCTCCGCCCGCGATCACCGCATCGTCCGTCGCACCGAGGGCGGTGGGATAGATCTGGTCAGCCGCGTGGAGCAGGCCCGATGCGGACGCTCCCACAGCCACCAGGGTGGCGAGGATGGATCTGGCGCAGCTGTTCATGGGTTTCCCGAGGCTAGGAGGCATGGTTTGCGTGAATGGGGATCAGGGCCACGAGCGTCACGATGGACAGCGCCGACGCTCGACCCGCGCAAACCCACGGTCGCACCCGATGGCTCCGAAAGTTTCGCGGATAGAATTCCCGCTGTCATAGAATCGCGGATGCCAGGGCATTGAAGTTAGGCAGGAGTTACGTCAACTTCTCGGAGCGTCAAGACAAGATCACATGACGCGCCGATAGTCATTTGCGCGCAGGACCAACCCGTTTTCCTGGGCACCCTTCGTCGCGATTCTGCGCACTGGCGCCAGTTCGTGCGGCATTCCCCAGGTCTGCGTACCGAAATGCCGGGTCGAGTCCCGCCACTGCCTGCGGATCGATCTACGCTTGGCCGATTTCGAGAACCGGAAGCCGTCCGGTCGTGTGCGAGACGGCCACCGTAATTCATCCAGGCCCGAGCATGCCTGGGGCCGGCGAATCCGGAGCGCCGCCGTCAACCACCTTCGGAAAGCAAATAAACCCTAGCAATCGCTAGGGTTTACATGCTGGTAGCGCTGCCCGGATTTGAACCGGGGACCTATGGCTTATGAATCTGGAAAAATCCGTGAACGGGAAATTGATAATCATTGGATTTTTCAGGGTTTTTCGTGATTTCGAGAAATTGACCGACCTCCGGATTGCCTTTGATTTTCCCTGAATAGTGTGCGGATGGTGTGCGGCCACCCGGAAGCGTGGATAGCTCCGGCCTTACGGGCGACAGTCCGCAATTTCTAAGGAATGACCCATGGCCAGACCCTCCCCCCTCGGCATCGAAGGCACCGCGCTGTCCTACCGCGACCCGGACGACAAGGGCCGGATGCAGGTCGCCCAGGCCCGCGCCAGGGACGAAAGGGGGGCCTGGCAGGCCAAACGCTTCAAGGTGCGGAGCTGGCACCGGGACGGCTCCCCGGTCCTCCCCGAGGAGGCCAAGGAGTGGGCCCGGGCGACCCGGAAGACCTTCGTGAAGGAGGAGGCGGTGGCGACGGCGGCCACCTTCCAGGAATTCGCCGAGCTGCTGGCGACCAACCTGGAGGCGTCCGGGGTCTCCCCCCAGCGCGCCCACTTCATCCGGGCGGTGGCCAAGGGGCTCGCCGCCAAGGGTATCACCGACATGCGCCGGGACACCTTCCCGGCGAAGGTCCAGGCATGGATCACGAGCCTCCAACTCGGCTGGCGGCACCTACCCGGAGCCTGGAACCGTCCCAAGACCAAGGCCCCTCTGTCCCAGAACACCCGCAACAAGGTCCTGAACATTTGCCGGCAGGTCACCGCCTTGGCCATCAGGCGCCGGCGCCTGCCCTATGATCCCCTCATCGAGCTGCCGAGGTTCCGCCAAGAGACGAGGCTGAAAGCCCTGTTCACCGTCGCAGAGCTGCGGCAGATGGTCAGTGATGAGTCCAGGGACCGTACGATAAGGAGGCGCCAAGAATTGGAGGTCGCCATCTCAGAGCACGGAGGAAACCGAACAGAAGCCATCCGCGCCATTGCCACGGAGCGGCGGTGCCATTGGACCAGCATCTATAATGTTTTGAAACGCGAACCCATTCCTGATCCGTGGTGGCTGGCTTGCTGTCTCCTGGTTTATACCGGCTGCCGAGCCCAGGAGGCCATGGCACTTCGGTGGGAATGGGTCAGGTGGGATGCCAGGGTGATCACTTTGAAGTTGGCTGATGATTATGCCAGCAAAACCGACAGTGAGAGACTCATTCCCCTTGAGCCGGAGCTGGCCGATATCCTCATTCCACTAGCTAAACCGGCCGGACACATTCTTGCCCCTGAAATCGATCCTTAATGAATACGAATTGGTTTTAAATCCAAAAAAAACTAGTATTGCAGAACTCCCAGTTCCCGCCAGCGCTCTCTGGGCTTCAGAATTGAGCGTAGTGCCTATAAGGACATCAGCCCGCGGTCAGTCTTCAGACATAATACGATTTTTCGATAGAGCGTTTGAGCTATCCAAAAATTATAATGACGAAAACGTAATGAAATATGCTATTTCAAAATTAAATTCCGTTGTAATTGATAAATTAAATTGGCCACTGGTTGAAGGATACATTCTGCAAATAATAGCCGTTGAACCGGGCGCTATGCCTCTTGGATTGAGAAAGATTTTAGAACACAAAACTAATGGCTATGTTATCGATTCTGATAGAATAGCATTTGTATTAAATAAAATCATTGAACGTCACGTTCCACTTGGGCATGGGAGTGAAATTGCATGGGCAATCTGGGGATGTATAGAATTTGGCCTAAATATTGAAAATGCAAACACTCAGTTATGCCTAAACTACGAAGACTCTATGGTACTACTCTTAATATCTGATGCTATTTGCAGGAATCTAGTTCAAAATTCCGGATCCCTTGATTACTCCGTCACAGCCTCCAAACTAAACGCAACGCAATTATATGATTCACACTGGCTTTTTTGTTATGAAGCCGATTTAAAGAATTGGTTTCAGACAAGTCTTGCTGCAATAAATTCAGATCCCGCCTACAAATTACTTCATAGTGCAGGCGTTTCCTTTTACGATGAGTCAGCAACTATGCTCAATAAGCCAATCAGCAAAATTGGAACAAGCGGGGGATATCCTCATTGAAATAACCCACAGATTAATTCCTTTCAATATCCTAAAAAACACCGTGTGAAAAAGGTGAACCAATGCGCTTATTATTTTCGTGGAGCACCCGAGTCGGAAAATTCTACATTGGGCAATCAAGCGATGGTCGGTTTCATCCGATCTATAACAGTGAAAGCCTTGGTAGCTATGCGCATGCATTTCAAGCGGCTGAGGATTTGGCCGGCGGACACACGTTTTCTATAGCTGGAGTATCTGATACCGCCTCACTTGGAATCCCAGAAAATCCTAATGAATGGGATAAAATTTCACTGCAATAACCTATTTCATTAGAATGAGTAAACACACATGAACATTTTAAAACAAAACCAGGTAAAATAACCATGTTTAAAGAATCATTTAAAATCATAGGATCCACTGTTTGCCAAATTGGAGGTGGATCGAAAAAGGTAATGGGAAAGCTTCACGGAATGGGGGTAATGATAGCGAATAATTACGCCTTAACGGCAGCGCATACATACAATGAAATTTCCTCCATGTATAGTTGGCCAGTCGTAATGACGACTAGCTCTCTTCATCAAGGTGAAATCATATTTCAAGACCAAGAACATGACATAGCCGTCATTAAACTCGGTAAAGTTATTGATAGCTTCCGGGAAGAAGCAACGGGGAGTAGGAAGTATTTGAAAATTACGGGCACCCCTCCACTTGTCGGCCAATCCGTTGGCTTTCACGCCAGGCTTAGCGTCGGGCTTCCGCATAATCTCAAAAGATATGACTACTACTCAAGTTCCATGATAAGCATGTATATGACTGATATGACGGGACTGAAAATTGGTCTCTCAGGCGGTATCATTCAAAAAGGGTTTAGTGGTGGCCCAGTTTTCGCAGCCTTCATGAGTTCCGCCAGAAGCTGCCGACAGACGCGCTTGTGCGACCTGTAGCAACTCTGCCAATGTTGAGGAGCAGGAACGGGCAACTTGCTCAAGTCGCCCGAACGAATGCCGCTGAGGTACCTCTCGAAGATCCCCACCGCACTGGCAAACCCTGCACCGATCATGGCGATGCCAAGTGGTTGCTGATCCATCCACTCCCGAAGATGCGTCTTCTCCATGAACCCTCCCAAGGTAACGCATTGAGTCTATTTAGACCCATCGCATGGCAAGCCTCTAATGGAGAGCCTTTCAGGGGCGGCGGTGAGTCCTGGCGGCAGCCAAGTCCTTTCGGGCCGGCTCGGGCCGGGGGTGGGAACTGCGCTCGACGGCGGACGCTCCATCCGTGACCAAGCGTCGCCGCTCGCTTGCCTCCCTCCCCCGCCGCTCGCTGGCGGCGGCTCCCCCACCACGCTCTTAACCGCTCCGGGAGGACGCCCGCGAGAGCGGCGCGCGCATCCCGCGCGGGCGCGTCGGCTCTCCACCGCTCGCGGCGGTGGAGCCTCCCGCCACCCCCGCGCGGGATGCACACGCCGAGGCTGGACGGCCAAGCGGTTAGGACGCTCGGATGAGGCTCGCAGCAGGATTATACCGGATTGTGTGCGGAATAGTGTGCAACTGCGATTTTAGGCCGTTTTTACCACTTCGGCCCGAAACAGAATAAACCCCAGCCATTGCTAGGGTTTACGTGCTGGTAGCGCTGCCCGGATTTGAACCGGGGACCTATGGCTTATGAAGCCACCGCTCTAACCGCTGAGCTACAGCGCCCTACCAATGCCTGACCCGGGAACAGCCCCGGATATCGGGAGTGCCGCAGGCTAGGGAGGTTGCCATAGCTGGCAAGCACGGGGGCGGGGAGGTTCAGGTGCTGGCGGTGGCGGGTTCGGTGGGCGAGCCAGCAGGCTCGGTGGCAGGGTCGAGGGCCGTGCTGTCAGCGGCGGGCACGACAGTCGCGGTGGGGATGGCGGCAGCGGCAGCGGCCTTCGCATCCAGGAATGCCGCGAAGCCCGCCTCGAGATCGACCACGCGGCCGAGCACGGCTTCGACCGCGCAGGCCGATTCGAGCTCGCGCAGGAAGCGCTGCTCGTCGGTTTCGACGATCTCCTCGACCTCGGGGGCCTCGCTGGCCGGCTCGGCGGCTTCGCCGCTCTCCGGGGTGGCGGCGGCACCGTCCGCGGACGCGGCGGCGACCGGCGGCTGCCAGGTGACCAGCGCCAGGCGGCGGCGCCGGCGGCGCGGCTCCTCGACCGGTTCGTCGGGCATGGTGGCCGGCACGTCGTCGGCGCGCCAGCGCAGGTGCACCGCCCCGTACTGTTCGAGCTGGCGCGCTTCGATCAGGCGCTGGCGCGCGCACTCCAGCGCGGCCATCAGCACGCCGATGCGGCCGGTCTGGCCGGGCTCGCGCGTGAAGAACTCGCCGAGGGTGGCGGTGCCGGTCGCGCGCAGGCCGTCGACCAGCAGGGCGATCTTGGCCTCGATCGGCGCGTCGTCGTTCAGCACGGTGCGCGGGCCGAGGCCGCTGATGCGCGCCAGCACGCGCGACCACAGGTCGTGGAGCTGGCCCGCGTCGAGGTGGCCGAGGTCGAGGCCGTCGACCTCTTCCGGGTCTTCGGGGATCAGCTCGCGCGCCTGGCGCGGACAGCGCGCGGCGTGCAGGTCGGCGCAGGCGTCCAGGGCCTGGGTCGCCTCCTTGAAGCGGCGGTAGGCGAGGAGCTGGCGGATGAGGCCGGCGCGCGGGTCGAAGAGCTCATCATCCGCGCTGTCGGGCCCGACCTCGGTGGTCTCCTCCGGGGCCAGCAGGCGGCTCTTCAGCTCGAGCAGCGTCGCCGCCATGAGGATGAAATCGCCTGCCACGTCGAGCGGGAGATCGTGCTCCGCGAGCGCGGCGACGAACTGGTCGGCGATGGCCGCGACGGAGACGTCGGCGATGTCGACTTCGCTGCGCCGCACCAGGAACAGCAGCAGGTCGAGCGGGCCACTGAAGGCGTCGAGGTCGACCTGGTAGCCGAGCTCGAGATCGCCCGCCGGGGCGGTCTCGGGCGGGGGCGCGGTGGCCAGGTCGGTCATGGGTCCGATAGTAGGTGAGGACGGGGGAGCTCAAGCGTGGGAGCTCACCCCGCCGCCAGCTCCCTGACCCGCCGGTGCACCGCCTCGATCACGTCCTGCGGCGTGCTGGTGCCGGCGGTGATGCCGACGTGGTGCTTGCCGGCGAACCAGGCGGCGTCGAGCTCGCCAGCCTCCTCGATGTGGTGGGCCTCGATGCCGCGGTCGAGGATCAGCTCCTGCAGCTTGCGCGTGTTCGCGCTGTTCTGGCCGCCGATGACGATGCCCAGGTCGATGTCCTCGGAGAGCAGCTGCTGGATGGCCTGCTGGCGCTCCTTCACGGGCGCGCAGATGGTGTCGATGAAGCGCACGTCCTCGACCCCGGGCAGCGCCTTGATGGCCGCGACCAGCTTCTGCACCTTCTCCAGGCGGTTGGTGGTCTGGCTGACGATGCCGATGCGCGCGTGGCCGGCGAGCTGCGCGAGGTCGGCCTCGTCGTGGACCACCGCGGCGGCGGCGAGGTTGCCGATCACGCCGCGCACCTCGACGTGGCTGGCCTCGCCGATCACCACCGGGAAGTAGCCCTGCCGTTCGAGGAAGCGCGCCAGCTTGTGCAGGCGGATGACCAGCGGGCAGGTCGCGTCGTAGACGGTGAAGCCGCGGCTGCGCAGCTGCTCCTTGGTCGCGTCGGAGGCGCCGTGCGCGGTCACCATCACCGCGCTGGTGGTGATGGTGTCGATCTGGTCGCGCTCGACGATGCGCACGCCGTTGGCGCGCAGGCGCGCGGTGGTCTGCGGGTTGTGCACCAGCTGGCCGACCACGGTCAGGCGGTCCTTGAACTCGGGGTCGAGGGCCAGGTCGATGGCGTCCTGGACGCCGAAGCAGGTGCCCATCGCCTGGGCCAGGGTGATCTTCATGGACGGCCGGGCGGGCGGGGGAGCACGGTCCGCCGCGGCGGACCATGGGGCGCAGGCCGGCCGGCGAGCAGTCGCCCAGCAGGTCAGCGCAGGTACGAGCGGCGGAAGGCGGAACGCCCACGTCCGCGCGCCGATCGCACCAGGAAAAAATGCCTCCGCTCGTGCCGTGACCAGCAGGCTTCCCTGAACCTACAGTTCAGGTGGGAACCGCCATTCCCGGGCATGGCCCGGTAGCGAGCAGGTTCCCTGGGGTAGAGAAAGGCCAGGGGATTGCGGCCGGAACTCGAACACAGCAGGGGCACGCGAGTTCTAAACCGCAGGGACGGGGTTTCCACGGTTAAGAGGCGTGGGGTTGTGCGGGGACCTTTCGGGGTGGGGCACGAGGCCAGGGGCGAGGGCGAGGGTCGGCCTTCAGTGATGGGATCGGCGACCTGATCCCGTGGATAGCACTGGATGGGACAGGCAGGCCGACCAGCGGGGCCGCGGTCCCGGGGGAGACGGCCAGCGTCATCCCCGGGTCATCCCGCGTCATGTCCTCTCAGCGTGATGCCTCTCACCCGGGACCGCGGCCCGCTGGGCAATGCCATCAAGCTCAGCTCTTCTCTGGTCTCTCTGGTGCTCTGTGTTCGATCGGCGGTCGGTACCACCCACCATCATTCCGGCTCGGCCGAACGGAAGATCAGACAGCGTGAGAGAACACAGAGCACCAGAGGGACCAGAGCCGCGAGAAAGACGACTCGTGGCTATCGTAGGAACGGCCTTGCACGCTCAGCTTGATGGCATTGCCCGCTGGGCCGCTCTTCAAGGACCTCTGTGCTCGCGGAGATCCGAGCGGGACCAGTTCCCCGCCTCGCGCGCCCAGTCCCCTCGCGACTCCCCGTCATTCCATCACCGACTGCGCGACCTCCGGGCTGGTTCCGGCGATCACGGCGAGGAAGGCGGAGCCGTACCGCGCGAGCTTGCTCTCGCCCACGCCCTTGACGGTGAGCATGGCGCGGGCGTCGGCGGGGCGCTGGTTGGCCAGGGCGCGCAGGGTGACGTCGTTGAAGACGATGTAGGGCGGCACGCCGTGGTGGTCGGCGATGAGCTTGCGCAGGGTGCGCAGCCGCGCGAACAGGTCCTGGTCGGCGGGCGCGAGGTCGGCGGGGGCGGCCGCGCCCTTGACGGCCTTGGCGCCGCGCTTGCCCTTGGGCTGAGCGACGTCGCGGCCCAGGCGCACCGCGCCCTGGCCCTTGCACAACGCCTTGCCGGCGTCGGTGTGGACCAGGAAGCTGAACATGCCGTCCTCGCGCAGGGCGAGGTAGCCCTGCACCACCAGCTGGTCGATCCACGAGCGCAGCGCGGCCTCGCCGGCGGCGGTCAGCAGGCCGTAGACGCCGAGGCGGTCGTGGCCGGCGCGCTCGACCTTGTCGGTGCGGCGGCCCAGCAGCACGTCGATGACGTGGCCGGCGCCGAAGCGGCCGTCGATGCGCCAGGCGGCGCTGATGATCTTCTGCGCGATGACCAGGGCCTCGTCCGCGGGCAGTTCGAGGGTCTCGCCCAGGCACACGTCGCAGGCGCCGCAGGCGCTGTCGGCCACGGGCGCGGGCGCGGTGGATGGCGCCGGGTAGGGCTGCCCGAAGTGCTCGGTGAGCAGGCGGTGGCGGCACACCGGCGCGACCGCGTAACGGCCGATGTCGCGCAGCTGGCGCTCGAGCGCGCGGCTGCGCTCCGGCGCGAGCGGCCCGTCCATGGTGGCCAGGCGGCGGTGGGTGGCGATGTCGGCGCCGCTGAACAGCAGCACGCACTCCGCGGGCAGGCCGTCGCGGCCGGCGCGGCCGGCCTCTTGCTGGTAGTGCTCGATCGACTTCGGGGCGTTGTAGTGCACCACGTAGCGCACGTTCGAGCGGTCGATGCCCATGCCGAAGGCGATGGTCGCGACCACCACATCGAGGTGCTCGGCGAGGAACTCGCGCATCACGCGGCTGCGCTCCGCGGCGGGCAGGCCGGCGTGGTAGGCGGCGCAATGCACGCCGGCGGCGGCCAGGCTGGCGGCGACGCGCTCGACCTCCTTGCGCGTCTGGGCGTAGACGATGCCGCCCTCGTCGCCGTGGCGGCGGATCACTTCGAGCGCCTGCTCGACGCCGCCGCGCCGCGGCAGGGTGCGGTAGATCAGGTTCGGGCGGTCGACGTGGCCGACCAGGCGCAGCGGCGCGCGCAGCCCGAGCTGGGTGCAGATGTCGTCCTGCACCTGCGGCGTGGCGGTGGCGGTCAGGCCCAGGCGCGGCACCTTGGGGACCTGGTCGAGCACGCCGCGCAGCTGGCGGTACTCCGGGCGGAAATCGTGGCCCCAGTGCGAGACGCAGTGCGCCTCGTCGACCGCGACCAGGGCGAGCTGCTCGGCGATCAGCGGCAGGATGTCGCCGACCACCAGGCGCTCGGGGCTGAGGTAGAGCAGGTCGAGGGTGCCGGCCGCGAGCGCCTCGCGCACCTGGCGGCGCTCCTTGTCGGCGACGTTGGTGTGCAGCGCGCCGGCGGACAGGCCCGCCTGCTGCGCCGCAGCGACCTGGTCGTCCATCAGCGCGATGAGCGGCGAGACCACCAGCACCAGCCCGGCGCCGCAGGCCGCCGGCACCTGGTAGCACAGGCTCTTGCCGCCGCCGGTGGGCAGCACGATCAGGCCATCGCGGCGCGCCAGCGAGTTGGCCACGGATTCCGCCTGCAGCGGCCGGAACGCGTCGTAGCCCCAATAGCGGCGCAGCGCCGCCGCGGGCGTCAGCTTTTCACGGACGTGCGCAGGCGAAGGGCCGCTGCGCAGGTCGGCCAGGGAGCGCACCGGGGTCAGGCCCTCGACGTCCGGAAGCTCCTCGACCTGGCTGATATCCTCGAGGGGTTCCGGCATGCCGGCAGGATGCACGGTCCGAATGGACTGTCCATGGTGGCGGGGTCGGGCAGACCCTAGGCCCGAGACCCCAGACCCTAGACCCTAGACCCTAGACCCTAGACCCTAGACCCTAGACCCGAGACCGTCGGATCGAGCGGATTCGGCCATGATGCGGTGACCAGGAGCAATGCAGGACTCGCCCGAATTTCTGGAAGCACCGCGGTCTAGGGTCTAGGGTCTAGGGTCTAGGGTCTAGGGTCTAGGGTCTCTGCACCTGGCCGCGTCAAAACCAGCATCAGCGCCGTCGCGGCGGCCGCCTCCGCGCGCCTCCGGCTCGTCCCCGTGCCGCTGGCGGTGGCGTCGGCGATGGTCGCGCTGGCGGTGAACTCCGGTTCGTGGTCGCTGCCGCCGCTGCGCGCGCAGGCGTAGGTGGGGAGACGCTTGTGGTGCTCCAGGCACCAGGCCTGGAGGCGCATGCGCGCGTCCTCCTCGCCGCTGGCGGGGTCGGCCAGGCGCGTGGCGAGCAGGCGCTCGACGGCGGTCAGCAGCGGCGGCCAGCCGCCTTCGAGGTGGATGGCGGCGAGCACGCTCTCCATCAGGTTGGCCTTGACGGAGTCCGGCCAGGGCTCGTTCATCTGCGCGCCGACCAGGCAGTGCGGCAGCAGGCCGATCTCCTCGATGGCGCGGGCCAGGGTGTGGCGGCTGACCAGGTGGGACTTGAGGCGCGAGAGCTGGCCCTCGTCGGCGTCGGGGTGGCGCTGGTAGAGCAGCAGGCAGAGCGCGCCGCCGAGCAGCGCGTCGCCGAGGAACTCGAGGCGCTCGTTGGCGTCGCGCAGCTTGACCGCGTCGCTGGCCTGGGCGCCGCAGCGGCTGGCGTGGGTGCAGGCCTTGAGCAGGGCCGCGGGCGCGGCGAAGCGGTAGCCCAGGCTGGACTCGACCGCGGCGATCCGGGATGCGTCGCTTTCTGACATGGGCCTGGAAAGTAGTCCGGTGCCCGCCATAAGGAAGCCCGTGACGACGGCCGCCTTCCTGCAGACCTGTCGCGGGTGCCAGCGCGAATTCCGCGCCCCGGCGTCGCTGGTCGGCAAGACCGTCGCCTGCCCGCACTGCAAGCGGCCGATCAACATCATCGCCAGCGCCCCCCTCAGCGACGACCGCCTGGTCGGGCGCGAGCTGGGCGGCTGCCGGCTGTCCAAGCGCCTGGGCGCCGGCGCGATCGGGGTGGTCTACGAGGCCGAGCAGCTCTCGGTCGGCCGCCCGGTGGCGGTCAAGATGCTGACCAGCCGCGCCGCCGCCGACGCCAAGGTGGTGCAGCGCTTCCAGCGCGAGGCCAAGCTCTGCGCCGCCATCCAGCACCCCAACGTGGTCAGCGTCTACGACTGCGGCTTCGAGCGCGGCGTGCACTACCTGATCATGGAGTACGTCGACGGGCAGACCCTGGCCGGCATGATCGAAGAGGCCAAGCGCCTGCCCTGGCAGCAGGCCGCGCGCCTGGTGCTGCAGGTGGCGCGCGCGCTCGAGCACGTCCACGGCATCGACATCATCCACCGCGACATCAAGCCGGCCAACATCCTGGTCAACACCGCCGGCACGGCCAAGCTCGCCGACCTCGGCCTGGCCAAGCAGATGGAGGACGAGGGCGCCGAGAACCCCCTCGCCCTGACCATGCAGGGCGTGGCGCTGGGTTCGCCCGCCTACATGCCGCCGGAGCAGATCCGCTCGGCCAAGGACGCGACCAAGGTCTCCGACCTCTACGCCCTGGGCGCGACCCTGTACGAGTGCATCACCGGCGACCTGCCCTTCAGCGGGCGCACCGGCCCCGAGGTCATGACCAAGGTGCTGCGCGAACCACCGCGCCCGGCGCGCGACCTGGTCCCCGACCTGCCCCCGGCGATCACCTTCTTCCTGGACCGCGTCCTGCAGAAGGAGCCGCGCATGCGGCCGCAGAGCGCCAGCCAGTTCATCGTCGAGCTCGAGGACGCGCTCAACTTCCCCGAGCGCAACCGCAATCCACCGTCCAACGGCGCGCGCACCGCCACCAAGGCCACCACCAAGGCCGCCACCGGCACGGTGTCGAGCGGCGCGCGCAAGCGCACCCGGAAGGACGGCACGGGCACCACCATCGCGATCATCGCCCTGGCCGTGGTCCTGGCGGGGCTGTTGGTGTATTTGTTCGTTTACACCTGAAGGGACGGCTGGGGCCGCTGGTGGCGCGCTGTATCGGGAGACCCTAGACCCTAGACCCTAGACCCTAGATCCTAGGACGCTTCCGCGTGTGGCTCCGATGCCCGAAGCCGAACCATACGCGTGGTCATCTCCGTCGAAACCATCCCCTCCAGTCACGGTATCTAGGGTCTAGGGTCTAGGGTCTAGGGTCTAGGGTCTAGGGTCTAGGGTCTAAGGTCTAAGGTCTAGGATCCAGGCTCTAGGCTCTCGGGTCTTCCGCGCAAAATGCGCGAACCGTCCACCGTTCCCGGCATCGCCCTTGGGCGGCCCCATCAACGTCCTAGGATCCCTCCGTGAAGACCGATTTCCACCTGCACACCTGGCACAGCGACGGGGCCCTGGCGCCCGGGGCGCTGCTGGCGGCGGTGCGGCAGGCGCAGGTCGAGTGGTTCGCGGTCACCGATCACGACACCCTGGCGGGCTGGAGCGCGCTGCGCGGCACGCCGGGGCTGTTGCCGGGGGTCGAGGTCACCGCCGGGCGGAACGGGCGCGAGATCCACGTGGTCGGGCTCGGCATCGCCCCGGACGAGGGCGGGCTGGCGGCCTTCCTGGCGGGCATCCGCGCCACCCGCCTCGAGCGCCTGGCGGTGCTGATCGCGCGCCTGCCGGTGGACGTCGCGCGCGGCGTGACCGTGGCCGACCTGCGTGATCGCCGTGCCGGGCCCGAGGGCGCGCTCGGGCGCCTGCACCTGGCGCGCGAGCTGGTGCGGCGCGGCGGCGTGCCGTCGGTGCAGGAGGCCTTCGTCCACCACCTCGGCGACGAGTACGCGGTCGACGCGGCCCTGCCCCCCTATCCGGCCGTGGCCGACGCCTGCGCCGCCATCCGCGCGGCGGGCGGCGTGGCGATCCTCGCCCACCCGGGCATGTACACCACCATCGGCGCGGTGGTCGAGCTGATGGCCCTGGGCTGCGACGGCCTCGAGACCAGCCATCCCAACCTCGACCCGACCCTGGCCAGCCAGCTCGCCGCGGCCGCCGAGGAGCGCGGCTGGCTGGCGAGCAGCGGGGCCGACCTGCACTACCTGGGCGCGCGCAAGCCCGGCAACTGGTGCCAGGACACCCCGGCCGCCCTGCGCCTGCGCGCACGCCTCGGGCTGGCGGCCTGATCGCACCGCCCCTCTCCATCTGCGAAATCTGCGCATGCGGACTCTCTCCTCGTGGAAAATCCGCACATTGCGCAGTTTCGGACTGGAATCGACCTCATCCACGGCGCTCCGCACGCTGAATGACCTCCCGGGTGCACTTGCCGAGCAGGCTCCCGATCGCATGCTCGCCATCCGGTCCACTCCGCGTGAACTCACCCGCTCCCATCCGCATGCTCGCCCGGCCGCGCGCCTTTCCCGGCGGCTCGGCCGCCCTGCGTGGCCAGGACGCCTGACATGCGCCGCCTGCACATCCTCATGCCCATGGGCGGCCTGGGCTCGCGCTTCTCGGCGCAGGGCTGGAGCACGCCCAAGCCGCTGATCCCGGTCGACGGCACGCCGATGTTCCTCAAGGCCCTGGGCAGCTTCGCGGGGCTGGCCGGTCCGCGCACGGTCACCGCCATCTACCGGCGCGAGACCGACCAGGAAGGCTTCCTCAGCGCGCGCATCCGCGCGGCGCTCGCCGATGTCTCCATCGTGCTGCTCGACGGCCCGACGCGCGGCGCGGTCGAGACCTGCCTGGCCGGCGCGGCGCACCTGGCGGCCGACGACGGGGTGGTGGTGCTCGACTGCGACCTGTGCTTCGCCTGCCCCGCCTACCTCGAGGCCATCGCGGCGGTGCTGGCGGGCCGCAGCGACGCCGACGGACTGCTGCTGACCTTCCCGTCGAGCGCGCCGCGCTACAGCTACGCGCAGATCGCCGAGGGGCGGGTGGTGCGCACCGCCGAGAAGGAGCCGATCTCGCCGCACGCCGTCGTCGGCGCCTACTTCTTCAGCCGCGCCGACGCCTTCCTGGGCGCGGCGCGCACGCTGCTCGCGCGGCCCCTGGCGACCGAGTACTACACCTCGTACCTGTACAACATCCTGATCGCGGGCGGGGCGCGCATCGCGGCGGTGCCGGTCACCGGCTACGCCTCGTTCGGCACGCCCGAGGAGCTGGCCGCCCACCTCGCGGCCGGCGCCGCGGCCGGCCCGCGCTGACCTGACGCCCATGCTGATCGCGTGCATCATCAGCGACCTGGACGGCACCCTCGCCAGCACCGAGGCGGCCAACTTCACCGCCTGGCGCCTGGCCCTGGCCGAGGCCGGCTGCGCGCTCACCGCGCCGGCCTACGCCGCCGCGTTCGGCCTGCGCGCCGACGAGCTGATCCGCCGGGTCGCGCCGGGGCTGCCGGCCGAGGCGGTCGCCGGGGTGCGCGCGCGCAAGGCCCACCACTACCGCGCGCACCTCCACCTGGTGGCGGTCAACCACGGCCTGCTCGCCTTCCTGCGCGGCATGCGCGGGCAGGTGGTGCTGGGCCTGGCCACCACCGCCAGCCGCGCCAACGCCGAGGCGGTGCTCGCGCACATCGGCGCGCACGACCTCTTCGACCACCTGGTGTTCGGCGAGGACGTGCGCGCCGGCAAGCCCGACCCGGAGTGCTACCGCCTGATCATGGCGCGCTGCGCGGTCGCGCCCGGCGCCTGCCTGGTGTTCGAGGACTCCGCCCCCGGCCTGGCCGCCGCGGCCGCCGCCGGCGCCCAGGTGGTGCCGGTGCGCCTCGCGGGCGCGGTGGTCGCGTGAGCCCCGCCGCCACCACCCGCGCGGCGCCGCCACCGAAGCCGGTCGGCACGCGGCGGCGCACCCTGGTCAAGCTGCTGTTCGTGGTCGCGGCGACGGTCTTCGCCGTCCTCTCGGGCGTGCAGCTCGCGGCGCCCGCCAGCGCCGGGCTGCTGGCGCGCCTGCCCTGGGCGGGCCTCGGCCTGGCGGCGCTGCTGCTGCTGGGCGGGCACGCGCTGCGCGCCGAGAAGATGATCGTCCTGCTGGCGCCGCTGCAGCCGCAGTGCCGCGGCGCGGTCTACCGCTGCCTGGCCATCGGCTTCCTGTTCAACGTCATCCTGCCGCTGCGCCTCGGCGAGCTGATCCGCGCGCACCTGCTCGGCAAGCGCCTGCAGATCAGCCGCAGCGCCACGCTCATGACCATCGTCTTCGAGCGCATCGTCGACGCCGTGGTCCTGGCGACCCTGCTGGTGGCCTGCGTGGCGCTCTACGGCTCGCGCTTCCTGGCCATCGCCGCGCTGCTCGCGGCGGCCGCGGCGGTGATGATCGCGGCGCTGCTCGCGATCATCAACCCGAGCCGCGCCCTGCTGCACGCCTGCAACGCCTTCAGCGCGATCTTCAACAGCAACTACCGCGACTCGGTGCGGCTGTCGGCCTGGTCGGGGATCCGCTTCCTGCAGGTGGCCTTCCGCCTCGGCGCGTGGGGGCGCTACGCGCTGCTGTCGCTGCTGATGTGGGCGTTCTACCTGGCGGCGATGCTGACCGTGGTGGCGGCGGTGCGCGGCGGCGCCGATCCGGCGGCGCACCTGGTCGACGCGGTGATCTGCTTCGTCAGTTCGGTGCTGCCGCTGGGGCAGGGCAACTTCGGCACCTACTCCGGCACATTCGCCCAGCTCGCCGCCGCGTCCTCGGCCGCGCCGGCGGCCGATCTGGCGCTGCTCGCGCTGTGCGGCTGGACCGTGCTGGTGGGGCCGACCTCGCTGATCGGCGCCTACTGCCTGTTCCGCCACATCGGCTTCTCCCCCGCGCGCCAGGCGGCGCCGGCGGCGCTCGACCGCCTGATGCGCCACGAGCGCATCTCGCCGGAGTTCCGCGGCCTGCTCGAGAGCTACTTCGCGGCCTCGCCCCTGGTCCACGAGCTCAACGCCATGGAGGCCGACGGCCGCTGCCGCAACCTGCGCATCTTCACCGGCGGCTCGAACGCGATCACCACGCTCACCGACCTCGGCGACCGCCAGGTGGTGCGCAAGGTCACGCTGCTGCAGCACGCCGGCAAGCTCGAGGCGCAGCGCCACTGGCTGGAGCGGCACCAGGAGACCGGCCTGGTGCCGCACGTGCTGGGCGAGTTCCGCACCGGGCGCACCCTGGTCCTCGACCTGGAGTTCCGCGGCGACCTGGAGCCGTTCTTCTCGTACATCCACCGCTCGAGCATCGCCGCCAGCAGCGGGCGCCTGGACGCCATCCTCACCGCCATGCAGGCGCGCATCTGGACCGCGCCCACGGACGTCGAGCGGCCGGAGGCGCTGCGCCAGTACATCCAGGACAAGGTCGTGCAGAAGGTCGCCGACGCGGCGCGCATGCACCCGCTGATCGCCCGGCTGAGCCGCGCCCCGGCCCTGACCGTCAACGGCGAGGCCTTCACCAACCTCGAGGCGGCGGTCGCGCGCATCGGCGCCGACCCGCGCATCGCCGGCGAGCTGGCGCGCTTCCAGCTCAGCGAGGTGCACGGCGACCTGACCATCGACAACCTGCTGGTCTCGGACACCGCCTTCCTGATCATCGACCCGAACGACGAGAACGGCATCAGCGACCTGACCGTCGACATCGCCAAGCTCTACCAGTCGCTGCACTCCGGCTACGAGTTCCTCACCACGCTCGAAGGCGGTCGAGGTCCAGGACGCCGCGCTGCGCTTCCACGAGAAGAAGTCGCACCAGTACGAGGCGCTGTTCGCGCGCCTGTCGACCCGCATGGCCGCCGAGCTGCCGCCGCACCGCTACCGCGCGCTGCTCTTCCACGAGGCGGTGCACTACTGCCGCATGCTCACCTACAAGGTCGCCATCAACCCCAAGACCGCGCCCGCCTTCTACGGCGTCGCGGTGCGGCTCTTCAACCGCTTCCTGGCCCAGTACGATGCGCCGCCCGCCGCCGCCCCGGCCGCCGCCGTGGCTGAGACCACGGCAGGTCGACCCGGCTGATCCTCGCCTCCTCGCGGTTTTCGCCGCAGAGGCGCAGAGTTCCGGAGAGGGCCGCAGAGGATGGCCGGGAAAGCGGACGGAGCGCGTTGGGGATGCACGTGCAGTGATTGCTCGCTGCCCTCTTCCTGATCTTCTCCCTCGTCTCTGCGGCCCTCTCTGCAGCTCTGCGCCTCTGCGGCAAATATCCCCGCACTCGCCAACGACCCAGGGAGCTACCCCCCTTCCGCCGGCGGCCCCCCCGGCCGCCGCTGTGGCTGAGACCACGGCAGGTCGACCCGGCTGATCCTCGCCTCCTCGCGGTTTTCGCCGCAGAGGCGCAGAGTTCCGGAGAGGGCCGCAGAGGATGGCCGGGAAAGCGGACGGAGCGCGTTGGGGATGCACGTGCAGTGATTGCTCGCTGCCCTCTTCCTGATCCTCTCCCTCGTCTCTGCGGCCCTCTCTGCAGCTCTGCGCCTCTGCGGCAAATATCCCCGCACTCGCCAACGACCCAGGGACCTACCCCCCTTCCGCCGGCGGGCGGGGGCGCGAGGATGCGGCGATGAAGCTGGTGATCGTCGAGTCCCCGAACAAGACGCGCAAGATCCGCGAGTTCCTCGGCAGCGGCTACCGCGTTGCCGCCAGCTTCGGGCACGTCCGCGACCTGCCGGCGGCGGGCGAGCTGGCGGTGGGCTTCCAGGGTGGCCGCGTGCTGCCGACCTACGTGCCGCTCGAGCGCAGCGGCCGGGCCATCGCCGACCTCACCCGCCAGGCGGCCGACGCCGACGAGGTGCTGCTCGCCACCGACCCCGACCGCGAGGGCGAGGCGATCGCGTGGCACATCAGCCAGCTGCTCGGGGCGCGCCCCTACCGGCGCGTGGTCTTCCACTCCATCACCCGCGCCGAGGTGCTGAAGGCGGTGGCCAGCCCGCGCGCCCTCGACCAGCACCTGGTCGACGCGCAGCAGGCGCGCCGCGTGCTCGACCGCGTCGTCGGCTGGCTGGTCAGCCCGACCCTGCGCCGCGTCGGCAAGGAGGCGCGCAGCGCCGGCCGCGTGCAGTCGGTGGCCCTGCGCCTGGTCGCCGAGCGCGAGCGCGAGATCCAGAAGTTCAACGCCGTCGACTACTTCATCCTCGTGGCGCGCCTCGAGCGCCCCGGCGCGCCGCCGCCGTTCCTGGCGCGGCTGGTGGCGTGGAAGGGCGAGCCGCTCGCCCAGCGCCTGACCAGCCGCGCCATCGCCGAGCAGACCGTCGCCTGGTGCCGCCGCCAGCCGTGGCGCGTGCAGGCGTGCGAGCGCCGAGACCAGCAGCGGCACCCGCCGCCCCCCTTCACCACCGCCACCGTGCAGCAGGCCGCCTCGGTGCGCCTCGGCCTCAACCCCGACCAGACCATGAAGCTGCTGCAGGGGCTGTTCGAGGAGGGCCGCATCACCTACCACCGCACCGATTCGACGGCGCTGGCCCCGGAAGCCATCGCCGCGGCGCGCGCGCTGATCGCCAAGGACTTCCCGCGCGCCTACCTGCCGGCGCAGCCGGTGGTCCACGCGACGAAGTCCGCGAACGCCCAGGAGGCCCACGAGGCGATCCGCCCGACCCACCCCGAGGAGGGCGTCGAGGCCGCCGGTGCGGGCGAGGGCGCCAAGCTCTACCGCCTGATCTGGCAGCGCTTCATCGCCTGCCAGATGGCGCCGGGCCGCGACCAGCTCACCACCATCGACGTCGCCTGCGCGCCGGGCGCGTGGCTGGTCGAGGGCCGGCCGCCGCAGCCGATGGGGGTGTTCCAGGCCAAGGGCAAGGTGGTGCTGTTCGACGGCTGGCGCCGCCTCACCGGCGACGACGCCACCGAGGAGCGCAAGGTCGCGCGGCGCGCCGCCAAGGCCAAGGACGGCGCAGCGGCCAAGCCGAAGGCCGCGGCGAAGGCCGGCGCCGACGACGAGGACGAGTTCGCCGGCGAGCTGCCCATGCTGGCGCCCGGCGACGCCCTCGACCTGCTCGCCCTCGACGCGCAGGCGCGCACCACCAAGCCGCCGCCGCGCTACACCCAGGCCTCGCTGATCAAGAAGCTCGAGCACGACGGCATCGGCCGGCCGTCGACCTACGCGAACATCATGCGCACCATCCTCGAGCGCCTCTACGTGGGCGAGAAGCAGCGCAAGCTGCACGCCACCGCGCTGGGCCTGGCGGTGACCGACTTCCTGGTCCAGCACTTCTCCGGCAACTTCATCGACCTCGGCTACACCGCGCGCCTGGAAGGCGACCTCGACCGCATCGCCCGCGGCGAGACCGGCTGGGAGCGCGTCGTCACCGAGGCCAGCCACGCGGTGCTCGCCCTGGCCCAGCGCGCGGGCCTGCGCGGCAACCCGCTGGCGCCGCCGGCGGGCGGGGCATGATCAGCAGGCAGCCGCAGGGCCGGTCGACCGCTCTGCGGAAGCGAGTGGCCGCTCCAGGGAGGCGGCGGGTCGGTGTCGAGCTGCCGCCCGACCTCAGGGCTGCGCCTCGCCGAATCCACCGGACTCGCCGGGCACGGTTCCAGCCGCCGGCGGGGTCGGCGCCAGCTGACCGCGCGTAGCGGGACCATGGCGCCTCGGAAGCGCTCACCACTTCGAGGAACCGCGGAGGTCACGCCCTCGCGCCGGGCGCTGGTAGACCACCGTGCTGGTGTAGGCCAGCGCGCCCGCGGGCGTGGTGCGCGCGAACAGGGCGCGGGCGCCGACCAGGTAGCGCCAGGTCAGGCCGAGGATGATCCAGGCCTGGCGGAAGATGCGCGCGTTCGAGACCTGATCGTCCTCGCGCCAGGTGAGCGGGAAGAACACCGTCGGCGAGCGCTTCCAGAAGCTGTAGTACAGCATGAAGACGTTGAAGGTCAGGTTGTTCGGGAAGTGCAGGTAGAAGCGCTCGCGCAGGAACGACGTCTTGTACATGTTGAGGCCCGCGCCCAGGTCGTGGACGCGGTGCCCGGCGACCAGGCCGACCAGCGCGTTGAACACGTGGTTGCCGAAGGTGCGGAACCACGAGTAGCCGACCAGCCTGGCGCCGGGCGCGAAGCGCGCGCCGAGCAGCGAGTCGCAGGTGCGGTGCGCGCCCCGGTCGAGCTGCGGCAGCAGGTCGGCGATCGCGCCCTGGTCGTCGCCGTGCAGCACCACCAGGTAGTCGAAGCCGTGCTGGGTGGCGTAGGCGAAGGCCACCTTGTGCGAACCGCCCAGGCTGTAGTTCTCGGTGTTCTGCACCACCGTGACGGCGATCCCGTCGAGTTTCTGCGCGGCCGCGACGGCCGCCCCCAGGGTGTCGTCCGGGCTGCGGTTCTCGACCACCAGGATCTCGCTGAAGCGGCCACGCATCTCCGGGACGAACTGGGCGAGCACCCGACCGATCTGCGCCGCGCAGCGGTAGGCGGGGATGAAGACGAGGATGCGCTCGGGCGGCGCGGGCTGGTCTGGCATGGGGCTCCTGGAGTGCCGGCCAGGGGGCCGCGTCCCGGGTGCGGATCAGAGCCGCGAGCACCGCGAAATCAAGGTGACCGGCTCCCCTCGGCCACGCCCTGCCCGCGCTGGCCGCCGCGACGTCCGACGGCAGGACGGCGCAGACGGGCACGGCGGGATCCACGACAGCCTGAGGATCCCCCGTTACGGCACGCTGCGAGCGCCCCACGCCCGGCCCCGAGCGCGAAGCGCCCTGGCAACCCAGCCCGGCTCGGCCATGCTCCCGCCATGCTGGTGTTCGACGCCGTCGCGAAGTCGTTCTACGATCCCGGCCGCGGCGAAGTGCGGGCGGTCGATGGGCTGAGCGCGACGCTCACCGATGGCGTGACGGCGCTGGTCGGGGCCAACGGCGCGGGCAAGAGCACGCTGCTGCGCCTGGTCACCACCCTGCTGACCCCGGACCGCGGTCGCGTGCTGGTCGACGGCCTGGACACCCGCCTGCAGCCCGAGGCGGTGCGCGCGAAGCTCGGCTACCTGTCGACCACCACGCGGCTCTACCCGCGCCTGACCGGGCGCGAGCTGCTCCGCTACGCCGGTGGATTCTTCCTGCAGGACCGCGCGGCGCTGACGGCGCGCATCGCGGCGATGGCGGAGACCTTCGACCTGGCCGCCTTCATCGACCAGCGCATCGACGGCATGTCGACCGGGCAGCTCCAGCGCATCAACCTGGCGCGCACCCTGCTCGCCGACCCCGACCTGCTCATCCTC
Source organism: uncultured Planctomycetota bacterium (assembly GCA_963818245.1). Classification (GTDB taxonomy): domain Bacteria; phylum Planctomycetota; class UBA11346; order UBA11346; family UBA11346; genus BOG-1363. Next base: position 49,992 of record CAWFSD010000025.1, read on the forward strand.
GACGAGCCCACCACCGGGCTCGACCTGATCGCCGCGCGCCACGTGGTCGAGGCGGTGCGCGCGGCGCGGCGCCCGGGCCGGCTGATCGTCATCGCCACGCACGTCCTGCGCGAGGTCGAACTGATGGCCGACCGCCTGCTGGTGCTGCGCGCCGGCCGCCTGGCCTTCGACGGCGCGCCCGCCACCCTCGGCGGCGGCGTGGCGCTGGAGGCCGCGGTGCACGACCTGATCGGCGCGCCGCTCGCGCCCCTCGGAGCCGCAGCGGAGGCGTCCGCAGCGCCGCCGCGCGCCGGAGGCCGCCCGATGAACCTGCGCCTGATCCTGCACATCTTCCGCAAGGACGGTCTCGAGATCCTGCGCGACAAGCGCACGCTGTTCGTCAACATCGGCCTGCCGGTGCTGCTCTACCCGCTGATCGCGCTGTTCGTCGTGCAGATGATCCAGCTCACCCGCGCCCAGCACGTCGAACCGGCGCGCATCGCCGGCATCGCCGTGCCCGCGCACCTCGGCGACGCCCTGGTGCGCGCGGTGGCGCCCCCCAAGGACGACGACGACGGCCCGCGCGACCCGGGGGCCAAGGCGCCGGCGGGCGTGGTGGGCACGCCGCGCGCGAGCGCCGCGGCCGAACTGGCCACGGTCGATGCGCCCTTGAGCGCGAGCCTGCAGCAGCACGCCCTCGAGCTGGACCGCCTGACCCGCGAGCTGAAGCGCCAGGCGCCGGCCGCGGGGGCCGACGCGCCGCCGCCCGGCCCCGAGATCCTCGACCTGCGCGCGCGCCAGGAGAGCGAGCGCGGCGCCCTGCTCGCCCTGCTGCGCGGCGGCGACCTGGCGGTGGCGGTGATCGGCACCGGCGACCCCAACCGCGTGGTGCTGGCGCCCGACGAGGCCAACCGCCACGTCGAGGAGGCGCGCCACGTGGTCGAGCGCGCCCTCGAGGACTACCACCGCGGCCTGGTGGTGGAGCGCCTCGGCGCCGCCGGCCTGGGCGCGGAGGCGCTGCGCCCGCTCGAGCGCAGCGTGGTCACGGTCGCGCCGGTGGCCGAGTCGATCCGCACGCACCTGGCCGGGATGATCCCGCTGCTGCTGGTGATGCTGGCGATCAGCGGCGCCTTCTACCCGGCCCTGGACCTGATCGCGGGCGAGCGCGAGCGCGGCACGCTCGAGAGCCTGATGTCGTGGCCGGTGGCGCGCCGCGACATCTTCCTCGGCAAGCTGCTGGTGACCTGCGCGGCGGCGGCGATCTCGGTGATCCTCAACCTGCTCTCGCTGGCGCTGACCACCGCCCTGGCCGGCAGCCAGCTCGCCAGCGGGCCGGGCGCCGGCGTGTCCGGCATGCTCGCGGTCGGCGGTGGCACGCTGCTGCTCAGCTTCCTGGTGCTGGTGCCGATCACCATCACCCTGGCCGCGCTGTCGCTGGCCCTGGCCGGGCTGGCGGCGAGCTCCAAGGAGGCGCAGAACTACCTCAGCCCGCTGCTGCTGGTGGTGATGGTCGCGGCCGGCGTGGCGGCGACGCCCGACCTGCGCCCGAGCCTGGTGCTGGACCTGGTGCCGATCACCGGCTCGGTGCTGGTGCTGAAGGAGAGCCTGGCCGGCGCGGCGCTGCCGGTGTGGCACCTCGCCGTGGCCTCGGCGGCGAGCCTGGCGCTGGCGGCGGTGGTGGTGAGCTGGGCGGCGCGCCTGCTCGATTCGGAGCGCTTCCGCTATCCCGGGCTGGTGCGCGCCGGCTGGGGCCGCTTCCGCCGCTGGGGCCTGGGCGAACCGCTGCCGAACGGCCTGGAGGTGATGGCGGTGTTCGCCATCGCGGTCGGCGGCATGACCCTGGGCGGGGGACTCTTCTCGAGGTTCCAGCACCAGTGGGTGCCGCTGTTCGTCGCCGGCCCGCTGCTGCTGTTCGTGGCGCTGCCGGCGCTCGGCCACTGCTGGCTCGGCGCCTACCGCGCGCGCGACCTGCTCCAGATCGCCTGGCCGCGGCCCAGCGGCCTGCTGCGCGCCGGCCTCGCCATCCCCTTCGCGGTGCTGGCGAGCATGGCGATCGGCAGCCTGCAGCCGACGCCACCGCCGAACGCCGCCGGCGACGGCCTGCTCGAGCAGATCGTCGCCGCGCTGCGCGGCGACGGCCTGCTCGTCGAACTGCTGTGCCTGGCGGTGCTGCCCGGCATCTGCGAAGAGCTGCTGTGCCGCGGCACCCTGCTCACCGGCCTGCGCCGCAGCCTGGGCACCGCCGGCGGCGTGCTGGTCTCGGCCTTCCTGTTCGCCACCCTGCACCTCGACCCGTTCCGCTTCCTGCCGCAGTTCGCGCTCGGCATGTTCCTCGCGCTGCTGGTCCTGCGCACGCGCTCGCTGCTGCCGGCGATGGTCGTCCACGCCGGGCACAACGCGCTCGTCCTGCTGCTCGGCGAGCGCCACGACCAGATCGTCGCGGCTCTGCCCGATCCCATGCACCGCGCGCTCGCGGCGGTCGCCCACCTGCCGCCCCTCGCGGCGCTGGCCATCGGGGGCGCCGGCCTGGTCATCTGCACCAGCCTGCCGCGCCGCGCCGCACCACCACCCGCCGGTTGAACGCAGCCTCGATGCACTGGTGCCGTTGGGATGGTCCCATCCCCATACGGTTTCGCCGCAGAGACGCAGAGTCACGGAGAGGGCCGCAGAGGAGAAGGGGAGGTGAAGCAGCAGTTCAGGGAGCGAATCCGCCCAGCCATCTGCGCAATCTGCGGACTCTCCCTCGAGGAGAATCCGCAGATTGCGCAGATTGCGCAGATGGGGACTGGCCACCGCGATCCGGTCGCAAACCAATGGACTCGCGGGCAAAGTATGCAGACCCGACCAGGCCTTCGGCCGTCCTCTGCGGCCCTCTCCGGAACTCTGCGCCTCTGCGGCGATACACTCCCTCTGCGCGGAGCGGCAAGCAGTGCGTGGAAACGGCAAGGCGTCCCGGATGGCCTGGTGGCCGCTCCGGAACGCCTTGGACGGGCGCGGGGCCAGCCGCCGATCAGTCGTCCTCGACCTGCATGATCTTGACGCGGATGATGCCCTTCCCGAAGGCGCCATCGCCGGTGTAGGGCGCCAGGAACAGGCGGCCGTCGCCCTCGATGATGCCGGGCGCGCGGCGCGCGCCGTTCTCGATGAACATCACCATCGCGCCGATCTGGTGATCGCCGCCGCCGTAGAAGTAGGTGAAGCCGTTCTTGCTCTTGGGGTGGTAGCCCTTGAAGTCGCTGGTCAGCTGGTCGCCGAAGTAGTCCAGCGTCCAGGTGTCGCTGGGGTTGGGCACCACGCGCAGGCGCGCGCCCGGGACCAGGCGCAGGTTGGTGTCGTTGCGGTCCTTGCTGGCCGAGACCTGGACGACGGTGCCCTTGAGGCGCTCCCACTGCTTCTCGGTGAGGTTGTCGTAGTCGAGGTTCGTCATCGGCAGCAGGTTCTCGAGCTCCTCGAGGCGCTGCGCGACCTTGTCCTTGGTGACACCGGTCAGGCCCGGCGAAGCGCCCTTGTACCACATGAAGGCGCGGCCGTACATCGCCTCCCGCGAGGGCGAGCGGCCCTTCTTGCCGAGGTCGTACCAGCGGTCGGCGACCTCGACCTGCTGCAGCGCGCCGGCGGGCTTGGCGAGCTCCATCTCGGCGACTTTCTTGTAGTCGGCGTCGGAGCCGTGCGCGAGCAGCGGCAGGCCCAGGTCCCAGCTGTTGCCCTCGAGGGCGAAGTGCTTGCCGACCGCGCTGTTGGCGTCGGCGTCCTCGGGGTTGTCGAGCAGCTTGAGGATGGCGTTGACGGTCTCCTTGCCCTTGGCCTTGCCCAGCACCGCCTTCTTGCGCGCCTTGGCGTCGACGCCGGTGAAGCTGGCGCCCATGAAGTCGGAGGCGGTGATCACCGCGTAGTAGTCGCCCAGGTCCATCGCCACGTCGGTGGCCGAGCTGAGCAGCGCCCACAGCATCTTGCTGTCGTCCTTGCTGTTCTGCGCCTCGTCCATCAGCTTCTTCAGCAGCGTGCGCTTCTGGCCTGGCTTGCGCTTGGCGAAGTCGTCCTTGTAGAGCTTGTGCAGCGCCACGTCGGAGGCCTTCTGGTCGGCGGCCGAGGGCTGCTCGACCGCGACGATGCCCGCGGGCAGGGTGGCCGGGCGGGTGAACAGCGTCTGGCGGGCGGACTCCTTCTCGGCCTTGTAGGCGTCCATCGCCTTCTGCTGGGCGGCGAGGCTGAAGTTCTGCGCCTTGAGGCCGATGTCGGTGCCGGGGAAGCGCTGCGCCACCTCGAACCAGCGGCGGCAGATCGCGTCGTTGTCGTCGGGGTTGTCCTTGGCGAACTTGGTGGCGCGGTCGAAATAGGCCTTGCCCTCGTCCTTGCCCACCGGCTTGTTCGCCACCTGGTCGGCGGTGGCGAGCGCGGCGGTGACGGTGGCGTCGCCGTGCTTGGTCGCGACGAACTTCTTCACGTCGTCGATGTCCATGCGCTTCTTGCACCAGAAGATGTTGGCCTCGAGCTCGCAGACCTTGTCGGTGTCGCCGGTCTGCTGGTAGTAGGGCAGCGCCTGGCTGAAGGACACCGCGGCCTCGACGCTCTTGCTCGGCTCGTCGTTCGAGGCGATCATCGCCGCGTTGCCCTTCATCACCAGGCGCGCCGCCTCGCGACCCTGGTCGGGCTCGCCGACCTGGCGGGGGGGAGGGGTCGGCGCATCGCCACCGGCCGGCTTGGTGGCCGCGCCGCCGCCCGCGGGCTTGGGATCGGCACCGGTTTCAGCGCCCTCCGCAACCACCGTGGTGGGAAGCTGGGAAAGTATCGAGAGGCACACCACCATGAGGGCGGGCACGAGGCGCATATTTGAACTCCATATGGCTGACCAGATAACGGCGGAATCTTCGGGCGGACGAGGCAACGGGCAAGTGAATAGTGACCCACGACGTGGGTGATCGGCGGGATGGGACGCGCACGGTCGCGCTTGATTACCTCCCAGTGGGGGATCGATATGGAGCGGCGGCTCCGTCCTGGAGGGCGAAGGCGGCAAGCCGACCTTCCAGCCCACGTGCGAGCGGGCCATTCCTTAGTGGCCTTGGCGAGGGTTCAGCCGCGGTGGCTGGTTCGTCCGGTCGATCCAGGCCCGCCATCATGGCGCACCGTCCAGCGCCCGGAAGTCTGGCGGCCGGCGCAGGCGCCCGGATTTTGCCTTGCAATCAGCCGGAGCGGCACATTCTTCCCGGCCCAACGTGATAAGCGCCCGGCCCACCGGGATGGACGCCACTTCTTTCTCCGTTCCGACTCCAGGAGCCCGTCGCATGGCCCGCTATACCGGCCCCCGCCTTCGCATCATCCGCCGCCTCGGCACCGAGCTGCCCGGCCTGACCACCAAGACCGCCGCGCGCCGTCCCAACCCCCCGGGCCACGCCGCCGCCGGCAAGCGCATGTTCAAGGTCAGCGAGTTCGGCCTGCGCCTGCGCGAGAAGCAGAAGCTGCGCTACCACTACGGCCTGACCGAGCGCGGCCTGCGCCTGCTCTACCAGAAGGCCTACGGCCAGCCCGGCGACACCGGCCGCAACCTGCTGTCGCTGCTCGAGTCGCGGCTCGACAACCTGGTCTGGCGCGCCGGTCTGACGCGCACCATCCCGGCCGCCCGCCAGCTCCTGGCGCACGGCCACGTGATGCTCGCCGGCCACCGCGCCAAGAGCGCCGGCCAGCACCTCAAGGTCGGTCAGATCTTCTCGGTGCGCGAGTCCGCCCGCAACCGCGAGGACCTGCGCCTGACCGTGAACAGCCCGGTCCTGGAGCGTCCGAGCGGCCTGAAGGTCGACCTCGACACCCTGGCCGTGACCGTCGAGGCCCTGCCGGGCCCCGAGCAGGTCCCCTTCCCGGTCGACATCCAGAAGGTCATCGAGTTCTTCGCCAAGTAATCCGCGAAGTCCTGGTTTCATCGCAAGAGCCGCAGGGGTTTACCCTTGCGGCTCTTCCGTTTGGCCCCCCTTGCTTCGCGCACCTGTCCCGCTGGCACCTCGTCGCGATGGCTCGTCGCTGGTGCCTCGGACCTCGTGCCTGACGCCTCGCGCCGCGCCTCGTGCCTCGTGCCTCGCGCCCCGTGCCTCGTGCCTCGTGCCTCGTGCCTCGTGCCTCGCGCCCCGTGCCTCGCGCCTCGGGCCTCGCGCCTCGCGCCTCACGCCTCGCGCCTTCAGGCCATCCCGCCATCCCCCGTCCTTGGCGTCCTCATTTCTCCGCATGCCCCCACACCTGCCATTCCAGGACGCCAGCGGCATGGTCGGGCTGCATCTCCACGGCCAGGCGCAGGGCCGTGGTGGCCACGGGGGTAAAGGCGTAATGCTGGAGGTGATCGATGGCCGCCGCAGGCGGCACCCCCTGCACCGGCTTCCAGGCATCCCCGTCGCGGTAGAGCACCTGCCACGTGGCCGGCAGGTAGCAGCCCTCGCGGTCCTCGAACCAGTAGACATCGATGCTGTCGACCACGGCCGCCTCGGGGAAGTCGTACTGCACCCACTCGGCGCCTCCGCGGTGGCCGTACCAGGTCATGCGCGGGACGTGGGTATCATTGGAGCTGGCGGGCAGGATGCCGTCGTTGAGCGCAGCCATGGGGTCGGTGCGCCAGTTCCACGAGGCACTCGACCGGCTGCGCAGGGCGAGTTGCGTGGGCGGCTGGGCGGCACGCCCTCCCACCCGCCATTCGAGGACGCCGGCCGACCGCTCCGGCTGCAGGGCGACAGCCAGGCGCAGGGCGGTGGTGGTCACCGTCGCGAACGTCTGGTGGTTGAAGCGGTCGCGCTCGCAGCCGGCGATACCGGCGCCCTGCACCGGCTTCCACGCCTCGCCGTCGCGGTAGAGGACCTGCCAGGAGGCCGGCACCGCGCAGCCCTTGTCGTCAGCGAACCAGTAGACGTCGACGGAGCCGACCTCGAGCGGACGCGGGAAATCGTACTCGACCCACTCGGCGGTGCCGAGGTGGTTCCACCAGGTCATGCGCGGGATGCGCTCATCGGCCGAGGTCGACGGGAGGAGGCCGTCATCGCACGCGCCGGGGCTATCGTTCTGCCACACCCAGGAGGTGCTGACGCGACTGCCGGAGGTCATGGGCGCAGGGACCGGAGCGCTCGGAACGGTGGCTTCGACCGGCGCTGACGACCGGGCCGGTTGCTCGGGACGCGCGTCCTCGCCGGCGGTCGTCGGGGCACCGCCCCGCTTCGGCGGCTTGCCGATGAGCAGCACGAAGACCACCACCAGCAGGACCCCGCTGCCGCCGAGCAGCAGGGCGAGCCAGGGCATGCGCGACGCTGGCCGGCGCTCGTCGAGGTGGCCGCGCTGACCGCCGCGCAAGGGACTCTGCTGGCTGCTGCGCGAGCGCCGCGAGGCGGCGTTGCCGGCCGCGGGCGCGGGCGTCCTTCCGCGCGCCGGACTGGCGATCACCACCCCCGGCGGGCGCAGCTCCGGGGTGGCCGCGGGCATGGCCGCGATGGTGGAAGCGGACGCGACCTCGACCCCGTCGGCGCGCAGCAGGTCCTCGAGCCCGGTGGTCGTCGAACCCTCTGCCGGCTGCTGGACCAGGAAGCTCGCCAGCGGCACCGGCCGGCCACTGGCCAGATCGACGATCTCGGCCGGGACGCCCGGCCAGCTCGAGACCCAGGGCGCTGCAGACCTCCGCGGCATTGGCGGCGCGGATCTCGATCCGGCCACTGCGCACGAGGAAGGGACCGGGCGGCAGTGGATCCCGAGACGGCATCGCGGCTCCAGCGCCCGGCCCGGGCAGGGTCCAGAAGGGTAGCACGGACCCGCCCCGACCGCAAACCCGCCTCGCAAAGCCGCAGGCCCCCGGGTCGTGCGCCCTTGCGGAGGCCTACCCCCCCACCCCTGGCGCCGCCTGCCGCCAGCATATGCTCAGCAGTCAGACACCCGCTCCGGAGGCCGCCATGGATACCGAGAAGTGCTCCACCCATCTCCGCCAGGCCCATGAGCATCTGCGTGCCGCGGCCCAGTCGGCCCACGAGCGCGTGCTGGGCAAGGACGTGGTGCGCAACCTGCGCGGCGCGGCGCGCAACTTCCTGAAGGCCGGTCTCGAGGCGCTCGACAAGGCCGATGCGCGCAGCGCCGGCAGCGCGCCCGCCCCCGAGACGCCCGCGCCCGACCACCACCGGCCGCTGACCGCCCCACCGTCCCGGAGTGATCCCCGGTCGCGCCCGGCGCGACCGGCAACCCGCACATGGTCCTCCGTCGCAGCCTCGCTGGGCTGGTGCTGCTCGCCCGCCTCGGCATCCAGTACCTGCTCATCGCGCAACTGAAGCGGGTCTCGCGCCGCGCCGCGCGCGCCTGGCGCACGCGCGTCGATCGCAGCGGGGGGCGGCTGATCGCCGCGCACGCGCGCCGCCACGGCGGACTGCTGATCAAGATCGGCCAGTACATCGCGTCGCGGCCGGACATCTTCCCGCTCGCCTACGTCGACGCCTGCGCACCGCTGCGCGACCAGGCGCCGGCGCGGCCGTTCGCGGTGGTCGCGGCGGTGCTCGACGAGGTCTACGAGGGGCGCACCGCCAAGCACTTCGCGCGCATCGAGGAGACGCCGCTGGCCGCCGCCAGCTTCGGCCAGGTGCACCGCGCCTGGCTGGCGGACGACGGGCGGCTGGTGGCGGTGAAGATCCAGTACCCGGAGCTGGCCGCAGACCGTCGCCGCCGACCTGTGGCTGGTGCGCCTGGCGGTGCGGCTGTTCGCGGTGCTGCTGCCGGGCTTCCCGCTGATCACGGTCTACGAGGAGATCTCGCGCACCAGCCGCGAGGAGCAGGACTACCTGCACGAGGGGACCGCCGCCGACCGCCTGCGTCCCGGCCTGGCCGAGCGCGGCCTGCGCGTGCCCGCGGTGCTGTGGCCGCACACGCGCGAGAAGGTGCTGGTCATGGAGTACGCCGCCGGCACCACGCTCGGCATGCTCGAACTCGGCCCGCTCGGCGAGCGCGAGCGGCGGCGGCTGGCCGACGTGATCATCGACACCTTCCTGCACATGCTGCTCGAGGAGGGCTTCTTCCACGCCGACCCGCACGCCGGCAACTTCATCTACGACCAGGCGGCGCCGGGCGGGCCGCAGCTGTGGCTGATCGACTTCGGCATGACCTCGGGGATCACCCGGCGCGAGGCCGAGCTCTACCGCGACTTCCTCGACTGCCTGCGCCGCAACGACACCGACGGCATGGTCGACCTGCTCACCAAGCTCGGCTGGGTGCTGCCGGGCGCCGACCTCGCGCACCTGCGCGTGCTGGCGCGCGAGGTCTTCGCCAGCCTGGGCCACCTCAGCCCGACCACCTTCAAGGGCTCGCGCCGCGAGGCCGAACTGAGCGCCAAGATCGGCGAGTTCCTGCGCCGCATCGACGGCCTCGTCCTGCCGCGCCACACCATCATGCTGTCGCGCGCCACCGGGCTGATCGAAGGCGTGTGCCTGGAACTGGTGCCGGGGACCAACCTGCTCGACCTGATCCGACCGCGGCTCTCGGGGCTGACTGGGCTGCGCAGCCAGTTCAAGCGCTGGTGGCAGGATCTGCAGGAGACCTGGAAGGCGTATCGGGGGCTGCCGGAACGCGTCGAGGCGCTGGCGGCGCGGCCGGTGCCGGCACGTACCTCGCAGGCGTTGCTGGCGGCGCTGCTGCTGATCGCGGCGCTGCAGCTGGAACCGGGGACGGTGCGCACCGTCGCCGCAGGCGTGGCGGCGTTCGCGGTGGTGGTGGCGGTGATACGGGGGAAGTGAAGGCGCGAGGCGCGAGGCGCGAGGCGCGAGGCGCGAGGCGCGAGGCAGTCATGAATCGGAGTCTGCCGGGCTCAGGGATCAAATGGCTCAAGGTGATCTGCGAAGACGAATTCTGCACCAATCACAGGTGCAATGCGGCCCAGTGGGCAATGCCATCAAGCTAACTCTTCTCTGGTCTCTCTGGTGCTCTGTGTTCGATCGGCGGTCGGTACCACCCACCATCATTCCGGCTCGGCCGAACGGAAGATCAGACAGCGTGAGAGAACACAGAGCACCAGAGGGACCAGAGCCGCGAGAAAGACGACTCCTGGCTATCGTAGGAACGGCCTTGTACGCTTAGCCTGATAGCATTGCCCAGTGGGCCGCGGTCCCAGGCGGAGCGGCCACAGGTGCCCACGGGTCCATCGCGCTTCAGCGGAATCGCGCCCCCCGGGAACCGCGGCCCACTGGGCCGCTCTCCGTTGCAACCGTAGGCTTGACGATCACACCGATTTCAGTTTTCTCGCGTCTCGCCTTTCGCAGCTCGCATCTCGCGCCTAGAGCCCTTCCATCACCTCCGCCAACTCCCTGCGGAACCCCCCCGATAAAATCGGGAACCGGCACCACGTCTTCGGATCCAGGTTCTCGTCATCCAGGTGGAACGCCGGCGCGAAGCGTTCGCGCTTCCACTGGTTGCGGCACCACAGCGTGAAGAAGCGCGTCAGCCACGCGCGCAGCTGGGCCGGGGCGTGGGCGGGGAACTCGGCGCACAGGTGCGGCAGGATGGCCTTGGGCGGCAGCTTGTCGCGGATGGCGAGGCGCTCGATGCGGTCGAGCACCGGGAAGGGCATGAGGTCGTCCTCGCTGCGCTGCGCGGCGTCGTGGGGGCGCAGTTCCGGCGTCGAGCGCTGCTTGGTGACGCAGCCAAGCACCGGCAGGGCCGCGTGGCCGTGCGGGCCGGCGGTCTCGAGCCAATCCAGCCAGCGGCGCAGGAAGGCCTTGTCGATGCCGGCGATCGGGCTGAGGCCGCCGCAGGTGTCGCCGTCCATGGTCGCGTAGCCGACCGCGGCTTCGCTGCGGTTGCTGGTCGCGAGCAGCAGCGTGTCCGCGAGGTTGGCGAGCAGCCAGACGCCCGGGGCGCGCGCCCGCGCCTGGATGTTCTGCAGGGCGAGGTCGTCGCGCCGCCAGTCCGGGACGCGGCCGAGCGCGCGCGCCGACGGCGGCGGTGTAGCCCTGCACGAAGGGCTCGACGTCCAGCTCGAGGTGGCGCGCGCCGAGCGCCGCCGCCACCGCGCCGCGCCGCGTCGCGGGTGACGTCGCTGCTGTTGCGCGGTGCCCTGGTAGACGGTGGTCAGCAGGCGCGCGGTGAACGCGCGGCGCGTCCGCGCACCCGGCCAGTGCCGGGACGTGCGCGAGGCGCGCGCGGAACGCCTCCGCGCCGAGTTCGGCCAGGCCGCGCGCGACCATCAGCGCGATCAGCGCCACCACCGCGGTCGAGTCGCCGCCGCCGCTGAGGCTGACCACGAAGCCCTGGCTGCGGCTCTTGCGCAGGTAATCGAAGAGCGCCAGGGTCTCGGCGCGGGTGAACTCCTCCTCCTTGAGCGCGGCGACCCCCTCCCACGCGGCGATCGGCGCGGGCGCCGCCGGCACGCCGGCGTCGCGCCCAGACAGTGCGAGGCGCGCACCAGGCCGGGGTGCTCGGCGCAGCGCGGGCGCGAAGCTGGCGCTGCGCGCCTGGGCGAGGCGTGTCGGCGGCGATGTCGACGGTGGCGGCGGTCAGGTCGCCACTCGTGGAAGCCGAGGCGCTGGCCCTGGACCAGGATGCGCCCGCCGGCCGCGATCAGCGCGCCGCCGTCGTAGATGGCGCGGCCGGCCTCGTTGCCGAGCAGGTTGGCGTAGACGTAGGCGCAGCCGAACGCGCGGCAGCCCTCGATGACGAAGCGCTGGCGCACCGCCAGCTTGCCGAAGGCGAAGTGGCTGGCCGAGGGGTTGAGGATGACGTCGGCGCCGAAGGCCGCGAGGCGCACCCCCGGGCGCTCGGCGACCCACGCGTCCTCGCAGATCTCGAAGCCGAAGCGCACCCCGCCGACGTCGAAGAGCAGGTCGCCGAGCGGTACTTCGCGCCCGCCGACCACGGTGGTCGCGACCAGCCCCTCCGGCCACGGCTTGAACCAGCGCGGCTCGTAGTGGATGCCGTCGCCGGCGAGGAGCTGCTTGGCGACGAAGCCCAGCATCACCCCGTCGGCGACCACCGCCGCGGTGTTGAACAGCGCGCTGTGGTGCAGCCAGCGGCAGGCCGACGCACACCACCAGGCCGCGCGGTCTCCGGCAGCAGCTCGAGCAGCACGCGCTCCGCCTGCGCGACCACGTCCAGGCCGTGGAACGCGTCCTCGCAGCCGTAGCCGGTGACGCACAGCTCGGGCAGGCAGAGCATGGCCACGCCCTGCTGCCGCGCGGCGCGCAGCGTGGCGACGATGCGCGCCTGGTTGCCGTCCCAGTCGAGCGGCGTCTGGTTGAGGATGGCGGCGGCGAGGCGGAGGGTGGTCATGTCTTTTGGGGAGGGGCCAGGCGCTATGCGCTCGGGAGACAGGGATGCGTGGGCCGGGGATGATACCTCATGTCCGGAGCCTAGCGCCTCAAGCGGAAGCCGGCTCGACCCGCCCGGGCCGCGAGGATCAACGCGGTCTTCCGCTCATGCAGGCCCTGCTCCAGCCCCACCGGGTACTGGTGCGGGTTGTCCAGGCGCTTGATGCCAGGGTGGAAGAGCGCGAGCTGGGCCTGCGGCGTGGGCGCGGACATCGACCAGCGGGGGCTGGCGGTAGACCTGCCGGCCTGCGCGCAGCACCGGGACCAGCAGGTCGGTGGCGGTGAGCGCACGGCCGTGTTCCGCGACCAGGCGCTTGCGGCGCGTCGCGTCCGCGGGATCGACCATCACCCACTCGCCGGGCTCGCCGTGCAGCTCGTCCCAGATCACGTCGCCGACGGCTTCGCCGCCGGTGCTGAAGCGGCGCACGTTCTGGATGCCGGGGTTCGACACCTTCACCGCCTGCTCGCTGAGCTTGAGCTTGGGCACCCACGGACCGCCGGGCGCGCGGATGGCGGCGAGCTTGTAGACGCCGCCGAGCGCGGGCTGGTCGTAGGCGGTCACCAGCTTGGTGCCGACGCCCCACACCGCGATGGTGCCGCCCTGGTCCTTGATGCTGGCGATGGTGCGCTCGTCGAGGTCGTTCGAGGCGACGATCACCGCCTTCGGGAAGCCGGCGTCGTCGAGCAGCCGGCGCGCCTGGATCGACAGCCAGGCGAGGTCGCCCGAGTCGAGGCGGACGCCGACGATCTCGTGGCCGCGCGCGCGCAACTGGCGCGCCACGGTGATGGCGTGCGTCACGCCTTGGATGGTGTCGTAGGTGTCGACCAGGAAGACGCAGTTGTTGGGCATCGCCTTGGCGTAGGCCTCGAACGCGGCGAGCTCGTCGTCGAACGACATCACCCAGCTGTGCGCGTGGGTGCCGCGCACCGGGATGCCGAAACGCTTGCCGGCGAGCACGTTCGAGGTCGAGGCGCAGCCGCCGATGTAGGCGGCGCGGCTGGCGCTCAGCGCGCCGTCCAGGCCCTGCGCGCGGCGCAGGCCGAACTCCAGCACCGGCTCGCCGCGCGCCGCCTGGCAGATGCGCGCGGCCTTGGTCGCGACCAGGCTGTTGAAGTTGAGCAGGCACAGCAGCGCGGTCTCGAGCAGCTGTCCCTGCAGGATCGGCCCGCGCACGCGCACCAGCGGCTGGTGCGGGAACACCACCGTGCCCTCGGGCACCGCGTCGAGGTCGACGGTCAGGCGCAGCCCCGCGAGGTGGTCGAGGAACTCGGCGGCGAAGATCGGCTCGCCGTCGTTGCCGGGGATGGTCGCGAGGTAGGCGAGGTCGTCGGCCGCGAAGCGGAAGTCGCGCAGCCAGTCGAGCGCCAGCCCCAGCCCGGCGGCGACGGTGTAGCCGCCGCCGAAGGGCGGCTTGCGGAAGTGCAGGTGGAAGACCGCCTCGTGCTCCGCCGTACCGCTGCGCCAGTAGCCGTAGGCCATGGTCAGCTGGTAGAGATCGGTGAGCAGCGCTTGACCGTCCATGGGCGTTCCCTCTATGGTGTATTGAGTACACTATGTCGGTTGAGTCAAGCGGCAGCTGCCCTCGGCCGTCGATCTCGTTGGAGAACGGTTTTGGCCGCAGAGACGCAGAGGTGCGGAGAGGGCCGCAGAGGACGGCCATGCTGCGGGGAGTCCCGACCCCCTTCCCCGAATCTCTGCGCGGGCAGTCCACCCTCCTCTCTGCGGCCCTCTCCGCACCTCCGCGTCTCTGCGGCCATAACTGCCCAGTCCCGGAGACGGCGCCTGGAAACGAGAAGACCGCACCCTTCCAGGCGCGGTCTTCCGAGCGCTGTCGACGAGCCGCTCGAGCGGCCGCGGCGGACTACTTCACCCGCTCCAGCTTGATCGGGTGCGTGCCCTTCGAGTTCCACTGCGCGACGTAGATCGCGCCGTCCGGGTCGACGAAGAGGTTGTGCGGGTGGATGAAGGTGTCGCCGGTGCTGGTCATCTTCTTCAGGTGGCCCGCGGCGTCGTACTCGGGCGGGTTGCCGGCGACGTTCGAGACCACCTTGCCGGACGGGTCGATGATCGACACGTAGCCGTTCAGGTTGGGCACGTAGAGGTCGCCCTTGAAGATGAACACGTCGCAGACGTCCGCGCCCGGCATCGGGATGGCGTCGATGAAGTCGCCATCGAGGGTGAAGCGCTTGATCGCCTGCTGCCCGCGCGACGCCACCAGCAGCACCGGCTTGGCGGGGTCGCGGCGGTCGATGACGCCGCCGTGCGGGGTGTTGAGGTTCTCGGGCTTGTCGCCCTTGCCGCCGAAGATGCGCAGGATCTTGCCGTCGGCGCCGCAGTGGATGACGGTGGACTGGCCGTAGCCGTCGAAGACGTAGAAGTCGCCCTTATCCCCGAACTCGATGTCGGTGGGCTTGTACTGCTCCTTCTTGGTGTAGGGCTCGTGGCCCTCGGGCCAGTCGAAGGTGCGCAGCTCCTTGCCGTCAATGGTCGCCTCGATCACCTGGTGGCGGTCGTGGTCGGTCAGCCACAGGTGGTCGCCGTCGGCGCCGGGCACGACCTGCAGGCCGTGCACGCCCGGGTAGGTGGTGCCCCAGGTCTGCAGCATCTTGCCGCTGGCGCGGTCGTAGATGATGACGTTGTTGTTCCCGCCGTTGTTGATCAGCACGATGCGGCCCTTGCTGTCCATGCGCATGGCGTGGCAGTCGTGCAGCGGGATCTTCTCCGCGCTGACGTCGCCCCAACCGGGCAGCACGTGGTAGCGGTACGCGCCCTGGCCGAGGTCGCCGTCGGCGGCGTGGCCCGCGGTCGCGCCGGCGACCAGGCAGGCGAGGCCGGCGGCCAGGCGGGTCATGAAGCGGCGGGGGGAGCGGTGGGACGCGGAGAAGGGCATGGGTTTCCTCGAGGGGACGTGGGTCGGGGGTGTGGAGCGTATACTGCGGGTCGCCGCCGCCGTCGACAGCGTTTCAGGGCCTCACGGCGCGGCGGGTGGCGCGGGCTCCAGCGCGATGCGCGCATCGCCCAGGGCCGCCCACTGGTAGCCGTCGCCGTAGCCGCCGTCGGTGGTGGCCAGGGTCAGCCAGCGCGCGTCCGGCGGGATGGCGACGTCGATGCGCGACGGCGCCTGGTCGGCCAGGGGGATGACCGTGCGCTGCACCAGGCGCCCATCCACCAGCACGGTGAGGAAGCTGCCGCCCGCGGCCACGTCGCGCGCCGCGTCGCGGTCGCCGGTGGTGGAGACGCGGAAGCAGCCCAGCAGGTGGCGGTCGTAGTCGCGCTGACGCTGCTCGAGGCGCACCTCCAGGCGCTCGCCGGGGGCGACGTCGACGGGGTCCAGGAAGAACTCGGCGTGGTGGGCCTTGCCGACCTCGGGCCAGACGCCCCAGCCGACGCTGCCGTCGCCGTCCACGGCGCTGGCGATGCTCCAGCCCGCCTGCGAGAAGTCCGCGACCGCGCCGATCACGGTGAGCTCGCGCCGGCCGGTCGGGGCGACCAGCGCGAAGCGCGCGCGGGTGAGCACGAAGTTGCCGTTGTCCGCCGCGCCCGGACCGTGGCCGCGCAGGGTCTCGTCCGGCAGCACGTCGATGCGCACCGCGCTCAGGCGCGCGCCGGCGGGCGCCCCGAGCACGGTGTAGGTGTCGCCCCGGGCCGGCGCGCTGGCCAGCAGCGCGCCGTCCGCCCGCACCGCCAGGACCGTGCCCGCGGCGCTGGTCGCCTGGACCCCGGCGAGCGCCGCCCAGCGCGGATCCGCCGCGGCGGCGCCCGGCAGGGCGCACAGCGACGGCGCGAGCCGGCGCGGGGCGCAGTTGGCGGCCAGCGCGGTGAAGCGCGCGGCGCGCCCGCCGTGCGCGCGGCCCAGCTCGACCAGGTCGATGGTCACGCCGGCGTTGGCGTGCATGCCCACCAGGCTGTGGCCGGGAGTGGAGAAGTCGATGCCGCCGAAGACCTCCGGCTGGTGGCGGATGCCGGGGATGCCGCCGTCGGGCGGGCGCACCAGGAAGGGCCCGCGGCGCAGCGAGTCGTAGGCCGAGCCGCCGGCGAGCGGGAAGCGCCAGGTCGCGCCGTCGGGCGTGATCGGCACGTCGGCCGCCGCGTCGGGCACGAACACGCCGGCGATGAGCGGCTGGCCCGACACCGCGTGGAAGGCGCGGTCGCCGTGGATGCCGCCCTGCGACAGCAGCGAGTGCAGGTTGCCGGTGAGCAGGTCGATGCCGTCGCTGGTCGCGCCGCCGCGCCCGTCGCCGCCGCCGACCAGGTCGGCGAGGTCGACGTCCAGCGCGCGCAGCGCGCCGGCGCGCAGGAAGCGGCCAGGCGCGAAGGCGAGGCCGGTGATGCGGTCGGCGCGGGGATCGAGGCGCACGGCCTCGCCCGCCTCGGCGCGCCGCGCCGCGCCGCTGTCGAGCACGAGCTGCGCGGCGCCGGCGTAGACCTGCACGTCGGCGCTGCCGTCGGCGGCGAGCGCGACGCCGACCTCGGTGCCGAGGTCGACGACGCGCAGGCCGGCGGCGGCGACGGTGAAGCCGTGCGCCGGCTCCGGGATGCGCGTGGTCACGCGGCCCTGGTCGAGGCGCACGCGCAGCGGCGACAGCACCTCGAGGCGCGCCGGTCCCTCGACGATCAGCACCGCCTGGTTGTCGAAGGCCAGCTCGATGGCGCCGGCGTCGAGGGCGATGGGGCCGGGGCGCACGCGCGCGCCCTCGCCCGCGCCGGTCGCGCCGGTGGGCCAGCGCGCGCCCTGGGGCAGGACGTGCAGGGTGGCGAGCGGCTCGTGCGAGACCGGCCAGCGGTCGCTGATGGCGAGCGCCGACAGCGCGCAGCCGGCGAGCAGCGAGGCGGCGAGCGCGCGCCAGCGCCAGGGGTGGCGCCGGACCGGGCGCAGGCGCCGCGAGCGCGCGGCGATGCCCGCCATCACCTGGTCCTCGAGGGTCGGACCGCGCGCCCGGGCGATGGCGGTCAGCACCGGCGCGGCGTCGAGCGCGGGTCGACCGAGTTCGTGGAGCGCGCGCGCGATGGCCTGGTCGTCGCGCAGCGCGTCGCGCAGCTCGGCGTCCTCGGCGCAGGCCGCGGCGAGGCCGGTGAGGACCTCGTCCGAGCGCTCGCCGGCGGCGAGGCGCGCCACCAGGCGGTCGTGGTCAGGTCCCATGCGCGGCTCCGTCCAGGCCGTCCGCGGCCAGCCCGCCCGGCTGCCCGCCGAGCTTGGCGAGCAGGCAGGTGCGCAGCGCGCGGCGCGCGCGGTGCAGGACCAGGTGCACCCAGTCCGGGCTGCGCCCGTGGCGCGCCGCGAGCTCGGCGACCGGCACCTGCTCCAGGTAGTGCGCGCGCACGATGGCGGCCGGCAGGTCGCGCAGGCAGGCCAGGCAGTCGCCGAGGCGGCCGAGCAGGCGCTCGTCGGAGAAGGGCGGGACCTCGTCGCCGCCGTGCAGCGCCTGGTCGAGGCGGCGCTCACCGCGCAGGCGCTGCTTGAAGGCGTGCTCGGCCAGCCAGCGGCGCCGCTCGTTGAGCGCCTGGTAGCGCGCGATGGTCGCCACCCAGGCCATGAACGAGGTGCCGAGGGTGTACTGGTCGAGGCGGAAGTAGGCGGTGACCAGGCTCTTCTGCACCACGTCGTCGACCGCCGCGACCTGCGGCAGGATGGCGGCGACCAGCACGCGCAGCGGCGCCTCGCAGGCGGTGATGACGGTGCGGAAGGCCTCGCGGTCGCCCGCGCGCACCCGGGCGACGGCCTGGTCGATCTGATCGTCGCCGGTCGTCGCCGACATTCGTGCGTCCCCTTCTTCGAGCGGTGCCTGCGCCTCGCGGAGCCTCCCGCGCACTGCCGTATGTGCCCAGCGTGGGCGGCCTTTCACCGTATCCAGCGCGCCGTCCACGGCTGGGACGCGACCGGCGGCGTATCCGAGGGTGATCCGCGTCGGCATGAAAGCCGGTCCTGGCGGAGCACATATGCGGGGGTCCGTTCCGACCACCGGATCCGCACGATGCCCGCCCGCACCCGCGCCTCCCAGCCACTCCCGCACAGCGCAAGCCCTGGGCTGTGGCGGCTTTCCGTACTGATCACCCTGTGGTGCGCCGGGGCGCAGGCAGCCCAGGCCTCCGAGACGCCTGTCGACTTCGCGCGCGACATCCAGCCGTTGTTCGCCGAGAGCTGCCTCGCCTGCCACGGCGAGAAGAAGCAGAAGGGCGACCTGCGCCTGGACAGCCGCGAGCGCGCGCTGCAGGGCGGCGCGAACGGGGCGACCCTGGTGCCGGGCAAGGGCCAGGACAGCCTGATCGTCAAGCGCCTGCAGGGCCTGGGCGACGACCCGCGCATGCCCAAGGACAAGCCGGCGTTCAGCGCCGCGCAGATCGCCCTGGTCGCGCGCTGGATCGACGAGGGCGCGACCTGGCCGCACAGCGCGACCGCGGCGGCGGCGAAGCCGGTGCACTGGGCCTACGTGCCGCCGCGCAGCCCGGCGCCGCCCGCGGTGCAAGGACGCGCGCTGGGTGCGCAATCCCATCGACGCGTTCATCCTGGCGCGGCTCGAGCGCGAGCAGCTCGTCGCCCGAGCCGGAGGCGGACCCCGAGACCCTGGCGCGGCGCCTGGCCCTCGACCTCACCGGCCTGCCGCCCAGCCCGGCCGAGCTCGACGCCTTCCTCGCCGACCGCAGCCCGGGCGCGTACGCGGCGCTGGTCGACCGCCTGCTCGCCTCGCCGCGCTTCGGCGAGCGCTGGGCGCGCCCGTGGCTCGACCTCGCGCGCTACGCCGACTCGCAGGGCTATGAGAAGGACCGCAAGCGCAGCCAGTGGCCGTGGCGCGACTGGGTGATCGGCGCCTTCAACCGCGACCTGCCCTTCGACCAGTTCACCATCGCCCAGATCGCCGGCGACATGCTGCCCGGCGCCACGCCGCAGGACGTCATCGCCACCGGCTTCCACCGCAACACCCTGATCAACGAGGAGGACGGCGTCGACCGCGGCGAAGCGCGCTGGAACACCCTGGTCGACCGCGTCGGCACCACCGCCGAGGTGTGGCTGGGCAGCACCCTGCAGTGCGCGCAGTGCCACAACCACAAGTACGACCCGTTCTCGCAGCGCGAGTTCTACCGCTTCCTGGCCTTCTTCGACCACGCCGACGAGCCGACCGTCGAGGTCGACACCGCCAGCGCCGAGGAGCGCGCCGGCCGCGAGCGCGAGCTGGCGGCGCTGGCGCGCACGCTGGCCGCGGACACCCCGGAGCTGCGCGCGGCGGAGCGCGCGTGGGAGGCGCAGGGCGCCGGCGGCGCCTGGCGGGTGCTCGCTCCGATCGGCGCCACCAGCGCCAAGGGCACCGCGCTGAAGACCCTCGGCGACGGCAGCGTGCTGGCGAGCGCGCCGGCCGCGAGCGACGTCTACACCGTCAGCGCGCCGCTGGCGCTGCGCCGCCTGGCGCGCGCTGCGCCTGGAGGTGCTGACCGATCCCAGCCTGCCCGGTCAGGGACCGGGCGCGGCGGGCAACGGCAACTTCGTGCTCACCGACCTGCGCCTGGTGGTGGAACCGGGCGCGCTCGCGGTGCACCTGACCGGTGCCCAGGCCGACTACGCGCAGGACGGCTACCCGGTCGCCGACGCGATCGACGCCAAGCCCGACAGCGGCTGGGCGGTGTCCGGCGGCACCGGCAAGCCGCACACCGCGGTCTTCACCTGCGCGCCCCTCGACCTGCCCGCCGGCGCGACCCTGGTCGCGACCCTGGCGCAGCAGTCGCCGTACGGCCAGCACCTGCTCGGCCGCCTGCGCCTGGCGGTCAGCGACAGCGCCACGCCGCCGGCGGCGGCCGTGCCGGAGGACGTGGTCGCGGCGCTGGCCGTCGCGGCCGGCGCGCGCAGCGCCGCGCAGCAGGCCGCGGTGCTGGCGTGGTACCGCGGCATCGCGCCGGCGCTGGCGCCGGCGCGCGCGCGCCAGGCGGAGCTGCTCGCCGCCGCCAAGGGGCCGGCCGCCGCCACGGCGATGGTGATGCGCGAGCGCCCCGGCGACGGCGCGCCGAGCACCGCCATCCACGTGCGCGGCGCGTGGCTGGTGACGGGCGAGACGGTGACCGCCGGCGTGCCCGCGGCGCTGCCGCCGCTGCCGGACGGCGCGGTGGCCAACCGCCTGGCGCTGGCGCGCTGGCTGGTCGCGCCCGGCAACCCGTTGACGGCGCGCGTCACGGTGAACCGCTTCTGGGAGCAGGTCTTCGGCACCGGCATCGTCGCCAGCAGCGACGACTTCGGCGCGCAGGGCCAGCCGCCCTCGCACCCCGAGCTGCTCGACTGGCTGGCCAGCGACTTCGTAGGCCACGGCTGGCAGGTGAAGCGCCTGCTGCGCACCATCGTCACCTCCGCCACCTACCGCCAGGGCGCGCACGTCAGCGCGGCCAAGCTCGAGCGCGATCCCGCCAACCGCCTGCTGGCGCGCGCGCCGCGCTTCCGCGTCGAGGCCGAGATGGTGCGCGACGTGGCGCTGGCCGCGGCCGGGCTGCTCAGCGCGCGCATCGGCGGGCCGTCGGTCTTCCCGCTGCAGCCGGACGGCATCTGGGACACGCCCTACAACGGCGACCGCTGGGAGACCAGCGCCGGCGAGGAGCGCTGGCGGCGCGGGCTGTACACCTTCTGGAAGCGCTCCTCGCCCTACCCCGCCTTCACCACGTTCGACGCGCCCAGCCGCGAGGTGTGCATGCTGCGCCGGCCGCGCACCGACACGCCGCTGCAGGCGCTGGTGACGCTCAACGACGTGGCCTTCGTCGATGCCGCGCGCGGGCTGGCGCGGCGCCTCGCGCGCGAGGGCGGCGCCACGCCGGCGAGCCGCTGCGCGTACGGCTTCCGGCTGTGCACCGCGCACGCCGCGGACGCCCGCCAGGTGCAAGGCGCTCGGCGAGCTCTACGAGCGCGAGCGCGAGCGCTACGCCGACGACCCCGCGGCCGCGGAGCAGCTGGCCGCGGGCGACGACGCCGGCGTGCCGCGCGCCGAGCTCGCGGCGCTGGTGGTGGTCGCCAACGTGCTGCTCAACCTCGACCAGACCCTGACCCGGGAGTGACCATGGACCCGCTGCACCCGCTGCGCGCGCTCGGCGCCCTCGACGCCCGGCGCGGCCTGGATCGGCGCGCCTTCCTGCGCGAGACCGCGCTCGGCCTGGGCGCGCTCGCGCTCGGCGCGCTCGCCGCGCCCGCGCTGCACGGCGGCGAGGGCCAGGGCGCGCCCGGATCCGCTGGCGCCGCGCCGCCGCCGCTGCCGGCCAAGGCGAAGAACGTGATCTTCCTGTTCATGGCCGGCGCGCCGTCGCAGGTCGACCTGTTCGACCACAAGCCGAAGCTGAACGAGCTGAACGGCCAGGCCATCCCGGACTCGTTCGTGAAGGGCGAGCGCTTCGCCTTCATCAAGGGCACGCCGCGCCTGCTCGGCTCGCCGTTCGCGTTCGCGCGCCACGGCAAGTCGGGGCAGGAGCTCTCGGAGATCCTGCCGCACCTCGCCGGCGTCGCCGACGAACTGGCGATCGTGCGCAGCGTGCACACCGACCAGTTCAACCACGGGCCCGCGCAGGTGCTGATGAACTGCGGCTCGGCGCTGTTCGGGCGGCCGAGCATGGGCGCGTGGGCGACCTACGGCCTGGGCAGCGCGAACCGCAACCTGCCGGGCTTCGTGGTCATGCTCTCGGGGCAGAACATCCCGGACGGCGGCACCTCGTGCTGGTCGAACGGCTTCCTGCCCAGCTACTACCAGGGCGTGCAGTTCCGCTCCACCGGCGACCCGGTGCTGGCGCTCGCCGATCCCGCGGGCATGGCCGCCGGCGACCGGCGCGCGGCGCTCGACGCCATCCGCGCGCTCAACCAGCAGCGCCTGGACGCCATCGGCGACCCCGAGATCGCCACGCGCATCGCCGCCTACGAGCTCGCCTTCCGCATGCAGACCGCGGTGCCGGAGCTGACCGACCTCGCCACGCGAGACCAAGGAGGTGCACGCGCTCTACGGCACCGCGCCGGGCAAGGCGACGTTCGCCAACAACTGCCTGATGGCGCGCCGCCTGGTCGAGCGCGGCGTGCGCTTCGTGCAGCTCTACCACCGCGGCTGGGACCAGCACGGCGAGTCCGACGGCAACAGCATCGACAAGCGCCTGCCGCAGCTCTGCGCCGACATCGACCAGGCCGCGGCCGCGCTGATCACCGACCTCAAGCGCCGCGGCCTGCTCGACAGCACGCTGGTGGTGTGGGGCGGCGAGTTCGGGCGCACGCCGATGAACGAGGGCCGCGGCGGCGTGCCGTTCATGGGCCGCGACCACCACCCGCACGCCTTCACCATGTGGATGGCCGGCGGCGGCATCAAGCCGGGCGTGACCATCGGCGCGACCGACGAGCTGGGCTACCGGCCGATCGCCGATCCGGTGAGCGTGCACGACCTGCACGCGACCATGCTGCACCTGCTGGGGTTCGAGCACACCAAGCTGACCTTCCGCTTCCAGGGGCGGGACTTCAGGCTGACGGACGTGGAGGGCGAGGTGGTGAGGAAGCTGCTGGCGTGAGGCGGGACCCTCACCCGCGCGGATGATCCGTCGGCAGTCCCACCGCCTTCCACGCCTGCAGTTCCGCCTCCAGCACCTGCAGCTTCTTCTCGAACTTGTCGTAGGCGTAACCGCCCAGCACCAGGCGGAACGGCGGCTTGGGCAGGCCGGCGACGCCGTAGATGGCCTCGGCGGCCTTCACCGGGTCGCCGGGCTGCTTGCCGTCGATGGCGCTGAGGAAGGCGGCGAACTTGCCGACCGTCGCCTGGTAGACGGGCATGCGCGCCACGGTCTCGAGCGACCGGCCGATGAAGTCGGTGCGCAGCGGGCCGGGCACCACCACCGTCACGGCGATGCCGAAGGGCGCGAGTTCGCCGGCGAGGGCCTCCGAGGCCGCCTCCAGGCCGGCCTTGGCGGCGCCGTAGACGCTGAAGCCGAGCTCGTTGGCGAAGGCGGCGATGGCCGAGATGGTGATGATGTGGCCGTGGCCCTGCTGGCGCAGCAGCGGGATGGCGGCGCGGATCAGGCGCAGCGGCCCGATCAGGTTGGTCTCGAGGTTGCGCTCCAGGTGCGCGTCGCCGGTCTCCTCGAGCGCGGCGAGCAGGCCGTAGCCGGCGTTGCTCACCAGCACGTCGATGGCGCCGAAGCGCTCCAGCGCCGAGCTGAGCGCCGGCTCGATGCCGGCGGGCGCGGTCAGGTCGAGCGCCAGCGGCAGCACCTGGTGGGGGTGGCGCTCGACCAGGCCATCGAGCGCGGCCACGCTGCGCGCGGTGACGACCGCGTTGTCGCCGTGGCGCAGCGCGGTCTCGGCCAGCGTGCGGCCGAGACCGGTGGATGCTCCGGTGATGAACCAGGTCTTCACGATGCGCTCCTGCCCGCCGTCGGCGGAGGGGGAGCGTAGCGAAGCCGCCCAGGAGCGCCAAGGGCGAGCCCCGGGGCAGGGCGGCGGCGGCGAGGCAGGGCTTCCCTTTTGGAGAAAGCGCCTGGAATGCAGTGGCGCCGGCGGTGGCCGGCGCAGCGCGCGACCACGAGGCTCCATGCCCTTCACCTGCATCCACACCGCCGACTGGCAGCTCGGGCTCAAGCTCGCCTACATCCCCGGCGACGCCGGGGCCCAGGCGCGCCTGCTGCGCTACCAGGCGGTGCTGGAGATCGCCCGGCTGGCGCACGCCCGCCGGGTCGACGCGGTGCTGGTCAGCGGCGACGTGCTGGACTCCAACGCCGCCGGTCCGGACACCATCCAGCGCGCGCGCGAGGCGCTGGCGCCGTTCGCGCCGGTCCCGGTGCTGCTGCTGCCCGGCAACCACGACCACGGCGGGCCGGCCTGCGCGCTGGGCCGCCTGGCCGAGGACCTGCCGCACGTCCGCGTGCTGGACGCGCGGACGCCGCTGGCGGTCGCCGGCGCCGTCGTCCACCCCTGCCCCCTGCTGCAGCGCCACGAGGTCGACGACCCCACCGCCTGGCTGCCGGCGCGCGCGGCGGGCGACGGCGTCCGCGTGGTCATGGCGCACGGCGGGGTGATCGACTTCGCCGGCTGGTCGGGCGACGGGGTCGAGACGCCCAACCTGATCGACCTGCGCGCGCTGCTGGCGAAGGGCTTCGACTACGTCGCGCTCGGCGACTGGCACGGCACGCTGCGCGTCGACCGCCGCGCCTGGTACAGCGGCACCCACGAGGCGACGCGCTTCAAGGAGCAGGACCCCGGCAACGTCCTGGTGGTGGCGATCGCCGCCGCGGGCGCGGAGCCGGACGTCGAGACCGTGCGCGTCGCCACCACCACCTGGCTGCGCTGGGCGGAAGCGCTCGGCGACGACGCGGCGGTCGCGCGCCTGGCGCAGCGCTTCGCCGCCCTGCCGCAACCCACCACCACCGCCATCGAGCTGACGCTGGCGGGAACCCTGACGCTGGACGGGCGCACGCGGCTCGACGCGCTGCTCCAGGAGTGGGCGCAGCGCTGCATGCTGCTGCGCGTGGACGCGGGCGCCCTGGTCGCCGCGCCGTCGCAGGACGACCTCGCCGCGCTCGCCGAGCCCGGGCTGCTGGCCGGCGCCGTCGCGCGCCTCTGCGCGGACCCCGGCCAGCCGGCGCAGGACGCGCTCCAGCTCCTCCACCGCCTGCTCGCGGCCGTGGGCTGAGGCGGAGCGCGCGATGCACGTCACCCGCCTGGAGGTCCGGCACTGGCGCCGGCACGACCACCTGGTGATCGCTGACCTGGCGGAGCGCGTGACCCTCGTTTGCGGCCCGAACGAGGCGGGCAAGTCGACGCTCGCCGAGGCGCTGCGCTTCGCGCTGTTCGAACCGTGCAAGCCGCTCTACGACGCGCGCAAGGCGCTGCAGCAGCGCGGTGGCGGCGAGCCGCCGGAAGTCGAGGTCGACCTGCAGATCGAGGGGCGGCGCTGGCGCATCGCCAAGCGCTTCCTGCGCCGCCAGCAGACCCGGCTGAGCGGGCCGGACGGGCGCACCCTCGAGGGCGAGGAGGCCGAGCACCGCCTGCAGGAGCTGCTCGGGACCGCCGTCCCCGACGCCGGTCGCGTCACCCGCGACGTCGACGCGCGGCACCTCGGCCTGTGGCCGGTGCTGTGGCTGCAGCAGGGACGGCTGGCCGGCCTGGACGAGGCCGTCACCGAGCGCGTGCGCAGCCGGCTGTCGGAGCTGGTGGCGCGCGAGGTCGGCGCGGTCGCCGCCGGCCCCCTCGGCGCCCGCGCGCTGGCGCTGGTCGAGCAGGAGCACGAGCGCTTCTGGACCGGCGCGGCGATGCGACCGACCGGCGAGCACGCCAAGGCCCTCAAGGAGCGCGAGGCCGCGCAGGCGGCCCGCGACGCGGCGCAGCAGGCGCTGCGCGGGTTCGAGACCGCGGCCAGCGGACTCCAGCAGGCGACCCGGCGGCTGGCCGAACTGGTCCCGCGCCAGCGCCGCGCCGAGGAGGAGGCGGTGGCGGCGCTGGCCCGCGCGCGGCAGGCGGAGGAGCGGTTGCGCCACCTGGAGCGCGAGCGCACCGCGCTGACCGCGCTGCGCCGCGCCGTCGTCGACGCCGACCAGGCGCTGGTCCGCCGCGCGGCGCTCGCCGACGGCCTCGCCCGGCTGCGCCAGGAGCTGGCCGCGTGCGCCGCCACGGAGGCGGCGCTGGCCGCCATGCAGCAGCGCGCGGAGCAGGCCCACCTGCGCCGCGAGGCGGACCTGGCGGCGGCGCAGCAGGCCGCGCGCGCCGCCGAGGAGCGGGCGGAGCGCGCGGACCGCGCCGCCGAGCGCGCCACCCTCGCCCTGCGCGTCGCCGAGCGCAGCGCGCACCTGCAGCGCGTCCTGGACCTGACCGGCGGAGCGCCAGCGCGCGCAGGCGGCGGCCGATGCCCTGCCCGACCTGCCGCCGCGCACGGTCGCCGCCCTGCGCGACCTGGCTGCGGCCCACCGCGAGGCCTGCGTGCAGCGGGACGCCGCCGCCACCGCGGTGGTCTTCCAGGCCGAGCGCGCGGTGACCGCGCGCTGGCTGGCCGATGGCCGGACCGAGGCCGCCGAGGTCCCCGCCGGCGGCTACGCTCGCGGGGCGGACCACCGGGCTCGGCGAGCTCCACCTCGAGGGGATCGGCACCGTGCGCGTCCGCGCCGGCGCCAGCGGCGCGGCCGACCTCGCCGCGCAGGCGCGCAGCGCCGGCGAGGAGCTGGAGCGGGCGCTGCGCGCCGCCGGGGTCGCCTCGCCGGACGCGGCCCAGGCGGCGGTCCAGGCGCGCGCGGACGCGCTCGCCACCGCCCGCCAGGCGAGCGCGGCCCTGGCCGCCGCGCTCGCCCTGGAGACGCGCGCGGAACCCGAGGCCCTCGCCGCCGCCGGCGCGCGCCTGCAGCGCGAGGTCGCCGCGGAGCGCGCGCGCCTGGAGGCGCTGCCGGAGCAGGCCGAGCCCGGTGCCGGTCCGGCAGCGGCCCGGACGCAGGCGCAGGCCGCGCGCGCGGCGGAGCAGGCGGCGCGGTCGGCGCTCGACGTGAGCGGTGCGGAGCTCAAGCGCCTGGACCGCGAGCTCGCCGACGCGGCCACCAGGCGCGCGGTGCAGGAGGAGCGCGCGCGAGGCGCGGACGCCGACCTGGCGCGGGCTGCCCGCGCCGGACGAACTGGCGCGCCTCAGGCAGGAGGCGGCGGTGCGCCTGGGCGAGGCCGTGAACCGCGAGGCCGGGCTGCAGGCCGCCTGGGAGGAGCTCGGCGGCGCCGAGGCCGCGGAGCCTGGCCGATGCCCGGTCGCGCGTCCGGGACCAGCTCCAGGAGCAGGTCCACGACGCGCAGCGGCTGCGCGACCGGCTGAGCCTGCAGCTGCGCAGCGCGAGCGACCAGGACCCGGCGGCGGCCCTGCAGGAGGCGGAGGCCGCCCTCGCCCGGGCCCAGGAGCGGGCCGCCGCGCTGGAGCGCCAGGCCGAAGCCGTGCGCACCCTGCGCGCGACCCTGCTCGCCGTGCAGAAGGAGACGCGCACCGCCCTCGCCAAACCGGTGCGCGACGCGATCGAGCCCTACCTGCGCCGCATCTTCCCGCGCGCGAACCTGCTGCTCGGCGACGACGACTGGCGCCTGTCCGGCTGGTCCGCCGACGCGCAGGAGGAGCCCTTCGACCAGCTCTCGCTCGGCGCGCGCGAGCAGTTCGCCCTGCTCGTCCGCCTCGGCCTCGCGGAGGTCCTCGCCCAGGGCCGCCGCCTGCCCCTGGTGCTCGACGACCCGCTGGTCAACGCCGACCCGCAGCGGCGCGACGCGCTGCTCCGGGCGCTGCGCCACGCCTCGGGGAAACTGCAGATCATCCTCTTCACCTGCCATGAGGCGGAGCACGATGATCTGGGCGCCGAGAAGATCGTGGTGCTGCCGGGGAAATGAGCGCTGGGTGGGGACGTGCCGCCGGGAACCCCCGGCGCCGCGCGCCCTACGCCCGTGGATGCGCCTTCCTGTACACCTCGCGCAGCGCCTCGATGGTCAGGTGCGTGTAGATCTGCGTGGTGTTGAGGCTGCTGTGCCCGAGCAGCTCCTGCACGGCGCGGATGTCGGCGCCGGCCTGCACGAGGTGGGTGGCGAAGGTGTGGCGCAGGGTGTGCGGCGTGGTGCGCGCCGACAGGCCGGCGGCCGCGAGGTGGCGGGCCGACGATGCGGTGCACGTCGCGCGTGCTGAGGGCGCGGCCGCCGCCGCCGCCGCGCTTGGCGCGCGGCGACGCTGAGGAAGCTGGCGCGTCCGCCCTGGTCGCGGCCGTGCGCGGCGTCGCGCACGGCGCGGTAGGCCTCGAAGGCGCGCACCGCCGGGCGGCCGAGCGGCGCGAGGCGCTCCTTGCGGCCCTTGCCGCGCAGCAGCGCCACGCCGCCGATCAGGTCCAGGCTGCGGTCGTGCAGCGCGACCAGCTCGCCGACGCGCAGTCCGGTGGAGTAGAGCACCTCGAGGATGGCGCGGTCGCGGGTGGCGGCCTCGCCGTCGCCCTGCGGCGCGGCGAGCAGGCGCTCGAGCGCGTCGGTCTCGAGGTAGTGCGGCAGCTTGCGCCCGACGCGGGGCGCGCGCAGCAGCGCCGCCGGGTTCGCGCCCAGGCGCTCGGTGACCGCCAGGAAGCGCCCGAAGGCGCGCAGCGCCGCGACCGTGCGCGCCACGCTCGCCGGCGCCGGCGCCGCGCCACCGGCGCCGCCTGCGCGCGCGGCGACGTAGGCGCGCAACAGCGCCGCCTGCAGATGCTCCAACTCCGACCGCCTGCGGCGCCTCGCGCTCCCGCCACGCCAGGAACGCGGCGAATTCCTGGCGGTACGCGCGCAGGGTGTGCGCGCTCGCCTGGCGCACGTCGCGCAGGTGGTCCAGGTGCGCGGTGACGGCGGCGGCGATGGTCTCGCTCATCGTCCGCGCCATGCATGACCGGGCCTGGGATCGCGGCCAGTGCCGGGCCCCCGGACCCTGGCCGGGCCGGTACCGGTACCGCAAGCCGGAGGACGCGGCCGCACCGCGGCTCTTGCGCTGAAAGCGGCGCTGTCACCGCGAGGGTCACGGGACTTCGCGGACCCGGGTCACACCTCACAGCGGATCGATGCGGTTCAGCTTCCCGCAGTTGACGCACATCGCGGTGAAGCCCTCCTGCTTGACCAGCACCACGAAGACGCGCCGGCAGTGCGCGCAGGCGACGGCGCGCGAACTGCTGGTCAGGGGCTGGGCGGCGGGCGGCGGCTGCTCGACGTGGCCGTGCGCCGGAGTTGGGGGGCGCGGCGCCGCCCACGCCGCGGCGGATGCGCGTCGACGAGAGCGTGGTGTGGTGGCCGCCGGTGTGGGTGAAGAGACCGGCCTGGCGGCGCACCACGCCGGTGGTCGGCTGCTGCGGCTCGGCCTCCTGCTGCGTGAAGGCCTGGGTGACGGCGGTCGGGTACCTGGTGCGCGCTGCGCTGCCCGGCGCGGGCGCGCCCGGGGGCGGCGGCAGGGGCGGCAGCTCCGGTGGGGACGGCAGCGCGATGGACTGGACGCGGTGGCCGCCGGGGACGGTGAAGGGGTCGGTGCCGGGGAGCTGCGGCACCGGCTGGGTCCCCCCGGTGCGCCGGCCGAGCTGGGCGGTGAAGGCGCCGGTGTGGCCGGTGGCGGCGGGGGCGCGCGGCACCTCGAGCGGCGGCGGCGCGGGCTCGCGCACCACCGGGTGGAGGTCGCTCTTGCGCTCGAGCGCGCCGGTGCGCGGCTCCTCGGAGACGGCGTCGGGGCGCAGCCCGCCGGGCTTGACGATGACGCGCGAGGTGCCGAAGAACGGCTGGTTGTCGTCGCGGGTGGCGCGGCTGGTGAGCTGGCGGCGCGCGGTGCCGGTGCGGCGCGCGATGACCTCCTCGACGAGGCGCTCGATGCGGCGCAGCTCGAGCGGCTTCTCCATCACCGCCAGGCACTCGAGCTGGGTGGCCTGGGACTGCAGGTTGGGGTTCACCGCCGAGAAGCCGGTATAGAGCGCGGTCGGGATCAGCAGCTGGCGCCGGCGCAGCTCGCGCACCAGGGCCAGCCCGTCCATGCCGGGCATGGTGACGTCGCTGATCAGCAGGTCGTAGGCGTCACCGCTGCGGGTGCGCCTGATGATCGCCTCGAGCGCCTCGGCGCCATTGCCCGAGGTCTCGACGCGGTGGCCGCGCGCGAGCAGGAACTCGCCGAGGAAGAGCACCGAGTCCGGGCGGTCGTCCACCAGCAGGATGTGCAGGGCCATGGTCATCTGGGTTCCAGCGGCCGACGCCGCCGCCGATACGGTCTCCGCGGGATGGTACCCCGGGGCGGCTCCTGGTGGCAAGGGCCTCTTTGCGGGAGACCCGGGCCCTCGGGACGGCCGCCGCTGCGGACCTGGCCACGACACCGCGCGCGGATCCTGCTTCCGGAGTGCGGTCGGGCCAGGTCCCCCTCCCCCGCTCGTCTCCACACGCGCACCTCGAGCCGCGGGTCCAGCGTCTTCCAAGACGGCCTGCGCTTGCGAGCGACCCGGGTCGGACCAGCATGCGCGCATGACCACGCGTTCCCGCCACCTGCTGGCGGCTGCCATCGCCCTCGTGGTCACGCTGGTGCTGTCCCGGACCGGGCTGCTCGCCGCCGCCTGGCAGCGCCTCTCCGCCCCGCTCGATCCCTGGCAGCGCGGCCTGGCGGGCCACGCCGCGCCGGCCGGCGACGAGACCTCCCGGCAGCTGGTCGCCGCGCAGGAGCAGCTCATCCAGATCAACGCCGAGAACATCACCCTGCGCACGCGCCTGGCCGAGTACGCCCAGGTGCGCGGCGAGGGCGGCATCCCGCCCGAGCAGGCGGTGGTGGTGCGCGCGCGCATCATCGCGCGCAACCAGCGCCAGGGCCGGCGCTACTGCGAACTCGACGCCGGCGCGGTCGATGGCGTCACCAAGGGCATGGCGGTGTGCGCCGGCTGGAGCCTGGTCGGCCTGGTCGCCGGCGTCCAGGAGGGCCGCTGCCTGGTGCAGGAGATCACCGACAACGAGAGCCGCATCCCCGCCGCGCTGATCGACGGCCAGCACCTGCTCGCCGAGGGCGTGCTGACCGGCGTCGGCAAGCGCGGCGAACTGCTGCTCGACTTCGTCGAGGACCGCGACGGCCTGAGCGTCGTCCCCGGCCTGCAGGTGGTGACCGCCAACTCCGACACCCGCGTCCCACCCGGCCTGGTGCTGGGCACGGTCAAGGCCGCCGTGCGCTCGACCACCGCCGACCACTGGCACATCGAAGTCGGCCCCCCTGCGCCTGATCGAAGCCTGCGAATCGGTGCTCATCATCCGCTTCGCCAACGCTGAACCCGCGCACTAGGCGCCTTCGGCGCCAGACCCTGGACCCGACCGGACCCGAGAGACCGACGCTAGACCCTAGACCCGAGATCGTGGATCCAGGGTTTCTTATTTTGGGAAACAGGGGATGCGCCCGCAGGATGCGGAGAAGCACGAACGGTCGGATCCGAGGGCTAGCTCTGGGGTCTAGGGTCTAGGGTCTAGGGTCTCGGGTCTAGGGTCTTCCTCTCCAACCCCACCTTGCCCCCAAGCCTCCCCAAGCGTATCCTGGTGAGCGTGGAGGCCTCCCCATGCGTCGCATCGCCCTGAGCCTGCTGCTCGCCTGCGTCGGCCTGGCCCGCGGCGCGGAGCCGGTGGCGCCGGCCGATCCGCTGGCGGCGGCGCTGGCGGTGCTGCGCGTCAACGACCCGCGCTGGCTCGACCGCGAGAGCACCCAGTTCGCCACCACCCTGGGCAGCGATCCCGCGCCGCTGCGCGCCTGGCTCGCGCGCCTGCTGTTCCGCGCCGACGCCTTCGACGGCATCGACCTGACGCGGCCGGCGCTGATGGCGTGGCGCGATGGCCGCGCGCCGCTGCTGGCGGTGATCCCGCTGGCGAACCGCCGCGGCTTCCTCGAGCACTTCGGCACCGCCATCGGCGACGAGGCGCCGCTGGTGCGCATCGGCGAGCGCGACGGCACCGTGGTCTACAGCCAGAACGACAACCAGGGCCTGAGCGAGTACCGCCTGCTGATCAGCGACAGCACCGCCTTCCTGGCGCGCACCGTCGCGGAGTGCCGCCAGCTCGCCGCCCACCCCCTGGTCCCCGGCGCCAACGACGCGCCACTGTCGTTCACCGCCTCGGGCGCGTTCCTGCGCAGCCTGCAGCCGGGCGGCCTGGGCCTGGACGGACTCGGCGGCTGGCTGCCGGCGAACCTGATCGCCTACCCCCTCGACCCGCGCCAGCCCGGCATGGCCACGCGCCTGTGGAGCGAGCTCGCCGCCCAGCTCGAGACCATCACCTGGGAGGTGCGCTCCGACAGCGACGACCTCATCCGCACCAGCGGCCGGGTGCAGGCGCTCGCCGACTCGCCGCTCGCCGCCTGGATCGCCAACCAGCGCAACCAGCCGAACCGGCTGCTGCCCGCGGTGCGCTCGCCGCTGACCTGGCTGAGCGTGGCCAGCGCCATCGACTGGCAGGGCCAGGCCGAGCGCGTCGGCCAGATCGCCGGCGAGGTCGCCCAGGCCGCCAGCGGTGCGCGCTGGACGCCCGTGGTCGATGAGGCGTGGAAGGGCATCTGGGCGATCGCCGACCGCAGCGGACCGTGGGCCGCCGCCCTCGACGCCGACTTCAAGGACCACCTGCTCGCCGAACTGCGCTTCGCCGGCGAGCAGACCCGCGCGCACGAGCTGCTCGGCTTCGGCGAGGCCCTCACCCAGGGCCTGGAGGGCGCCACCACCACCCCGGCGACCGCCGGGGCCGCCAGCGGCTTCCACGTCGCGCGCCCCGCGGGCGACGCCGTGCAGGTCGCCACCGACCGCCAGGTCGTGCAGGTGGCGTCGACCATGCGCGCCGCGCAGGCGCCGGCCGAGGACCTGGTCAAGCGCCTGCAGGGCGCCACCGTCCCCGAGGGCCAGCCCGCCCTGCTCGCCGTGCAGTGCAACGTGACCGCGCTGGTGCGCGTGCTCGCTCAGGTGCGCGGCGGCGCCAACCAGCAGGTGCTGCCGGCCGCGGACTGCAGCGCCGCGCTCAGGACCACCCCCGCCAAGCAGCAGCTGGTGCTCGAGGTGGTCGGCTCGACGGCGAAGATCGCGCAGCTCATCCGCGATGCGGGGCTGCTGCAAGGGGGCGCGCCGCTGAAGTGAGGCTCCGGGCCACCTTCCCCTGGCCTGGGGCGGGCAGGCGGCTAGAACGCCCCTCCTTCCCCAGACCCGTTTCCGGAGTTCCCGCACATGCCCAAGCACAAAGTCGCGATGCTCACCGCCGGTGGCCTCGCCCCCTGCCTGTCGTCCGCCGTGGGCGGCCTGATCGAGCGCTACACCGACCTCGCGCCGGACGTCGAGATCGTCGGCTACCTGGGCGGCTACAAGGGCCTGCTGCTGGGCGAGTCGGTGCCGGTCTCGGCCGAGGTGCGCGCCGCCGCGGGCATCCTGCACCGCCACGGCGGCAGCCCGCTCGGCAACAGCCGGGTCAAGCTCACCAACGTCGCCGACTGCGTGAAGCGCGGCCTGGTCGCGGAGGGCCAGGACCCGCTCAAGGCCGCGGCCGAGCGGCTGTCGAAGGACGGCGTCACCATCCTGCACACCATCGGCGGCGACGACACCAACACCACGGCCGCCGACCTCGCCAAGTACCTCAAGAGCAACGGCTACGACCTGACCGTGGTCGGCCTGCCCAAGACCATCGACAACGACGTCGTGCCGATCCGCCAGTCGCTCGGCGCGTGGACCGCGGCCGAGCAGGGCGCGGTGTTCTTCGAGAACGTGGTCAACGAGCAGAGCGCCAACCCGCGCATGCTCATCGTCCACGAGGTCATGGGCCGCAACTGCGGCTGGCTGACCGCCGCCACCGCGCGCGCCTACCGCCAGCGCCTCGCGCACCGCGAGTTCCTGCCGCACTTCAACCTCAGCCGCGCGCACCTCGACGTCGACGCGGTCTACCTGCCCGAGATGGAGCTCGACATCGCCGCCGAGGCGAAGCGCCTCAAGCAGGTGATGGACCGCAAGGACTGCGTGAACGTGTTCATCAGCGAGGGCGCCGGCGTCGAGACCATCGTCAAGGAGATGGCGTCGCGCGGCGAGGCCGTCGAGATGGACGCCTTCGGCCACGTGCGCCTCGACAAGGTCAACGTCGGCACCTGGTTCAGCAAGCAGTTCGCGAAGCTGCTCGGCGCCGAGAAGGCGCTGGTGCAGAAGAGCGGCTACTACGTGCGCGCCTCGGCCGCCAACAGCGAGGACCTGCGCCTGATCAAGAGCATGGTCGACCTCGCCGTCGACTGCGGCCTGCGCGGCGAGTCGGGCGTGATCGGCCACGACGAGGAGCGCGGCGGGGTGCTGCGCGCCATCGAGTTCCCGCGCATCAAGGGCGGCAAGCCGTTCGACATCGCCACCGCGTGGTTCGACGAGCTGCTCAAGGGCATCGGGCAGCCGGCGGGGAAGAAGCTGCTGGTGGGCCACGGCTGAGGGCGTGGGGGGCCCCCCGCCCACCCTGCGACCGCGCCGGCCCCACCGGCGCCGGGGCGAGGCGCGCACAGGGGATGGGCCGTCCGGAGGTGGCATCCGGCCGCTGCCAGGCCATCGCCCCGCCGGTCTCCTGGCGCAGCGCCTCGACAATGGGAGGACTGGCCCGCCGTCAGGGCCAGGACGGCGTCCTTGTTGCCGGCGTTGACCACCACGTGGGTCGGCCGCCGCCGCGCGCGCCGTGGCCCCGACAGGACCTCACCCGACCAGCCGGTCCTCGCCCAGCAGGGCGAGCGCCTCGCCCGCGAGGTACAGGCTGCCGGTGACGCAGACGTCCGCGTCCGCCGGCTGC
This sequence comes from uncultured Planctomycetota bacterium, assembly GCA_963818245.1. Lineage (GTDB taxonomy): Bacteria > Planctomycetota > UBA11346 > UBA11346 > UBA11346 > BOG-1363. Next base: position 84,487 of record CAWFSD010000025.1, read on the forward strand.
GCCGCGAGCGCCGCGGCGATGCCGTCGTGCCACGGCCACGCGCGCTGCGCCGGCAGCCAGTCGGGCTCGCGGCGCGCGCGCGGACTGGCGTAGCCGCAGCGCGTCACGGCGAGGCCCGCGGGGATGGCCTCGGCGATCTCCTCGAGCTCCTTGTCGCCGGCCAGGCGCGATGATCAGCCGCCAGCCGGGGCGCAGCAGGCCGGCGGCGGTGGCGAGGGTGGCGGCGATGCTCTCGCGGTTGTGCGCGCCATCGACCACCAGGCGGCGGCCGCCGCGCTCGATCAGCTGGCAGCGCGCCGCGAGCGTGGCGGTGGCCATGCCGCGGCGCGCCGCGGCCTCGTCCAGCCCGGGATGCACGGCGGCCGCCGCGGCCAGCGCGGTGGCGGCGTTGTCCTGCTGGTGGGCGCCGGCCAGGGCGAGCGCGAACGGCGTGGTCGGCGGGGCGATCCAGCGCACCGCGGGCGCGGGCGCGCCGGTCCCGCCCAGCGACGGCGCGGATCGCCGCCGCCGCGGCGGCGCCCTGCGGCGCGATGAGCAGCGGGCGGCCCGCGCGCGCGACCGCGAGCTTCTCGCGCGCGATGTGCTCCAGGGTCGGACCGAGGATGTCGCGGTGGTCGTGGGACAGCGTGGGTCAGCACCGCGACCTGCGCATCGAGGGCGTTGGCGCAGTCGAGGCGGCCGCCGAGCCCGACCTCGACCAGGAAGCGCGTGCCCGCGCGCGCCCGGGCCAGCAGGCAGGCGATGGCGAAGGTGCGCTCGAACCACGTCAGGGCCGCGCCCAGGCGCTCCTCGAGCGCCGCCACCGCGGTGCAGCCATCGGCCAGGCCGACGGCGTCGACGGGGACGCCGTCGCAGCGCCAGCGCTCGCGCACGCTCTGCACGTGCGGGCTGGTGAACGCCAGCACCGGCACGCCCTGGGCGAGCAGCGCGGCCTCGATCAGCCGCACCGTGCTGCCCTTGCCCTTGGTCCCGGCCACCGTGCAGGGCGCGGGCGGCGGCGGCAGCGCGGCGAGGGCGCGGCCGATGCGCTCCAGGCGGATCCCGGCGAAGGCGCCGGTGCGCTCGAAGTTGACCGCGCCGTCGAGCCAGGCGGTGATGGCCGCCTCGTCGGCGGCGATGCGGGGGGGCATGGGGGAGGCAGGATGGCCACCGCCGGGCGGGGCGGAAGTCCGGAAGTCCCGAAGGCCACGGCATGCGCCGGCGAGGCCACTGGCCGGAAGCGGCCCTGCCGCTGCGGCAGGACCTCTAGGACGCCCGGCCCACGCGGCTTCCGGGCTCCCGGAGAGCCCGTCCCCGGACCGACGCCCCCCTCCTTGGCATCCCATGCCGGCCCCTACGATGCGCCGTCCATGCCGCGCGCGACGCTCGAACTGAAGCTCTCCAAGAACGACCTGATCGCCGAGAAATACAAGGTGGTCAAGAAGCTCGGCGAGGGCGGCTGCGGCTCGGTCTACCGCTGCAAGGCGACCAAGGGCGACGGCGAGGTCGCGGTCAAGGTGCTCGAGAACGCCAGCGACCTGGCGCGCTTCCGCCGCGAGGCCAAGGTGCTGAGCGGCATCCGCCACCCGCACGTGGTGCGCCTGCTCGACCGCGGCACCCACGATGCCCACCCCTTCCTGGTGCTGGAGTACATGGAGGGCGGCAGCCTGCGCGACCTGCTCGACGCCCAGGGCCGGCTCGGCGCCGAGGAGGCGGCCTGGGCGATGGTGCAGGCGCTGCGCGGGCTGCGCGCCTCGCGCACCGTGCACCGCGACCTCAAGCCCGAGAACATCCTGGTCGGGCGCGGTCCGGGCAGCACCACCGGGCGCATGCCGCCGCTGACCATCGGCGACACCAAGCGCGGCTGCGTCCTCAAGGTCGCCGACTTCGGCCTGGCCAAGCACCCCGACCCGGGCGCGACGCGCCTGACCAACACCGGGCAGGTGATGGGCACGCCGGTCTACATGAGCCCGGAGCAGTGCCGCAACACCCGCACGGTGAACTTCCGCAGCGACATCTACTCGCTGGGCGTGATCCTCTACGAGATGGTGACCGGCAAGGCGCCGTTCGACGCGACCAACGCCTACGACATCATGGCCAAGCACTGCAACGACGAGCCGAAGTTCCCGCGCATGGACCAGCGCATCAAGGACATCTGCGCGCGCTGCCTGGCCAAGAATCCCAAGGACCGCTACCCGTCGCTCTACACCCTCGAACGCGACCTCGCCAAGGTCGCCGGCCTCGACGAGCCCGAGCCCGACCGCGCCGGCCGCAGCTGGCTGCTGATCACCATCGGCATCCTCGTCATCGCCGTGCTGACCTGGCTGCTGCGCGAGCAGATCACGGAGCTGATGACGGCGTGGTGGGCGAAGGGGACGACGAAGTAGGTGCGAGGTGCGAACGTCGCGCGTCTCGCAACCCAACAGCGCATAGCAGTGCCCGGAACCCCCACTAGGGTGCAGCGATCCCATGCGTCGCACGGCCATCCTCGCCCTCCTCCTGCCCGCCACCTGGAGCTGCGCCCTGGAGTTGCCGGGAGTCCCCGCCGCGGGCGGAGTGGAGCGTGGGCCCTGGCGTCTGGCGGTGGGCAACGATGGCCTCGGCCCTGGCGGCGGCGGGGCCAGCGACGACTTCCGCACCGGTCATGTCGCCTTGGGCTGGGATGACGGTCGCTGGGCGCTCGCCGCCGATTACAGCCTGCTGACCTGCCAGGATCCGAGCGGCGCGGCGATCGTCTGGGGCGACCCCGACCCGTTCGCCGCGAGCCGCGTGGGCGCGGCGCGCAGCGACGAGGTGACGGTGGCCGGCGCGGCTCGCGGTCGCCTCGACGACGGTCCGTGGCAGGCCTGGATCCAAGGCGGTCCCGGCGTGCAGCTGGCCGGCGACCTGCACGGCCGCGACCTGCAGAACGACATCCACGTGGTCTTCGGCGACGCCCGCAACGACCTGCCCTACGAGCACCCGGCGCTCCAGGCCGTCGGGCTGGTGCATGCCGGTGCGGGCGCGCGCTTGGCGGTGACCGGACCGTTCGCCATCGATGCGGGCGTCCTCGCCCTGGGCACCACCGGCGGCTGGGCGCGCGGGCGCGGCGAACTGCTGGCCACGGTCGCGGGCGCCGGCGGCGGGGTGTGGGCCGGCCTGCGCGGCGACCGCGCCGCCGGGCACGCCCTGACCGGCACCGCCGACGCCGTGGCCCGTCACGAGAGCGGTGTGGGCATCGTCATCGGCGCGGCCCTCGACCTCGGCGAGGTCCGCCTGGGGCTGGAGACCGCGCACAGCCTGACCAAGGGACGGCCAGGACGGTACGCTGTCGCTGGCGTGGACGCCCGCGCGGGCGGCGCCGCAGCCCGGAGCGGATGCGTGGGCGCTGCGCTTCGGCATCACGGATCAGGATTCGCGCGTCTCCGGCCACGGCGTCGACCTGGCGGCCGGCACCGTGCCTGAGGGCTGGCCGGCCTGGCTGCAGGTGGTGTGCGGGCTGCGCGACCAGCGCATCTCCACCCCCTACACCTTCGACGTCTCGGGGCAGCGCCTGCTGGTGTGGGCCGGCCTCGCGACCGAGCCGACGCTGCTGGCGGGCGAGGCCGGCGCCCTCACCCTGCGCTGCGAGGCGGGCCTGGGCTGGCGGCGCTCCTTCCTCGAGGCCCACGGCTTCCTGGACGTCGACGGCGGCGATGCGCGCACCTGCCAAGTGCCGGTGGCGCGCCTCGCGGTCGGCTTCGGGGCGCGCCTGGCCACCGGCATCGGCAGCGTGGGCGTGGCGCTGCTGGGCGAGGCGACCGCCGCGCCGCACCGCGACGCCGTCGTCAGCACCCACGATCCCATCGACACCAGCGTCATCAGGCAGCGCGCCACCGTGCCGCTGGATGGCGGTTCCGTGGGCGGGCTGCTGGCGCTGACGGCGACCTGCAGCTGGTGACGCGCGCGCCGCTCAGCGCAGCGTCCACGGCGCCGCCGGGGGCGGGTCCCACGCCACGCGCAGGGTCTGCCCATCCAGCGTCAGGCGGCCGCCGGGGGGCGGGCCGGGCAGCTCGACGCCGAAGCCGGCGACCTCGTCGAGCCGCGACGGCCAGTGGCCACGCTCCTTCGCCGCGTCGAGCAGGGCGGCGTTGGCGTTCGCGACGCTGCGGTCGTAGGCGCGGCGCTCCAGCCCGCCGCTGACGACGCGCCCGCCGACGAGCTCCCAGGTCAGGCCGAACGGGTCGTTGCGCAGGTACAGGACCCCCTGCCCGTTGCGCAGCACCGGCCCCAGCGGAGGAAGCCCGGCGGGGTAGCGGCGGGCGAGCAGCACCTCGTCCACCAGGGCGGCGCAGCGCACGGGCGGCGGCTCCGCGCGCGCCGCGGCGATGGCGGCGAGCGCGGCGCCGCGGTAGAGGTCGGCGAGGCCCGCCAGGTGCAGCGGCATGGCGCCGTGGGCGACCAGCCAGTCGTCGCGCAGGCGCTCGAGCTCCTGGATCCCGAAGGCGGCGAGCTGCTCGCGCAGCACCGCCTCGATGTAGTCGCCGCTCGGCGAGCCGGGCGCGCTGCGCAGCAGCTGCTCGTGCCAGTAGGGGACCTGCTCGAGGCCGTGGAAGGTGCGCCGGCCCATGCTGCGCTTCCAGTCCCACACCAGGCGCTTGCCCTCGGGCGTGGCCTCGGCGGCCTCCCAGGCGGCGAGGAAGCCGTCCATCAGCCAGGGGGTGCGCTCCTCCCAGTGGAAGTGGACCTTGAGCTCGGCGGCGGCGGCGCGCCACAGGTCGCGGTTGCCGGGCATGGCGGCGATGCCGCGCAGCAGGAAGCCGAGCGCGACGTCGTACTCCTTGAGCACGCCCGCGGTGTTGAGCGACGCGTGCTCGTAGTAGGGGACGAACTGCGGGTCGAGGGCGATGAGCGTCTCGTAGAGGCGCTGGAAGCCGGTGCCGCCGCCCGCGACGCGGTCGTCCTGGTGGTCGAGCTGGTACTGGAAGTAGGCGAAGCTGTCGATCCAGCGCAGCTTGGCCACGGTGTTGCCGTGCCCGAGGCAGAGCAGCTTCGCCACCACCGGCGCGGGCAGGAAGCTGAGGTCCTTGGCGCGGATGCGCGCCTGCGCGCCGACGAAGCGCGCCGCGTTCCAGCCGGCCAGCCACACGCCGATGGCCGCGATGAGCAGGAAGAGGCCGGCGGAGCGCATGGTCAGGGCACCGCGCGGCGTGCGGCGTGCGGCGTGCGGCGTGCGCGGTCCGAGGCACGGGCCGCGGCGCACGCACCGGGCGGCCGGTGGGCGGCTCGAGGCGGCGAGGGGCGGCTGGCCGTCAACGCCGCACGCCGCACGCCGCACGCCGACGCCGCGCGGTGCAGTCACAGCTGCTTCCTCCTGAACATCGCGATCGTCACCGCCACCAGCAGGGCGATCCACGCCACCCCGTAGACCAGGCTCTGCAGCAGTTCGCCGAGCGGCAGCGGCGTGCCGTAGACGGCCTGGTTGCGGTAGGTGAACATGCCGAGGTTCGGCACCAGGCTGGCGAGCGCGCAGGCCAGGTACTGCTGCGGCCCGCTGAGGTGGTGCATCAGCTCGGGCAGGGTGGCGACGGCGTGCCCGAGCGCGTAGGTGGCGAGGCCGAGCACCGCGGCGAGCAGCGGCGTCGACAGCGCCGTCCAGCACAGGCTGACCGCCGCCATCACCAGCACCTCGACCATGGTGAGCAGGCCGGCCAGCACCAGCCAGCGCTGCAGCGGCGCGCCCGTCGCCCACAGGTAGCCCAGGCCGATGGCGAGCATCGCGAGCTGGCCGACCGCCAGCGCGCCGGCCAGCCCCAGGAACTTGCCGACCACGAAGCGCCAGCGCGGCAGCGGCCGCGAGAGCACGGTGTAGAGCGTCTTCTGCAGGATCTCGGTGTGCATCAGCGCGGTGCCGGTGGCGACCGCGACCAGCACGCCGATCACGCTCTGCAGGCTGAACACCACGTCGGTGGTGACGACGTTCCCGTCGGTGGCGCTGATCCAGCCGACGGTGCGCGACAGCGCCACCGCCACGGCGTAGATCACCAGCAGCCCGGCGAAGGTGCGCGAGCGCACCGCCTCGCGGAAGGTCGCGCCGGCGATGACCAGGATCACCGCTCCACCCCCGCGCCCTCGGCGAGCTTGCGGCCGGCGCCGTGGTAGGCCTTGATGCGCGCGACGAAGTAGTCCTCCAGCGCGATGCGCTGGCGCTCCAGGCGCAGGATGGCCGCGCCCGCGGGCAGGCCCGGCGAGCACGCGCTCGCGCTCCTGCTCGGGGAAGGCCAGCGTCCACGCGCCGTCGTCGCCGTCCGCGGCCCCGTCCGGGCGCGGCCCGCGCGCGGTGAGCAGCAGCGGCGCCTGGCCGAGCAGCGTCGGCGAGGCGGCCCTGCTCGAGCACCGTGCCGTGGTCGATGACCGCGTAGTGGTCGCAGAGGTCCTCGACGTCGGAGAGGATGTGCGACGAGAAGAACAGCGTCGCGCCGCGCCGCCGCTCGAGGTCCATGACCTCCTTGAAGCGCGCGCGCCACAGCGGGTCGAGGCCCGAGAACGGCTCGTCGAGGATGAGCAGGTCGGGCTGGTGGACCATCGCCTGGGCGAGGCCGAAGCGCTGGCGCATGCCCTTCGAGAAGCTGCGCAGCTTGCGCCCGAGCAGCTCGCCGAGGTCGAGCAGCCGCGCCACGCGGTCGCAGCCGGCGGCGAGCGCCGGCCCCTCCAGCCCGGACAGCCGGCCGAGGTAGGCGAGGTACTCGCCGACGCGCAGGTTGTCGTAGAAGTAGGGCTGCTCGGGCAGGTAGCCGAGGCGCTGGCGCTGGCGCGGGTCGCCGAGCGGCGCGCCGAACAGGCTGATGGCGCCGCAGTGGCCCTGGAGGAGGCCGACCAGCAGCTTGATGCTGGTCGACTTGCCGGCGCCGTTGGCGCCCAGGTAGCCGAACGAGGCGCCGCGCGGCACCGCCAGGGTGACGTCGGTCAGGGCGTGGATGCGCTGCAGCCAGTCGCCGCGGTAGGTGAAGGAGACGTGGTCGAAGGACAGCGTCAGGTCGCTCATTCCGGGGTCTCGTCCAGCTGCTCGCCGCGGCGCGTCGTGCGCCGGGGACATGGCTGGTGAGGATGGCACCGGATCGCTGGCCTGTCCAGCCTACGCACGTCCCCTGTCCGACGTTCTTCCGGTTCAGACGTTGCAGCCGCCACCACGCGGCCCCGCCACGGCGCCAGCGGCGTGGTGGAGCGGTCCGCGCCACGGCCTCAGGCGGGCGGCGGCCCCGAGCGGCGCCGCCGCAGGATCCCGATGCCCACCGGCACGAACGACAGCGCGACGATCGCCAGCACCAGGTAGTGGAGGTTGCGGCGCATCGCCTCCTGCCCGCCCAGCCACCAGCCCAGGCCGAGCATGGACCAGATCCACGCGCTGCCGCCGACGACGTTGAAGATCAGGTAGGTGCGCAGGGGCATGCGCGCCACGCCCGCCAGGAAGGGCACGAAGGTGCGCGCCACCGGCACGAAGCGCCCGCCGGCGATCGCCCAGCCGCCCCAGCGCTCGTAGAACGCGTGCGCCTCGAGCAGGTGGCGGCGCTTGAAGAAGCGGCTGTCGGGGCGCTCCCAGAATGCGCCGGCCGCTGAGCCGGCCGAGGGTGTAGTTGAGCGCGTCGCCGCAGATCGCCGCCAGGTTGAGGCCCAGCCCGAGGGCCGCGAAGGCGAGCGGCGGCGGCGCGGCGGGGTCGGTGGGGTTGAAGGCGCAGAGCACGCCCGCGGTCATCAGCAGGCTGTCGCCCGGCAGGAAGAAGCCGACCAGCAGGCCGGTCTCGGCGAAGACCACGCCGATGAGCAGGAACGGCCCGACCACGGCGAGCAGGTGGCTGAGGCCTTCGGGCGTGGTCAGCTGCTGGTACCAGGCGAACATGGGCGCTGGACTTAACCCGAACCCGGCGCGGTACCAACGAATTCACCTCCGCCGCCGCCACGAAGCTGGCGCCCGCGGTCGCGGCTACTTCTTCGGGGCGTCCACCGGGGCGTCGTCCTCGACCTGCTGGATGTCGACGTAGGCGAGGCGGGTGGCCTTGTCGTCGCCGTCGTCCTGGTCGATGGCGAGCATCCCGCCCTTCACCGCGACGGTGGCGGTGAAGGCCTTGAACTCGCCGACCGGCAAGGCCAGCTTGCGGCACTGCTCGACGCCGCCGATGCGCAGCGTGGCGACGCTCGGCTGCTGCGAATCGCCGATCAGCGCGGTGACCTCGTAGCGCGCGTCCGGCAGCGCCACCTGCCACACGCCGCCGGCGTGCATGCCGACGATGGTCGCCAGGCGGGGATCGGAGTTGTTGCCGCGGTCCTTGGCGAGGTCGCTGTGGTCGCGGTTCCAGCCATAGCGCAGGTCCTTGCCGCGCTCGCCGAAGACCGCGCCGTGGTCCGCCAGCCAGCCGTCGGGCAGGCGCGCGCCGGCGGGCTGGAAGTCGATGCGCAGGCGCAGCGCCGGCGGTCTGGGCTTCGCCGGGACGGGCGGGGCGGCGGCGACCGGGGCCGGGGCGGTGGCGCCCTTGGGCCCGGCCTGCGGGCGGGGCGGCGTCGCGGTGGGATCGTCGCGGAAGGGCAGGTGCCCGAGCACCACGGTCCAGCCGGCGAGGCCGAGCAGGGCGAGCAGCACGATGGTGATCGCCAGGCCGGCGACGGGGAAGCCGCGGCGGCGGCGGCCTCGCCCCGGCAGCGGCGTCCCCGTTCCCTGGCCCGCGCGGGCGCGCACCGGCGCGGCGCTGGTCGTGCCGCGCCCCGGTTCGCCTGGCGCCCGCGCCGCCTGGCGCTTGGCGAGCGGCTCGAGCGCCGCGCTCGGTGCCGAGGCGATGCGGGGCGGGATCGGCCCGGTCCTGGTGCCCGCCGGACGCGCGGCGGGCGGTGCGGCGGGACCGGCCGCGAGCGCGGCGCGCAGCGCGTCGAGCGCCGCCGCCAGCGCCGCGGCGTCGGCGAAGCGCTCGCCGCGCTGCTGGGCCATGGCGGTGCGCACCAGGGTGGCGATGCGCGGATCGAGCTGCGGCGCGACCGCGAGCGGGTCGGGGGGCTCCTGGCGGGTCAGCTCGCGCACGTAGCGCTCGTGGTCGAGGGCCTTGTAGGCGCGCTGCCCGGTGAGCATCTCGTACAGCACCGCGCCGAGCGCGAAGATGTCGGCGTGGATGCCGCCGGGGCCGTCCTCGAGGGCGACCTCGGGGGCGAGGTAGCCCGGCCGGCCGCGGCGCGGCGCCAGCGCGGGCGGCGGACCGGGGACCAGGACGCGCGAGAAGCCGAGGTCGTCGAGCTTGGCGCGCCCTTCGGCGCTGAGCTTGATGGTGTCGGGGTTGATGTCGCCGTGCACCAGCCCGGCCGCGGCGATCGCCGCCAGGCCGCCGGCGCAGTCGCGCGCCACGGCCAGGGCCTCGGCCACCGGCAGCGGTCCGCGCGCCTGGGCCAGGCGCGCCGCGAGCGCGCCGCGCGGCAGGTGCTCACCGGCCATGTAGAAGCGCCCGTCGGCCTCGCCGACGTCGAAGACCATGACCACGCACGGGTCGTTGACGCCGCCGGCCGCGCGCGCCTCGCGCAGCAGCTGCCCGGCGAGGGGCGAGCGCGCGCGGTAGGCGGACGGCAGCACCTTGAGCGCCACGTCGCGCTGCATCGAGCGCTGCAGCGCGCGGTAGAGCGCGCCGGTGGGGCCGACCCCGATCAGCCCGCTGACGGCATAGCCGCCGAGCTCGGCGCCCAGGCGGTAGTTGTCGAGTTCGGCCGCCAGCGCGGCGCAGGCCTCTGCGCCCACGCCGTGCGCGGCCAACCACTCACGCTGGTCGAGCGCGGGCGCGCGCGCCGGGAGGGACTCGGCCCCGACCAGCCCGTGCGCGACGGCGACGGCGAGGAGATCGAGGGTGGGCGTGGCTGGCATGGCTGGGGACGGCACCGGCAGGGCCGGCAGTGTCGCCGGCCGGCCGCGGCTTGGCAATCGCGCGCAGGGCCCGCGCGAGCGCGGTGTGCAAGGCGCGCTCTGCGCGCGGGTCCGGAAGTCCGGAAGGCTCCTGCTGGGGGCGTGCTGCTCTGGCCCCGGACGTGGAACGCGCAGCTCGGCTCCGTGACCACGGGACTTCCGGACTTCCGGACTCCCGGACTCCCGGACTCCCGGGCTGGCTTCCTCTCAGAAGAGCACCTCGCCGCGCAGCGCGCCCACCCACGCCGGCGGCGCCGCGGCCAGCCCACCGGGGTGGACGTACCGCTGCAGGTCGGCGCGCAGGCTCAGGTACGGCAACGGCCACGCGGCGTAGAACAGCTCGCCCACCACCTCATCGGCATCGCCCTCGTCGCCGTGGCCGCCCCAGGTGCCGCCCAAGCCCGGCCTGGTCATGCGGCCGGGTGGGCGAAGGGCCCACGCCACACCAGGCCGCCGCCGACCTGGCGCGCCACCGCCTCGACGCGCTGGTCGCCGAGCCCGCCGCTGATGAAGGCGGCCAGGCCGCGGTCGCCCTTGCCGCGCATCGGCATCAGCACGCGGTCCATGACCACGTAGGCCCCCTGCATCCCCGACTGCAGGCCACCATCAGCGCGGCGGCGGTCGCCCTGCTGGCGCCAGCCGCCCAGCGCGAGCCCGGCGAGGTGCTTGGCGCCCGGTCCCTGCCACTCCGCGCCCACCTCGGCGATGGCGAAGAGGTCGTTGCCCGGCAGGTGCAGCCAGCGGCTGCCGGTGGGCGTGCCCGAGGCGGTGCGGCCATCGTAGATGCCCGCCTTCGCGTAGAGGCCATCGTCGGCGAGGGTGACGGTGACCGCGGTGGCCGGGTCCGGCCAGGTCGGCAGGGTCGCGAGGGTCGCCGAGTAGACCAGGCCGCGGTCCATGAAGGCGGCCGCGTACGGGCTGGTCGCGAACTCGCGGTTGGCGTCCTCCTTGCCGAGCTTGATGGTCAGCAGGCCGTCGAACAGCGACTGGGCGTACCACAGGCGGCCGAGCTGGTCGCGGTCCTGCACCGCGTACAGCGACCATGGCTGCAGCGCCGTCAGCGGGAGGGCGTCGTCGCCGCTGCGGTGCTGGAACTCGGCGTAGAAGCTGGCCCCGGGCAGTCCCGCCCAGCGCTCCAGGTCGAGGCCGAGCGAGGCCTCGCCGTAGACGGTGAACTGGCGCTCGCCGGCGTCCGATGGGCTGGGAAAGCCGCCCTCGCCGAGCAGGCGCGCGGCGATGATGGTGCCGTTCTGCTCGAAGATGATGCGCTCGCCGCCCCAGTCGCCGGTCAGGCCGGTGCCGCCGGCGTGGTCGTCCCAGGCGGCGCTCGCACCGGGCAGCGCGCGCGCGGCGAGCAGCGGCAGCAGGATCAGGCACGGCAGGGGCGGGATGGCGCGCATGGCGACCGGCTGTACGCGCCGGGGAGTCCGGGTTCAACGGCGAAAGCGGTCGCGGGCCGGGGGTCTCATCCGCGGAATCGGCGGACTCTCCCTCGAGAAGAATCCGCAGGTTTCGCCGATTACGCAGATTTGGGACCTCTCAGCCGCATTCCGGCCTGTTTCAAGAGCTCGCGGGTGATGGAGAGAGGCGATCAGGTCATGGGAACGTCATTCGGCAGCGGCCGGCGACGGCGCCGGTACCATTTCCTCCTCCTCCGCCGTCATCGGCCGAGCCGCTGCGCCTTGCCCCGCCGGGCCGGGGCGGTGACATCGCCCCAGGACCCGCCGCCATGAGTTCGCCGCTGCCCGCGACCGCCACCGCGCCGCCTGCCACCCGCCTCGCCGCGCGCGGCGGCACGCCGTTCGCCAACCGCGCGCTCTTCCTCGGGCTGGTCCTGGCCACGCTCGCGCTGTTCCCGCCGCTGGCCGCGCACCGCCCGTGGCAGGACAGCTTCACCACCTACTTCATCGCCATCGTCCTGGAGTCGGTGCCCTACATCCTCATCGGCTCGCTGGTCGGCGGGCTGATCGAGGTGTTCCTGCCCGCGACCGTGCTGCCGCGCCTGGTCGCCCGCTTGGGGCACCTCAGCATCCCCGTCACCGCCCTCGCCGCGCCCGCCTTCCCGGCCTGCGAGTGCGGCGTGCTCGCGGTCGCGCGCGGGCTGATGCGCAAGGGCCTGCCGCTGCCGCACACCGTCACCTACCTGCTCGCCGGACCGATCCTCAACCCGACCGTGCTGTTCACCACCTGGCTGGCCTTCCGCGACCAGGGCGCGCTCTACCCGGTGCTGCGCGCGGTCGGCGCGCTGGTGGTGGCGGTGACCTTCGGCTTCGCGCTGCGCCGGGTGGATCCGCGCCGCATCCTGCTGCCGCACATCGCCGACGGGGTCGAGGCGGCGGGCCGCGCCGGAGCGGCGGCGGCGGACGCCTGCTGCGGACATGAGCATGGCGATCACGACCACGACCACGCGCCGGCCACACCGCGCGCCGCGACGGTGGCGCTGGACCTCGGCCAGGCGCTGCGCGGCGCGCCGCGCGTGGCGCTCGCAGCGCGCCCGGCTGCGCCGCGCCGCAGCCGCCTCGCCAGCACCCTCGGCCGGCTCTCGGCGCAGGTCCTCGACCACTTCCTGGAGATGGCGGCGTTCTTCCTGATGGGCGTGTTCGTGGCCGCGGCGATGCGCACCTGGCTGGGCAACGGCGGCTTCGCCGAGCTCGGCACCGGGGCGGTCAGCGGACCGCTGGTGATGATGGCGGCCGCCTTCGTGCTGTCGCTGTGCGCCGAGGCCGACGCCTTCGTGGCGCGCTCCTTCACCGAGTTCACCGTCCCGGCGCACCTCGCCTTCCTGGTCTTCGGCCCGATGTTCGACATCAAGCTCTTCCTGATGTACCGCGCGGTCTTCCGCGGCTGGTTCATCGGCGCGCTCGCCCTCGGCATCGCCGCGCTGGTGGGCCTCTACGTCGCCGTCCTCACCCTGATCGGCGTCGGAGCCCCGCCATGAACCCCACGCGCATCGTGCAGAGCATCGGCTGGCTGGGGTTCATCTGGATCATCCTGCTCAGCGGCACCGCCTCGTCGTTCATCGCCGCCTGGCAGCGCGACATCCTGATCGCGGCCGGGGTGATCTTCGCGCTGATGGTGCTGCTCGACGGCGATCTGCAACGCGGCGGCCACGCCCACGATCACGATCACGATCACGACGACCACGGCCACGCCGGCGAGTCGTGGATGCAGACCGCGGTGCACCTGCTGCCGCTGTTCCTGTTCGTGGCGGTGGGCGCCACCTCGCTCGGCTCGCAGCCGATCGCCGCGCTGCGCCAGACCAGCCTGACCACCGGCCCGGGCAGCGCGGCGGCGCGGCCGGCGCCAGCGGGCGGCGTCGGCGGCGCAGCGCCGAAAGCGGTCGCCGCGCCGGCCGCCGGCGGCGCCGCGGAGGCCGGCGCGACCGCGGCGCCCGCGCCGGAGCTCGCCGACGGCAACCCCGCGCCGCCCGGATCCCTGCCGCCGGCCGCGACGGCCGCGGAACCGGCCACCCTGGTCAACCTGCTCGACCTCGTACTACCCGGAGCGCCACCACGGCGTCCGGCGCGTCGAGGTGGTCGGCCGCGTGATGCTGCCCGACGCCGCGCAGCGCGCGGAGATGAAGAAGCACATGCCGGTCGACGATGACCGCGACCTGCAGATGGTGCTCTACCGCTACTGCGTGATGTGCTGCGCCGCCGACGCCTCGCCGGTCTTCGCGTTGCTGCGCAAGCAGCAGCCGGCCGGCCTGGCCACCGACGACTGGGTCAGGGTCACCGGCCACTGGCTGCCCCCGGTCGGCCTCGGCGATCCGGCGATCCTCGAACTCGAGCGCATCGAGAAGGTGCCGGCGCCCAAGGACCCGTACCTGTCCGCGCCGATGAAGTGACCTGAGCGGAGCGTCGATCCGGGATCCCACGGACTCACCGCAGAGGCGCAGAGGTGGAGGCGGGAAGGCCGCAGAGGACGGCCAAGGATCCGAGCCCGGCGCCTGGCCACCTCCTCCAGGTCCGGACGGTGCCTGGCGACCTCGCCTCTGCGGCCTCGTGCGTTCGGCCACTGCGCCTCTGCGGTGCGTGCGGCCGTCCTCCCGCTTCAGCCAGCGATTCCAGCTGAGGCATCCGACTCCACCTCCTCCTCGAAGCGCGCCGCGACCTCGACGCGCTCGCGGGTCGGGACCGCCGTGGCGCTGGCGGTCGATGGCGTCCACGCAGGCGCGCAGCACCTCGCGCGCGTCGAAGCCCAGGCGGCGCATCGGCAGGACGCTGGGCACCGCCCAGGGGAAGTTGCAGTGCGCGACCACCTCCAGGTCGCCGGGCACCGCGACCCCGGCGGCGACCAGGCCGGCGGTGACGTGCTCGACCAGGTTGTCGTCGCTGACCAGCAGCGCGTCGGGCCGGTCCCCCGGCGCCGCCGCCATCAGCAGGTGGGCGATCTGGCGGGCACCCTCCGCGGCCGCCGGGCTGACGCCGTGCAGCCAGTAAGGCCGGGTGGACAGCCCGCGCGCGGCGAGCCCGGCGTGCAGCTCATCCTGGAAGGCGCCGGTGTGGCCGGGCACGCCGATCAGCGCGAAGCGCCGCCGGCCGCGCGCCTGGAAGTGGTCGAGGGCCTTGGCCAGGAACGAGCCCGCGCTGAGCGACAGCGCGGCGAGGCGCTGGTCCCCGCCTGCGTCCATGATGGCGATGCGCGGCAGTTCCGGGTCGTCGAGCAGCGGCGTGTGGCCGAGGTTGAAGGGGTGGGCGGCGAAGATCAGCCCGGCCAGGCGGTGGTCGCGGATCTGCCCGACCAGGTTGCGGTAGTCGGGCGAGTCGGGCCGGCCGTCGACGTCGTAGAAGGAGGAGATGTTCCACGAGTCCGTGCGGCGGGCGGCCAGCGCCTCGTTGCCCAGCGCGGTCCAGAAACGCACCCAGCCGGGCGCCCCCGGCGAGAGCGGGAAGACCAGCGCGTAGCGGCTGGCGTGCGGCGGCCGCTCCGCGACGAAGGTGCCCTGCCGGCCGCGCGCCACCACGAAGCCGTCGGCGATCAGGCGGTCGAGCGCGCGCTGCACGGTGACGCTGCTGACCGCGAAGCGCTCCTGCAGCTCGGTGCGGGTCGGCAGGCGCGCGCCGGGGGCGAGCTGGCGCGCGAGGATGCTGCGCCGCAGGTCGTCGACGATGCCGTCCTGCTTCACGGGTGGGCGGGTGATGAGGCGGGTGGTCACGGTGGGGCCTGGGAGAGGGAAGAGAGGAAGAGAGGAAGAGAGGAAGAGAGGAAGAGAGGAAAAGAGAGGAAGAGAGGGAGAGAGGGGGAGAGGGAGAGAGGGAGAGGAATCACGGATCCAGGACGAAGGTGCCCCACAGGGCTGGGGTCAGCTCGGCCTCGCCGGGCACGTCGTTGACCAGGCCGGTGGCCTGGTTGCTCCAGTAGCGGCGCGCGACCGTCTGGGTGCCGCCGTCATCGGCGGCGAGCACCCCGAGGTCGCCGGGGATGGTTGCGCCGGCCGCGGGAGCGAGCCCCAAGTCCGCCCACGGCACCGCCGCTTCCACCAGGAAGCCGCCGGCGCACGGCGCCACGGCGATGGCGACGTCCTCGAGGCGCGCCACCTGGTCGAAGAACACGCTGCGCGCCGGCGAGGCGAAGCGCACGCGGCGCTCCGGCGCGGTGCCCGGCACCTGCAGCCGGTAGAGCACCGCCAGCGGCTTGCCGGCGAGCGCGCTGATCAGCAGGCGCACGGGGCCGGCCGGCGTGGCGAGCATGAGGTCGACCGCGTCGCCGGTCTTGAACAGCAGGGTCTCGTCCTGGCCGGCGTTGCGCAGGTGGTCGGCGGGCGCCGCCACCCGCCAGGCGAGGTGCAGGCGCTGCGCGTCCCAGCGCAGCTGCGCGCGCGCCGGGCGCGGGCCGTCGCCGCCGATGGCGGCGACGGGGATCGCGCTGGCCGCGTCGGCCGGCGTCGGCGCGAACAACTCGGGCCAGGATGCTGCCGCCGCCGCCACCGCGGTCGCGCCCGCGGCGCGCGCGATCGCCAGCCGGCGCGGCGCCTGGCGGGCCGCCGCGCGCCCCTGCACCAGGCGCCGCGCGGCCTCCCACTGCGCGGGCGTGTAGGTGAAGGCGCCGGCGAAGCGCACGATGCCGTCCAGGCCGGTGACCTCGATGACGCGTGCGTCGGTGGTGCCGATGGTGAGCAGCACGCGGCCGTCGGCGCTGCGGATGAAGTTGCCGCCGAACGACTCGCCGTTGGCGGTGGTCGCGTCCATCGGCATGCCGCGCACCGCGCGCTCCGGCCGCGCGAAGCCGCCGCGCACGTCCTTGAACAGCGCCTGCACGTACAGCAGGTCGCCGGTGAGCAGGTAGTTCTCGCCCAGGTTGCCGTTCAGGTCGATGATCTCGCCGCCGCCCACGTCGACCGCGCCGAGGAAGGACGACGGCCCGATGAGCAGGCCCGGCCGCGCCGCGGTCGCGTGGTGCGAGCCGTGCACGCCCGGGAAGCGGTTCGGGTAGGTGGACAGCACGCGCCCGTCGGCCTCGACCGCGGTCAGCGGCTCCTGGTTGAGGTAGGTGCGCGCCCCGGCGCCGCCCATGATCATGCCCTCGCCACCGGCCGGCCCGTCCAGGACCAGCGGCAGCAGCCGCGCGCGCGCCAGGTCGTAGCGCGGCGCCGCGCAGGCCGTGGCGCCCACCACCGGCAGCTGCACGAGCCGTCGGCCGTCGGCGGCCATCAGCGTCACCGTGCCGTCCGCGTCCGGCAGCGTGCCCCAGTAGTACGTGCGCAGGGCGATGGCGGCGCCCGCCGCGTCGCGCAGCCCGAACTGCAGCTCGCCCGCCTGCACCCGCCCGTCGCCGTCCTGGTCGCACCACGCGAAGACCTCCCCCGCGTGCCCGGCGAACAGCGGGCTGCGATAGGCGGCAGGAGCGTCGCCGCCCGTCAGCACCACGCCGATGCGCGCCGCGGCGCGCCAGCGGCCGTCGGCGCCTTGCAGCGTGGCCTGCACGGAGTCGCCCTCGCGCGCCACCCCGGGCGAGAACACCCACAGCGCGTCGTCGCGCCGCACCACCCGGCAGCGCGCGGTGTCGGAGAGGTCGAGGAGCGGCGGGAACAGTTCGTCGGGCGCGCCGCTGGGGCCGAGCGACCACACCGGCCGCGACGTGCCCGCCGCGGGATCGAGGCGGTAGACCGCGCCGGTGGCGAAGCCCATGGTCGGGTCGAAGGGGTTGAGCGCGCCGGCCGCCGCGTAGCGCGTGGTGCCGATGAAATCGCGGCGCAGCGCGCCGGCCGGCGTCCACACGCTGACGCGCTTGGGGTTGGCGGCCTCCTCCGCCACCCACAGGTCGCCGCGCGCGTCGATGGCCAGGCCGGCCGGCTGGCGCATCCCGCCAGCGATGAACGCGCCCTGCGCCGGCCGCCCGCCGCGCAGGCCGATCTCGCCCTGCAGGCCGCCGTCCGGTCCCAGCACCAGCACCTGCTGGCGCGCGCCGCGCACCGCGACGTGGATGCGCTCCCGCGCGTCGACCGCCAGGGCCGTGGCGTCGGCGAGATCGCCGGCGAGCGCGCGGGGAGCCGGCCCGGCGGGACCCGCGAGGCGCGCCGCGGCGATGCGCAGCAGCTGCGCCCCGTCCAGGACCAGCAGGTCGTCGCCGGCGAAGGCGAGCGCGCGCGGCGCGTCGAGCGCGACCACCGCCTGCACCGCGCCGCTCGCGCCGTCGAGCACCTTCACCGCGTGCTCGCCGGTCAGGGCGATGGCCAGGCGGCCGCCGTGCGCGGCCAGCGCGCTGAGGTTGCCCAGCGGCCCGCGCGGCGCCTGCGACACCGGCAGGTCGAGGACGCGGTAGTCGTGGCCCTGCGCGTCCTGCGCGGTCGCCGTCCACGGCGCGTAGCGGCCGGTGGCGAGCTCGACGCGGTAGACGGTGGCGGTGGCGCCATCGTTGGCCACCCACAGCACCGTGCCATCGGTGGCGAGCGCGATGTGGCGCAGGTCGCCACTGCCGCGGTTGCCCAGCCCCCAGCGGCGATGCCCATCGAGGTCGCAGCCGATCAGGTGCTGGCCGGCCTCGCCCATAGGGCAGGCGAGCGCCACCCCGTCGCCGCCCGCCGCGACCGCCTGCGGGTCGGTGTGGTCGGCGTAGAACGCGCCGCGCCCGTCCGCCGTGTCCCAGGTCGGATCGCCGGGATTCGCGAAGGACATCGCGTAGCGGGTGTGGATGCCGGCGTGGCGCAGCGCGGTGTAGCGGTACTCGCCAGGCGGCAGCGCGCGGCCGGCGTCGTCGAGACCGTCCCACGCCGCCTGGTTCGCCCCGGCCGGGCAGGCCCGCGCCGCGACCAGGTTGCGCACGCGGCGCCCATGGGCGTCGTCGATCGCCAACGTGACGCGCGCCGGCGCCGGCAGGTCGAAGGGGATGGCGACCGGACCGTCCGCCGCGTCCGCCGGTTCCCCCGGGGCCGCCGGCGCCGCGGGCGGCGCGAGGTGGCCGCCACGCTCCAGGGTCACCGGCCCCCAGGCGCTGGGATCGCTGAAGAAGAACTCGCGCTGGGTGCGGCCCGGCGCGAGGTTGTCGGCATAGCGGTGCACCGGCCAGTCGGCCTCGCCCCACAGCAGCTCGACACCGCAGGCGAAGGTGTCGCCCGCCACGTAGTGGTGGTGGTCGGTGATCAGCGTCCACGGCAGGCGCAGCTCCTGCACGTAGCCCTTGCCGTCGGCGTCGGCCGACGAAGGCCGCGGCGGCGCCCTCGGCGAGCTCCCAGCCGCGTTCGCGGTAGAGCGCCCTGGCCCCGCCGCCGAAGGCCTCCTGCGCGCCCTTGCCGTACTCGATGCCGATGAAGGGCTCCTGGTGCGGCGCGTAGTACCACGAGGTCACGTGCGCGATGCGGTCGGTGCGGATGCGCAGCTGCACGGAGTCGCCGGACCAGCCGCGCTCGGCCTGGTAGCGCGGGTCATGGCTGTTGCCGAGCGGCTGCTGGTCCTTCCAGCGGATGGCGACGTAGAGGTTGTCCGCGTCGTACATCAGCGCGACCCGGGCCGCGTAGGTGTCCGCCAGGCTGTCGAGGTCGTAGCACATCGGCACCGCGCCCGAGAGGTCCCAGTCGGCGAGGCTGCCGTCGATCGCCACCGGCCCGGGCGCGGGCACGGCGCGCAGGCCGTGGTTGTCGGTCTGCTGCGCCGGAATGCAGCTCGTCCAGGCGCAGAGCAGGCTGACGAGCACAAGACGCATGCCGGCTCCCGGGAGACGAGTCGAGGTGGCTCTCTGGACTGGTATCTCATGCGGAGATAGTGAATCAATAGGCTGCTCGATTTCCGGGTGTCCGGACACCGACCCCTGAACAACGCACGGGGTAGCTGCGGAGTGATGCAGGGTCCTGCGATTCCCCGCTGCTGCGTTCCCCGTACCGTAGCGCCCGCTCCCATGGCCACCCCCGCACCCTCCCCTGCCACCCTCACCCTGCGCATCGCCGGCATGACCTGCGGCGGCTGCGCCGGGGCCGTGGCAGCGGCCCTGCGCGCGGTGCCTGGAGCGGCGGCGGTGCGCGTCGACCTGCCCACCGGGCAGGCGCAGGTCGAGGCCGACCCGGCCCTGCGCCCCGTCCTGGCCGCCGCGGTGGAGCGCGCGGGCTTCCACGTCGCCGCCGGATGACGGGTGCCGCGACCGCCGGGGCGACCGCCGCCCACGAGCACCTGCGCGTCGCGCTGGTCGAGGGCCTGCACTGCGCCGCGTGCGTGGCGCGCGCCGAGCGCGTGCTCGGCGGCATCCCCGGCGTGGTCGGGGCCACGGTGAACCTCGCCACGCGCGAGGCGCGCGTGGAGTTCAGCCCGGGACGGGCTTCCAGCGCGTCGATCCTGACCCGCCTCGCCGACGCCGGCTTCACCCCCCTGCTGCTGACCGGCGCCGCAGCGGCCGCGGCGCCGGTCGACCCCCTGCCGCGCGTCGCCGCGCGCGCGGCGCTGGCCGCGCTCCTCGCCCTGCCGGTGGTGGTCCTGGGCATGCTGCACCACCGCAGCGCGCTGGGCGACCTCGTCCAGCTCGCGCTGACCGCCGCGGTGCTGGCCGGGCCGGGTCGTGGGATCTTCGCCACCGCCCTGGCCGCCGCCCGGCGCGGGCGCGCCGACATGGACACGCTGATCGCCCTGGGCAGCGGCGCCGCCGCGCTGTTCAGCGCCAGCGCCCTGGTCCCCGGCCTGTGGGCGGTGCCGCCCCCGGTGTTCTTCGAGTCCGCGGCCGCCACCGTCGCGGTGGTGCTGGTCGGGCGCTGGCTGGAGGCGCGCGCGCGCGGCCGCACCGGCGCCGCGCTCGCCGCGCTGCTCGAGCGCCGCCCGCCCACCGCCGTGCGCCTGGGTGACGGCGACGCCGAGGAGACCGTGCTGCTGGGCGCGGTCGCGGTCGGCGACCGCCTGCGCGTGCGCCCGGGCGAGCGCGTCCCGGTCGATGGCGAGGTCCTGCACGGGCGCAGCGCGGTCGAGGAGGCCATGCTCACCGGCGAGCCCACGCCGGTGGCCAAGGCGCCCGGCGACGCGGTGGTCGGGGGCACCACCAACCTCGACGGCAGCTTCGTGATGCGCGCGGCGCGCGTCGGCGCCGACACCGTGCTCGCGCGCCTCGCCGCGCTGGTGCGCGAGGCGCAGGGCGCCAAGCCGCCGATCGCGCGCCTCGCCGACCGCCTCAGCGCGCGCTTCGTGCCGGTGGTGCTCGTCCTGGCCGCGCTCACCGCCGTGGTGTGGCTGGCGCTCGGCCACGATCCCGCCCTGGCGCTGCGCGCGGCGGCCAGCGTGCTGCTGATCTCGTGCCCGTGCGCGCTCGGCCTGGCCACGCCCACCGCGGTGATGGTCGCGGTCGGGCGCGCCGCGCAGCTCGGCGTGCTGCTGCGGGACGGCGAGGCGCTCGAGAGCGCGGCCCGGCTCGACCTGATCGCCCTCGACAAGACCGGCACGCTGACCATGGGCCGCCCGGCGGTCAGCGCGGTGCAGGTCGACCCGCCGTGGCGCGTCAACGAGGTCCTGCGCCTCGCGGAAGCGGTCGAGGCCGGATCCGAGCACCCCATCGCCGCCGCCATCCGCGCCGCCGCCGCGCCGCTGCACCCGTTCTTCGCGAACGCCACCCTGCCGCTCGCCGAGGACTTCCGCGCGTCGCCGGGCGGCGGCGTCAGCGCGCTGGTCGAGCAGCGCGTGGTGCTGGTCGGCAGCGCGCGCTTCCTGGCCGGGCAGGGCGCCACGGGCGACCTGCTCAAGCTCAGCGGCGAGGACGGCCCGGACGACGGCTGCACCGCCGTCCACGTCGCCGTCGACGGGCGCTGCATCGCGCTCATCACCATCGCCGACGCGCTGCGCCCGGAGTCCGCGCGCACCGTCGCCGCGCTGCGCGCGCTCGGCCTCGAGGTGGCGATGCTCACCGGCGACCAGGCCGCCCCGGCGCGCGCGCTCGCGGCGCGCGTCGGCATCACCACGGTCGAGGCGGACGCGCGCCCCGAGGACAAGTTCCGCCTGGTGCGCGCCTGGCAGCAGGCCGGGCGGCGCGTCGGCATGGTCGGCGACGGCGTCAACGACGCCCCGGCCCTGGCCGGCGCCGACGTCGGCTTCGCCATGGGTGGCGGCGCCGACCTCGCCAGCGCGGTCGGCGACGTGGTGCTGCCCGGCGGGCGCCTCGACCGCCTGCCGGTGGCCATCGCCCTGGCGCGCGCGGCGCTGCGCACCATCCGCCGCAACCTCGCCGGCGCCTTCGCCTACAATATCCTCGCCATCCCGCTCGCCGCCGGCGTGCTCTACCCCTGGACGGGCTGGCTGCTCGACCCCATGGTCGCCGCCGCGGCGATGGCCGCGTCCTCGCTGACGGTGGTGGCGAACAGCCTGCGCCTGCGCCGCTTCCGCGCCGATGGCCCCGCGCCCACGGAGCCGGGGGTCTGAGCCCCAGGAGTGGATAGGACCGCCAAGGACGCCAAGACGCCAAGGACCGCCGATGGATTTGGGGCCACGGCTCCACCCTGCGGGTGGTTGAACGGCCTTGCGGACGCGATCAGCTTCGGTCGTTGTGTGGCTGTCCCCTTGGCGCCTTGGCGTCTTGGCGGTTCCATCCCCTCGAGGATCCCCTCCTGATGGCCGAGCGCGCGCGCAGCGAGACCACCGCCCTGCCCGGCGTACCGGCGGGGGCGCTGCCCGCGGCGGGGCCGGGCGCGCAGGAGCTGGCCGCCTACCGCGCTGGGCGCCTCGACCTGGCGCGCTTCGAGGCGGTCGACCGCTGGCTGGCGGCGCAGCCGCCGGAGGTGCAGGAGCGCCTGCTCGCGCCGCCCGGTGAGCCGACCCCGGACACGGCGCTGGTCGCCCTCGCCGACGGGCGCGGCCCGCGCGACGAACCGCACCTGCCCGCGCCCGAACCGGCGGCCGCCGGGGCCCCGTTCACGCCCGAGGCCGCCGGCCCGGCGCGCTTCGCGCGCGGCGAGCAGCTCGGCATCGGCGGCATGGGCGTGGTCGAGTCGGCGCACGACCACGTGCTCGGCCGCGAGGTCGCGCTCAAGCGCTGCCGCCCGCGCCGGCCCGACGAGAGCCTGGCCGCCTACGCCGCGCGCCTGCGCACCTTCAAGCGCGAGGCGGCGATCACCGCCCAGCTCGAGCACCCGGCGATCGTGCCGGTGCACGACGTCGGCAGCGCCGCGCTCGGCGAGCCCGCCTTCCTGATGAAGCGCCTCGATGGCGAGCGCCTCAGCGCGCTGGCCGCGGCGCGCGCCGCGGGCGGCGAGCTCGACCTGGCGCGCACCGCCGAGATCGTGCTGCGCGTCGCCGAGGCGATCGCCTACGCGCACCGCCGCGACGTGGTGCACCGCGACCTCAAGCCCGACAACGTCATCGTCGGCGCGCTCGGCGCCGTGCACGTCATCGACTGGGGCCTGGCGGCGCGCACCGCGCGCGCGCCAGGGCGCGGGCGATGGCGGCAGGGGCGAGGTCGAGGCGCTGGCGCTGATGCGAGTCGACCGCCAGCCACTACCGCGTCGGCACCCCCGCCTGGATGGCGCCGGAGCAGTTCGGCGCCGCGCCCGCCGACCCGCGCATGGACGTGTTCGCGCTCGGCGGCCTGCTCATGGCGCTGCTGACCGGCAGCGGTCCGCGCGACGTGCCGCTGCCGGACCGCACCCCGGGCGCGGCGGTCAACCTCGCGCCGCTCGACGCGCGCGGCCTGCCGCGCGGCCTGGTGGCGGTGGCGCGGCGCTGCCTGAGCCTGGACCCGGAACTGCGCTACCCCGATGGCAGCGCGGTCGCCGACGACCTGCGCCGCTGGCTGGCCGCCGGCATCACCCTGGCCGAGAAGCCCGGCGCCGCGCAGCGCGGCGCCGCGTGGCTGCGCCAGCACCCGCGCAGCGCCGGCGCGGCCGCCTTCGCCCTGCTCGCCGCGCTGGTCGCGGCCGGCACCGCCGTGCTCGTCCACCGCCTCGACCGCCAGCACGTCCTGGCGCGCATCGCCGCGCTCGACCGCGCCGCGAACTTCGAGAAGCCCGAGATGGAGGCGCTGCGCACCGCGCGCCACGAGGTCGAGGAGCTGCTGCGCGGCCACCCCGAGCTGCCCGAGGGCCGCGAACTGCACGGCCGGCTCGGCGCGGCCGAGGAGGTGCTCGCCGCCAAGCTGCGCCTCGAGGCGCGGCGCAAGCGCCTCGCCGACCTCGCGCGCACCTACGCCCGCGAGGGGCCGTGGGCGACCGAGGTCGACGACGTCGCCGAGGTGCTGCGCGAGTGCGGCTACCTGCGCGGCCTGGCCGCCGACAGCGAGCGCCTGCGCGGCGACCCGCTGCGCCCGCAGGTGCTGCCGGCGCTGGTCCAGCTGGAGCGCTCGTGGCTGGTCAACGACATCCAGGCGCCGCAGCTCCACGACCTGCCGCGCCTGATCATGGACGCCGCGCCGAACCGCGCCTGGCGAGCGCTCGGCGCGGTGCTCGCGAACGCCACGGTCAGCGATTACGACCTGGTGATCAGCCACGGCCCGGACGCCGACCTCGCTCTCGACCAGGCCGACACCGCGGACCAGCTGCTCGCCACCTGCAGCCCCGAGCCGCGCCTGGTCAAGGTCGCGCAGGAGCGCTGGCACGAGGACGGCGGCGCCTTCTGGCCGCGCATCATGAGCGCGCGCGACGCGCTCGAGAAGGGCGACTGGGACATGGCCGAGCGCCACGCCCTGGTCGCGCTCGGCGCGGAGTCCGACAGCCTGTGGCCGCACCTGGTGCTGGCCTACGTCGCGCTCGCCGACCGCGACGACCAGGCGCTGCTGCGCGAGGCCGACTACGCCCTGGACGCCAACGGCGACAACATCGAGGTGCTGGTGCTCAAGGCCGTCGCCCTCGCCCGGCTGGGCAAGCGCGACCAGGCGCAGTTCCTGCTCGACCAGCGCCAGGAGTACGGGCTGATCCAGTACCACCTGCGCAACGCCGGCACGCACCCGATGGAGCGCTCGGTGCGCGCGCTGCGCGACGCCGGCGTGGTGATCCCGGACGTGCCGTCGATGCGCGGACCGGTGGTGCGGCCGAAGCACCGGTGACCCGGGACGCGAGACGAGATACGAGATACGAGATACGAGATACGAGAGGAATGCCGGACCGGTCGACGCTCCGATATCGCAGGGCGCACTGCGCATGCGACAGCGGATAGCGGAGAAGATCTCTGAGCGCTTTCTGCCGCAAAAATTTGCTTTTCACTCAAGCGAAAGCCGGTTTTCTCGCGCCTCGCGCCTCGCGCCTCGCGCCTCGCGCCTCGCGCCTCGCGCCTCGCGTCCAGCGTCTCGCTTCCCTACTTCCGCAGCGCCTCCAGCAGCAGGTCGCACGCCCCAGCCCCATCCGCCTCCGGCGCGATCTCACCGGCTTGGCGCAACCGGTCGGTGATCGCCTTCTGCAGGTAGGTGCGCCCGCGCGCCAGGCGGCGGTGGCAGGTCGCGAGCGGCATGCCCAGCTCGGCGCACAGGTCGCGCAGGTTGACGCCTTCGACCAGGTTGGCCTGCAGGATGCGCGGGATCTCCGCTTCGAGGGTGCCGTCGCCGGCCCAGGCGTGCAGGTCCTTCCAGGCGGCGGCGAGCAGCGATTCGGCCCAGGCGCGGTCCATCTCGCGGATGTGCTCGGCGGTGGGGTGCTCGGCCACGGCCAGGGCCTCGGCCAGGGTCTCGCCCTCCTCGCCGACGGCGGCGTTGACCTCGCGGCCGTGCTGCTGGCGGCGCAGCGCGTTGCGCGCGGCGTTGAAGGCCAGGGTCATGAGGAAGAAGCGGAACTTGCTGGTCGTGCCGCTCGCCATCTCGCCCGGCTTGGCGCGCGCCAGCAGCTCGGGGTGCTCGAGCAGGTAGATCAGCACCTCCTGGATGACGTCGTCGATGCGCGTCGCGGGGTGGTCGGTGGCGAACTTGGCGCGCAGGTAGCGGCCGACGGAATCGGCGTACAGCTCGACCACCACCGCCGCCTGCTCGGGCTGGTCGGCGAGGCGGGCGATCAGGCTCCAACGCGTCTCGGGGAATTCCATGGGGACATCGTGATGGGGAGCGGGGGGCGACGCCAGTGGTAGTGGGGGACGGCTGCGGCTGGCGGCTGGCGGCAGGTAGAACAAGAGGCACGGTGACACGGACATCGGTGAGGAAGCCTGAGGTGGCGGTCCGCATGTGCGGGATGAGGTGCGCTCCAGACGCCCCTCAGGAACTCCGCTCGTCCCACCGTGCGTTTGTCCTCCTCCGAATTCCGCGTCTCCATCCCTCCTGATGCATCCGCCGTCCGCTGTCAGCCCGTCAGCCGTCAGCCATGGCCTTTGGGGATCAGCAGCACCACCGTCGACGCCGTGGCCAGAACCAGCACCACGACCTCGAAGGCGCGCTGGGGCACGCGCGCGAACAGCCAGCGGCCGCACATCGCGCCCACGATGACCGCCGGCACCGCGGCCACGTCGAGCAGCAGCGTCCCGCCGGTGATGCGGCCTTGGATGAGGAAGATCGGCAGCTTGGCGAGGTTGATGAGGAAGAAGAACCACGCACCGGTGCCCATGAACTCGGTCTTGGGCAGGGCCATGCTCAGCAGGTAGAGGTTGAAGACCGGCCCGGCCGCGTTCGCCACCGTGGTGGCGAAGCCCGCGACCACGCCCAGCACCGCGGCGAGCAGCGGCCGCGCGCGCACTTCGCCGGTGCCGCGCCAGCGCCGCCACACGTGCAGGGCGATCATGGCCAGGACGATGGCGCCGATGACCGGCGTCAGCCAGCGGTCCTGGACCAGGACGAGCGCCCCAGCGCCGACTCCCACGCCCAGCGCCACCCATGGTGACAGGCGCAGGATCTCCGCCCAGCGCGCGCTGCGCCGGTAGGCGACCACCGCGAAGCAGTCGGCCAGGCACAGCAGCGGCAGCAGCGCCCCCGGCGAGGTCTTGGGGTCGGTCACCACCTGCAGCATCAGCGGCACCACCAGGATGCCCAGCCCCGGCACGCCGGTCTTGGCCACCCCGGCCATGAACGCGCAGAACAGCAGCAGCAGCCACTGCCAGGTCAGCAGGTCGGGCATCAGCGGCGGCGCGCCGGCGGCCTCACAGCGCCGGTTCGCGCCCGGTGATCAGGCGGAACGCCTCGACGTACTTGGCGCGGGTCTGCGCGACCACGTCCTCGGGCAGCGCGATGCCCTTGCCGTTCTTGTCGAACTTGACCTTCTCGAGGTAGTCGCGCAGGTACTGCTTGTCGAAGCTGTCCTGGCCGCGTCCGGCGGTGTAGCTGGCGGCCGGCCAGAAGCGGCTGGAGTCGGGCGTCAGCACCTCATCGGCGAGCACCATCTGCCCGGCGCCGTCGACGCCGAACTCGAACTTGGTGTCGGCGATGATGATGCCGCGCGTCGCGGCGTAGTCGCGCGCGGTGTTGTACAGCTCGAGCGCCTTGGCCTGCATGCGCTGGGCGTTGTCCTTGCCGACGATCTCCGCCGCCTTGTCGGGGTGGATGTTCTCGTCGTGGGCGCCCTGCTCGGCCTTGGTCGAGGGCGTGTACAGCGCCTGCGGCAGCTTGCTGCTCTCGACCAGGCCGGCGGGCAGCGCCAGCCCGCACACGGTGCGGCTCTTCTGGTACTCCTTCCAGCCGCTGCCGGCGAGGTAGCCGCGCACGATCGCCTCGACCGGCAGGATGCGCAGGCGCTGCACCAGCATCGCGCGCCCCTCGAGCTGGGCGCGGTACGGCTGCACCGCCGCCGGCATCTTGCCGATGTCGGCGGTCACCAGGTGGTTCGGCATCACCTTGGCCAGCAGATCGAACCAGAACAGGCTGAGCTGGGTCAGGATGCGGCCCTTGCCGGGGATGCCGTTGGCCATCACCACGTCGAAGGCGCTGATGCGGTCGCTGGCGACGAACAGCAGGTGCTGGGCGTCGACCTCGTAGACGTCGCGGACCTTGCCGCGCGCCAGCAGTTTGAGGGTGGGGCAGTCGCTGTTCACCAGCGCGGGCTTGGCGCTCATGGCGTCGGTCCTCGGTCAGTTGCGTGGGATCTTGCTGTTCAGCTCGGCTTCGAAGAGCCGGCCGCGGTAGCTCTGCAGCTGACGCCGCAGCATGGTCGCGTCGCGGCTGCGCTCCTCGGCGGTGAGGGGCTTGCCGGTCTCGTAGGCGGTGACCTGCAGCAGGCGCACGGTAGGCACGCTCGGCCGGCCTTCAGGGCCGGCGAGCAGCACCGGGCGGCTCGGCATGGCCAGGCTGGCGAGCAGCACGCCGTCGCCGTTGGCCTCGCCGCCGTAGTCCGGCGCGGGCGGGCGGTATTCGCTGCCCGGGCGCTCGGGGTTGTTCGCCACCGTGGTCGCCCACACCGCGGCCTCGGGCTTGGCGGCCCAGGCCCTGAGCCCGCCGGGGCCGAGCTTCTCGGCGGCCGCGCGGACCTCCTCGGCCGCCTTCAGGAAGTCCTTGTACGCGCGGGTCGCCGCGATCTCGGCCTTGACGGCGGCGAGCACCTCGGGCTCCTTCAATTCGCGCGAGCCGGGTTCGCGCCGGCTCTCGATGCGCAGCATCGCCCACGCGCCGTGGTCGGCGGCCTGGATCGGCGAAGACACGAAGCCCGGGTCGTTGGTGAACAGGTGCAACTGGACGTCGCTGAAGGAGCCGAGCGCACCGATCGTCAGCGCACCGCCCTGCGGCTCCTCGACCACCAGGTTCTCGATCACCATCAGACCCTGCTTGGCGGCCGCGGCCTTGAACGACGCGTTGTCCTTCTGGCCTTCGAGCTCGCCCGCGTCCTTGTCGAGAGCCGCGATCGCGTCATGGGCGATCTTCTCGGCGCGCTCGCCGGCGAGCTTGCGCCTGATCTCATCGCTGACTTCGGCCAGCGGCTTGACCACCGGCGCCGGCTTGGGCGCGTCGGGCTTGGCCGTCGGGTCGGGTGCGACCGCCGGTTTGGTGAAGTCGGACTGGTGCGCCTGGTAATAGGCCTCGATGTCCTTGGGATCGACGGTGATCTTGTCGGCGAGGGCCTTGGGGTCCGACGCGGCGATGGTCACGACGCAGGTGGCGCCGCGCGCGAACGCGCTCAGGTGCATGCGGTCGTAGGTGGCCTGGATGTCGGCATCATCGTCCTTGATCGCGGGCAGCAGGTGCTTCGCGGTCAGCACCACCTCGTCGACCAGGATGCGGTCGGCGCTCTGCGCGGCCACGTCCTCGGCGAAGGCGGTCGACACGGCCGGGGCCGCCACGCCGCGCGCGAACATCAGGCTGTGCGCGTAGCGCTCCGCCAGGAAGCGGCGCAGCTCGACCTCGGTGATGGCCTTGTCGCCGCGCAGCGCGCTCAGCACGTTGACGGTGGTGCGCCCGGAACCGTCCAGGAGCGGCTCGTTCAGGAAGTCCTTCACCAGCGTGTCCAGCGCCTTGCCGGACGGCAGCAGGCCCTCCTGGGCGGCGAGCCGGGCGTACTGGATCTGCTGCGCGTAGTACAGGCTGGCGTTCTTGTTGCGCTCGGGATAGGCGTAGGCCTGCCCGGTGAACTGGGACAGCGCCTCCTGCAGCTTGTTGGCGACCACGCTGCGCTGCACCACCTCGTCCTCCGTGACGCCGGCGGCGACGATCGTGCCCTTGCCGAGCAGGCTGAGCGAGGAGGAGCCCACGCCGAAGATCACGCCGACGACCAGCACCAGCAGCCAGATGTAGATCTGCTGGGTGAGGGTCAACTGCTGGGACTTGGGCACGCCGAAACCCGGCTTGGCGGGCTTGGCGCCGCTGGCCGGAACCGCGCCGGGAACGGGCGCAGCCGGCAGCTGGGGTTGATCGCTCATGGAGGCTCCGCGGGAAACCCCCGATCGGGGGGCCGGTCGGGGGGAATGGGGGGCCGAGCCTAGATGGCCAGCCCCCCGAGGCAATGGTCGCCGTCCCCCGCTGGGCCCCGGCCGGTCAGCTGCCCGCCGCCGTCCCCGCCGGCAGGTCCAGGCTGCCGCGCTCGCCGCCAGCCGGCTTGCCGCCGACCAGGGCCTTGAGGAAGCCGGCGACCTTGACCATGACGCCACGGGGGGCGTCCCAGTACTCGGCGTGCTCGACCGCGACCTTGATCAGCGCCAGGTTGGGATCGTCCAGCCCCTCCGGGAACCACAGCTTGTAGGACGGGCTCCACAGGCGCTCGGCCTTGCCGCGGTCCTCGACCAGCTGGGCGTGGCCGGACACCGACACGTAGCGGTGATCGCCGTGCGCCGCGTAGGCCAGGTTGACCTGCGGGTGCCGGGCGATCTCCCAGCGCACCAGGCTGCTGCGCGCCGCGAAGAACCACAGCTCGCCGGTGAAGGCGAATTCCTGGGTGGTCATCGGGCGGCTGTGCAGGTGGCCATCGCTGCCGAGGCTGGTGAGCATGGCCACCTTGATGTTGGCGATCAGCTCGCCCAGGATCGCGACGGGATCGCCGCTGGTGGGAGGCGTGGACATGGCGTGTTCCTTGGAGGGTGCCCAGGACCGAAGCCGTCTCCGTGCCATCGGTCCAAGATCTCCAAGTGCGCGCTAACTAATTGCTTACGTAATCCACCAGGCACGGTCCAATGCATCGTGCAGGGCCTGCGGGTGCTCACCCGTTGAGGCCGCATGCCGCGGTCGCGGAGCCCACAGCCAGAGACCCGACGCCCTGCGGGACGACCATGCCGCCTCGCGCCTCGCGGCTACGCCTTCACCGCACCCGTGCCCTTGGCGTAGGTGTCGAGCAGGTCCTCGATGCGCAGGAAGACCTCCTTCATGGTCTTCTCGTCCGGCAGCAGGGTGATGCGGAAGGCATCGTGGTAGGGCACGTTGAAGCCGTGACCGGGCGTGACGAAGACCTGCTTGCGCTCGAGCAGGTCGAGGGCGAAGCGCTTGTCGTCGAAATCCGGCAGCACCGCGCTCTTCACGTTGAGGAAGGCGTAGATGGCGCCCTGCGGCACCGTGGTCTCGAGGTAGCGGCTGCGCGCGACGCCGTCCATGACCGCGCGGCGCGACTCGTGCAGGCGCCCGCCCGGCCGCGTCAGCTCCCAGATCGACTGGTGGCCGCCCAGCGCGGTCTGCACCGCCCACTGGCCCGGCACGTTCGAGCACAGGCGCAGCCCGGCGAGCAGATCGAGAGCCAGCAGGTAGTCCTTCGCGTGCGACTTGGGCCCGCTGAAGGACAGCCAGCCGACGCGGTAGCCGCAGGCGCGGTAGACCTTGGACAGGCCGCCGAAGGTGCCCACCAGGGTGTTCTTCGCGAGCGTGGCGATCGGCACGTGGGTGGCGCCGTCGTACAGGATCTGGTCGTAGATCTCGTCGCTGAAGATCACCAGCTGGTGCTGCTCGGCGACGCGCACCAGCTCTTCGAGCACGGCCTTGGGGTAGACCGCGCCGGTCGGGTTGTTGGGGTTGATGATGACCAGCGCGCGCGTGCGCGGGGTGATCAGCCGCTCCAGCGCCGCCACGTCGGGCAGGTAGCCGTCGGCGCGCGGGCAGGGGTAGTGCACGGCCCTGCCGCCGTTCAGCACCGTCGCCGCCGTCCACAGCGGGTAGTCGGGGCTGGGGATCAGCACCTCGTCGCCGTCGGCGAGCAGCGCGCGCAGAGCGATCATGATCAGCTCGGACACGCCGTTGCCCATGAACACCTCGTCGACCGTGACGTCCATCACGCCACGGCTCTGCTGCTGCATCACCACCGCCTCGCGGGCCGGGAAGATGCCCTTCTGGTGGCTGTACGGGTCGGCGTGCTCGAGGTTCTCGATGATCGCGCGGCGCATCGACTCCGGCGCGCGGAACCCGAACGCGCCGGGGTTGCCGACGTTGAGCTTGATGATGTCGAAGCCGGCCTTGGCGAGCTCATCGGCGCGCCGGGCGAGCGGGCCACGGATCTCGTAGCGCACGTCGGCGAGATGGGGACTGGGCACGAGGCGGGGCAGGTTCATGGCGGGGTCCGGGGGGCGGAATGCTATGCCGATGCGGTGGGTATACCAGATGGGAGGGGGCGGGAGGGCGCGAGGCGCGAGGCGCGAGGCGCGAGGCGCGAGCCGGACGAAGCCGCTCACGTTGTACTGTATTCGCGCGGCGATCACCACGACGCCCGTGTCCGCAAGCCTTCTCCCCTGGGACCGCGGGCCGCTGGCCAATGCTATCAATCTATGCGTACAAGGTCGTTCCTACGATAGCCAGGAGTCGTCTTTCTCGCGGCTCTGGTCCCTCTGGTGCTCTGTGTTCTCTGACGCTGTCTGATCTTCCGTTCGGCCGAGCCGGAATGATGGTGGGTGGTACCGACCGCCGATCGAACACAGAGCACCAGAGAGACCAGAGAAGAGCTTAGCTTGATGGCATTGGCCGCTGGCCCGCATGCCTTGATGCGGAACCAGTGACCCGTGCCAAGACACAACCGTATGAGCGCTTAGACAGTCCGCTCGCGCCTCGCGCCTCGCGCCTCGCGCCTCGTGCCTCGTGCCTCGTGCCTCATGCCGAGCGCCTCTCCCCTCCCCATTGCACCCCCCGCTGCGGCCGCCGAAACTGACCACCCGAGGTACTCCCCATGCCCCTCCGCGCCCCCACCCTGCTCGCCGCCCTGCTCCTGCTCACCGCCTGCGGCGAGCGTCCGGCGCCGATCGCGCGGCCGTTCGCGTGGCCGCTGGAGCAGGCCCCGCTCGCCACGCGCGGCGGCACTTCGACCGGTGCGGCAGTGACGCTCGCGCCGAGCCCGTCGACGGCGTGGACGGCGCTGCAGGCGGCGCCCATGGGCATCGAGCGCGACCGCGCGGCGATCCGCGCCATGGCCGGCGAGTTCCGCACCGCCTTCGACTTCCAGGAGACCATCGGC